>NZ_JBWNLD010000024.1:0-26632 GCF_056521145.1 Klebsiella sp. CSG-1 | reverse complement strand
GCACCTCAAAAACACCATCATACACTAAATCAGTAAGTTGGCAGCATCACCGGCGATTGTTACTCGTTTTGGACAAGTCAGCCTGAAGGAAAATCAGCGACGAACCGGCACTGATTATTTGCATCCTGAACGTCTGTCCTTACCTCTGACATTGCGACCATCCTTAAAGCCCGCTTTACGCAACATCAGACGTTAGTAAGTCATTCTCAATATTGCTCTAATCAAAGTGAATCCCCAGATCTGATGCAATTTATGCAAATCAAATGCTCCAGAAGACGGCTGGCAGACTATCAACAGGATATCTGTATGGCCACTCTTGCACTCTGCATTCCGATTGACGCCGCATCGTAAGTTGAAGTTTGCTAATCTTTGAGATGTAGTACCCTCTATACAGTGCGGATTTTAATTAATGGAATAAATGATTATGAGTGAAAATGATACAATCCAAAAGAAGTCTAAAAGCCAGATTAACAAAGCGGTATTCTTTACATCTGCTTTGTTAATTTTCCTTCTTGTCGCCTTTGCCGCTGTATTCCCGGATGTCGCCGACAAAAATTTTAAACTACTTCAGCAACAAATCTTCACGAATGCCAGCTGGTTCTACATCCTTGCAGTGGCCCTGATTCTACTGAGTGTCTCGTTCCTGGGACTCTCACGCTACGGTGATATCAAACTGGGTCCGGACCATGCGCAGCCTGATTTTAGCTATCACTCCTGGTTTGCGATGCTTTTCTCGGCAGGGATGGGGATCGGCCTGATGTTCTTTGGCGTTGCTGAACCTGTGATGCATTATCTTTCACCTCCTGTCGGCACTCCAGAGACCGTTGCGGCAGCGAAGGAAGCAATGCGCCTGACGTTCTTCCACTGGGGCCTGCACGCATGGGCAATCTATGCCATTGTGGCACTGATCCTGGCCTTTTTCAGTTACCGTCACGGTCTGCCTTTAACGCTGCGTTCCGCACTTTATCCCATTATTGGCGAGCGCATATACGGACCTGTAGGCCATGCGGTTGATATTTTCGCCGTTATTGGCACCGTCTTTGGCGTTGCGACATCGCTGGGGTACGGTGTTTTGCAGGTGAATGCTGGTTTGAATCATCTTTTCGGGGTGCCTATTAATGAAACGGTGCAGGTGATTCTAATCGTTGTCATCACTGGTTTAGCGACGATTTCGGTGGTGTCCGGCCTGGACAAGGGAATACGTATACTGTCTGAGCTCAACCTGGGCCTGGCAGTGCTGCTGCTGGCGCTGGTCCTGTGTCTGGGACCAACCGTGCTTCTGCTGAAGTCATTTGTGGAAAATACGGGCGGTTATCTTTCTGAACTGGTGAGTAAAACTTTTAACCTTTATGCGTATGAACCTAAGTCGAGCAACTGGCTGGGGGGCTGGACATTACTGTACTGGGGATGGTGGCTTTCATGGTCGCCGTTTGTGGGGATGTTCATCGCAAGAGTCTCGCGCGGTCGAACCATTCGCGAGTTTGTCACCGGCGTGCTGTTTGTTCCCGCCGGCTTCACGCTCATGTGGATGACGGTGTTTGGTAACAGCGCAATCTATCTCATTATGCACCAGGGGGCGGCTGATCTCGCCAATACCGTTCAGCAGGATGTCGCGCTGGCCCTGTTTAATTTCCTGGAGCATTTCCCGTTTTCTTCCGTGCTGTCATTTATTGCAATGGCGATGGTCATTGTCTTCTTTGTCACCTCGGCTGACTCCGGGGCAATGGTTGTTGATACGCTGGCATCGGGTGGCGTCGCTAACACGCCTGTATGGCAGCGAATTTTCTGGGCCTCGCTCATAGGGATTGTGGCAATCGCACTGCTGATTGCGGGGGGACTGAGCGCGCTGCAAACCGTGACAATAGCGAGCGCATTACCTTTCTCAGTGATTTTACTGATATCCATATACGGATTATTAAAAGCCCTGCGTCGGGATTTGACCAAGCGTGAAAGCCTGAGCATGGCGACTATTGCTCCGACTGCAGCGCGTAACCCGATTCCATGGCAGAGACGCTTGCGCAATATCGCTTATCTGCCAAAGCGCTCTCTTGTGATACGCTTTATGGGCGACGTTATCCAGCCCGCCATGACGCTGGTTCAGGAAGAACTGAATAAACAGGGAACGATAAGCCATATAAGTGATACTGATGACGAACGAATTCGGCTTGAAGTCGATTTGGGCAATGAGCTGAACTTTATTTATGAAGTGAGACTTCGTGGCTATAACTCACCGGCTTTCGCCATGGCTGCAATGGACAATGACGAGCAGCAGGTTGAGCAACATCGATATTATCGCGCTGAGGTCTATCTGAAAGAAGGCGGTCAAAACTATGATGTGATGGGCTGGAATCAGGAACAGCTGATTAATGACATACTGGACCAGTACGAAAAACACCTGCACTTCCTGCACCTCGTTCGTTAATACAAAAATGCCGTCCTGCCGGGCGGCATTTATTTTCCCGAACTTAATACAAGGATATGCTGAATGATTTTACGCTGGCAATGGATTCTCAGGCAGACACTTAAAAAACTATGGTTCAGGGCAACGTTATTTGCAATGGTAGCAATAATAACGGCCCTTTTATCTATTCTTTTTAGATCAATGATCCCAGAGTCAGTATCAGTGAAGGTTGGTGCGGAAGCAGTTGATAATATTCTGAACATACTGGCATCGAGTATGCTGGCGGTGACCACATTTTCACTGAGTATCATGGTCACCGCTTACGGTTCAGCCACTACTAATGTGACGCCCAGAGCCACGCGTTTAGTTGTAGAAGACGTAACCACACAAAATGTACTGGCCACTTTTATCGGTTCTTTTCTCTTCAGCCTGGTAGGGATTATTGCCCTCAATATGGGAGCCTACGGAGAAAGGGGTAGAGTCATTTTATTCATTGTAACACTGGTTGTCATTGCCTTAATAATCATCACATTGCTTCGCTGGATACAGCATTTGACCTCTCTGGGCAGGGTAGGTGAGACAACAGCAAAAGTAGAACAGGCGGCGATCGAGACATTTATTGCGAGAGCAAAAAGTCCATGTCTTGGCGGATATCCATGGCTTGAGAACAATGAACAACCAAAAGGAACTGTTGCCGTATATCCGGAGAAAATTGGCTATGTTGAATATATTGACATGGTCAAGCTCGGCAGTCTGCTGAGCAATGATCCTCGTCATGTATATCTTGTGGCGCAGCCAGGCAGTTTCATACATCCATCGATGCCAGTTTTGTACCTGAGTTCTGGTCAGGAGTCATCAATCTGTACCGATTTACTTGAAACGATCATTGTCTCGGATGTGCGTTCATTTGCTCAGGATCCCCGATTCTGTCTCAGCGTCATGGCCGAAATAGCCTGCAGGGCCCTTTCGCCCGCAGTAAACGATCCCGGTACTGCGATTGATGTCATTGGCAGAGGTGTTCGAATACTCTCCGCTTACGCGCAGAATAAAATAGATGAAACTGAAGTGATATATCCTTCAGTACATGTTGCGCCACTTCAGATCAAAGACCTACTGGAAGACTTTTTCTTACCTGTTGCACGTGATGGTGCGAGTATGAGGGAGATTCAGATAAGAGTCCTTAAAGGACTGTCTATGCTGAGTAAGGGTTGGCCTGGGATGTTTGCTGAAGCCGCACATATACTGGCATCTGAAACATTAGAGCATGCAACTCGTACTGGTCATATAGCCCATGACGAATATCTTATAAAATCAATTTATTATAATTTATTCAGTGGCGAAAATCCTAAGGAAGGTGCGAACAAGTTCCTGATATGAGATCATCATATTCATCCGGAGCGCATCCCAGAGGGACATCATGAGCCATCAACTCACCTTCGCCGATAGTGAATTCAGCACTAAGCGCCGTCAGACCCGAAAAGAGATTTTCCTCTCCCGCATGGAGCAGATTCTGCCATGGCAGAATATGACCGCTGTCATCGAGCCGTTTTATCCCAAGGCGGGCAATGGCCGACGGCCCTATCCGCTGGAGACCATGCTGCGTATTCACTGCATGCAGCATTGGTACAACCTGAGCGACGGTGCCATGGAAGATGCCCTGTACGAAATCGCCTCCATGCGCCTGTTTGCCCGATTATCCCTGGATAGCGCCCTGCCGGATCGCACCACCATCATGAATTTCCGCCACCTGCTCGAGCAGCATCAACTGGCCCGTCAATTGTTCAAGACCATCAATCGCTGGCTGGCCGAAGCAGGCGTCATGATGACCCAAGGCACTTTGGTGGATGCCACCATCATTGAGGCACCCAGCTCTACCAAGAACAAAGAGCAGCAACGCGATCCGGAGATGCATCAGACCAAGAAAGGCAATCAGTGGCACTTTGGCATGAAGGCCCACATTGGTGTCGATGCCAAGAGTGGCCTGACCCACAGCCTGGTCACCACCGCGGCCAACGAGCATGACCTCAATCAGCTGGGTAATCTGCTTCATGGAGAGGAGCAATTTGTCTCAGCCGATGCCGGCTACCAAGGAGCGCCACAGCGCGAGGAGCTGGCCGAGGTGGATGTGGACTGGCTGATCGCCGAGCGTCCCGGCAAGGTAAAAACCTTGAAGCAGCATCCGCGCAAGAACAAAACGGCCATCAACATCGAATACATGATAGCCAGCATCCATGCCAGGGTGGAGCACCCGTTTCGCATCATCAAGCGGCAGTTCGGCTTCGTGAAAGCCAGATACAAGGGGCTGCTGAAAAACGATAACCAACTGGCGATGTTATTCACCCTGGCCAACCTGTTTCGGGTGGACCAAATGATACGTCAGTGGGAGAGATCTCAGTAAAAACCGGAAATAACGCCAGAAATGGTGGAAAAAATAGCCTAAATAGGCTGATTCGATGTGTTTGCGGGAAAAAAATCGGCCCAGATCCGCGAAATTTTAATCAGCGAGTCAGCTTGGGAAGACATGACCTGCTTATTCGCACCTTCCTTAAAGGGTTCCAGTTCGTCGTCGGTCAGATCGTATTTGTTTTTTTCTATCACTTTTTCAAGCGTGTCTCTGGAAGTACAGCGTCTGAGGCATAACAGCCATTCCTGTCTGGTCATGTAATTTATGCAATAGCACCGGGAAGAAGTCGCTTATCTTAAGTGGTACGCTTCAGATCTGTCTATGAGACAACCCCGTGTACCGACAGAACAGGACGGAAAGCGGTTAATTCAGCCCGTTATGCTGAACATAATCGCTGATGCTCAGGCCTGACTTGCGGATATCATCCGAAACCTTGCGGTACTGATCTTTCCACTCTTCTGGCATGTCCCGGAGAACCGCTATTTTACAGGCCACACTGTAGGGGGTACGCCCCAGCTTTTCGGCCAGCCAGAACAGATGAACGCCCACCTCTTCGTCCGGTACGGATTCGAGGGCATCAAGCAGCATCGTCCCCTCTTCTTCCCGCCAGGGTTCGCCGGCATGCGGAAAACGTGGGTCGGGCACACGTTCCTGTTTCTCTTCCTTTAGTTTCGACGCTGCCGGAACGCTGGACTTCTTCATACTGACGCGCGCTTTCATGGCACCGATGGCGGCGACGGCCCGGACCAAATCCTCGCGCTCCTGGCGCGTCAGCAGGCTGTCCTCACAAATCAGGGCATTCAGATTATCGATCAGCGTATTCAGTTTGGGTTCTGTTAATTTCATTCTTCTGTTCTCATTCCTTGCATGTGGTGTCGGTCAGTCCCGGCTCTCATTCACCTGGATGGTGACCGGCAGTCCTGCATCAAAACAGGTCTGATACCAGCTGGCCACCTGCAGGGGATCGCCCTCTTTTATCCGGCGTATGCCGCCGGCATCCGTCAGCTGTAGGCAGGTGGACCCGTCCGGACGGATCACGTAGGCCGCTTCCCTGATGGTGTAATGGTCGTCATCCAGCTGCAGCGCCACCGCATCACCGGCAGCCGTCTGGCGTAACGGCAGACGCCGGACGTCTGTCAGCCGTTGTCGTGCCGTTTCAGCCTCGCGTTCTGCCTGGAAGAGCGGTTCTGCAATGCCGCGACCGGCCTCCGTCAGCTCGACGGCCAGCTGCAGGTTCGGGGCGCGCAGGGTGCGCAGCCAGCCCGCAGCTTCCATGCGCCGGCAGGAGGCGCGCAGGTTCGGCCCGTACACCGGGGCGTCCCCGCCCTGCTCCAGCACCCGCTCGATATCCCGCGTCGCCACCGGCCCCGGACGTTTCGCATCGAGGGCGGCCAGCACAATCAGCACCCGCCGCTGCAGCGGTGACGGACGTCGGCTTTTTACCGTTCCATTCATTCTTTCATTCCGGCTACACGTTCCTGAAAACGACGGAGGTCAGCCTGTACCGGGCTGAAGTCGGATGCCCCTGCTTTAGCAAGCTCAGACCACAGAAATATGACAGCTTCCACACTGGAAATTTTCGCTGCCGTCGTCTGATCCTGGCGCTTTTTGATAGCTTCAATGACCTCTGTTGTTGTCGCGGCCAGCTGTTCATAGCTGAGTGAAAAATTCACTTCTTTCTCATCCATCCTGCACGCTCCGTGGGGTCTGAGGGCCAATGGAACGAAAACGTACGCTAAGGAAATAACCAATTGTTATAATTGATATTATTCATTCTTCTCTATGAACTGAAAGCCCGCACTAAGCAATGTTTTAGCCTCAAATGACTTTTTTACCTACCCAACTAACGTAACGATCGCACATCAGGTCGTTTTTCAACCGCATAGTGACACCTGCACTCACATGCGAGAAAACACATATGATTTTGACTTCTTGTTTTGGTGGAGAGACAATACCCATTCATAGCAGGAGTACATAATGCCAGAAATTGCATCCCTACAACTTTTCAAAATACTATCTGATGAAACCCGCCTGGGTATCGTGCTACTGCTCAGGGAGATGGGGGAGCTGTGCGTATGCGATCTCTGCACAGCGCTGGAACAATCACAACCCAAGACCTCCCGCCATCTGGCGATGCTTCGGGAAAGTGGCCTGTTGCTGGATCGCAAGCAGGGGAAATGGGTTCATTATCGCTTATCCCCGCATATTCCTTCCTGGGCTGCCCTGGTGATTGAGCAGGCCTGGTTAAGTCAACAGGACGACGTACAGGCCATCGCCCGTAAGCTGGCATCGGCCAACTGCTCTGGCAGCGGTAAGGCTGTTTGTATCTAAAAATTTTGCCTGTACATATATGTTTTTACGAATATGAGGTGTTAAAGATGAAAATGTTAACGGTGTTTGATCCGGCGATGTGCTGCAGTACCGGCGTTTGTGGTTCAGATGTCGATCAGGTTTTGGTCAATTTTTCTGCTGATGTGCAATGGCTGAAAGGGCGTGGGGTTCAGATCGAACGTTATAACCTGGCGCAGCAGCCTATGAGCTTCGTTGAGAACGAAAAAGCGAAAGCATTCCTTGAGGCTTCTGGAGCTGAAGGGCTTCCGCTGCTGTTGCTTGATGGTGAAACGGTGATGGCCGGGCGATACCCAAAACGCGCTGAACTGGCTCGCTGGTTTGGTATACCGCTGGAAAAGGTGGGTTTAGCTTCCACCAGTTGCTGTGGTGGTAAAACTTCCTGTTGTTGAGTATGTCAGGAGGACATATGAAATTCTTAGAGAATATCCCGTCTTACCTGTTTTTCACCGGTAAGGGAGGTGTAGGCAAAACTTCGATTTCCTGCGCAACGGCTATACGTCTGGCTGAACTGGGAAAGCGTGTTCTGCTTGTCAGTACCGACCCGGCTTCCAATGTCGGTCAGGTATTCGATCAGACTATCGGTAACACTATCCAGCCCGTGACTGCTGTGTCTGGTCTTTCGGCTCTGGAGATTGACCCGCAGGACGCCGCCCAGCAATACCGCGCCAGAATCGTTGACCCTATTAAAGGTCTTTTGCCTGATGACGTTGTTAACAGCATCAGTGAACAGCTTTCAGGAGCTTGTACGACAGAGATCGCTGCATTCGACGAGTTTACTGGCTTACTGACTGACGCTTCTCTGCTGACCCGCTTTGATCACATCATTTTTGATACTGCCCCAACTGGCCACACTATTCGCCTTCTTCAGCTTCCCGGAGCCTGGAGCAGCTTCATCGAAAGTAACCCGGATGGTGCTTCCTGTCTTGGTCCAATGGCTGGGCTGGAAAAACAACGCGAGCAATATGCTCATGCGGTTGAGGCATTATCCGATCCTGAACGAACTCGCCTTGTGCTGGTCGCGCGATTGCAAAAATCAACACTGCAGGAAGTCGCTCGTACTCATGACGAATTATCAGCTATTGGCCTTAAAAATCAGTATTTAGTCATTAACGGTGTCCTGCCTGCGAGCGAAGCAGAACGTGATGCACTGGCCGCTGCAATATGGCAACGGGAGCAAGAGGCGCTGGCAAATCTTCCTGCCGGGTTATCTGATTTGCCGACAGACAACTTATACCTGCAGCCGCTGAACATGGTTGGTGTATCCGCATTGAAAGGCCTGCTCAACGAACACGCTGAGATAACATCGCTTCCTGAACAAAGCCCACAGAACAAGCCAGAGAATATGTCGTTGTCTGTCCTGGTTGATGATATCGCCCGCAGTGAACACGGTTTGATTATGCTGATGGGCAAAGGTGGTGTGGGCAAAACCACAATGGCTGCGGCTATCGCCGTCAGTCTGGCGGATAAGGGTTTTGATGTGCATCTCACCACCTCAGATCCTGCTGCACATCTCAGTACAACGCTCAATGGCAGCCTCAAAAATCTGCAGGTCAGCCGAATCAACCCTCACGATGAAACTGAACGCTATCGTCAGCATGTTCTTGAGACGAAAGGCAGGGATCTGGATGAGGCTGGGAAACGGCTGCTCGAAGAGGATTTACGTTCTCCTTGCACAGAAGAGATTGCGGTGTTCCAGGCGTTTTCACGCGTAATTCGTGAAGCTGGCAAACGGTTTGTGGTCATGGATACGGCACCTACCGGGCATACGCTATTACTGCTTGATGCTACCGGGGCTTATCACCGTGAGATTGCCAGGAAGATGGGGGATAAAGGTCATTTTACCACTCCGATGATGCAGCTTCAGGACCAGGAACGTACCAAAGTTTTGCTGGTCACTCTGCCTGAAACCACACCTGTACTGGAAGCGGCAAACCTGCAGTCCGATCTTGAACGTGCGGGGATTCATCCCTGGGGCTGGATTATCAATAACAGCCTTTCGATTGCACAGACGCAATCGCCGCTGCTTTGCCAGCGCGCCCTACAAGAGCGTCCTCAAATCGAGGTTGTGAAAAACCAGCATGCAAGCCGCATAGCGTTAGTACCGGTAATGGCTGCAGAGCCCACTGGCATCGAGAAACTCAGAGAGCTGGTTGTTTAATTTTTTTTGTATATACAGGGCGGCAAAGCCGTCCTGTCTGGAGGATTTATGTTACTGGCAGGCGCTATTTTTGTCCTGACCATCGTTTTGGTTATCTGGCAACCGAAGGGATTAGGGATCGGCTGGAGTGCGACGCTGGGCGCGGTACTGGCGCTGATCTCTGGCGTAGTCCATTTTGGTGATATCCCTGTAGTGTGGAATATTGTCTGGAATGCGACGGCGACCTTTATTGCCGTGATTATTATCAGCCTTCTGCTCGATGAATCGGGCTTTTTCGAATGGGCGGCGCTGCACGTTTCACGTTGGGGTAACGGTCGCGGGCGTTTGCTGTTTACCTATATCGTTTTGCTCGGCGCAGCGGTGGCGGCACTGTTTGCCAACGATGGTGCGGCATTGATTCTGACGCCAATTGTTATCGCCATGCTGCTTGCATTAGGTTTCAGCAAAGGCACTACGCTGGCATTTGTCATGGCCGCCGGGTTTATTGCCGATACGGCCAGTCTGCCGCTTATCGTGTCCAACCTGGTTAACATCGTTTCTGCAGACTTCTTTGGGCTGGGTTTCACTGAGTATGCGTCGGTAATGGTGCCGGTGGATATCGCAGCCATTATCGCCACGCTGGTGATGCTGCATCTGTTCTTCCGCAAAGATATTCCGCCAACTTACGACCTGGCTCTCCTGAAAGCACCGGCAAAAGCGATTAAAGATCTGGCAACCTTCAGAACCGGCTGGATAGTGTTGATCCTTCTTCTGGTTGGCTTTTTCGTCCTTGAGCCGTTGGGTATCCCGGTCAGTGCGATTGCTGCTGTAGGGGCTGTCATTCTGTTTGCGGTGGCGAAGCGAGGCCATGCCATTAACACTGGCAAAGTGCTTCGCGGTGCGCCATGGCAGATCGTCATATTCTCTCTGGGAATGTATCTGGTGGTCTATGGTCTGCGTAATGCCGGACTAACAGAATACCTCTCCGGTGTGTTGAACGTGCTGGCAGATAAAGGACTTTGGGCCGCGACGTTTGGTACTGGCTTCCTGACGGCTTTCCTCTCTTCCATCATGAACAATATGCCTACCGTGCTGGTTGGTACTCTCTCTATTGATGGCAGCACTGCAACAGGCGTTATCAAAGAGGCGATGATTTTTGCCAACGTGATTGGCTGCGATCTTGGACCGAAAATTACACCTATTGGTAGCCTGGCAACGTTGCTCTGGCTGCATGTCCTTTCACAGAAGAACATGACCATCACATGGGGATACTATTTCCGCACCGGGATCGTCATGACTCTGCCTGTGCTGTTTGTAACGCTGGCCGCGCTGGCGCTACGTCTCTCTTTCACTTTGTAATGAGATACTGATATGAGCAACATCACCATTTATCACAACCCAGCCTGCGGCACGTCGCGTAATACGCTGGAGATGATCCGCAACAGCGGTATCGAGCCGACCGTTATTCTTTACCTTGAGACTCCACCTTCACGCGATGAGCTGCTCAAACTCATTGCGGATATGGGCATTTCCGTCCGGGCTTTGCTGCGTAAGAACGTCGAGCCGTATGAGGAACTGGGTCTTGCAGAAGATAAATTTACTGACGACCAGCTCATCGACTTTATGCTACAGCATCCGATTCTGATCAACCGTCCGATCGTAGTGACGCCACTGGGAACTAAACTTTGCCGTCCTTCAGAGGTTGTTCTCGATATCCTTCCAGATGCCCAGAAAGCGGCTTTCACCAAGGAAGACGGTGAAAAAGTCGTTGATGATTCAGGTAAAAGACTGAAATAAAGACGAAGGGGGCATTTGCCCCCTTCATTATTACTTCGCCATTTCTTCCAGCAGGTCAATACCAACCGGCTCTTCGCTCTGTAGCGCTGTTAATGCAATACGCTTTGCATACTGCTCTTCCACATCAGAGATGAGAGGCAGCTCGCGGTTCGCCCTGATCTTCAGGAAAGGCGAAGACGGTTGAGCAGCTGCCAGGCTGTTATTAACGACCCATGCCCACGGCTCGATGCCAGCTCGGCGTAGATCCTGCTGCAGGTTAGCGGCTTCCAGTACAGGTGTCGTTTCGGCAAGCGTCACGATAATCACCTTCGTCTTCTCCGGGTCTGCTGCTTTTTCGCTATCACCTGTCTTCGATGTCAGAAAGCGAGAGAATTCGGCTTCATGCTGTCGCCAGAACACACTCATGCAATTGTTGAATGCCTTTACATCACTCATGTTCGTCCTCAAATTTTGCTCAGATTAACCCGGCTCTCATCTTCCAGAATTTTATAAACAGTGGAACGGGCAATACTGAGCCGGCGGGCAATATCTGTTGCACCAGTTCCCTGCTGATGAAGTGCCAGTACACTATTTCTGTCGATGATGCGCTTTCGGCCAAACCGGATACCTTTCAGCCTGGCCTCCTGCCGTCCTTCGTTCGTACGCTCCAGAATCCTCCTGCGTTCGGCCTGGGCTACAGCTGAAAGAATGGTCACAACCATTTTCCCCATTTCACCGTCGGTGCTGATCCCGTCGTCTATGAATCGGACCGCGACTCCCTGAGCGTCGAATTCTTTTATCAGTTGGATCATATCGGCAGTGTCGCGGCCAAGCCGGTCGAGTTTCTTCACCAGGATGACGTCACCTTCCTCCACCTTCATTCGCAGCAGATCCAGTCCTTTCCTGTCGGTAGAACTGCCGGATGCTTTGTCGGTAAATATGCGACTGGCTTTCACCCCCGCCTCTTTAAGCCCCTTGATCTGAATATCGAGGGACTGCTGGCTTGTTGATACCCGTGCGTAACCAAAAAGTCGCATAAAAATGTATCCTAAATCAAATATCGGACAGTGGGTGTCTGTTATAACAAAAAATCGATTTAATAGACACCTAGACAACACCATTTTAGTGTGTCCGAGAATTTATAACATTTCGTACGGTTGGAAAAATGTTACTAAATGCCCGTCAGGCAGGGAGGCCGATATGCCCGTTGACTTTCTGACCACTGAGCAGACTGAAAGCTATGGCAGATTCACCGGTGAACCGGATGAGCTTCAGCTGGCACGATATTTTCACCTTGATGAAGCAGACAAGGAATTTATCGGAAAAAGCAGAGGTGATCACAACCGTCTGGGCATTGCCCTGCAAATTGGATGTGTCCGTTTTCTGGGCACCTTCCTCACCGATATGAATCATATTCCTTCCGGCGTCCGGCATTTTACCGACAGACAGCTCGGGATTCGTGATATCACCGTTCTTGCAGAATACGGTCAGAGGGAAAATACCCGCCGTGAGCATGCAGCGCTGATACGTCAGCACTATCAGTATCGTGAATTTGCCTGGCCCTGGACATTTCGCCTTACCCGTCTTTTATATACCCGGAGCTGGATAAGCAACGAACGTCCTGGCCTGCTTTTCGATCTGGCGACAGGGTGGCTTATGCAACATCGTATTATTCTCCCCGGAGCCACTACGCTGACCCGGTTGATTTCAGAGGTAAGGGAAAAGGCGACGTTGCGCCTGTGGAACAAACTGGCACTGATACCGTCAGCCGAACAGCGTTCACAGCTGGAGATGCTGCTGGGGCCAACTGATTGCAGCCGCCTGTCTTTACTGGAATCACTGAAAAAGGGCCCTGTGACCATCAGTGGTCCGGCGTTTAATGAAGCAATTGAACGCTGGAAAACTCTGAACGATTTTGGCCTGCATGCTGAAAACCTGAGTACACTCCCGGCTGTGCGCCTGAAAAATCTCGCACGTTATGCTGGTATGACTTCGGTGTTCAATATTGCCAGGATGTCACCGCAGAAAAGGATGGCGGTTCTGGTTGCCTTTGTCCTTGCATGGGAAACGCTGGCGCTGGATGATGCATTGGACGTTCTGGACGCCATGCTGGCCGTTATCATCCGTGACGCCAGAAAGATTGGGCAGAAAAAACGGCTCCGCTCGCTGAAGGATCTGGATAAATCTGCATTGGCGCTCGCCAGCGCATGTTCGTACCTGCTGAAAGAAGAAACACCGGACGAATCGATTCGTGCTGAGGTGTTCAGCTACATCCCAAGGCAAAAGCTGGCTGAAATCATCACGCTTGTCCGTGAAATTGCCCGGCCCTCAGACGATAATTTTCATGAAGAAATGGTGGAGCAGTACGGGCGCGTTCGTCGTTTCCTGCCCCATCTGCTGAATACCGTTAAATTTTCATCCGCACCTGCCGGGGTTACCACTCTGAATGCCTGTGACTACCTCAGCCGGGAGTTCAGCTCACGGCGGCAGTTTTTTGACGACGCACCAACGGAAATTATCAGTCGGTCATGGAAACGGCTGGTGATTAACAAGGAAAAACATATCACCCGCAGGGGATACACGCTCTGCTTTCTCAGTAAACTGCAGGATAGTCTGAGGCGGAGGGATGTCTACGTTACCGGCAGTAACCGGTGGGGAGATCCTCGTGCAAGATTACTACAGGGTGCTGACTGGCAGGCAAACCGGATTAAGGTTTATCGTTCTTTGGGGCACCCGACAGACCCGCAGGAAGCAATAAAATCTCTGGGTCATCAGCTTGATAGTCGTTACAGACAGGTTGCTGCACGTCTTTGCGAAAATGAGGCTGTCGAACTCGATGTTTCTGGCCCGAAGCCCCGGTTGACAATTTCTCCCCTCGCCAGTCTTGATGAGCCGGACAGTCTGAAACGACTGAGCAAAATGATCAGTGATCTACTCCCTCCGGTGGATTTAACGGAGTTGCTGCTCGAAATTAACGCCCATACCGGATTTGCTGATGAGTTTTTCCATGCTAGTGAAGCCAGTGCCAGAGTTGATGATCTGCCCGTCAGCATCAGCGCCGTGCTGATGGCTGAAGCCTGCAATATCGGTCTGGAACCACTGATCAGATCAAATGTTCCTGCACTGACCCGACACCGGCTGAACTGGACAAAAGCGAACTATCTGCGGGCTGAAACTATCACCAGCGCTAATGCCAGACTGGTTGATTTTCAGGCAACGCTGCCACTGGCACAGATATGGGGTGGAGGAGAAGTGGCATCTGCAGATGGAATGCGCTTTGTTACGCCAGTCAGAACAATCAATGCCGGACCGAACCGCAAATACTTTGGTAATAACAGAGGGATCACCTGGTACAACTTTGTGTCCGATCAGTATTCCGGCTTTCATGGCATCGTTATACCGGGGACGCTGAGGGACTCTATCTTTGTGCTGGAAGGTCTTCTGGAACAGGAGACCGGGCTGAATCCAACCGAAATTATGACCGATACAGCAGGTGCCAGCGAACTTGTCTTTGGCCTTTTCTGGCTGCTGGGATACCAGTTTTCTCCACGCCTGGCTGATGCCGGTGCTTCGGTTTTCTGGCGAATGGACCATGATGCCGACTATGGCGTGCTGAATGATATTGCCAGAGGGCAATCAGATCCCCGAAAAATAGTCCTTCAGTGGGACGAAATGATCCGGACCGCTGGCTCCCTGAAGCTGGGCAAAGTACAGGTTTCAGTGCTGGTCCGTTCATTGCTGAAAAGTGAACGTCCTTCCGGACTGACTCAGGCAATCATTGAAGTGGGGCGCATCAACAAAACGCTGTATCTGCTTAATTATATTGATGATGAAGATTACCGCCGGCGCATTCTGACCCAGCTTAATCGGGGAGAAAGTCGCCATGCCGTTGCCAGAGCCATCTGTCACGGTCAAAAAGGTGAGATAAGAAAACGATATACCGACGGTCAGGAAGATCAACTGGGCACACTGGGGCTGGTCACTAACGCCGTCGTGTTATGGAACACTATTTATATGCAGGCAGCCCTGGATCATCTCCGGGCGCAGGGTGAAACACTGAATGATGAAGATATCGCACGCCTCTCCCCGCTTTGCCACGGACATATCAATATGCTCGGCCATTATTCCTTCACGCTGGCAGAACTGGTGACCAAAGGACATCTGAGACCATTAAAAGAGGCGTCAGAGGCAGAAAACGTTGCTTAACGTGAGTTTTCGTTCCACTGAGCGTCAGACCCCTAAAATCCTGATGCTGATGTAGTCCCGTTTTATCGTCATCACGAAGCTTTCTGCTATGCCATTGCTTTCCGGGCTTCGCACTGCTGTCGTACAAGGCTCCAGTCCCAGCAACCGGGCGAACGCCGGCACTGTTGGCAACTGCCTTCCGAAGCGTTTTTCCACCGCACCCAGCATGACATCCTGCACCGTTTCTTTGTCATAGCCTCCGGTGCTCGCTGCCCAGTCAATGATCTCCCTGTCGCAGCAGTCCTGCGCGAAGGTCACCCGCAGCTTTTCGCCATTATCACAGCGGAACTCAAAGCCATCTGAGCACCAGCGCCGGTTACTTTCCGCTACTGCTACGCGCCCCTTATGGGCCCGCTTACGGCAAGGATCAGCGGGTTTACGTTCAAGAAGCAGATTATGCGTTCTCATAATGCGATACACCCGCTTTGCATTAACCACAGGCAGGCCGTCCCGCTCCGACTCCCGTCGCAGCAGCGCCCACACACGGCGATAACCATACGTCGGCAGGTCAGCCACCGCCATGTTTATCCGGGACAATACGGTGGTATCGTCAGAACGGGGCTGCCGTCTGCGATCCTGTCAGTCAGATGGCCGGTGAACCCGAATGCTCAACTGCGCACGCGACACGCCAAGACTTCTGCAAACGTCGCTTATTCGTCGTTCCCAGGCAACGAGGGCGCATGCGCAATCCATTTTTTTGCCCGGCCGAACTCCACGGCCTCTTTGAGTATCTCGGCTTCCATCGTCTTTTTGCCCAGAAGGCGCTGGAGTTCGCGAATTTGCTTATTGGCGGCAGCGAGTTCGGAGGCCGGCACCACTTCCTCGCCCGATGCAACAGCCGTCAGTGAACCGTCTTAATATTGCTTGCGCCATTTGAATATCTGGTTTGCATTGATGCCATGCAGGCGCGCGACATGAGACACGGTCATACCGGGCTCCATAGTCTGCTGAATAATGGCAATTTTTTCCTGCGGTGTACGACGCCGACGCCGCTCAGGTCCTGATAACACTTCAACCATCTTATCGTTCTGACTGGTATTAAACATAGTTCCAAGACTACCTCTTATTTTAAGAGAGTCGAAGTGTCTGGTGATCTATGGGGCCAGTCTAGCCCTCTTCCAAGTGTAGGGAGATATAGTCAAAGTTTGCTTCTCCGCCGATGAGTCCGCCCTGCGTCGGATAGTCCGATTTTTTACCGGCGAAGCACGGCTCTCCTAACCCTATCTAAAGCGAATAACTTTTTTCAACAGGGCCGCGTGCCAATGCAAGAGCGATAGGCGCTCTACGCGCCAATTTGACCACTTAAAACAGGTAAATTGAGGGGTTGTAATGTGTTGATGTAACAGGCTTTTATTTTAATGTCTTGGCATATGTATAATGGTAGTCTAGCCCTCCTTTCAACAAGGAGTACTCATGGAAACCTACAATCATACATATCGGCACCACAACTTTTCACATAAAGACTTAAGTGATCTCACCTTCACCGCTTGCACATTCATTCGCAGCGACTTTCGACGTGCTAACTTGCGTGATACGACATTCGTCAACTGCAAGTTCATTGAACAGGGTGATATCGAAGGCTGCCACTTTGATGTCGCAGATCTTCGTGATGCAAGTTTCCAACAATGCCAACTTGCGATGGCAAACTTCAGTAATGCCAATTGCTACGGTATAGAGTTCCGTGCGTGTGATTTAAAAGGTGCCAACTTTTCCCGAACAAACTTTGCCCATCAAGTGAGTAATCGTATGTACTTTTGCTCAGCATTTATTTCTGGATGTAATCTTTCCTATGCCAATATGGAGAGGGTTTGTTTAGAAAAATGTGAGTTGTTTGAAAATCGCTGGATAGGAACGAACCTAGCGGGTGCATCACTGAAAGAGTCAGACTTAAGTCGAGGTGTTTTTTCCGAAGATGTCTGGGGGCAATTTAGCCTACAGGGTGCCAATTTATGCCACGCCGAACTCGACGGTTTAGATCCCCGCAAAGTCGATACATCAGGTATCAAAATTGCAGCCTGGCAGCAAGAACTGATTCTCGAAGCACTGGGTATTGTTGTTTATCCTGACTAATTGCTTTGATGTGTGATTTTAAACGCTCAAATTTATAAAACGAATAATATTGTCAACCTTGCAATAATAGACATAGGGACAACCATGTATAAATTTTTACCCTCAGGCGTCTTCACAATAGAGCCATATAGCAGTGGGTCACTTAGTGGGCTTAATTTTTCCATTAAAGATAATATTAATATTGCTCAGTATAAAACATCATATGGTAGCCCATCTTGGCAAGTAAACATAAGGCTGCCATTTATAAGGCACTGTTGCAAAAATGTGGAGGTGATAGGGGTACTACGCCGGAACCCCAGATTTTTCCGTCCGTTCAAATTATCCACGGTTGAGCAGCTTGATCCCGTCCGCCCGCAGTTGACCAACAGGGGAAATATGCCTGTACAAAGTTTGCCGGGTTATCCCAAGTTCCTGGCATAGCGTACTGACCTTTGTTTCTGATTGTCCCATTGATGCCATTGCCAGTCGCAGTTTGACTGGCGTCATTTTATAAGGTCGGCCGCCGTTCCGCCCACGGGCTCTTGCTGATGCCAGACCTGCAGTCGTTCTTTCAGCAATCAGTTCGCGCTCAAACTCCGCCAGTGCGGCAAAGATACCGAAGACAAGCTTGCCAGCGGCCGTTGTTGTGTCGATAGTCGCCCCGTGACCGGTCAGCACTTTCAGACCGGTCCCCCTCGCGGTCAGGTCGTGCACTGTATTAATGAGATGACGAAGATCACGACCGAGGCGGTCCAGCTTCCATACGACCGAGAGCATAAAAAATATTGGGGCAGCGTGAGCTATGCTGCCATCGCTGGTCCCTTCCCGTCACTTTGAAAACCCGGATACCAGCAGACAAATTTATCCTGCAGTTCGTTATTCAAAACGGCGGTCCGGGTCTGTAACAAATAATGAGCCCCTTTTCTGCTCCACTGCATCTGCTGCTTTTTGGCCATTCGTCTGGCGATCACTTCATTGATCGTGGATTCCACAAACGCGGTTGATACCGGCTCTCCGTACCGACGCATTTCGCCGTAGTTTGGGATCATCATCTTATTATTCCGGATGTAGGTATACATTTCATCCAGATGTTTTTGCAGGGATTTCAGGCTAGGATAGCTGAGTTCAGGGTCATCGCAATACATAACGCAATTATCAATATGTTCCAGCGCAGCGACAACATTGCCATGCCAGAGATATCGTTTAATGCTTTCCAGCAGTGCCAGAACTTTACTCCCCGCCTCTGGATCTGATACCAGCAGTCCCCGGGCATATTGCATGAGCACCTTCAGCCTCATGGTGATATGAAACCAGTCCAGCACATGCGTTGACTCAGGGTACATACCGAACTGGAGGTCCCTGAGATTATCCGCGCCGTCGGACAGAAAAAATATCTGCTGGTTGGCCTGCATTCCCTGCGCTGAAAGGTGGGTCATGAGCCTGCGTTCCGGATGACAGTCATCCTTCTGAACAAAACCGAAGCGGCGGGTGTCAGCAGGCGCACCAACGGAAAAAGACTTCCCGGCAATAATTTCAAAATTACGCTTTTTGTCATCCCGATCGCGAACATAACCACCATCTATACCCACCACAAGCGGTTTTCCTGGCCTGGGCAGGTTCCCCCAGTCGCGGGGGCAGCCGGAAAGAAAACCTGAATGAGCTTCAGCCTCAGCGTCAAGACGCTGCGCCACCTGGCATAAATGATTCCTCACCGTTGAGGCATTCAGGCTGTGGCCCACCGGCAGAATATCTTTCAGCAGACGAGTCGTCATTTCATAGGAGATCATCGAGGCCCAGCGGGTTTCAATATATTTCAGTGCCGGGTGAGAATAATCGCCGGCCCAGTCGCTGAGCAAACTGACTGTCTTTGTATCACTCTCTTCACAACGGCACCGGTACACCCGAAGCCCGGATACCGGAATAACGCCAAACAGCGTCCGGTACCGTATTTTCTGTTTGCCTTTGATTCTGCGCGCAGCAAGGCAGTGAGGGCACCGGATATGGTGTTGAGTATATTCGTCTGCCTGCAGCTGGACCACCGACTGCTGGACCGTATTCAGCAACAGCTTGGATTCTGACACCGATAATCCGATGTCGTTCCGGGTCTCCCCTGATTTCTGGATTGTCATCAGTTCCTCCGTTCGACTGGAGCCTGATTCATCGGTGATGACTATCTGGAGCGTCAGTTGCATCATTGCCTCCTGCTGTGGTGGATGACTATCTCCCGGCTACTGGTTGTTCATCTGGTGACGAAGCTTATAATATGTGGAAACGCCAAGGCCCGCATGGTCGCAGGCGATCCTGAGCCTGACCCCTCTGCTTCTGAGTGCGTCAATTTCCTGGATCTTTTTGATATCGGCGCCGGGGCGCCCTGTTTTTTCACCCCGTGCTTTTTTCGCGGCGATGCCGTCGGCCTGCCTTTCCTTCAGTAAGGCTCGTTCAAACTGGCTGAATGCCGACATCATGTGCAGCTGCAGTTCCTGCATCGGATTGTTTGTGCCGGCGCTGAACGTCAGCTGCTCTTTCAGAAAAATAAGGGTAACGCCCTGGTCACGAAGCCGGGTGGTGACAGCGCACATATCCGACATATTCCGGCAAAGGCGATCGATGGAATGAACCAGAAGCGTATCACCAGGGCGTAATTGCCCCAGGAGTTCCTGTAACCCCGGGCGGTTTGTGTCCTTCGCGCTGGCATGCTCAACACAAATTTTATCAGGCTGAAAACCCGCCTTTGACAATGCCTCTTCCTGACGGGCCGTATTCTGATCGGCCGAGCTTACCCTGATGTAGGCATATTGCACGCAAAACCTCCGGAAGGTCTTTAAACATCATAGAGATTTAAAGAATAATCCATAAACACTGATTTAGGGAGGTTTATAGACATTTTTTCGGGGATCTGAGAGGCATGCTGAAAACGTATACCTTTATAGACATCAGTCAGCGACGACGGCCCAGCCAGATAACTTCAGGCTCCAGTACCGGAGATGCAAGGTCGAGCCTGCTCAGTTGCCGGTTGATTTTGTGGCGGTTGAACCTGACAGCATCCAGGTCGTCAGCAAAAGGGCGGATCTCGCCGACCGTTGTTTCATCATCCGCATTAACGATAGCTTCAAGAAACGCCAGGGTTTTATCGAACTCATCCGCAGCTGTGGCTCCGGGCATACCATGGCCGCTTATACAAAACGGCGCTTTCAGCGTAGAGTTTTCATAAATGGCCTCAACACGAATGTCATGAAGCCAGTGCTCAAAGAAATTGTATTCATAGGTAAAGCGATCGCCAGCATCAAAAGCAAAATCATCAATCACGACCCGGAACGGATTATCGACAAAACCGATGCCTCCTTCGTAGGAGATACCGTAATCTTTGCCATAAATGTGAAATTGATGGAGATGGTCGTCCCCCCAGCCCTGCACTATCTGGAAAATGAAGTGAAGCGCGGCCAGTGACGTGTCGGCAGCAATTCTCAGCCGACGCCAGACCATCGGACTGACTCCATGAACTGCTATTTTGATGACGTAGATCTTCATAGTCAGCAGGTATTGTTATGAAATGATGGTGGTTATTTTAACCCCTGTAGATGGCATCATTCGATGGCTGCCCCGAGGTTTTTCATGCTCTCCTCCGTCTGAAGATGTCCCGTTATGTTAAAAATCATACTCTATATGATTTAGTTCCTATGTGACAAACATCATATCAGATATGATTATTTGGTTAATGATAAATATCACACTCAGTATGATTTTATGCGTCTGGTTTGATTATCATATCTCTTGAGGGATTCCCGCCGCGCAGATCCGAAAATTGTCTGTTCCGGATCTTCTTCCTTCCCTCCGGCGCGCAGCGGCCAGGAAACACAACATGTGCCACTCGCTCAGCTGATTTTCCTTCTATATATAGTGTTTACCCCCTGCCCCGTGACCGCCCGCGCACCACCGGAAAAGGGCGGTGTGGTTATTCCCTGACCGTGATACACTTCCGGAAACTTAGTAAAGCGCGGAAAGTCGGATCCGACCGGAACGGTCGTCCGGTAATTTAACAGCGTGACTGTGTGGATGATTGTTATATCCTGGTTGATTATTTCTGATGGGAGGTTCACAGTGTGAAATGAATAGCGACATAACAGTATGCTTCTGCCGGGCGTGTGTCAGCTTCATCATTAAGCTATACTGATATGCATACCATTAGTATGCATTCCGGAGTGCATTATGAAGCAGCGCATCACCGTCACCATCGACAGCGACAGCTATCAGTTACTGAAATCCGCGGACGTCAATATCTCCGGCCTGGTGAACAGGGCCATGCAGAATGAAGCCCGACGTCTGCGTGCCGAACGCTGGCAGGCTGAAAATCAGGAAGGGATGGCTGAGGTTGCCCGGTTTATTGAAATGAACGGTTCATTCGCCGACGAAAACAGGGACTGGTGAGATGCAGTTTAAGGTTTATGCCTATAAAAGAGAGAGCCGCTATCGTCTGTTCGTGGATGTGCAGAGTGACATCATCGATACCCCCGGGCGGCGGATGGTGATCCCGCTGGCCAGCGCCCGGCTGCTGTCGGATAAGGTCTCCCGTGAGCTCTATCCGGTGGTGCACATCGGGGACGAGAGCTGGCGCCTGATGACCACGGACATGGCCAGCGTCCCGGCCTCCGTCACCGGGGAGGAAGTGGCCGATCTCCGCCACCGGGAAAATGACATCAAAAACGCAATTAACCTGATGTTCTGGGGGATCTGACCTCCTTCCCGCCCGGAAAGACAGGGAGGATGTCAAAGCGAAGCATTGCCGCAGAGATTACCCCTCACACGGTGACTGTACTGAACTGCTCCTCCGGAGCGGATGGCCTGCCGTCTTTCGCGGCGTCAGGGGACACTCCCCTATCCGATCACTGCTGACAGTTGCAGGGTATAACCCTCAGGGAAAAAAAAAGATGACCGACGGCGTGACCCGGACTGATGTCGACAAAACAATGTGGCTCGTGACACTGGCGGATATCATTACAAATAACAGTACCCGCCAGGAGGAAAATCTGGTCGTCATTCTGAGCAGGGAGGAATCGTGGGGGCCTGCTTCTGAACGTAATTCCAACGCGTTGTATCGGGCCTCCTGCATAATGACACTGTATCTGGCCGATACTGAACAGACGAAGACTCAGACTTTCACTGCAAATTACTGGCCTCTACTGAGTTCCCTGCACCTGTTTACAGAGGAATTCAGACTGGAAGAGCGCCTGCGGGGACACGGCCTGGGTACCTGGATCACGCAGCAGTTTGTGCTCTGGGCCAGAGGTCTGCCGCCTGAAACCAGGGTCTGGCCGATTGACATTTCGAAGGCTGATGAAAAAAGCGAAGAAAACCAGATCCGGAGGGACAGGCTGTGGCATGCAATGGGGTTCCGGTTCCCGGCCGGGCATAACTGCTCAATGCCGCTGGGGGTAGACGAACTGCAGTTGCCGCGGAGCAGGAGTTCAACGCTCCGGGTGGAGCCCCTGGCATCCGGAGTACGCCGGCTGGAAGACGGTTACCGCGGGCTGCAGGAAAAAATTGTGCAGCTGGAAGGGGAAATATTGTCGAAAAAACAGTTAATTGGTTCAATAAAGAAGCATCCTTTTCTTCATCTGTTGCACAGGAAATGGCGCCCGCTCCCGGACGGGAAATGTGATGCCCTGCCGCTGCGGGCAGCAAAACTGTCTCTGCCGCAGAGCGGGGATTCTGACCAGGAGGTGGAGCAACGGGCAACCGGGGTCATCCGGCTGGCTACCCTGTGTGCTCAGTCGCAGTAAAGGATCCTGGATCTGGAAAGGGATCTTGCCTCGCAAAGTGAGGAGCTCGTTGACCTGCAGACAAATCGCCTTTCTATCCTGTGGGAGAAAGTCGTCAACCTGGCCTTATTCTGGGGGGCTTGGTGACTTTTCTGGACTTTATCAAGTGGATGTTGGGGGCATGAATGTTCCCGTTCCATAGCCACACACTGAAGAGGACTGAAACCAGTGCCCGAAAATATCGTGTCTGTAATCACTGACGGGGTAGTTTTGTTTGCGACTTCGTCTGTTTTCTGGCTGGCCGTCGCTGGCTGGTTAGTCATCCTGACTCCGGTAATATTACGAAGAAAATTCTCGGCAAAGAAAAAAGTTAACAGAAATTATGAATAACCTGGTTCCAGTTGGATCTCCGTCATCTCCCGGAACATTGCTTCCGGTGGCCATCGATTACCCTGCCGCCCTCGCCCTGCGCCAGATGGCGCTCGTGCAGGATGAACTGCCGAAATACCTGCTGGCGCCGGAAGTCAGCGCCCTGCTCCATTACGTGCCGGATCTTCACCGCAAGATGCTGCTGGCGACGCTGTGGAACACCGGCGCGCGCATTAATGAAGCGCTCGCGCTGACCCGGGGGGATTTTTCACTGACGCCGCCGTATCCGTTCGTGCAGCTGGCCACGCTCAAGCAGCGCGCCGAGAAAGCGGCCAGGACGGCAGGTCGTGCTCCCGCAGGCAGTCAGGTCCATCGTCTTGTTCCGCTTTCCGATCACCACTACGTCAGCCAGCTACAGATGATGGTGGCCACCCTGAAAATTCCGCTGGAAAGACGAAACAAGCACACCGGCAGAATTGAGAAGGCGCGTATCTGGGAGATCACAGACCGTACCGTCCGCACCTGGCTTAGCGAAGCGGTGGAGGCCGCAGCGGCCGACGGGGTGACGTTCTCAGTACCGGTGACCCCCCATACGTTCCGTCACTCCTACGCGATGCACATGCTGTACGCCGGTATTCCGCTGAAAGTGCTGCAGAGCCTGATGGGCCACAAATCGATTAGCTCGACGGAGGTCTATACGAAGGTGTTTGCGCTCGATGTCGCAGCGCGCCATCGTGTGCAGTTCGCCATGCCGGAAGCTGAAGCTGTTGCGTTGATAAAAAAGTTAACCCCAGACCAATCTACATAGGTCAACTATGGGTATACCCCAGGTTTCGACCTAAAGTAGTTCTTGTGTGGGAAACAGTCCAAGCTTAATGGGGGGCTTATCCTGCCTCACCTTCTACAGCTATCAATCACATTAATGATGTTCAGAAAGGCCCTCATTGCCCTAAAGAAATAAAATGCAGCCATGAAAATAAAGAATAATTGAGATACAACTCCTGCTAAATCATGGTTGCTACCAGCCACTGATAGCAACGTAAATAGTAATGCAAGCGAAAAATATAAGGCAATTGTAGTATTTGAATTCATGTATATCCCCTTATGTATAGGACTGAGGCCACCCCCAAATTTTCACTATCGCGCAGTTATTGCCTCGATATAAAAGGTATTACCACCCTGAACAAGATAACAAGATAACAAGATAACAAGATAACAAGATAACAAGATAACAAGATATTATCGTTGTTTTGCTTCTGCGATTAATCTGGATATCTCTGTTTTTGATAAACTTTTTAGTGCCTCTACCGCTGCCCTGACTACGTCAGAACGATTCACTCTGCTTTTACCTGAAATCATTTCACCCGTTATAAGATCATCAATGTCTTTTAAGTTTTCTTCAAAAAAGGAAATGCTCACTGGTTTTGCTTTACTTACAGCCAATGGTCTCTCTGAAGTCACTTTGGTATTATCAATACCAGCAGTACCACCGTTAATAAACGCTGCCTCATCACGAGATGGAGTATTTGCTCTATTTCTCACAGAATAACCTCTTTAACTAACGATTCGATTTCTTGTTGTGCTTTGTCATTTTGCGTTTCAAATATTGTCATTGATTCTGCCCAAGCATCTCGATGCGCTTTTCGATCACAAACTCGGGAGTTAGCCAGCCGCATTTCAGGATAATCCTTGAGTACGTCAGCTGCCTGATTTGCTTCATTGACAAACATGTTCGTGGGCGTCATGTTTAAAACGAGATATCCCCGGACGTCCTCATTAAAATCTTTTGCTGCTGTAAAAACAGAGCATGTATGAGGCACTACATCCAGGTCCATCTGAGAAGGCCGCAACGGAGAAATGAATACGTCAGCGGCCATCAACCCACTACGCATTTCTGCACTGTCGCGGCCAGCACAGTCTGCGATGACAAAGTCATAAGATTTCTCGTGTTCCTTTAGCATGGCTTTGATGTTGCCTGTTGCGCCAGTAACCGGAATATGGGGAAGATCTTCAGGACGATTGTTGTACCAGGTCAATACAGATTTCTGGTCATCTGCGTCGACAATGATCACTCGATTGCCCAGTGACATCAGATACGCAGCTATAGATACCGCCAGTGTACTTTTACCAACCCCACCCTTTTGACTACCCAATACTATTATCATCACAGCCTCATATTAAGTTGTTAAGTTAACAACTTAATATTGCCAAACAGGCGGCAATATTGCAATACCTTTATTAAGTTAACATCTTATTAAGTTAATAACTACATGAATTATAATTGAATTACCTTTATACCTTAACAAATTGGTAAGATGTTAGGATAACAAGATAACAAGATAACAAGATAGCAAAGTGGTGCCTTTATCCGAAATCCCCATAGAACCGCATAATGCGGCTTTCAACTCCAGGCTACCTTTAGGGAGGGTAGTATCAACCAGTTATGACCGCGTGAAGCAAAAAGTGGGGTGTAGTGGGAATGACCTGCCCCCAGGATTAGATACAACCTTCAGTTAGTAATGTCGGTTGGTTTTTCTTCATATTTCCCGTTTCGCCAGCCCGCCGCAAATTCAGCCGGAGTCTGGTAGTTCAGCGATGAATGTGGACGACACTCGTTATAATCCTGCCGCCAGTCATTAATCGTTTTCCTCGCGTGAACGATATCGCTGAACCAGTGCTCATTGAGGCACTCATCCCTGAATCGTCCGTTAAAACTTTCAATAAATCCGTTCTGTGTTGGCTTGCCCGGCTGGATAAGCCGCAGCTCCACCCCATGCTCATAAGCCCACTGGTCAAGTGCTCTGCAGGTAAACTCCGGCCCCTGGTCAGTTCTTATCGTCGCCGGATAGCCGCGAAACAGTGCAATGCTGTCCAGAATTCGCGTGACCTGAACGCCTGAAATCCCGAATGCGGTGGTAATTGTCAGACACTCCTTCGTGAAGTCGTCCACGCAGGTCAGGCACTTGATCCTGCGACCGGTGGCCAGCGCGTCCATGACAAAATCCATCGACCAGGTCAGGTTGGGCGCCTCCGGGCGGAGCAGCGGCAGACGTTCTGTTGCCAGCCCTTTACGACGTCGTCTGCGTTTTACGCCCAGCCCGTTAAGGTGGTAAAGACGGTACACGCGCTTGTGATTAACATGA
>NZ_JBWNLD010000023.1:0-31167 GCF_056521145.1 Klebsiella sp. CSG-1 | reverse complement strand
AGCGAAGAGCCGCATCACCGATGTTCGACCATTTCCCTGCCGGGTTATCCTTTGACCAGATGCCGCCATCATTTGCTGGTGAATCACCAGCAATGACATGCTCCAGATCCCCGAGATATTTATACCATGAGCCATTGTAGTAAACGATTTGCTGGCGATTATCGACTGTGAGGCCGGTTGCCCAGTTACCCAGCTCCTGCCAGCCAATGGATGCAACCGCCTGCTCGCCACGCCCCGTGATATACGTGATGAAGCGACTGAAGATCATCTCCATGCCGTACCAGGTTTTGCGGAGCACTCCTAACCGGTCATCGAGCTCTTCTTTTGTCCTGTCATTAACGAATTTATCCACGTTTTCGGCGTTATCGTACAGGTCCTTTACGGCAGCGGACCCTAAAGGATTTTTCGTTTTGTATGTGCTCATAGTCGCCCTATAACAAAAAACCCGCCGAAGCGGGTTGTTGAGAGTCATTTATGTTTTATGCAACGTCGCCGGGGTAACTGGCGTTGTCGTAGTCGTAGAATGACGCGCGGTACTCTTTTGCGGTGACCTGGCACGTCCCGTCAGATTGCGGGGCAATTTCTGAAACAATCGCGTCATAGCCGACACGAGAGGAATCACAAAAAATCAGCCTCACCGGCTCGATGGAAGGTGTGCTGAAATCAATGGCGTCGAACTCGCTGAGATACGGTACGGAGAGTTGATAATCCCCGATCTTTGTCGCCACCATCAGCGCAGATGCTGATCCGTCCTGGTAGCGAATCAGTGCTCTCGGATTCGGATACGCCCAGTTCAGGGGTTCTGATACCGTCAACGTCGAGACGCCGTCAGTGGTCGATAATGACTCCACCAGACAGCTGATTGTCGTTGCTGAATCCGGTATGTCGTCAGTCAGAACGATACGGTCACCGACGTTGTAACACAGCGCATCCAGCTCCGTTGTAGTCTGGAACGTCAACCGCTGATGCAGATACTTCATCAGGCGTCTCATACCAATCTGCCAGGCGTGGTCCCGGTTCAGAACACCATCGAGTTTATAGTCCTCGATTTTGACCGGTGTCGGATTGTCAGTCGTGCGGCACTGGACTGTTTCCTCCGCCCAGGTAGTGCCGTTGATGTAGGTAACGTCAACACCGTCATAATCGTCATCTGACGGCGCTGAGAAGCCGGTCTGCAGCTCTTCTGTCATCTCATGCGGCGTGATAATGCCCGTCCATGGCTTAACCCCTTCACGCCCGACCGTCGCCAGGCCATCACTAAGCAGAAAATAGGATTTCCCGGCATTCGCGATTTTCTGCAGCATTTCCAGGGCGGAGATACTGTCGCCAGTAGCGAAATCGAAATATTCGTTCCCGGGCGTCCAGTACATCGACTCCAGTTCGCTGATGGTCTCTGTATCCATCTGAAGACCCAGAGAGTTCCCTACGTTCAGCAGCGCGCCGGAAATCGTCCGCGGTGTACCTGAGTCATAAACACGTGTGGCTACGACATTCACCCGCCGATCGGACTGTGCCGCAAGTTTCCCTCCGGTCTCGACAGTCACCCCCAGGAGAGTCACGCCAGCATAGGATACCGGACGCGTCAGAAGTCGCCCCCTGAGTGCCTGCCAGTACATGTTGTCACGGGCATTGTTGCTGCCCTGCTCGTTCCGTCGACGACAACGAACTTCAACCAGACCAGGTGAGTCAAGAACTATGCGTTCAGTGAATCCAAGCCCGTTAACGTTTTTCAGCGCATACTCACCTGTTTTACTGATCCATCCGGCACCAGAACCATAAACCCGATACTGAATCTCCCACTCAACATGGCGTATTCGTTTTTTCCCTTTGCTGTCAAAGCCACAGATACCACTGGGGAAAGAAAAATTGACCTCAAAAATATCAACAGTTTCGTTATCCGGACTTGCCAGAAATGGTCCCATCCAGGTATCGCTGTCATTCAGTCCGGTGGCTTCGTAGTCGATCATTGTCCGGGCGATGAAGCCGGGCCATGACGCATCAATCGCACCGTCTACCATGCGGCCTACCGTCGCCGTGGTCCCGTCAGTAGAAATAATCTGGTACTCATTGCCACGGTGAGACAGCGAAAGTCGTTGCGTGCCTTCCGGCATACCTGAGAATGCAGTTCCTGTGGCGCTGTTATAGGCCAGGGTCACGTTTGCTGTTATGGCCGCACTGCCGCCTGTTGATGCCGTGCCGGTAGAGTAAGCCGGGGTATCGCCGAAAACAGACGACGGAAGCGAAGACGAGGTTATTGATCCACCGGCGAACGGGCTGGACTCCTCCGTGATCAGCACTGTACCGCCATTGTCCTGCGCGACCAGTCCCGAACCGGTCAGCCCCTCCGAGATAGCGGCCAGCAGGCCGGACATGTTCACATAATCTGCAACCAGCGAGACGGTATAGGTTGTTCCGTGCCAGGTGAACGTAAAGGTTGTACTGCCCAGAGAGAAATCGTAAGTCGTCGGCGCAGCGCTGGCCTGGATTTTAGCCGCGCTGCCACCCTCACCAGGCACGGCATCCTGCCCCGGCGTATATGCTGCAATGAAGAGATCATAATCAACACTGTTAAAACTCAGCGTCACCGGCATTCCAGCCGCCGGAGCGATTTCCGTCAGCAGCTTGCTGGCAAACACGCTGTAGCCTGACGAGGTGGAAATCAGGAAATTGGTAGGCGCTTTAATCTCCACAATAGTACCTTCGACCCAGCTGTCAGGCAGAGCGTTGTCGTCTTCATCTTCATCATCGTCGTCATCCGTATCAAGCCCGGTAAACGTTACGGTCGCGCCGGACACAGTCATGCTGTCCGCGATAATATCGTCTGAGTCCGGTGAGGTCTGCGCCATATCAAGGCCAGTACCTGAAGACGTTCCGCCCACCTCGGTGGAATTAAACCAGTTCTCGCTACGTTCATCGCCGGATACATCGGCGCCAGGTGGGTAATGGGTGTGGCTGAATCCATCAAGGGTCGATGCTGGCGTATCCCCCACGCGCAGATCACCATTAGAGAATGAGAAGTTACCCATTCCCAGACAAACCAGCATATGAACCCGCATGATCGTCGGATCGACAGGGTCAAACCGGGTAACCGGCTGGACCACATAATCCGGGTAAATACGGCGGCGGCCAAAAACTTCACGAATGGGGTCACCCAGTTTGGCTGTATTCGCTTTTGCCGGATTGAGATCAAGACTTCTGCCTGTCGAAGAGGAATATCCCCCGGAGTCCAGGCCCGACATCATGAAAAGCGTGTAAGCCGCAGAGGCTACTGCGACGGCCACCGCTGCCCACGCGGCTATCTCAAGCCCCGTCCCGTAGGGTACAGGATAGATACGCACATCGCTTTCAGGCCTGATATAGCATAACGGCCATTGCTCGGGAGGAATGTTGACGCCACCCAGCTCAACCGACACAGGGTGTCTCTCACGCTCACTGTAGCTTTCAACATTTTCAACCATCCACGCATGCAGCGTCATCGCCCTGTGTTCATGCGTTTCAAGCGGCTCACCAGGTAGCCGGGAGGGGTAGATTCTAATCACCGCCAGAACTCCACTTTGACAAAGCGCCGCTTAAATCGAGGCAACGGAAGAAACGTGACATTCGTTCCCGGGTTGCATTCGGCTACATGTAACTGGCCGCCAATACTGACGACGATCCCCACATGTGTCACCGATGAGCCGGAGTAACAGGCCACACCAGCCCCCTCACATGGCTCACAGCGCTGTAGGGAAAGCATCAGTTTTCTGGCCTCCCGATCGAGGCCGCCACCGTCTTTGGTCACACCGGCAAAATCAGGCCATTCAGAAAGCCCCAGGTCCCGCCGTATTTCATTCACGATGCCAAAACAGTCAAGTTCAGGGTAAGCGCGTCCCCCCTTCAGCCAGGTGACTGAACGGTATTTTTCGGAATTGAACATAGATTTTCCTTAGTTGGCGTAACGCAGGCCTGGGAAGTAATTCAGTGTGTAACGATTACGGGGCCACGCAGTATCCAGCACGTTCATGTAACCCGCAGTGATCTGCGCTTCTGTCGCTGTCCAGTAACCTGGCTTAATCGCCAGGGTGTAAGGGACGGCGGCTGGCGCGGCTAAATCCGTGGAGATGAAACTACGATATGTCAGAGATGCCGAGTTGAGATTGTTAATGGCGTTTCGAATGGCCGTTGAAACCTTGCCATCAACATTGCAGAGCGCAAATTTTAAATCCTGAGTGCCATCATCATTACGGGCGGGTAATGCGACATCCATCGCGCAAGCTTTGAATTCAACGGTGTCCCCGTTCTCTGTTGTTGCGGTGATATCGTCGTACCCGTTGCATAGGTAATGGACCTCATCGCCGATGTTGATCTGCAGCGTTTCAATAATGACCTCGGGACCGCTGCTGGCATAGAGACGGTTGAGAATTGTCATGCTTCAGGCCACTCCCTGTTAACTGCCAAATCGAGAATATCGCTGTTGATAATGAAATCTGGGAAATCGACCCATCCAGGAGGTAATACGGGTCTTTCCCATAATTCCAAAGTGGCAGTAAACATCCACTTGCCTGGTTTTACCGGGGTCGGACCTTCATAAATATCGACGAAACGACATTTATAAGGCTCAACACCCATTGGAGTTTTGAGCACCATATAAAACCAGGAAGTACCATCGGTGATAGTTTCACGAAACCAGGCTTCAAATAGCTGAGCCTGTCCATCGCTTTTAAATAACCATTTAACGCTGTTTTGGGTTGGCGTTGACAAATATCTACGTCGCTGGCGAGCTCTCCCTGTTGTCATTTCAGTTCTTGATAACGGTGATACAGGTTTAAACCCATAACCATCATAAAGTGGAACAGGAAGGTAATCATGTGGGTAATAAATATCTGTCATTATCTCATTCTCCGCCCCGGATACACTGACCTTATCGCGCGCCCATATTCTTCCGTCGGCTCCATCACCTGAGATGTCAGATACTTCACAAGACGCTTTTCAGACTCCCTCTGCCGCTTATCAAATGAGGCAAGCATTGCATCATCCGGCTTACCCGAAAAAGTATTATTAAACTCAGCAACAATTGGACGACCACCAGTGGTCCTTTGCTGCCGAACCTGATCTAACGTTGCGTCCAGTTTTGCAGATGTACCCGCAGTGGTTACACGCTCCCCTTTTTTTAGCAGCCAGGTGCCCGTTTCCGGAATTTTATCGATACCATCGTGCGCCATGCCTGCAAGAGCTAATCCTGAGATGGCAGCAACAAGAGGCTCTGTGACACCAATAGCGGCAGTCAAAGCAGCAGGAGCCATAGCCGGGCCCACGATTGGAATAGCTGCAGTGGAAGCATATGCGGCCAGTTGAGCCTGTAACGCTGTCGCCTGCGCATTAGTGATCATGGGAGCTGCAGCTGCAGCTTGTGTTGTTTTCCCGACAAGCAGCTGCACCCCCTGATATACCAGCCATTGTGCAGCAAGCTGGGCTAGGGTCTGGATGACTGTTTTACCAAAACCTTCAACCATGTTACTCAGGGCATCGCCAGCATCTTCAGACTGAGTGGCAAGGTCATATAACCCTTGCTGGAGATTGCTTGTTACTCCGCCGAGCGCAGTATTAGTCGTATCCGCAGCAATCTGGTTATAGTTGGCGGCCATGTCAGCATAGTTTTCCCATGACGACTGAACGCCGGCCAACCAGTTATTACGCATTTCATCCTGTGCAGCATAATAGCCCTCAAGGGCGGAAAGCTCTTTCTGATACCCTTCATCTTCCAGGCTCCCCCCCTGATTTTTCCATCCCTGCCTTAACTGCGCCCTCTCGTTATTACGTTGCGCGTCCCTGTCACTTAACCCAGTACTATCTGTCAGTGCAGCAGTCTTTTCCTGCATCTGAGTAACATATTTTAACGAGTTATCCTGAAGCTTGTTCAGCCGTTCCTGGGCGACAATCTGATCCCCCAGCTTCGCATTAACCTCAGCCTGCGCCAGAACCTTATCCTTGCTGGCTAGTAACGATTGTTCATCCTTGCTCAGCGCGCGTGTTTTCGATGCCTCTTCGATAACCGAGAATTTTGACTGTAAAGACCATAAACTTTTACGTTGCTGACTGATGGTATCGTTAAGCCCTGTATGCTGTTGCAGCAACTTTAACTGGGTCATCAACTGCAGGGTTTCGGCATCCGTCTGATCAGAAGAGCGATCACCAGCAGAAACTTTAACGCCTTTTGGTTTCGGCGTTTTTTTTACTGAAGCCTCATATTCCTTTTTCGCTGCCGCCATATTGATGGCGTAATCAGCCTGAAGGATACGTCCCTCTTTGAGAGCCTTATTTAACTCATTTTGACGGGCAGTATATTTTTCGAGTGCGGTTTGGGATTTAGCGTAATTTGCCTGAGCCTGGGCGGCGTATTTTTTCCTGTCAGATTCTAAAGCCGCTTCTTTTTCTGCATTTGCCGCACTAGTGCTGGCAATACCAGCCTGCTGCTGCGCCATATCGAGCGCCAGACGGGCTGATTCCCGGTCACTCCAGAACCTTGCTCGGGCTTCATCATTTACATAGCGATCATTTTTCCGCAGATTCCAGATGTCATCAGCACGTTTAAACGCCGCCTCAGCCTTACTTACCATCTCCCCTGCAGTGTCTGGCCTCCCCAAATCCAAAGCAGCATCCCACATGGATTTAAACGCGCGTTTCAACGAATCAGCAGAGCGCTCAATCGTACCCATGTTATCGATCAGGCTCTGAGTCTGGGTGTTAAATCCTTTAGTCGCTGCATCATTAGCCGCCTGAAGTGCAGCGGCTTCATCTCCTGAACGTTGTAGCTGAGCAACGTAATCAATCTGCTCGGCTGTCACGTTATGAAACTGTTGCGCCATCGCAATCAGGCCGGACGTCGGGTCATTGGTCAGTTTCCCGAAAGCTTCCGCTACCTTTTCAACGGGGATACCAGATGCCGTAGAAAATTTTGCAACTGACTGGCTTAGCTCATCAAAACGCGCACCCGCCCCCACGCCAGCATTAATTAATGCTGTCAGAGAATCACTGGTTTTATCAAAAGTAAGGCCTGCTTGCTGTCCCGACCTTGCGAGTACCAGCATTCTGTCGGTAGTCAGTCCGGCCGTGTTGCCTGAAAGCGTCAGTGTCTTATTAAAATCGGAAAGTGTTGACGATCCCTGATAGAAGATATATCCCATTCCGGCACCCGCGGCAGTCAATGCTGCAACGCCTACGGCCAATGGGCTTACAGCACCAAGTAATGCTCGGAATGTTGGGATCAGTCCACCAAATGAGTCTTTAACCTGCCCGCCCTGCTGGAGTAAAATTAGCCACGGGCTCTGCCCACCAGCTAACTGAGTTGCGACATCAGTAAACTGTGCAGGCAGCATGCGCATTGCGTTATTATATTGGCCGATTGAGATACCGGCACGTTTTGCCGCACGCTCCTGCCGCGTAAACGCTGCGGTGACCTGGGCTGTGCTGTCATTAGCGGCCCTACCTAACCCGCTCAGCTGCTTATTCAGATGAGCGACTTCCTCATCAAATTTTGCGCTATCGCCGTCAATTTTAACGACCAGATCACCCACTGGCTGGGACATAGCGAGTTCCTCCAGGAATGCTTTCAGCTATAGACATAAGTTGTTCATCGGAAAGCTCATCGCTCTCTGCCCTGCCTGTTGCAAGCAAACTAAAATCGAGGGCAGAAATTCCGTGTTTATCCGGATCGGTGAAGAGACTGACTGCGAGATAACTAAGGTTGGCGAAATGAGAATCCAGAAGGTCGTCACTAAAACAATGATCCTGGTAATACTCAATCCATTCAAACCATTCCGAGGAAGACATTTCCGAAAGCATTGCGCGCCAGTCTGGTCGTCCAAACTCCCTGGCTAATCGCATAGCAAAGCGACGTGAGCGGGTCAGGACTTTTCCAAATCCAGCGACTCCTCTTCTTCAGTTTCCTCGGAGGTGTTATTAACTGGGGGGATCATCCCTGAAAGCATACGCACAAGTAATGCTGCACTACCCAATAGCCCCGGTGGGTATTTCCGCATTATCTCCGGGAAAATATCTTTCCCGTCGCGTTCCTCGTCATCCGCTTCACTTAAAGATAAAGCGACAATCATTGCCTGATCACGCGTAGTCAGCAAAGTAGCTATTTTAAAATTCTCATCCGGCGACAACCCCTCTGTAGGTAATGATTTTCTTTCTTCAACCATGAACTCAATATATTTCATTCGGCTGTAAGCAGATAATTCAAACAGGATGATATTTGCGCCTTCAGGATTTAAAGTATCTTTCTTGAGATAGTTCATTAATTAGCTCCGGCGCGGTGCCGTGACACCGCTGTCGAAAATATATTAAGGAGTGGTAGAAGCGTTATCTTCTGCCAAAGATGGTTTGCCTTTATTGGTAATTTGCGCACTACGGGTAATTACTTCATTTCGCGCGATTGTTTTACCCAAGCTATTTACCCAACCGGTAAAAATATCTACTGCTCCGTTTGGATATTTAATCTTGTAGGCTTTTTCATCACCACTCATAAACCAGTCAACAAGGTCCTGCTGACCAGATTCACCTGGTTTCCATGCAAGAGTAACGCTCGATTGCCCGGCTGACTTAACCCCCTGGGCCGTGGAATCCCAGTCAGGCGCATCATCATCAATATAGGAATCATCATACGACTCCGCAGTCAGCTCACCAGGCGTAATCTCCTTAATTTTTGCCGTACGAGTCCAGCCAACGTCACTCAGCGGATCATCGTAGGGATCACCTGTTCCGGTGTAAATCCAAAACGTCGTCCCGGCCCCTTTGGTCGGTGTAGTCGGTGTTGGTGTTGGCATAAGCTCCTCACATAATATAAGTCAGGGAATACTGGAGATCGGCGGAGCCCCATGTAGTGGCTTCATCGTCACGTTGGTAGTCGTAGCCGGCAACGCTGATGGTTTCGACGATACTGGCAAGCTCAGGAACGTCAGCCATCGCCGGATAGATGCGGGTTTCCATCCATTTATCCAGCTCGCTATCGGTCGCGTTTGCTTTGAGGAATACTTCAATGTGAAGGACTGCCTCCCACTCTTCCTCGTCAATGCTGCTACCCGTAGCCTTCGCATCAGTAAGATAAACTGCGACCGCGGGCAACTCTTCTGGAGCCAGGAATGCTGGCCGGCCGTCATACCAGAAAGTTTTACCGGGGTTGATTAACTTCAGTTTGTCCAGAACGGCTTTTCTGATTTGCGGGTGGATCATTTTGTCACCAGCCTTATCTGATTTTTAAGAGCCGCCATAAGCTCTTTTGGCATATCCGATTCCATCAGTTTGGGCAGTTCTTCTCTGAATGCCGTTGTCAGAGGTGTAACCAATGGTACTTTCACAACCTCGACCGGATAACGGGATTTTCCGGTGCGCCGGAGAACGTGCCAGCGCCCGTTGTTAAGTTGCTGTACGAAAGCCCCAGGGAAGCTGAAATTCCCAACTTTCAGAACGCTACCTGAACTACCGTTATCACGCTTACGTCGTGAAAGCTGAACCCGTACTGGCCCCAACTTTATCGCCGGGAGGTTGCCGCGATTTACCCGGATGGTTGCCATTGGCTTTTTAGGACTCGCCCGCTTGAGCCTGGACCGTTGCATAACCAGCTTCCGCTTAACCCTGGTTTCTTTCGCCACACGGGTTGAACTTCGGCTTATTGCCCTTCCAGCCACCCGGTTAATGGATTGGGATGTCGCCCGAGGAATGGCATTTTTACTGATATTGCTCAGGTTCTGCTTGAGCTCTTCCAGGCCTTTAATCGTCACCTATGACCTCCTCAATCCAGATTTGCGGCTTACCATTAAAGAGGAGCCAGCGGGTAACGGTGTAAACCTGACCTTTATAAATAACCTCATCTCCCCGCGCCGGCTGATAGCCGGCGCTAAAGATAACCAGGTTAATCCCATCACCCGCGACTGGCCCTAGCTCAGGGAGCAAGTGACTTTCAACAGCAATATGCTCATCGCCATTAATAGTCGCCGTTCTGCCAAGCCTTTTCGCCGTCAACGCATCCATTCTTTCAGTCATCTTGTCAAAGGCATTAGCCATTGATTTTGACTTCCAGGACGGTAACACCTGCAGCAGCATCCTCCCAGGCAGTCCCGGCCAATACCGCATCGGCGTCATCCAGCTGAACATTTCCACCTTTGAGATATACCTTTTCCCCGGCGGTCACGGCATCAGCGGGCAGCTTAGATAAAAGAAAGACACCTTCAGCGAAACCATCGCCTACACCCCCCGGCTGAATATCGGTAATTGCAACTGCAATGATCGCGCCCAAAGCGACCGGTGTGCCGCTGAGAATCTCTTCTGCACCAGCGTTTTTAAGAGGGATAGTTTTGCCGTCTTGCACATAATTTTTAGCCATAACGTCTCCTGTCAGCCCCGCAGGGCTGATTTCAGGTATAAAAAAAGCCCTTCCGGGCGTCGATTTTCAGAACCGTAATGATTACTGGCCGCTGGATTTAACCAGACCGCGGTAATCAAGCGGTGCCACACCAGCATCGATACGAACTTTTGTAGCGATACCGTCAGTGGTAAACCCTTCCTGCTGATCAATGTAAGGAGTGTCAACACCATTCAGATACGCAACTTCGATGGTGTCCGTCCCTTTTGCCGCCATCAGATACCAGGCTTTTGCGTCAGCTTCGTCAAGACGGGCCTCTGCAATCACATCTGCAAAATTCTGGATCGGGTTAATAATCCCGGCGTTGATATCCGCCCCTTTTACGCTCGCTGATTTAATCGTCTGATTAGCCAGCGTCTCCAGCGCGACCGGCACCAGCATAAATGCCGGGCGGATATTCAGAGAACGTTCACCTTCTTTCTGCAGACGCATCAGTTTACGCGCATCGTCCAGGCTGCTGACGGAAATAGCGCCGGTGGATAGATTCTTGTGGTCTGCGTGGAATAACGCCTTACCATCAGAGAGTTTTGGGTTTTTGGTCAGGATGGCGTAAACCAGGTCGCCGATAGTCGCCTTAGCGGCACGGCCCATTTTCATCGGAACATCAGTGAGCTGGTTCAGATCATCGTTGATGATTGCCTGGCGGGTGATGGAGAAAATTTCCCCGTAGGTGGCGAGCGCGATGGTTTCACCTTTATCGCCGGTTGTCACATACTTATATTCAGCACCTTCGCGAACCTGCCGCAGAGACGAGAATCCGCCCATCCCCACACGATGCGCTGTCTTAAAGTCCGATAGCTGACCTTTCTTTGTCCACTGCTCGAAGGTTTCTGCAGCTTCGTCCCAGCCCTGCAAAATCGCTTTGTTGGCGACGTCAAGCAGGATGTTGCCAAAATCTGAGGTGCTGTGCGTCAGCGCAAGCCCTACCATCTGCATCGGGTTATAGCTTGATACACTAATTCCCCGCTCAGTCAGGGCCATGCGGGCATATTCACGCAAGGTCATGCCGTTGTAGACATTGTCACGTTCCTGATCTTCAAATCCGGCACGCGCCATCAATGCCTGGCGAATACCATCGGCGACAAAATTACCGTTACCTGCATGAATATGCGCTGGCGTGGTTTTCGCCGATGGTGAAGCATCTTTACCCAGCAGCGCCAGCAGCTTGTCTTTAGCCTGATCGACAGTGCAATCCATATCGGCTACACACTGCGCCTGCAGTTCGGAATGTTTGCCGCCAAACATCGCGAAGAGATTGTTAATGCCGTTAACACGTTCTTTCTGCTCCGCAATAACCTGGGCGCGGATGGTGTTTTCGTCAGCGCCGTTCGGCTGAGTGGCAACGTGTTGTGCCTGAGGCTGATTAACAGGCTGCTGTGGATCGCGCTGGTTAGAGTTACGTGGAGGTGTAATCATATTACGAATGTTGTTTGGCATCTTTTCGAAGTCCTCAATACGTTTAGACTGGATACAGGCCATAGCCTGAAGGGATGGTGTGACCTGGTCGGCAAAACCCAACTCGACGCATTCACTGCCGTCCATCCAGGTTTCATCTTCAAGCATCGCCGCGATTTCATCACTGGACTTGCCGGTTTTCGCTGCATAAGCGGGGATCAACACGGACTCAACCTTGTCCAGCAATTCGGCATAGTCACGCATATCGTTAGCATCGCCACCAGCAAAGCCCCAGGGCTTGTGGATCATCATCATGGTGTTTTCCGGCATGATGACCGGATTACCCACCATTGCAATGACGGATGCCATAGAAGCCGCCAGGCCGTCGATATGAACGGTAATTGCAGCTCCGTGGTGTTTAAGGGCATTAAAAATGGCTATGCCATCAAAGACATCGCCACCAGGTGAATTGATATGAAGGTTAATATGAGTTACATCACCCAGGGCCTTCAGATCGTTCACAAACTGGCGAGCTGTTACCCCCCAGTAGCCGATCTCGTCGTAAATGTATATTTCCGCTTCGTTATCAGCGCGGGCCTGCATACGGAACCAGGAATTACTTCTTGCGCTGGCTTTCGGACGTCGGGGCGTCCGATTCTTTGACTTCGGCACTGGTGCCTCCTTTATCGTTAGCAGGATCGGTGTCATACACCAGTCCCAGTTCGCGGTTATCATCGACTTCAGCCTTACGGCGCCGTTTCACATCATCCGGGTTGCGCCCGCTGGCGCGCACCCAGTCTGATTCCGTCGCAGCTCCACCCCGGATTTGCGCCTTCCAGGCATTAGCCTCTTTAACAGGGTCGATCCACGGCATGACCGGACCGGAATAAACTGCAGTGTAAAGCGACGCCATATCCAACCCACGTGGTAGCTGAATTTCGCCAGAAGCTACCGCCATTTTTAGCCAGTTTCGGTACATTGGCCGGGTGATTGCGCCGATGAACCAGTCCTGAAGGATCAGATAACCATCTGTTGATTCAACCAACTCCTGCCGCTGGGCACTGTATGTTCCATCGTAGTTTCTGGCTGTACTGGAGAAGCTGAGACGAGCGCCGGCAGCGACAGCGCGCAATTGTCCATTTCGGAATGTTTCAAGGTTAGGGTTTGGTCTGTCGGACTTGATCATACCGATGTCTTCACCGGGCAGCAGATCATCATAGATAATGCCTGGCTCAATCATTACGTCGCGATTGTCTTTGCTGGTTTCATCCGTAAAACTTTGCCCGTCTCCTTTTTTTATGTACATCCCCAGTGCAGCTGCAATGCGGGCTGCCGTTAACTCCGCATCCTCGTATTCTTTCAGCGCACTGAGGCGCATGAGAACACCAGAAAGGAGAGATGTACCTCGGGTCTGATGAAGACGGCGGGTAAATTTGAGATGAAGCATATTCCCGGCATCAACATCTTTCGTATCCAATTGACGGCCAGTAACAGGCAGACTTTTATAGACCAGGTACTTTTTCGGGCGCCCCCAGTTATCTACATAAACCCCCTGGCATAGTTGCGCAGACTCATCATTGGTCATCGGCACAAAATCGGCCTCAAGCGCTTCAAGCCAGAAAGGTACGCCAGCCACCGGATCAAGTCCCTGCGCTGAGCCACTCACCATCTGAGCGAAAATTTCTCCGTCCCTGAGCCAGCTCCTGAGCATCAACCGCTCAAGCATAGGGCGGGTAAACTGCCCCGTGACCTCAGGGCTGACCGACCATTCAGCCCACTTAGTTCTGATTTGTTCAGCCAGTTTCTTCGCTATATTTCCGTTCTTCAGTACCGGGTGGGGCTCAACAATAATTCCTTTTGCACCTACCACCCGTTCTTCAAGCTTATCGAACACGCCGATAACGAGATCGTGATTATTGTCCAGCCATCGCGCTTGCTCACGGAGGGATACAGCCCCCATCTGGCTTAGCTGGTTAGCGGAACGGTTTTCCCTGCGCGCCTTGTGTGTTCGGGTGGGCTTAACAGCTTCATATGCCTGAATCATCGCTCTGGAACGTAAACGCGCGGCTTTCCATCCAGGGGAAAAGACGCCAATCGCATCATCTAAAATGCTCATGGAAACCTCGCGAGTTTATAACCGGGTCGCCCGTGACGCTGAGCCAGCAGGGAAGCAAGACGGCGCTCCCATTCTTGCCGCCCTTTGCGGATTTCGGACAGGTTCTCCAGCGTCATCTGCTGCCCGTTGAACGTTATAGACTTCCCCTCCAGCACCGCTATTTCCGCATCGGTATAACGCTGGATAATGGATTCAATATCGGTTTGTTTCACACCCAGCCTCCTGATGATGTGGTCCAGGGATTGTTTTCAACGTCGGGCTTATTTGCCTTCCGTTTTTTCCTGCTATGGGTCGTTTTTGGTGGTAACGTGGATGACACTTCGCCAGTTTCCGACGTGCTTTCTTCGATCCACGTTGTCCGCTTCGCCCATTCAGGCGCATCCGGCCATTTGATCTTTTCGTACCCGTGCAATATAACCAGCGCATCGGCATAAACGAGCAGGTCGAAAGCTTCGTTCGGACCTCGGCCCGGTTTGCTCCATTTTCCATCAGGTGAACGCTCCTCATAGGTCAGCTCATCGTAGAACCAGCTGCCGAGCCATTTCGGGAAATGCACATAGTTCGGGCCAGGTGATTCACGCCACAGGGCGTTATTAACCTGGTCTTTCAGTGCATCGGTCTGAAGAAGGTAAAGCGGCACATCGCCAGCGGCTTTTGCCCGGCGGGTTGATCTATCAGTGTTATCAGGAAATGTGCGGGTAATCAGTTTTGAGCGTCGTACACTGTCGCCCTTAAAGAGGAAAACCTTTTTACCCAGTCCATCCCGTCGACATTTACGCCAGAACTTATAGGCGTTATCGGTGACACCATCCTCGCCGCCTGAATCGACAGCCATCGCCATGAGCCGCATGCGTTTTGAAGGGTCACTTGATAAGGCCCAGGACTTTTCGAACACGTCGGACAGAAGTAAATCCCAGTCTTCCGGGTAACTGGCCGGATCAATGGGGTAACATTCACCGTGCTCGTTTGCCCGTAATGACTGGCGGATGTTGTAGCGATCGACCAGCCATCTCTCCCCCTGCATGCCATACCCAGTAACCTGAACCACAAACCGCCGGGACTTCCCGCCCTGCACGTCGACTGTCGCTATGAGAAATTCAACGCCGTCGGGTACTGAACGTTTTGGCACGTCTTCGGCTCGCTGCTCCAGCAGTTCACTTTTACGCTGTTCCATGCTGGCACGGGGCAAATAGGGCCGACCAAAGTCGGTATTGACCACCGTTTTTAGCGTTTCTTCGCTCTGTGTGGACTCATATTCCTGCTCGGCAGTCAGGAATTTGTATATCATCTGTGCCCACGTCTGGTATGCCGCGGCTGGCCCTTCCATCCAGAACGACGCGATACGTGAACGACGCGGCTCACCATATTTATTTCCATCACGATCTATTTTTTCCCCGTCGCGCAGCCAGACATGGCGGATATTCAGTTCACGTTTCATATCCGGCGTGATCTTGCCTTTGCAGGCCGGACACTGAAGATAAGCAGACTCACTTGCCACAACGGGATCAGGGGAGTCACGGTATCCCGTCATATTGGCGACTTCGGGCTGAAAATATTCTCCGCAATGCGGGCAAGGCCAGTAAAGGCGGCGGCGGTCACCACGATTAAACAACGATAATATGCCGGTAGTTGGCGGCGCTTCATGCGCGGTGGTTGGTCGCCATTTTGTGTCACGAATATCACGGCCAGGCGAACTCTCAACCAGGGTCATGCCGCTGGACATAAAGGTAGTGGTACGTTTCGAACCCAGGGAAAATGCATCACCCTCCCCGTCGATATCTTCAGGAAAGCGATCATAGTCAGTCAGCGCCACACTTTTATAGTCTGACGACGACATGATGTTGACCGACGGCCAACCCAGTTTGAGATAGTTTCCAGCCCGGAAGGTACGGTCGTGAACGTTATTATCATTACGACGCGGGCTGAGTCGCGATTTTACTTCCTGACTACAACGGAATGTTCGGTCGAGGCGTTTCTTGGAATGTTCACGTGCTTTCTCTTCGGATACCTGAATAACCAGCATGTCAGCCGGATCACAAACGATGTTATAGACAATCCAGCCATCAATGAGGCCGATCGTTTTCCCGGTTCGGGCAGGCCCGACAAATACTACGGCATCGTATTCCCTGGAGGCCAGACAGTTCATCGGTTCGATAATGTAAGGGGCCAGATTGGGGTCCCAGGGAACGGAGTTACCCGCCCCCATCGGCACACGCATATATGCACTGACCGCGTCGGCCACTTGCATACGACGCGGGGCTCGTAAAATGCCGGAGACATCGCGGCGAATCCCCTTGGCTGATGCCCGTTTTGCCATCAGTCCTCCTCTGGCTCATCCTCCTCTGGTTCGGCGTCCATTACTTTTTGGGCGACCTGATCGCGCAGGTCATCAATCACGCTTTGCACGCGTGACACCGCAACCGGCGTAAGTGCGCAGTCGCGTTCAAGAATGTCCGGGAGTGTTTCAAGCACCATGACAACGGCTTTCGCCATCAGTGAAAATTCTCTAGCAACATCTTCGGCAGGAATAAGTTGCTTTGTATCAACCTCAAATTTCAGTCGCTCGTTCTCAGCCTTCCAGTGCGCGAGCCTGTCTGAGGGGTCCATCTCTTCGACGCTTGCCGTTGAGACCGTCGGAATCATCAGCTCACTCAAAATATCAGTGACGAGATAGAGCTTGAGCTTGCTATTACTGCCCGTTGCCGGAGCAACGTTTTTCAGCCTGGCGGCAACCGTCTGGCGGTGCACGCCAGTGATACCAGCGAGCTGGTTGATGTTGAGTTTTAAAGCAGCGATTTCCTGGTCCATGATGGTGAGCACTTTTTGTACGATTCGACATCATTGAAAATCCAACATCTGGAAAATCAATAACCTGTGCGCATGATGATGATGACTATGAAATATGAAAACTAGCCGTTTTCCGCGAGCACGCCGCCCCGTGGCAGGTCACCCCTCCGGGAGGACCCATTAATGATAATAATTCTCATTATTAATGCGAAGAATTTCGCCAAAAAAACAGCCATTTAGACGTCTAACTTTAAGATATAAAAAAGCCTCGCAGAAGCGAGGCTATGCATGGTTCAGAATTATTTATTGAGTTGCGCTGGTAGTATAAGAGTCCATCAGCCCTTCTTTATTAATTTTGATAACCAGAGCCTTACCTTTTGCAGCACCAAACGCTGTAGCGTGTGCGTATGTCCACGTATATATTTTATTTCCATCGGAATCAGTGGTTATATATGCAGGCTTACCAAAAGTAGCTAAAACGGTCTGTTCTGATGTGACCCCTTTCTGTAGAGAAGATACACTCTGATCAGGAAAATCTTTACCCACAGTGGCGCATCCAGCCAGTAAAACCAAACCCAATGCAATAATCAGCTTCTTCATTTTCACTTTCCCTTTTGAGTGGAGAGCTCAATCCTAACCTGGCTGAATCGGATTAAGAAACAATTACAATTGGTTTATCCTGTAGAAGGTATACAGCCTAAATTATCCCTTAGTGGGGCTAAGGTTAGGACAGTTCACCAACACTGATTTGTTATGCGCCAGAATGTCGCGCTTGGTCTGCTTGTCCAGAACATCGATATCGTGGTCGGTCAGGTAGATGATCCGCACCCAGTTGCACGCGGTATCAACCACCACCGGGGCGGGTAAATCTTTCGCGCAGCTCGCGATCAACATCGTCATCGCCCATACGCTTAACGTCTTCCTGTACATCGCTGGCCCCTTTCGTGACTTCAGCACGGCGTTCTGCCGCGGCGACAGTAGCAGCGGCGTTTTCTTCGGTGCGCTGCTGCTCGGCCTTTGATTCAGCCTTACTGGTCCCGCGAGCGTGGCCGATACCGAACGCGGCAGCGATAGCACCAATAATGACCACCACTGCCCCGGCGATTATTTCAAAGCTCATTGTGGCAAACCCTTCAGCCTGTCGGCCTTATCTTTCAATGCCGGCTGGCGTACGTATTGCGATAGCACCGCCAGCACTACCAACGCGGGACTAATCATCGCCACTATGTTGGGCGGCAGGATGCCCTTGATATCTGGCGGCAGAATCGCCCAGGCATGCAGGGCTGCATCCGGGAAAGACTGCGCCCAAACGCCAATCAGCGCGCCGATGGTGCCCAGCCTCACAGACCACGTTTTCAACAACAGGCGGGCATGGTCAACGAACTCCAGCCGGGTATATTTGCGCAGTAGCAAAAGGACCAGCACCGCCACCAACGCCAGCAGAGCGAAAATAATCATCTTCATAGGCTCACCCGCTCTTTGACCCAGCCATAAAGGAAGTCCTCGTTAGCAGCCCGGCCTTCGGAAAGTTCAAGATATCGGGCGCCCTGGCTGCAATTCAGCCCTTTCAACAGCGTGGTTTCACCATCTTTGCCGCGAACGGCCAGATAGCTTTTCAGCGCTGCAATAGTGATGTTGCCAATCGCGCCGTCCGGCTTCAGGTCTGGATACAGCTTGCCCTGCATGTTCAAAGCCGTTAACCAGCGCTGCAGGAATGTACTGACGACGCGAGGCCCCATGTTTACGCCGGTATCACACAATTCCTGTGCGATGGCTGGCGACAGTTCGGCTATGCGGTGGAAATTCGGTTCCGTCCAGTATTGCGACAGGTAAATGGCTTTGGCCGTTTCACGTGGCAATAACTTCATATCCCCGGTATATTCGTAAGCGCGGGCTGTATTCTGTGTAATGCCCCATCGGGTGGGCCCGCCTTTATCTGATGGATTATTTACATAACCGCCCTCTTTTCCGAGGACACCTTCGATAATCTGATCTGCTGTTGCCATGTTTACACCTTGTTTTTTCCCTGCCAGTGTCAGCGCGTAGATAACCCGGCGCTGATAACAGCCGCCTTCTGAAATTGTGTTTGATTCATTAGTGCCTCAGTGTATCGACCAGACGCGCCACGTTACCCCGTGCCCACAGCACGGCGGCGCATATCATCACGTTTGCCAGCACCACCAGCCAGTGGGACTGAACGTAAAGACCGAAGATAAATTGAAAAGGAATGCTCGCGTAAATCAACACCAGCAAGTAAGCAAGAATGGAGATACCTGGCCGATGCCTGGCACCGCGACGTTGATAAAACATCAATACGCAGACAATAACGGCGCATATCACCGCATTGGCCAGCGCAGCCGGATCATTTATTACCACTCGAACCTCCTCCCCTTAATCGGGAAAGTAATCCGAACAGGCTACTCAGGTCCTGGCTGTTAATGAAAGTCAGGACCTTGATTGTGATAGCCGATGCCACCACCGCTCCAAGCGCGTCTAGCGGTCGGTCTGTATAGCCTGTCCAGGTAGTAAATTTTGAGCCTAAAAGTCCAGCGGCTAGGACACCGACAATAAACGACGTCATGAAGTAAGCTATTTGCCTACCCCGAGTCAGGTTTGCGGTCGTTGCCACATAAAACACCGCTCCGCCGAAAGCACCAAATACCACACCAAAATCGGTATGAGTGATAACGCCATACACGACGGAACCAATTAACCCGCCTCCAAATATCAGACCGGTACCAGTTAAAGGATCAGACATTAAGTCCCCTCTTATTGCTGTAGGTCCTCTCAGAACGAGGGGAATTAAGTTCAGGCTTTCGGGCTCTTATGTAAAAGTGATGATAAGTAGTGAATCCCGAAGCCTGAATTGGGTGGACACCACAGCGGTTGGGAAGGTGGTGACCGTTTATGTTTTATTAATCTTTTCTATCTCGCTGACCGTCTGCATAAATCGTTCAGTTTCGAGTTCAACACCAATGGCCCGACGGCCAGCTTTGAGCGCTTCTTTAATCGTTGAACCGGAACCCATGAAGAAGTCGGCAATGAGATCCCCTGGCCTACTACTGGCGGCAATGATCTGCTGGAGCATATCGGCAGGTTTTTCGCATGGGTGTTTGCCTGGATAGAATTGCACCGGCTTATGCGTCCAGACATCCGTATAGGGTACGAGAGATGAAACGGTAAATTGACGCCGGAGTGATTTGTAATCCTCCAACAATTCCGAATATTTCCGGTTCAATAAATGCAAGGTTGCCACCAGTTCATGGTGGTGACGGGCAAGTTCGTTTTTCCTCTGTTTTTCCACTGCGACCATGGAAAATAATGCCTGCAGTTTTAAATAGTCGGTTTCGTTCGGCAGTTGCCACTGGCTCATGCCGAACCAGTGGGAAACCATATTCCTTTTCCCTGTAGCTTCGGCTATTTGCTTTGACGTAATGCCCAGAACATCGCGCGCATTGCGAAAATAGGAAATTAAAGGGGTCATCACGTGCTGCTTAAGTTCACATCCTTTTCCCGTGTAACCATCATCTTTTGGCTGGTATGGCCCCTGATAGTGTTCAGCAAATAAAATACGCTCTGTTGCAGGGAAATAGGCCCGTAGACTCTCTTTATTGCAGCCATTCCAACGCCCGGAAGGTTTCGCCCAAATAATGTGATTCAGAACGTTGAACCGTTTACGCATCATGATTTCGATATCTGAAGCGAGACGATGCCCGGAGAACAGATAGAGGCTACCGTTCGGCTTTAGGACTCGCCAGAAATGCGCCAGACACATATCAAGCCAGCGTAAATAATCCTCGTCCCCTTTCCACTGGTTGTCCCAGCCGTTTGGCTTCACCTTAAAGTAAGGCGGATCCGTAACAATCAGATCAATGGAATTATCAGGTAGTGTTGGGAGGTATTGCAGGCAATCAGCATTGATTAATTCAATACTGGATATTTTTACAGTATTTTTCATAGATCGATAAGCGCAACTCTGTTAGGCTCACTATGCTTTTGCGCTAAAGCAGTGGGCCCTGGTTCGCTTGTGACCTTCTACATGAGCGAATGGCTGGTGAGTGCTCTAACACCCACCAGCCGCCCATTTTCACAGCAGAAAGCCCCCATTACTGAGGGCGCTTGTAACATCCAAACTCATATTCTGATAAACCCGCCATCAGAAGTTGCGTCAGTATCAACTGGCAGCATTCGCGCGACAGGTGCGTATTCTGTGCAATCTCCCCAACCGTGGCTGGTTCATTGCTTAAAGTGTTAAAAACAGCACGGGCCTTTTCCGTCATATCCTGCTGATTTAGCATGTCTTTCCCCTTTTATTTCGGTATGACACACTGATAACTCTGGTTACCCAGGACAGCAAGAAGTAATTACGACAGACATAAAAAAACCCCGCCGAGGCAGGGTTTGATTTGCTGTACTGCTGCTCAGTTCGCTTTAACGTCCCGAGCCTATCACAATTTAAGCAGTTTCCGGCTCACTTTGCAAGTGAAATCTGTCGCCATTTGTGCCGAACGCGTCACACATTGGAGCGTATAGCATCGATTCTGCAAGACTTAACCATGCATCGACACGCCGACGACAAGTCATAAAACACCATTCAGGATGTTTATCCTGCAACTCCTCAGCGATGCGACGTTTGCTCTTGCGCAAGCGGTAGCGCTCTACCAGAACGTCATACAGCGCTTTATGCCCTGGGGATACGATGACAGCACCCAGCACGCCGTCAATTTTTAAACCTTCGTCATCAGTGCAAAACGCAAGGCCGCTTTTATTTTTACCGCTGAGGATCTCCCGGAAGTAAGCCTCTAACTCAGGCTTAGTAATCCCTGTTTTTTTCATCCGGCGCAGGGCCTTATTGATAGCCGTTTTAGTTATCTTTCCGGATGCCAGTAATTGATTAAACATATTGCCGCCACTACCACCGCCGATATATGACCAGCGGCCCCACATGCGCAGCTTTCCCTGTATCCAGATGCTTTCAAGAGTACGAAGGCGAACCATTTCGCCAGATTTGCCAACTTCAGAGGGATTAATCATCTTGCGTCTCCACTTACGCCAGTACGCCGATTGCCAGCGAACGATCTAAGAAGCGAAATATCAGCTCCAGTTGTGAGCCGTATTTCTGTTCAAATGCCACGGTGTCAGCGTGCAACTCGTCGTGGTGCGCTCTGCAAAGCGGCAACACAAACAAGTCGTGCGCTTTAGTTCCCATCCCACCTTGTCCGTGGCCTATCAGGTGGTGGGGGTCGTCTGCCTGCTTGTTACAGCAGACACACAGCTGGGACTTAACCCAGCGCGTCCATTGCTCGTTTACCCAGCGGCGACGCTTTGGCCGCAGCATGAATGATTCAGGCGTTTCCGTATCAACCCGTAAAGCCAGAATCTTTTTCTGTATTACCTCACTAGCCGCGGGCCCCGGAGTAATATCACTCTCCTTCATCACCGACTGATGCGGAACGGCTGGTAAGCGAAGAGCTTTATGGGCTAAACCTTCCGGTATTACATGAGCCAGGTCGTTAATGACCAGCCACCAGCACAGCTCGGGTATTGTCAGTAAATGGTCTTCATTGAATCCCAGTTGTGCGCGTATTACTGATATCAGCCAGGATACCAGGTTTCGGCGTGCAATACCTGCCAGTTCCTGAGTAAACTGATCCCTCACCAGGTTGTCGCAGCTCCAGCACAAGCGAATGCTACCAGGCTCGTGTCGCAGCTCGGTAAAATTCTCGCTATGCCAGGTGCCGTGCGGATACTGGCATTCGAAAGAACGGGATAACTCAGCTTCAAGCGCCCCTAGTCCACCAGCGCGAATAATGACCTGCTGATTTTCAAATACCGGCAGCAGTAGCGGATCGTCGGCCAGGGACTGATGAGCGGGCGGAATGGCCCCGGTAGCATAGTGCGCGCAGTTCTCAGGTTCTGATTCAATCAATACTCTTCCGCGCCTGAAGAGCGGCAGAAGGTCAGCACCAGGGCGAAACAAGACAACCCCAAGGCGGGGCGCAATTTCAGGAGTCAATAATGCTCTCACGCGGCATTACCCCCGGCTTTGTATTCTGTCCACAGTCCACCGATCCAGCGGACCCCTTTAGCAGTAAATCGAGCCTGGCTGAATGCATGGTTAGATGTTGCCGACGTGCCTGTTTTTACTTCGAACCTGCCAGCGTCAATATGCTGGGCCATTGGAGTTAACACACCTCCTAACCGGTACATTATTTCACGCTCAATCAGAAACAGGCGGAGCTCAGGCTCTTTTGCGCTCAGCAATTTTGCTACCTGGCGAAATGACATGGACCCATTAGCCGTACAGTAGCGATCTACAAAGTCCACCTTGGGCGCCGCCACAGCCAGTTCATGCGAGAGACGCTGTTTTTCCTCTTCGAGCTCGGCTGCAAGCCTAAGAGCCGCAGAGAATGTTTGCGGGATCGCCGGGGAGATCCCCGCCTCCAGTTCCTGCCAGCGGTCAACCAGACGAGCAGTAAACTCGGGGGATAACTGCGCAACAACCACATAGCTATCCCGCTTTCCTACCAGGTAGACCGACACCGACTGGTTTAGGTGGTTTTTAACATCCGCCATCGGCGGAAGTTGAATAATCCCGCGCTCCGCCAGGCGTTCAATCGACCGCTTCACATCATCATGTCGCGACTCAACCAGATCGGCGATATCTCGGCTGGACATCGTGACAACATTTTTCGGTGTTAACTGGTTCATACGCTCTCCACTTGTCAGGCAGCTGCAACTGCCGGGGCAACAAATCGCTTAATCGTAATCTCAACCTTCCCTTTCTTCGTCAACGGCCCCCACTCAACCAGCATGCGTTTTACCTGGCTGTCGTCCTCCCAGACGCCGGTTTGTGTAAGCGCATCGAACAGCGCTTTGTTGTAGTTGTCGATATCACGGCGGCGCTGATCCGGCGGGAACAGAACAATATGGACCTCTGCCAAATCGCTTGATGGTCGCGGTACGGCTCGTAGCTGCTCGATGATTGCTGCTCTGGCTGCTTTCTGAAACTTGCGTCCAGTCTCACTAACCATATGCCGTCCCTTCAGCGGTCCTTTGCTGGGAGCGCGCCAGTAACTGTTTACGCTTGGTGGAAATGGTAATGTCAGTTTCATGAAGTCCCCTTAAAGGATTGCCACGACATCCCGAGCGACTTCCCGCGTGGTGCCACTGCAGGAGATCGAACGACGCGCTTTGATAAATCCCAGGTTAAAACCATGCTCCCGGTACAGGTCGATGACCTTCGGGGCTGATGAGTTTGAAATGACTACCCGCGCGCCACGTTTATGGGCCGCTACACAACGATTTGCCAGTAACACCTGGTCATCCCAGTTAAAACCCCCAGCGGCATACGCGGTAAATCCTGCAGTTCCTGGCATCGGCTCATAAGGCGGATCGCAGTAGACCACGTCCCCCGCTCCGGCCAGGTCAATGGTCCGGCGGAGTCCCGAGGTCATGAATACGCAGTTATGCGCCATATCAGCGAACGCCTTCAGCTCTTCGAACGGGAAGTACGGTGCCTTGTATTTTCCCCAACCAACGTTGAACTGATGCGCCAGGTTGTATCGCATCAGACCGTTGAAGCAGTGGCGGTTCAGGTACAGGAAAGCAGCAGCGCGTTCAGTAGTATTGAGGGTCTGAGCATTGAACTCTTTCTTAATCAGTTCATATCCGTCCGGGTGCCCCATGTGTTCGAACATCCAGCGTGCATGGTTTTCAACCGCGTCAGGAACCAGTGCCAGCATCTGATACAGGTTGATCAGGTCCGGGTTAACGTCAGCCAGCAGGAAATCCGCATGCTTGTCGCTGTTCAGGAAGACGGAACCACCGCCCACAAAAGGCTCGATCAGTCGCTTTCCCTCCGGGATAAGCCGGAACAGGTCAGCCAGTTGGGTGTATTTTCCACCAGCCCATTTCAGGAAGGGTTTGCTCATGAGCGGAACCCCGCTGGTACCGTGTAATTCACCTCCGCATAACTCGATTTAAACGCCTGATCATTGCTAACCCATTTCCCGTTAGCCCAGGCAGGACGGCCAGCAGTATCCCACTTTTTCGCCTTATCGAAATACTCAACGCAGTTCTCAGGGGCAAACAGCGTCTTCGGGCGCAGGTAATCGCTCATCTTCGGATCTTTGGCCCATTTTTCGGTCAGGTAATCAACCACCAGCATCAGGTCTTCAGGACTGTAATCCTCCGAAAGTCGCCCACGGATGTAACCCAGCGTCGTTTTGGTCTTTCCGCCCTTCCCGTAGTTCGAGTTAGTCATCTGGTTGAAATGATCCAGAACGATAAACGCCGGATCAGGCTCGTCTGGTTGCGGTGCAACCGGACAAGAAGGGGTTTTATTCTCTGTAGTACTCTCTGTTGTATTCTCTGTAGGATCATCAGGTCGTTTTGACCCGATGAGAGCGGTTCGTTTTGACCTGGTGGAGCGTTTCACATTGACCTCTTCCATCGTGTCATTTTGACCTGATGGAACAGCGCATTTTGACCCCTTCGATTTAGTCACTTTGACTTCATCTAAAAGCTCACTCTCATAGTTGATCGTGTAGTAGTTGGTCATGTCGCGCTGGGACTTGTTCAGTTGCTCGATTTTGAGCACGCCCAGGCTCTTCAGGCGGGTGAATGTGCGCTTCAGCGTGGACTCTGACCAAAACGGGAACTGCTCCAGCCACTGCTCTGTGGTGTTATAGATCCACCGCACACCGTCACGCTCCAGCCCGGAGGTTGTCTCCTTCAGCCAGTAATTCACCTGCTGTAACGCAATGGCTTCATTCAGGCCAATGCTGTACGCAAGGTCAGGATTGATGACTATCGGCCTTGATGGCATTAACAGGCTCATAAGACCCCTCTATTTCCCTGAATTTTCTTCTGAACTGCTCGATGGGACTGAAGCACTCATGCTCGTACCCTTCGCGCAGGTATATAACGCGTTGTGTCTGGGGCTCCCAGCGAATGACCCGGACCGGGACACCGTAGTGATCTCTGAACCATCGGTTAAGTTCTCGCATACGCTCCCCACCTGGCCGTTAAAGTCCCCTACCACCCACTGAGCAAACTGGTAGCAGACAGGCTCAAACCCGCCTGGTACTCTTACCCCATACACGAACTGCACCGGACCTGCTCCACCAGGAACCGGACGCGCTATAAGTTGCGACCTGCGGTACTGTGTTGTTAAACTGTTCATGCGTTAGTAATCTCCACTGATAACGACACGCCACGACGCCAGGGGCTGCAACCCGCTGGCGTCACTTCTTTTTGCGTGCAAACAACGCGATAATTGCCGCGATTTCTTCTTCACGTGCTGCCAGATGGCGGCGGTGATGCACCATGATTTCTTCAGCTTCATGTCTTTCGATAACCCCGTCTTCAAGCGCCTGTTCGATAATCTGATCCACCTGCCCTCTGGCTGCTGAGGTACGCATTGCGCGACTAAACAAGTCCACGCGATCCAGTTCTTCCAGGTGCGGCACATCCACCAGCAGAGCGCCGCGACGGCGGGCGAAGTAGTCAGCCAGTAGCGACGTGTTGGAAATGTCTTCCATCGCTTCCAGCTCAGATACTTCGAAGAAACGACAGCCGTTCTTCTCGTAGAGGTTGTTATTGAATTGGGTGATAGACATCCCCAGCGCGCCAGCCATTGCTTCGCGACCACCCTGGTAGGCTTTGCACATCGCCTTTACGACTTCTTTCAGATTTGTCATTTAAATCAGAGCCCCTTTTGTCCTGGTGCCTTTCTTTTTGCCGTACTTGAGAATCGTTCTGGCCTGGTCCAGGCAGTCATCAAAGATGTTCCTGCGTTTGGTTGTCGGCTTCGATGAGCGCCGGTAGTACGAAATAGCCTCTACCCCCCCCCTGCTCAGCCTGTTCTGCTGAATAACCATCAGTCAGCAGCGCCTTAACAACATTGTTTTTAATGAATTGTTCCGGGTTCATACCTACCCCTTTGAAATTCGGTTTGTAGTTACGGTTAAGAGGCGTGGTCTGTAGACTTTAGGTAGAGATTTGCGTCGTACTTGAGCTTGCCATTTGTGATTCTTTCAATAACAAATGCCTGTTTTTGAGGGATCACATTTCCCCATTGACACACCGCGCTATGGGTAACCCCTAATGCAATGGCGGTTTTAGAAATGCCGCCGTAGTATTCGACGACCTGAGTTTTTAACATGTACCACCTCCTTAAAAGTTAGCATTCTTACATCGTATATGGACAGCATGCTTACGTCAATTAAATGTAAGATTGCTAACGTGCAATCCGAGGAGAACATATGGATACCGTTGGCAGCAGACTGAGATTTAGACGTAAGCAAAAGAAACTTACGCAGCGAGATATAGCTGAGTGGGCTGGCGTCAGCGCGTCTGCAGTCACCCAATGGGAGAGCGATGTAACCAAGTTATCTGGTGAAAATCTGATACTGGTATGTAAATGCCTTCAATGCTCGCCGGAATGGTTGGTTTTCGGTAATGGAGATATTGAAAATGGTATTAATATCAATCTCATCTCAACCAGAGAGGTGCCAGTTATCTCCTGGGTTCAGGCTGGGAATTGGACTGAAGTGATTGGAAATCCAGGGAATGAGCTCGTTAAAACGACTCGAAAACTTTCAGAATCGGCATTCGCTCTTAGAGTAAAAGGCCATTCAATGACGTCGAATCATGAACTTAGCATTCCAGATGGGTCGATAGTAATCGTTGAGCCAGAATACGGTTTTGTTGATGAGGCAAATGGGAAAATAGTGGTGGCGCAAACAGTCGCAGGAGGTGAGGCGACCCTGAAAAAGCTAGCAATCGACCCACCATTTTCCTACCTGATCCCATTGAATCCTTCGTTTAAGCCTATTGAGGTTAGCCAAGATACAAACCTTATCGGTATTGTTAAGCAAATCATCATAGACCTCTAACATTCCCCTCCAAATCGAGGCCCGCAGCCAGCGGGTTTTTTTGTGCCAATCAATAAAAAGTAAGATTACTTACTAATACAACTTGACTCAAAATGTAAGATGTCTAATATTATTCATCAGTAGCGAACAGGCAGGACGCCCACGAAGTAGCCGCCCGGGGCATACGAAGACCGGGATGATTCGCAGATATGAAAAAAGCGCCCCGTAGGACGCTTAGCTCTTTAACAATCTGGATGACTATTGGTCAGATTTGAACTTGGGTTCTGGTAAAAGTGGAGGTGTTGAATCCTCAAATCGCAACCAGTGCTCCCAGATATCATGCACTTGTAATTCATACAGACCAATTTTGCGTGTTGTAACTTCCGAACCAACGATCGTGCCGCCGGCATAATCAACTTTCACTGACGCCGAAGCTCTCTCGATTAAATCAGTCCATGCTTTATTTTCAGCCTCAAAAGCAGTGGTCAGTTCCTGTAGATGCTGAGGGTCATCTTTATTGTCTTGTTTTAAACGATTTTGGGCTGTTACCAGGTACTTGTCCTTAACCCATTCAACCTGAGTCAATTGAGCCCCTAAGCATGCATCCATATCGATAGTTGTCTGTTGAGGCATACCAAAGCAGGCAATTGAAAAGGTTTCAACGCCATCACTTAGACTGCTGCTTGGTTGGTCTGAAGCATCAGAAGCGTTTGACGCCATCGGAAGTATCAATGCCAAAGATAAAAGCATATTCCTTAAAGAAAGTAGTTCCACTTTATTTCAACCAATTAGACCAGAGTCATCCAGATTACCCGAATCCTTGTTGTTGGGGAATAACCAGGATCCACCTCGCCTGATGTGGGTAAAAGCAGGCACACAACATGAAAGCGCATTCCATCTTCCATCGGTCGTGGGGACTGGTTTGTTACTGAAAGAGTGCGCTTCCAGTTGTGGTAATTGCGGCTATGCGCACGCGGCGAGTCCAGCCAGGTTGATGAATGGGTTTCCTGGAAGTGTAACGTCGCCGGTTATGGCTTACCCCGGCAGGTGGAGGCACCACCGCCACAACCTTGTTAACTGTGCTGTGTGTAGTCTTGGCGGTACCAGGTGGTTTCTGGTGGCAGTTCTGGTACCGCCCTTTTTACACAAGACACGAGAGCACCACCTAGTGACGGGCCCATAACCCAATCCACTCGGGCGGATTTGCAGCCGCAGGTGCTCTCCTGTGTTGTGTGGAGATTATTAACCTGAAGCCATTGCAGTGGCGGACCGAGGATTCATTATGACCTTTTTTAAAAATGCTCTGATTTACCGGTTGTCGCGGGACGTGAGTATCGTTGATGAAAACACCATCGCCGAACTGGCCGAAAAATTAGAACCGTTCCGTTTCTCCCCTTGCGGCAGCCAGGACATGGCTAAATCTGGCTGGGTGCCGCCGCTTGGCATCCATTCTGATCAGCTTTTCCATTTCGTGAGCGGCCAACTATTACTGATCATTCGCCGGGAAGAGAAAATAATTCCGCGCGAGACAATCGCTGATGAGCTGAATAAAAAAATTACTAAGCTGGAGTCAGAGCAGTCCCGCAAGCTCAAAAAAACAGAGAAGGATTCTTTGCGTGACGAGGTTTTACATGGCCTTCTTCCTCGCGCTTTCTCGCGTAATACCATTATCCAGATATGGGTTAACACCGTTGATAATCTGATTGTCGTTGATTCGTCTAGCGCTCGCCGGGCAGAAAACGCATTAGCCCTATTACGTAAAACTCTCGGTTCGCTTCCCGTTGTTCCACTTACAGTCGAAACCCCGGCTGAATTGTCCATGACCGAATGGGTCCGCAGCGGGAATGCTCCATCTGGCTTCTTACTGGGTGATGAAGCAGAGCTCAAGGCTATTCTTGATGCCGGTGGTATCGGACGCTTCAAAAAACAGGATCTTGTCAGTGATGAAATCCATGTTCATCTGGAGGCCGGAAAGGTGGTTACTAAGCTACACCTCGACTGGCAGGAACGAATCCGTCTGACACTGTCAGATGATGTCTCTATCAAGCGGATTAAATGTACAGACGAACTCACTTCGCAGAATGATGATATCGACCGTGAAGATGTGGCCCAGCGATTTGACGCTGATTTTATCCTTATGACAGGTGAAATGAGCACCCTGATATCTGATTTGACCAAAGCCCTCGGCGGCGAAGCTAAGCGATAAATTACCCAGGCATCTAACCCACTCCAGTGGGTTGGGTTGCTGCACCCTAAAGCGCGTTGCAGCGCGTCAGTTGGAGAAAAACATAATGGCAAAAACAGCACAGCAGTTAATTAAAGATGCCTTTGAGGCAGCTAAAACAACGCCTCCTGCTACTTCACAACTTCTTAAAGACCTCGCATCCATGATCGATGTTTCGACTGTTGCACTCAGACAGACCCGTCAGGAACGTGATGCTCTTAAAGATGACGTTATCTCCTGGGCTAAAAAGTGCGATCGCATTGTTGAGCGGCAAACCAAAACCCGCAGCAATATGCATGTAATCGAAGCCATGCGCGATTTAAAAAATATCTCTTCCTCATCCACCAGCGATGCGGAGGCTTTCTGATGGCTAATTCCTTCAAGCAGATGATTAAAAGCGGTCAGATCAAACGATCTGATAGTGGGATGTTTATCAGCATTGACGATATCCACGTTAAACCAGGCTTTAACAAGCGTGAAGACGATGAGCGCACTCGCCTGGCTGATGACGACTTTTTTCACTTCCTGATGAATGGCGGAGTGGTCCCTCCCATCGAAGTTTCTATTCGTGATGAAGGTGGTGTTTGGATTGTTGAAGGCCATCGCCGCCAACGTTGCTATATGCGGTGCCGTGAAGCCGGTAAGCCAGTTGACCGTCTGCACATAGTACCGTTCGTCGGTAATGACGTTGACCGACTTGCTCGCGTTATGACCTCGAATAACCAGCTGTCTCTTTCGCACGTCGAGCAAGCCGCCGTTGTTAAAGAGTTGTCGTCAGTCTTTAACCTGACCACCAGCGAGATCGCAAGGCTGGTTCATAAATCCGTTCCTACCGTCGAAAAACTGCTGACGCTATCGACTGCTAACCATGACGTCCAGTTAAGCGTTACGTCAGGTGAGGTTTCCGTTGATGTCGCTGTTGACCGTGTGAAAGAGCATGGCGATAACGCCGGTAAAGTTCTGGAAAAGGACAAAGCCACCGCTGCTGCAGCTGGCAAGAAAAAAGTCACCAGATCTCTCATTGCCCCGGAAATCAGCGTCAAGAAAGCCCGCCGTCTGGTTGAGCTGATCACTCTCGCCGGTGTTGACCCTAACGGCACCATTTCGCTGGAAGGGTTTGCCCTGGCTGAAGTGCTGCAAATCGTAGAAGAACAAAAAACCATTGCGGCTAACCGGGGGTGATTATGGATTTTGATTCTGAGAACTACAGCAAATACACCCTGCGCCGGTTTGCTGTGTTTGCCGATTTGATCTGCCTGGTGGTGGTCATCGTTATCACTGTCGGTATCTGTCTGATTATTGAGTGGTGGGTAGCATGAAAAACGAAGACGAATTAACAGCAGCACTGGCAACTATCGAGAAA
>NZ_JBWNLD010000022.1:0-31179 GCF_056521145.1 Klebsiella sp. CSG-1 | reverse complement strand
TTACTTCCGTACAACTGACGTGACTGGCACCATCGAACTGCCGGAAGGCGTAGAGATGGTAATGCCGGGCGACAACATCAAAATGGTTGTTACCCTGATTCACCCGATCGCGATGGACGATGGTCTGCGTTTCGCAATCCGTGAAGGCGGCCGTACCGTTGGCGCTGGCGTGGTAGCAAAAGTTCTCAGCTAATCGCTGATAACATTTGACGCAATGCGCAATAAAAGGGCATCATTTGATGCCCTTTTTGCACGCTTTCGAACCAGAACCTGGCTCATCAGTGATTTTTTTTGCCATAATCATTGCTGAGACAGGCTCTGTAGAGGGCGTTAAGTCCGAAACGCAGCAGAGCATTTCGGTTTGGTTGCCTCGCTCTCGCGGGGCAAAATTATTTGTCTGAATTCTTGTGACAGGTTGGTTTATGAGTGCGAATACCGAAGCTCAAGGGAGCGGGCGCGGCCTGGAAGCGATGAAGTGGGTGATCGTTGCTGCGCTGCTGATTGTGGCCATCGTAGGCAACTTCCTTTATCGTGACATTATGCTGGCGGTGCGTGCGCTGGCTGTAGTGATTCTGATCGCTGCTGCCGGTGGCGTCGCGCTGTTAACCACTAAAGGTAAGGCGACTGTCGCCTTCGCCCGTGAAGCGAGAACCGAAGTCCGCAAGGTTATCTGGCCAACTCGCCAGGAAACGCTGCACACCACGCTGATTGTTGCTGCGGTTACTGCGGTAATGTCACTGATCCTGTGGGGACTGGATGGTATTCTGGTTCGCCTGGTATCCTTTATCACTGGCCTGAGGTTCTGAGATGTCTGAAGCTCCTAAAAAACGTTGGTACGTCGTTCAGGCGTTTTCCGGTTTTGAAGGTCGCGTAGCTACCTCGTTGCGTGAACATATCAAATTACACAATATGGAAGAGTTGTTTGGCGAAGTCATGGTGCCGACCGAAGAAGTGGTCGAGATCCGTGGTGGCCAGCGCCGCAAGAGCGAGCGCAAATTCTTCCCGGGTTACGTTCTGGTCCAGATGGTAATGAACGACGCAAGCTGGCACCTGGTGCGCAGCGTACCGCGCGTGATGGGCTTTATCGGCGGTACTTCTGACCGTCCGGCACCGATCAGCGATAAAGAAGTGGATGCGATCATGAATCGCCTGCAGCAGGTTGGCGATAAGCCGCGTCCGAAAACTCTGTTCGAGCCGGGTGAAATGGTACGCGTTAGCGATGGTCCGTTCGCTGACTTTAACGGCGTGGTTGAAGAAGTTGACTACGAGAAATCTCGTCTGAAGGTCTCTGTTTCCATCTTTGGCCGTGCTACTCCGGTTGAACTGGACTTTGCCCAGGTAGAGAAAGCCTAACCGGCGATCAAAAAAGCAGCGATTTAATCGTTGCATGAGGCGCGAAATTGACATACAATTTCGCGCCTTTTGTTTTTATGGGTCTGATTCCCATAAAGCGATATTTATCACGGGGAGCCTTTTCAGGCGCTACACCCAAACGAGGAAATTTAAATGGCTAAGAAAGTACAAGCCTACGTCAAGCTGCAGGTTGCAGCTGGTATGGCAAACCCGAGTCCGCCGGTTGGTCCAGCACTGGGTCAGCAGGGTGTGAACATCATGGAATTCTGCAAAGCGTTCAACGCCAAAACTGAATCCATGGAAAAAGGTCTGCCGATTCCGGTTGTTATTACCGTTTACGCTGACCGTTCTTTCACTTTCGTTACCAAAACTCCGCCGGCAGCAGTTCTGCTGAAAAAAGCGGCTGGTATCAAGTCTGGTTCCGGTAAACCGAACAAAGACAAAGTGGGTAAAATTTCCCGCGCTCAGCTGCAGGAAATCGCGCAGACCAAAGCTGCCGACATGACTGGTTCCGACATTGAAGCGATGACTCGCTCCATTGAAGGTACTGCACGTTCCATGGGCCTGGTAGTGGAGGACTAAGAAATGGCTAAACTGACCAAGCGCATGTCCGTGATTCGTGACAAAGTTGATGCGACCAAACAGTACGACATCAACGAAGCCATCTCTCTGCTGAAAGAACTGGCTACTGCTAAGTTCGTTGAAAGCGTAGACGTTGCCGTTAACCTCGGCATCGACGCTCGTAAATCTGACCAGAACGTCCGTGGCGCGACTGTACTGCCGCACGGTACTGGCCGTTCCGTTCGCGTAGCCGTATTTGCCCAGGGCCCGAACGCTGAAGCTGCTAAAGCTGCAGGCGCCGAGCTGGTAGGTATGGAAGATCTGGCTGACCAGATCAAAAAAGGCGAAATGAACTTTGACGTTGTTATCGCTTCTCCGGATGCAATGCGCGTTGTTGGCCAGCTGGGCCAGGTTCTGGGTCCGCGCGGCCTGATGCCAAACCCGAAAGTGGGTACCGTTACTCCGAACGTTGCTGAAGCTGTTAAGAACGCTAAAGCAGGTCAGGTTCGTTATCGTAACGACAAAAACGGCATCATCCACACCACCATCGGTAAAGTGGACTTTGACGCTGACAAACTGAAAGAAAACCTGGAAGCTCTGCTGGTTGCGCTGAAAAAAGCAAAACCGACTCAGGCTAAAGGCGTGTACATCAAGAAAGTTAGCATCTCCACCACCATGGGTGCTGGTGTTGCCGTTGATCAGGCTGGTCTGAGCGCTTCTGCGAACTAAGATTAGCTTTACGTGGGCGGTGGATTTGTCTACAATTCTACCCCCACGATTCTGTTAGCTTCGGCCAGACAGATAAAAACAGATTTGTTCGTTGGAGCCTGGCCTATCCAGGCCTCCGTCGAAGACCGCAGGTGTTTCGTCAGAAACTTAATCCCCTGCGTAGACGGTGACAGAACGCTAAGATTATTTTTTTGGATACTCTGGCTTGTTTCTGCTCACCGTATTAAAGACGCTCTTTCGTTGGAAAGAGTGAAGTGAGTTCCAGAGCATAAGCTCTGGCAAACATCCAGGAGCAAAGCTAATGGCTTTAAATCTTCAAGACAAACAAGCGATTGTTGCTGAAGTCAGCGAAGTAGCCAAAGGTGCGCTGTCTGCAGTAGTTGCGGATTCCCGTGGCGTTACTGTTGATAAAATGACTGAACTGCGTAAAGCAGGTCGTGAAGCTGGCGTTTACATGCGTGTTGTTCGTAACACCCTGCTGCGCCGCGTCGTTGAAGGTACTCAGTTTGAGTGCCTGAAAGACACGTTTGTTGGTCCGACCCTGATTGCATACTCTATGGAACACCCGGGCGCTGCCGCTCGTCTGTTCAAAGAGTTCGCGAAAGCGAATGCAAAATTTGAGGTCAAAGCTGCAGCCTTTGAAGGTGAGCTGATCCCGGCGTCGCAAATCGACCGCCTGGCAACTCTGCCGACCTACGAAGAAGCAATTGCACGCCTGATGGCAACCATGAAAGAAGCTTCGGCTGGCAAACTGGTTCGCACTCTGGCTGCTGTACGCGATGCGAAAGAAGCTGCTTAATCGCAGTTGTCTTTATAAAGCGCTCGCTTACGTATAAACTTATTCTGATATTCAGGAACAATTTAAATGTCTATCACTAAAGATCAAATCATTGAAGCAGTATCCGCTATGTCCGTAATGGACGTTGTTGAGCTGATCTCTGCAATGGAAGAAAAATTCGGTGTTTCCGCTGCTGCTGCTGTAGCTGTAGCTGCTGGCCCGGCTGAAGCTGCTGAAGAAAAAACTGAATTCGACGTAATTCTGAAAGCTGCAGGCGCTAACAAAGTTGCTGTTATCAAAGCAGTACGTAGCGCAACTGGCCTGGGTCTGAAAGAAGCTAAAGACCTGGTAGAATCTGCACCGGCTGCACTGAAAGAAGGTATCAGCAAAGACGACGCTGAAGCTCTGAAAAAATCTCTGGAAGAAGCTGGCGCTGAAGTTGAAGTCAAATAAGCCAACCCTTCCGGTTGCAGCCTGAGAAATCAGGCTGAGGCTGGTGACTTTTTGGTCACCAGCCTTTTTGCGCTGTAAGGCACCAGTAGCGTTTCACGCTGTTTGACTACTGGGTTGTCCTTTCAATGCTTGTTTCTATAGACGACTTAATATACTGCGACAGGTCAGGGCCCCTGAGCTGTGTAAATCGCAACGAAATGGTTTAAGCGTGATAGAAACAGGCATTGCGGAAAGTGTTCCATTTTCCGGTCCACAAAATAGTGTTGCATAAAAAACTGCCTTATTTGGGCAGACGGGTCGACTTGTCAGCGAGCTGAGGAACCCTATGGTTTACTCCTATACCGAGAAAAAACGTATTCGTAAGGATTTTGGTAAACGTCCGCAGGTTCTGGACATACCTTATCTCCTTTCCATCCAGCTTGACTCGTTTCAGAAGTTTATCGAGCAAGATCCTGAAGGGCAGTACGGTCTGGAAGCTGCTTTCCGTTCCGTGTTCCCGATTAAAAGCTACAGCGGTAACTCTGAGCTGCAATACGTCAGCTACCGTCTGGGCGAACCTGTTTTTGATGTTAAAGAATGTCAGATCCGTGGCGTGACCTACTCGGCACCGCTGCGCGTTAAACTGCGTCTGGTGATCTACGAGCGTGAAGCGCCGGAAGGCACCGTTAAAGACATTAAAGAACAAGAAGTCTACATGGGCGAAATTCCGCTCATGACCGACAACGGTACCTTTGTTATCAACGGTACTGAACGTGTTATCGTTTCTCAGCTGCACCGTAGCCCGGGCGTCTTCTTTGACTCTGACAAAGGTAAGACTCACTCTTCCGGTAAGGTCCTGTATAACGCACGTATCATTCCTTACCGCGGTTCCTGGCTGGACTTCGAGTTTGATCCGAAAGACAACCTGTTTGTCCGTATCGACCGTCGTCGTAAGCTGCCGGCCACCATCATCCTGCGCGCGCTGAATTACACCACTGAGCAGATCCTTGACCTGTTCTTCGAGAAAGTGGTCTTTGAAATTCGCGACAACAAGCTGCAGATGGAACTGGTACCGGAGCGTCTGCGCGGTGAAACAGCTTCCTTCGACATCGAAGCGAACGGCAAAATCTACGTCGAGAAAGCCCGTCGTATTACCGCTCGCCATATCCGTCAGCTGGAAAAAGACGATATCAAGCATATCGAAGTTCCGGTTGAATATATTGCGGGTAAAGTTGCGGCCAAAGATTACATCGATGAAGCCACTGGCGAACTGATCTGCCCGGCGAACATGGAGCTGAGCCTGGATCTGCTGGCGAAACTGAGCCAGTCCGGTCACAAGCGCATCGAGACCCTGTTCACCAACGATCTGGACCACGGTCCGTACATTTCTGAAACGGTACGCGTCGACCCGACTAACGATCGTCTGAGCGCGCTGGTAGAAATCTACCGCATGATGCGCCCGGGTGAGCCGCCGACTCGTGAAGCGGCTGAAAGCCTGTTTGAGAACCTGTTCTTCTCCGAAGACCGCTACGATCTGTCTGCGGTAGGTCGTATGAAGTTCAACCGTTCTCTGCTGCGTGACGAAATCGAAGGTTCCGGTATCCTGAGCAAAGACGACATCATCGAAGTGATGAAGAAGCTCATCGATATCCGTAACGGTAAAGGCGAAGTCGATGATATCGACCACCTCGGCAACCGTCGTATCCGTTCCGTAGGCGAAATGGCGGAAAACCAGTTCCGCGTTGGCCTGGTACGTGTGGAGCGTGCGGTGAAAGAGCGTCTGTCTCTGGGCGATCTGGATACCCTGATGCCTCAGGATATGATCAACGCCAAGCCGATTTCTGCAGCAGTGAAAGAGTTCTTTGGTTCCAGCCAGCTGTCTCAGTTTATGGACCAGAACAACCCGCTGTCCGAGATTACGCACAAGCGCCGTATCTCCGCACTCGGCCCAGGCGGCCTGACCCGTGAACGTGCGGGCTTTGAAGTTCGAGACGTACACCCGACTCACTACGGTCGCGTATGTCCAATCGAAACGCCTGAAGGTCCGAACATCGGTCTGATCAACTCCCTGTCCGTGTACGCACAGACTAACGAATACGGCTTCCTCGAGACTCCGTATCGTAAAGTGACCGACGGTGTTGTGACCGACGAAATTCACTACCTGTCTGCTATCGAAGAAGGCAACTACGTTATCGCTCAGGCGAACTCCAACCTGGATGACGAAGGCCACTTTGTAGAAGATCTGGTGACCTGCCGTAGCAAAGGCGAATCCAGCTTGTTCAGCCGCGATCAGGTTGACTACATGGACGTTTCCACCCAACAGGTGGTTTCCGTCGGTGCGTCACTGATCCCGTTCCTGGAACACGATGACGCCAACCGTGCATTGATGGGTGCGAACATGCAACGTCAGGCGGTTCCGACTCTGCGCGCTGATAAGCCGCTGGTTGGTACCGGTATGGAACGTGCTGTTGCCGTCGACTCCGGTGTTACTGCAGTTGCTAAGCGTGGCGGTACCGTACAGTACGTCGATGCATCCCGTATCGTTATCAAAGTTAACGAAGATGAGATGTACCCGGGCGAAGCAGGTATCGACATCTATAACCTGACCAAGTACACCCGTTCTAACCAGAACACCTGCATCAATCAGATGCCTTGCGTGTCCCTGGGTGAGCCAATTGAGCGCGGCGACGTGCTGGCAGACGGTCCGTCCACCGACCTTGGTGAACTGGCTCTCGGTCAGAACATGCGCGTAGCGTTCATGCCGTGGAACGGCTACAACTTCGAAGACTCCATCCTCGTCTCCGAGCGTGTGGTTCAGGAAGATCGTTTCACCACGATTCATATTCAGGAACTGGCGTGTGTGTCCCGTGACACCAAGCTGGGGCCGGAAGAGATCACCGCTGATATCCCGAACGTGGGTGAAGCTGCGCTCTCTAAACTGGATGAATCCGGTATCGTTTACATCGGTGCAGAAGTGACCGGCGGCGACATTCTGGTTGGTAAGGTAACGCCGAAAGGTGAAACCCAGCTGACGCCAGAAGAGAAACTGCTGCGTGCGATCTTCGGCGAGAAAGCGTCTGACGTTAAAGACTCTTCTCTGCGCGTACCAAACGGTGTTTCCGGTACGGTTATCGACGTTCAGGTCTTCACCCGCGATGGCGTGGAAAAAGACAAACGTGCGCTGGAAATCGAAGAGATGCAGCTGAAGCAGGCCAAAAAAGACCTGTCTGAAGAACTGCAGATCCTCGAAGCTGGCCTGTTTGGTCGTATCTACGCGGTGCTGGTTGCCGGTGGTGTTGAAGCTGAGAAGCTCGACAAGCTGCCGCGCGATCGCTGGCTGGAACTGGGCCTGACCGACGAAGAGAAACAAAATCAGCTGGAACAGCTGGCTGAGCAGTACGACGAACTGAAACACGAGTTCGAGAAAAAACTCGAAGCAAAACGCCGCAAAATCACTCAGGGCGACGATCTGGCACCGGGCGTGCTGAAGATTGTTAAAGTGTATCTGGCCGTTAAACGTCAGATTCAGCCGGGTGACAAAATGGCAGGTCGTCACGGTAACAAGGGTGTTATTTCTAAGATCAACCCGATCGAAGATATGCCTTACGATGAAAACGGTACGCCGGTCGACATCGTACTGAACCCGCTGGGCGTACCATCTCGTATGAACATCGGTCAGATTCTGGAAACCCACCTGGGTATGGCTGCGAAAGGCATCGGTGAGAAAATCAACGCGATGCTCAAACAGCAGCAGGAAGTCGCCAAACTGCGCGAGTTCATCCAGAAAGCGTATGACCTGGGTACCGATGTTCGTCAGAAGGTCGATCTGAATACCTTCACCGATGATGAAGTTCTGCGTCTTGCTGAAAACCTGAAAAAAGGTATGCCGATCGCCACGCCGGTATTCGACGGTGCGAAAGAGTCTGAAATCAAGGAACTGTTACAGCTGGGTGGCCTGCCGACTTCCGGTCAGATCACTCTGTTCGACGGTCGTACCGGCGAGCAATTCGAGCGCCAGGTTACCGTTGGCTACATGTACATGCTGAAACTGAACCACCTGGTTGATGACAAGATGCATGCGCGTTCTACCGGTTCTTACAGCCTGGTTACTCAGCAGCCGCTGGGTGGTAAGGCTCAGTTCGGTGGTCAGCGCTTCGGTGAGATGGAAGTGTGGGCGCTGGAAGCTTACGGCGCAGCATACACCCTGCAGGAAATGCTCACCGTTAAGTCTGATGACGTCAACGGTCGTACCAAGATGTATAAAAACATCGTGGACGGCAACCATCAGATGGAACCGGGCATGCCGGAATCCTTCAACGTACTGTTGAAAGAGATTCGCTCGCTGGGCATCAACATCGAACTGGAAGACGAGTAACTCTCGCTCAAACAGGTCACTGGTGCCGGGGTAACCCCCGGCGCCAGATTGTGCTAACTCCGACGGGAGCAAATCCGTGAAAGACTTATTAAAGTTTCTGAAAGCGCAAACTAAAACCGAAGAGTTTGATGCGATCAAAATTGCTCTGGCATCGCCAGACATGATCCGTTCATGGTCTTTTGGTGAAGTTAAAAAGCCGGAAACCATTAACTACCGTACGTTCAAACCAGAGCGTGACGGCCTTTTCTGCGCCCGTATCTTTGGGCCAGTAAAAGATTACGAGTGCCTGTGCGGTAAGTACAAGCGCCTGAAACACCGTGGTGTTATCTGTGAGAAGTGCGGCGTTGAAGTGACCCAGACCAAAGTGCGTCGTGAGCGCATGGGCCACATCGAACTGGCCTCTCCGACCGCCCACATTTGGTTCCTGAAATCGCTGCCGTCCCGTATCGGCCTGCTGCTGGATATGCCGCTGCGCGATATCGAACGTGTTCTGTACTTCGAATCCTATGTGGTTATCGAAGGCGGGATGACCAACCTGGAACGTAATCAGATCCTGACTGAAGAGCAGTATCTGGATGCGCTGGAAGAGTTTGGTGACGAATTCGATGCGAAGATGGGTGCGGAAGCTATTCAGGCCCTGCTGAAAAGCATGGATCTGGAGCAAGAGTGCGAGCAGCTGCGTGAAGAGCTGAACGAAACTAACTCCGAAACCAAACGTAAAAAGCTGACCAAGCGTATCAAGCTGCTGGAAGCGTTTGTTCAGTCTGGCAACAAGCCGGAGTGGATGATCCTGACCGTTCTGCCGGTTCTGCCGCCAGATCTGCGTCCGCTGGTACCGCTGGATGGTGGTCGTTTCGCGACTTCTGACCTGAACGATCTGTATCGTCGCGTCATTAACCGTAACAACCGTCTGAAACGTCTGCTGGATCTGGCTGCGCCGGATATCATCGTACGCAACGAAAAACGTATGTTGCAGGAAGCGGTTGATGCCCTGCTGGATAACGGTCGTCGCGGTCGTGCGATCACCGGTTCTAACAAGCGTCCTCTGAAATCTTTGGCCGACATGATCAAAGGTAAGCAGGGTCGTTTCCGTCAGAACCTGCTCGGTAAGCGTGTTGACTACTCCGGTCGTTCTGTTATCACCGTAGGTCCATACCTGCGTCTGCATCAGTGCGGTCTGCCGAAGAAAATGGCGCTGGAGCTGTTCAAACCGTTCATTTACGGCAAGCTGGAACTGCGTGGCCTGGCCACCACCATCAAAGCCGCGAAGAAAATGGTTGAGCGTGAAGAAGCTGTGGTCTGGGATATCCTGGACGAAGTTATCCGCGAACACCCGGTACTGCTGAACCGTGCACCAACACTGCACCGTCTGGGTATCCAGGCATTTGAACCGGTACTGATCGAAGGTAAAGCTATCCAGCTGCACCCGCTGGTTTGTGCGGCATATAACGCCGACTTCGATGGTGACCAGATGGCTGTTCACGTACCGCTGACGCTGGAAGCCCAGCTGGAAGCGCGTGCGCTGATGATGTCTACCAACAACATCCTGTCCCCGGCGAACGGCGAGCCAATCATCGTTCCGTCTCAGGACGTTGTACTGGGTCTGTACTACATGACCCGTGACTGTGTTAACGCCAAAGGCGAAGGCATGGTGCTGACTGGCCCGAAAGAAGCGGAGCGTATTTATCGCGCCGGTCTGGCCTCTCTGCATGCGCGCGTTAAAGTGCGTATCACCGAATACGAAAAAGATGAAAACGGCCAGTTCGTTGCGAAAACCAGCCTGAAAGACACGACCGTTGGCCGTGCGATTCTGTGGATGATCGTGCCGAAAGGTCTGCCGTTCTCTATCGTGAACCAGGCGCTGGGTAAGAAAGCCATCTCTAAGATGCTGAATACCTGCTACCGTATTCTGGGCCTGAAACCGACCGTTATTTTTGCGGACCAGACGATGTACACTGGCTTTGCTTATGCAGCGCGTTCAGGTGCATCCGTTGGTATCGATGACATGGTCATCCCGGAGAAAAAACACGAGATCATCAGCGAAGCGGAAGCTGAAGTTGCTGAGATCCAGGAACAGTTCCAGTCCGGTCTGGTTACCGCGGGCGAACGCTACAACAAAGTTATCGATATCTGGGCTGCGGCGAACGATCGTGTATCCAAAGCGATGATGGATAACCTGCAAACTGAAACCGTGATTAACCGTGACGGCGTCGAAGAGCAGCAGGTTTCCTTCAACAGCATCTACATGATGGCCGACTCCGGTGCGCGTGGTTCTGCGGCACAGATTCGTCAGCTGGCGGGTATGCGTGGTCTGATGGCGAAGCCGGATGGCTCCATCATCGAAACGCCAATCACCGCGAACTTCCGTGAAGGTCTGAACGTACTCCAGTACTTCATCTCTACTCACGGTGCGCGTAAAGGTCTGGCGGATACCGCACTGAAAACAGCGAACTCCGGTTACCTGACCCGTCGTCTGGTTGACGTTGCCCAGGACCTGGTCGTTACTGAAGATGACTGTGGTACCCTGGAAGGCATCACCATGACCCCGGTTATCGAGGGTGGCGATGTTAAAGAGCCGCTGCGCGATCGCGTACTGGGTCGTGTGACCGCTGAAGACGTTCTGAAGCCGGGTACCGCGGACATTCTGGTTCCACGCAACACGCTGCTGCACGAGCACTGGTGTGACCTGCTGGAAGAGAACTCCGTTGACTCCGTCAAAGTGCGTTCCGTTGTATCCTGTGACACCGACTTTGGTGTATGTGCGCACTGCTACGGTCGTGACCTGGCGCGTGGCCACATCATCAACAAAGGTGAAGCAATCGGCGTTATCGCGGCACAGTCCATCGGTGAGCCGGGTACACAGCTGACGATGCGTACGTTCCACATCGGTGGTGCGGCATCTCGTGCGGCTGCTGAATCCAGCATTCAGGTGAAAAACAAGGGTAGCATCAAGCTGTCTAACGCCAAGTCGGTTGTTAACTCCGCTGGCAAGCTGGTTGTGACCTCTCGTAACACCGAGCTGAAGCTGATCGACGAATTCGGTCGTACTAAAGAAAGCTATAAAGTGCCTTACGGTGCTGTGATGGCGAAAGGCGATGGCGAGCAGGTTGCCGGCGGTGAAACCGTGGCAAACTGGGATCCGCACACCATGCCGGTTATCTCTGAAGTCAGTGGTTTCATCCGCTTTACTGACATGATTGACGGCCAGACCATTACCCGTCAGACCGACGAATTAACCGGCCTGTCATCCCTGGTTGTTCTGGATTCTGCAGAACGTACCGCGGGCGGTAAAGATCTGCGTCCAGCGCTGAAAATTGTTGATGCGCAGGGCAACGACGTTCTGATCCCAGGCACCGATATGCCTGCTCAGTACTTCCTGCCGGGCAAAGCGATTGTACAGCTGGAAGATGGCGTACAGATCAGTGCGGGTGACGCTCTGGCGCGTATTCCTCAGGAATCCAGTGGTACCAAGGACATCACCGGTGGTCTGCCGCGCGTTGCGGATCTGTTCGAAGCTCGTCGTCCGAAAGAGCCGGCTATCCTGGCGGAAATCAGCGGTATCATTTCCTTCGGTAAAGAAACCAAAGGCAAACGTCGTCTGGTTATCACTCCGTTAGACGGCAGCGATCCGTACGAAGAGATGATTCCGAAATGGCGTCAGCTGAACGTGTTCGAAGGTGAACGTGTAGAACGTGGTGATGTGGTTTCCGACGGTCCGGAAGCACCGCACGACATTCTGCGTCTTCGTGGCGTACACGCGGTAACGCGTTATATCACCAACGAAGTACAGGACGTTTACCGTCTGCAAGGCGTTAAGATTAACGATAAACACATCGAAGTTATCGTTCGTCAGATGCTGCGTAAAGCGACCATTGAAAGCGCAGGTAGCTCCGACTTCCTGGAAGGCGAACAGGTTGAATACTCCCGCGTCAAGATTGCTAACCGCGATCTGGAAGCGAACGGCAAAGTGGCGGCGACTTACTCCCGCGACCTGCTGGGTATCACCAAAGCGTCTCTGGCAACCGAGTCGTTCATCTCTGCCGCATCGTTCCAGGAGACCACGCGTGTCCTGACCGAAGCAGCCGTTGCGGGTAAACGCGACGAACTGCGCGGCCTGAAAGAGAACGTTATCGTCGGTCGTCTGATCCCGGCGGGTACCGGCTATGCGTACCACCAGGATCGTATGCGCCGCCGCGCCGCGGGCGAACAGCCTGCAGCACCTCAGGTGAGCGTGGAAGAAGCTTCTGCTAACCTGGCAGAACTGCTGAACGCAGGCCTGGGCGGTTCCGACAACGATTAATCGTTGACGCTACGCTTAAAAAGCCAGTCAGGTCTCCTGACTGGCTTTTTTATTATCCCGGTATGGCGCCACGATAATATCCGCTTCTGCCCTCTCATAATGAATTACATTCCATTAATATTTCCCCCTCAATTAAGCAGCAAACAATTCATATAAAAGTCGACTGGCTGTTTTTTCTTAATACCCACACTTATTGATGGGTAAAAATTCTACACGTATCAAAAAATCAGCAAATCAAAGGCGATATAGTCAAAAAGTCCAATTAATCATGTGATTACTTTTTCTTTTATCTTCGGTTTGATGACGCCGAGGAGGGCGGTTTATACCCGTAAAAAGCGATGGGGGAGATGGCTAAATAATACGGCAGCGGAAGATAAGTCTTTTGATTTTCATAGCCAGGGGCTGGGGGATGCATGGAATTCGCAATACAACTCATCATTATCTTAATTTGTCTCTTTTATGGTGCCAGAAAAGGCGGTATCGCACTGGGTCTTTTAGGCGGTATCGGGCTGGTTATTTTAGTCTTTGTCTTTCATCTTCAGCCGGGCAAGCCGCCGGTTGATGTGATGCTGGTGATTATTGCGGTTGTTGCCGCCTCGGCGACGCTTCAGGCTTCCGGCGGGTTAGATGTGATGCTGCAGATTGCAGAGAAACTTCTGCGGCGCAATCCAAAATATGTCTCCATCGTGGCTCCCTTCGTCACCTGTACGCTGACCATTCTTTGCGGCACCGGCCACGTGGTTTATACGATTCTGCCGATTATTTATGACGTCGCTATCAAGAACAATATTCGCCCCGAGCGCCCGATGGCGGCAAGCTCCATTGGCGCACAGATGGGGATTATCGCCAGCCCGGTGTCCGTAGCGGTGGTGTCTCTGGTGGCGATGCTGGGCAACTTTACCTTCAACGGTAAGCACCTCGAATTCCTCGATCTGCTGGCGATTACCATTCCCTCTACGCTACTGGGGATTCTGGCAATCGGTATTTTTAGCTGGTTCCGCGGTAAAGACTTAGATAAAGACGAAGCGTTTCAGGCTTTCATCTCAACGCCGGAAAACCGTCATTATGTTTATGGCGATACGGCAACGCTGCTGGACAGAAAATTGCCGACCAGTAACTGGGTCGCCATGTGGATCTTCCTGGCGTCGATTGCCGTGGTTGCCGTTCTGGGGGCCTTCTCCGAACTGCGTCCGGCATTCAACGGCAAGCCGCTGTCGATGGTCCTGGTGATTCAGATGTTCATGCTGCTCTCCGGCGCACTTATCATCATCATTACCAAAACTAACCCGGCGTCGATTTCTAAGAATGAGGTTTTCCGCTCGGGGATGATCGCCATTGTGGCGGTATACGGTATCGCCTGGATGGCGGAAACGATGTTCGGCGCGCACATGACGGAGATTAAAGGCGTGCTCGGCGAAATGGTGAAGGAGTATCCGTGGGCCTATGCCATCGTACTGCTGCTGGTCTCCAAATTTGTCAATTCCCAGGCCGCAGCGCTGGCGGCGATTGTCCCGGTGGCGCTGGCGATTGGCGTCGATCCGGCCTACATCGTCGCCTCCGCGCCAGCCTGCTACGGCTATTATATTCTGCCAACCTACCCGAGCGACCTGGCGGCGATTCAGTTCGATCGCTCAGGGACGACGCATATCGGCCGTTTTGTGATTAACCATAGCTTTATTCTACCGGGGCTCATTGGCGTCAGCGTTTCGTGCGTGTTTGGCTGGGTCTTCGCCGCGCTTTACGGCTTCTTATAATAAAAAAGCAGGTGCCTGAAGGGCACCTGCTATTCACTGCGTTTATTGACTACGCGGTGCGACGATACAGTTCAATCATATCGGTTGCCAGATCCTGTATCACCATGGCATTCATCAGATGATCCTGGGAGTGAACGGTAATCAGGTTCACCGGCAGCTTACCTGTGCCTTCATCCAGGCCGATGAGCTGGGTCTGGATTTTATGCGCGTGCTTCACAAACTCATGTGATTCTGCCATTGCCTGCTCAGAAGCCGCAAAATCACCTTTGCGGGCCAGCTGCAGAGCCGTTAATGCTGAACTGCGGGCAGAACCAGCATTCACCAACAGCTCCATAATGATCGTTTCTAAATCTTCCATGACTTACTCCATCAACTTCAGGGCTTTGTCGAGAACAGCATCGCCTTTCATCATGCCGTAGTCCATCATATCGATAACGGCGACTTTTTTACCAAACGGGTCGGCCAGCGCCTGGAGTTTAGCTTGCTCGTACTTCACCTGCGGACCGAGCAGGATAATATCGGCAGTAGCAAGGTTATCTTTAAACTCGGCAACCGGTACGGCTTTGATGGAGACTTCCACACCTTTTTGTTGTGCAGCAGCCTGCATGCGTTGAACCAGCATGCTGGTGGACATTCCAGCGGCGCAGCATAAAACGATATTCTTCATAGTAGATGGCCCTTATGTTCCCTTGATGCATCATCTTTATCGCGGGCCGACAGACACGACAACCGCTTTGCCGTGATTGTGTGTAAGGCATCACAAAATAATGAAACCGGTTTCGGTTTTAGGGTTGAAAACAGTAAAATCCGGGCTGACGGGCCTGCGGATGCGGGCGGTTTTAAGCGCGGACGATACGGTTTTTTCCCTGCTGCTTGGCTTTATAAAGCGCTTCATCGACGCTCACCACTAGCTGCTCCAGAGGCTCCATATTCCATTCTCCCAGGCCCGCGCTGAAGGTTACCGTCAGTCCTTCTTCACGCCAGGTGCGTTGGGCAATGTTAAGTCGCCAGCTTTCCAGTATCGCCGGCGCATTGGCAATATGCTCGCCGGTGAAAATCACGGCAAACTCTTCGCCGCCATAGCGGTAGAGTGAAATTTGCAGGGGCTGGAAGATCTGCAGCCCTTCCCGGGCGACATTGCGCAAAACGATATCGCCATTGAGGTGACCCCAGGTGTCGTTTATCGTCTTGAAGTTATCAATATCAACCAGCGCAAGAGAGAAAGGCTGGTGATCGTTCATCAGCGCGGCGATATCGCTGTCGAAGGCGCGGCGGTTTTTACAGCCGGTGAGCGCATCGATGGTAGCCTGGCGGACATAGATCAGTTCGCGCTGTTTATTACTTTCGATGGCTTTACTCAGCATCGCTTCCAGCCGCGGAGCACGGTTGACGTCGCCGGTTTTAATCGCGTTGATGATGTTCATCAGCACCGTGTGCGACGCATGGCGCAGGTAGAGGCCAAAGAGAATAATCACAATGGCGGCCAGGGCAAACCCCCAAAGCACGATATCGGTTTCATAGCGGGTTAAATCGACCAGCGTGGTGTTATCAACGCGGTAGATGACAAACCAGTCTGGATTGGTGAACGAATAATAGTAATACCAGATGCCATTTTTCTCGTCATACAGCTGACCCTCGGCGCTGGTCATTTTGTCCATGAGATCGTCGCGGACATAGGGTTTAAAAAGCGCGCCGGTATCCGGATGAAGTACGACTTTCCCGTCGCGCTGCACGACGAAAAACTCGCCCTGAACAGGGGCAACCATCTGGCGCAAAGCGTATCCCATTGACGTCAGATCCAGATGAAATGCGAGGCTGCCTTTGAGCCGGCCTTCCGGTGAGATGACCGGTTTGTAGAGTGTAATGGTGGGATGCTGTGTAAAGAAATCCAGATAGGGACTGGTATAGTGGCTGAAAGTACTGGCTTCCGCCTGTTTGATAAACCACGGTCTGGACTTCGGATCGAAGGCGCGGCTGTTATCATTTTCCAGCACCTCAGGTGCCCGGAGGTAATGGCCCTGGGTATCCGCCAGCGAAATAGAAGAGACGGTTGGCATCAGCTCCTGCAGCTGCATTAATTCCTGCAACCCACTTTGCGGGTCTATATTAATGGCCTGATTTAACTTGTCGTTTTTCGCAAAGAACTTGGTTGCCCTGGCGAGGATATAATCATTTCCACGCAGCAGCGATTCCGTATAGTTAACGGCCAGGTTATGGGTGAAATTGCGATTAACGTGGTGATAGTCCTCAAGGAAGTTCTGTCTCTGCGTCGTGGTGACGAATACGGCGATCAGCAAAAAGCTGAGTAAAATCCCTGTAAAGCCAATAAGAATTGGCATGGTAAAAGAGAGCTTTCTACTGTGACGAGCCATGTGTTTTAAATCGTTCCAGAAGGTTTTTTCCATGGGAAGAAGCGCAGGATTAGTCGCAATGCCTGGCAAGCGAATCAGATGTTGCCTGGTTAATTATAACTGTGGCCAGCGGGAGGATGGGATTTATCTTCGATCGTGATGGCTATCAATGCGATGGAGCAGGGCGAAAGTGAGGAAGAGATATCATTCGCCCTGGACAGCATCCACTGCTGACCAGGGCAGAATAGAGAAACGGAAAGATGACCACCATCGCCCGTTTCTCTTATTGCGATCGTCCACGAAGAACGTTTAAGGCGTTACATTTCTCATCATGATGACCGGGAAGCGCGTCCCAGCCAGCTATCCCAGTCTTTCCATACCGGCTGCAGTCCGTTGGCTACCAGCGCGCTGGCGACCTCTTCCGGGCGACGGTCATCGTGAGGCGCGAACTGCTCCAGCTCCGGGTGGTTATCGGCATACCCGCCGGGCTGGGTTTTCGAAAATGCGCTGACGTTGTTGATGGCCAGCGGGATAACCCGATCGCGGAACCAGGGGGATTCACGGGTGGAGAGCGAGAGCTCCACTTCCGGGGCCAGCAGACGGAAGGCGCAAATGGTTTGCACCAGCTGCCGTTCATCCATTAATGAGGCAGGCTCGATACCCCCGGCGCAAGGGCGTAGTCGCGGAAAGGAGATGGAGTAGCGGCTGCGCCAGTAGCGTTGCTGGAGCCACAGCAGATGTTCCGCCACCATAAAGCAATCCACGCGCCAGCTGTCGGAGAGGCCAATTAATGCGCCAAGGCCAATCTTATCAATCCCCGCCTGTCCAAGCCTGTCCGGCGTATCCAGCCGCCAGAAGAAATCCTGCTTTTTGCCTTTCAGATGATGTTTCGCATACATGCTTTCATGATAGGTCTCCTGATAGACCATCACGCCGTCCAACCCAAGGGTTTTCAGCTCGGCGTACTCCTCCATCGCCAGCGGCTGGACCTCCATATGCAGCGAGGCGAACTGGCGGCGAATTGCGGGCAGATGCTGGCGAAAATAGTCCATGCCGACTTTGCCCTGATGTTCGCCGGTCACCAGCAGCAGATGCTCAAAGCCCATTTCGCGGATCGCCGTGCATTCACGGGCAATTTCCGCCTCATCCAGGGTCTTGCGCTTGATGCGGTTACTCATTGAGAAACCGCAGTAGGTACAATCGTTGGCGCACAGATTAGAGAGATACAGCGGGACATAAAAGCTGACGGTATTCCCAAAGCGCTGGCGAGTCAGGCGCTGCGCGCGCTGCGCCAGAGGCTCCAGATAACCCGCGGCGGCAGGAGAGAGCAGGGCCATCATATCGTCACGGCTGAGCTGTTTTGCCGCCAGGGCACGTTCTACGTCGGCGGGGGTTTTACTGTTGATACGCAGGCGAATGTCGTCCCACTCCAGCTGCCGCCAGCGGTCAGTGAAGGTCTTCATACCAGCGCCTCCAGAAAGCCGGTCAGTGGGCTGGTGGCCTGCGCCTGAGCGCTGCGCGCCCCCGGGCCAGCCTGTCGCGCCAGCAATCCGGCATCAATCGCCAGGCGGAAAGCGCGGGCCATGGTGACCGGGTCGTCGGCAACGGCGATGGCGGTATTCACCAGTACCGCGTCAGCGCCCATTTCCAGCGCCTGAGCCGCATGGCTTGGCACGCCAATACCGGCATCAACCACCACAGGTACCGTGGCCTGCTCGATAATAATTTCCAGCATCGCTTTGGTTTCCAGCCCCTGGTTGGAACCGATCGGCGCGCCGAGCGGCATCACCGCCGCGCAGCCCGCTTCTTCCAGACGCTTGCACAGTACCGGATCGGCGCCGCAGTAGGGCAGCACGACGAAGCCTTCCCGTACCAGAATTTCTGCCGCTTTCAGCGTTTCAATCGGATCGGGGAGCAGCCAGCGCGCGTCCGGGTGGATTTCCAGTTTCAGCCAGTGGGTACCCAGCGCCTCCCGCGCCAGACGCGCGGCAAATACGGCTTCTTCTGCCGTTTTGGCCCCGGAGGTATTGGGCAGCAGGCTCACGCCAGCCGCCAGCAGCGGCGCGAGGATAGCGTCATTATGCTGACGGAGATCGACGCGTTTCATCGCCAGCGTCACCAGCTGACTGCCGGAGGCGCGAATGGCCTCCACCATGACGTCGGGGGCGGCGAATTTACCGGTACCGGTGAAAAGATGTGATTCAAATGTTTTATCCGCAATACGTAACATGTCAGCCTCCGGCGATAACCTGAAAAAGCAGGATTTGGTCGCCTTCCTGCAGAAGATGGTGATCCCACCGTTCGCGCGGCAGGATGTGTTGATTGAGCGCCAGCGCGACGCCCGGCTGCTGCTGTTCCAGTTGAGTGAGCAGAGCGGCGACGGATGTCGCTTCGGCGCACTGCAACGGTTCATCGTTAAACCACACCTGCATGCTGCCCTCCACATACCGGGCAACCCTGAGCCCGCTGTAATGCAAGCGCGCGCCAGCTGCTGGTGCGGGCATCGAACAACCGCAAAGTATTACGCGGCGTCGCCATACCGCTGAGCAGCTTGATAGCCTCCAGCGCCTGCAGGGTGCCCATCATGCCGACCACCGGGCCGATAATGCCCGCCGTACGACAGTTGCGTTCGGGCTCGTGAGCGTCCGGCCACAGGCAGCGATAGCAGCCCTGTTCCCACGGCGGCGTCAGTACCATCAGTTGGCCTCCCAGCCCGACGGCGCTGGCGGTAATCAGTGGTGTTGCAAGTGCGACGCAGGCGGCATTGATCGCCTGGCGGGTCACCATGTTATCGGTGCAATCCAGTACCACATCGGCTTTCGCCACTTCATCCAGCAGGGCCTTTCCGCCTAACCGCTGCTTCAGTGCAATCAGCTCAATCTGCGGGTTGAGACGAGCCAGCCTTGCTCTGGCGGCCGTGGTTTTGGGTTGCGCGATATCATCGCTGGTGAACAGAATTTGCCGCTGTAGGTTGCTGACGTGCACGTCGTCATCGTCGGCCAGCACCAGCGTGCCGACACCGGCGCCAGCCAGATACAGCGCAGCAGGCGAGCCCAGCCCGCCGAGACCGACGATCAATACCCGGCTGGCCAGCAGCTTTTGCTGGCCTTCGATGGCGATATCCTCCAGCAGCAGCTGGCGGCTATAGCGCATAAAATCGCTGTCATTCATCGCCTGCTCCTGCGATTTCCAGCAGCTGGGCGGTGGCCTGCTGCCAGTCTGCCGCCTGGGTAATCGCGCTGACGACCGCAATACTGCCGACGCCGGTGTCCAGCACCGCCGGCGCGCGTGCCAGGCTGATGCCGCCGATCGCCACTGTCGGGTAATCCCGCAGGCGCTGGATATGTTGAGCGAGCTGCGTCAGTCCCTGAGGGGCGGAAGGCATCTGTTTGGTTTGCGTAGGAAAAACGTGGCCCAGGGCGATATAGGAGGGGCGTGCGGCCAACGCAACGTCGATCTCCATATCGTCATGGGTCGAGACCCCAAGACGCAGGCCGGCGTGGCGAATAGCGCTGAGGTCTGTGGTTTCCAGATCCTCCTGGCCTAAATGCACGCCGTAAGCCTGATGTTTGATGGCCAGCTGCCAGTAGTCGTTGATAAACAGCCGGGCATGATATTGACGACCAAGCGCGATAGCGGCGATCACATCGTCCTCAACGTCGCTGTCGCGCTTATCTTTGATGCGCAGCTGAAGGGTACGCACGCCGGCTTTCAGCAGGCGCTCAATCCATACCACGCTATCAACAACCGGATAGAGGCCTAAACGGAACGGGACGGGAGGAAAATCGGGTTGATACATCAGGCTTGCTCCTTACGTAAATAGATCTCACCGCCAAGAGCGCGGAAATCCTGGGATTTATCGGCCATACCGGCTGCGATATGCTGCCGGGCGGCATAATCGCGGACCTCCTGGGTGATTTTCATTGAACAGAATTTAGGCCCGCACATGGAGCAGAAGTGGGCGACTTTGCCGGACTCCTGCGGCAGCGTTTCATCGTGATAGGCGCGGGCGGTGAACGGGTCGAGCGCGAGGTTAAACTGGTCTTCCCAGCGGAATTCAAATCGCGCTTTGGACATGGCGTTGTCGCGGATCTGCGCTCCGGGGTGCCCTTTGGCGAGGTCAGCGGCATGGGCGGCGATTTTGTAGGTGATCAATCCTTGCTTCACGTCCTCTTTATTGGGCAGGCCGAGATGCTCTTTCGGCGTGACGTAGCAGAGCATGGCGCAGCCGAACCAGCCGATCATCGCCGCGCCGATACCGGAGGTGAAGTGGTCATAGCCGGGAGCGATATCGGTGGTTAATGGCCCAAGCGTGTAGAACGGCGCTTCGTGGCAGTGGGTCAGCTCTTCAGTCATATTGCGGCGGATCATCTGCATGGGTACATGGCCTGGACCTTCGATCATGACCTGCACATCATATTCCCAGGCGATTTTTGTCAGCTCCCCCAGGGTGTGCAGCTCGGCGAACTGCGCTTCGTCGTTGGCATCCTGAATGGAACCCGGGCGCAGGCCATCGCCTAAGGAGAGCGAGACATCATAGGCGGCGCAGATTTCGCAGATTTCGCGAAAATGCTGGTAGAGGAAGTTTTCCTGATGATGGGACAGGCACCACTTCGCCATGATCGACCCGCCGCGGGAGACGATGCCGGTCAGCCGTCCGGCGGTCATCGGCACGTAGCGCAGCAGGACGCCGGCATGGATGGTGAAATAGTCAACGCCTTGCTCTGCCTGCTCCAGCAGGGTGTCGCGAAAGGCTTCCCAGGTGAGGTTTTCGGCGATACCGTTCACCTTCTCCAGCGCCTGGTAGATGGGGACGGTACCGATAGGGACCGGGCTGTTGCGCAGGATCCACTCGCGGGTTTCGTGAATATAACGGCCGGTGGACAAATCCATGACCGTGTCAGCGCCCCAGCGCGTCGACCATACCAGTTTTTCTACCTCCTCTTCGATGGAGGAGGTGACCGCCGAGTTACCGATGTTGGCGTTGACCTTCACCAGAAAATTGCGGCCGATAATCATCGGTTCCGACTCAGGATGGTTGATATTTGCTGGAATGATTGCGCGACCGGCGGCGACTTCATCACGGACGAACTCCGCGGAGATATTCTCCGGCAGGCGGGCGCCAAAACCTTCGCCCGGATGCTGGTGGCGCAGCACCTCGCTGCGAATGCGCTCGCGGCCCATATTTTCCCGGATAGCGATAAACGCCATCTCCGGCGTGACGATGCCCTGACGTGCGTAGTGGAGTTGCGTGACGCATTTGCCTGATTTTGCGCGTTTGGGGGCCAGCGAGCCGCTAAAGCGCAGCGCATCCAGCTCCTCATCAGCCAGACGCGCTTTGGTGTAGAGGGAGCTGCGTTCGCGTAGCGGCTCGCAATCGTGGCGAGCGTCAATCCACGGCTGACGCAGCTTCGCCAGTCCCTGCCGGACGTCGATGGCGATATCAGGATCGCCATAGGGGCCGGAGGTGTCATACACCGGTATGGCTTCGTTCTCTTCATACTGCGGGTTGATTTTGTCGCCGCCGATCGGCGTGGGGCTGAGCTGGATTTCGCGCATCGGTACGCGAATATTATCCTGCGCGCCCTGAACATAGATGCGTCGTGAGCGGGGAAAGGCGGTGCCTTCCAGAGTGTCAATAAAGTGTTGCGCGCGTTCGCGCTGTTCCCGGCGGGTCGGTTTGCTTGCGGACATAGCTCATTCCAGATAAAGAGGAGATGGCTTGTCAGACGACGGATGGAGTAACAGAGGCGATCGGTCCTGGACGGACGGTCGCGAATAGCAGTTTACTCTTGTTCCCTTCGCAGGTATTAGCCTGATCAGGTTCCGCGGATCCCGAATTAACGGTCTCAGCCTTTTCCACTTTATTCTTCGCGCTGCCTCTTCGTTGGCTTCGTCCGCTCACTCCAGTCACTTACTGATGTAAGCTCCTGGAAGTTCACTGACTGGCCGTCTTGAGGCATCACGAATGCTTTTGTAGAAAATAGGCACTCCGACAAGATAGCACTCCCTCCGCAGAGGGAGAATGTCTGTAAATTACTCGTTAACGGTTCACAACTCAAGCAGTCGGCGCGATATTGTCGCTGACGTTGCCCTGCAGGTTGTACGAAATGGCGAGGGCGATCAGCTTATCTTCCAGCGCAAAGCGGGCTTCCAGCGCTTCGCCGATATCGGACAGCGCCTGCTGGAACTCAAGATAATTATCGTGATCGATGGCGTTTTCGAGGCAGGTGTCGTAGTAATCCATAATTTGCTGGGTATTGGCTTCCAGCTGCGGATAGAGCCTGGTAGCTGCCAAAAGTGGCGTATCACCTTCCATTTCGCCAAGAATACGTTCATAAATACTAAAATGGCCGGAGGAGAGGTAATCCACCAGGCTTTGGCAAAAGCTATCCAGCGCCTTTTCGTTAAGCCGCATAAAGGATTCTTTTCCCGGTTTCAGGCCAACCAGCTTGTAGTAAGCGACGAGCAAATGCTTACGTACATGCAGCCAGCGATCGACCAGTTCATTACTGCCTCCAACACGTTCCGTTAGGTTTTCCAGCTGGTTTAACATGGTTGACTCCGCAAGATTAAGAAAATAACGTTGCTCACCAAAATGTAAATATAATGTTAAAAGTGCCAGTAAAACGAAGGTAGTGCAATAGATATGGATCGTATTATTGAAAAATTAGATCGCGGCTGGTGGATCGTCAGTCACGAACAAAAATTATGGTTACCCGACGGGGAATTACCACATGGCGAAGCGGTAAATTTTAATCTTGTCGGCCAGCACGCACTGCATATTGGCGAATGGCAAGGCGACGCGGTGTGGATGGTGCGCCAGGATCGTCGGCATGATATGGGATCGTTGCGTCAGTTATTGGATCAGGATCCGGGGCTGTTTCAACTGGCGGGGCGCGGGATCCAACTGGCCGAATTTTACCGCTCGCATAAATTCTGCGGTTACTGCGGGCATCCTATGCATCCCAGCAAAACTGAATGGGCGATGCTATGCAGCCACTGCCGCGAACGTTATTACCCGCAAATCGCGCCCTGCATGATCGTGGCGATTCGCCGGGACGATTCTATCTTGCTGGCACAGCATACCCGCCATCGCAATGGCGTACATACGGTACTGGCCGGGTTTGTCGAAGTGGGAGAGACCCTTGAGCAGGCGGTTGCCCGCGAGGTCATGGAAGAGTGCGGTCTGAAGGTGAAAAATCTGCGCTACGTGACCTCCCAGCCGTGGCCGTTCCCGCAGTCGCTAATGACCGCATTTATGGCGGAATATGACAGCGGCGACATTGTGATCGATAAGAAAGAGCTGTTGCAGGCTGGCTGGTATCGCTATGACGATTTACCGCTGCTGCCGCCGCCGGGTACCGTCGCGCGCCGCCTGATAGAAGACACCGTGGCAATCTGTCGGGCCGACGAGGAATGACGTGATACAATAACGGCCTGACGCTTAAGGAACTGCAAAATGACCGAACTGAAGAACGATCGTTACCTGCGTGCGCTGCTGCGCCAACCCGTTGATGTGACCCCGGTGTGGATGATGCGCCAGGCGGGCCGCTATTTACCGGAGTACAAAGCCACTCGTGCAGAAGCGGGCGACTTTATGTCGCTGTGTAAAAACGCTGAGCTGGCCTGCGAAGTGACATTGCAGCCGCTGCGCCGCTATGCGCTGGATGCGGCGATCCTCTTCTCGGACATTTTGACCATCCCTGACGCAATGGGGCTGGGGCTCTATTTCGAAACCGGCGAAGGCCCACGTTTTACTTCGACGATTACCGGCAAGGCTGACGTCGACAAACTGCCGATCCCCGATCCGGAAGATGAACTCGGTTACGTGATGAATGCCGTGCGCACCATTCGTCGTGAGCTAAAAGGCGAAGTTCCGCTGATTGGCTTCTCCGGCAGCCCGTGGACTCTGGCGACCTATATGGTTGAAGGGGGCAGCAGTAAGGCCTTCACTGTCATCAAAAAAATGATGTATGCCGACCCGCAGGCGCTGCACGCGCTGCTCGAAAAGCTGGCTAAAAGCGTCACGCTGTACCTGAACGCGCAAATCAAAGCGGGCGCCCAGTCGGTGATGATTTTCGATACCTGGGGTGGCGTGCTGACCGGCCGCGATTATCAGCAGTTCTCGCTCTATTACATGCACAAAATCGTTGATGGCCTGCTGCGTGAAAACGAAGGCCGCCGCGTACCGGTGACCTTATTCACCAAAGGCGGCGGACAGTGGCTGGAAGCGATGGCCGAAACCGGCTGCGATGCGCTGGGTCTCGACTGGACCACCGATATCGCCGACGCTCGCCGTCGCGTCGGCCACAAAGTGGCGCTACAGGGCAATATGGACCCTTCCATGCTCTACGCGCCCGCTGGCCGTATTGAAGAAGAAGTGGCGACCATACTGGCCGGCTTTGGTCAGGGAGAGGGCCATGTCTTCAACCTGGGTCATGGCATCCATCAGGATGTGAATCCTGAACACGCTGGCGTATTTGTGGAAGCAGTGCACCGGCTGTCGGCGCAATACCATCGCTAAGGAGCGAATATGGATCTGGCGTCGCTACGCGAACGGCAGCAGGAGCTGGCCGCGTCGGTCATTCGTGAGGATCGACTGGATCGGGAGCCTCCGCGGCTGATCGGCGGTGCGGACGTTGGCTTCGAGCAAGAAGGTGAAGTGACGCGGGCGGCTATTGTGCTGCTCGCTTATCCATCTCTGGAACTGGTTGAGTATCAGGTGGCGCGAGTGGCCACCACCATGCCGTATATCCCCGGTTTTCTCTCCTTTCGTGAAACGCCCGCGCTGCTGGCGGCGTGGGAACAGCTTTCCCAAAAACCCGATCTCTTATTTGTCGACGGCCACGGGATTTCTCATCCCCGGCGCCTGGGCGTCGCCAGCCATTTTGGCCTGCTGGTGGATGTCCCGACCATTGGGGTGGCGAAAAAGCGCCTGTGCGGGCGCTTTACGCTTCCCGGCGATGAACCGGGGGCACTGGCGCCGCTGATGGATAAAAACGAACAGCTGGCGTGGGTCTGGCGCAGCAAAGCGCGTTGCAACCCGCTGTTTGTCAGCACCGGTCACCGGGTGGCTCTCGATAGTGCGCTGACATGGGTTCAGCGCTGCATCAAGGGCTACCGCCTGCCGGAGCCTACGCGCTGGGCCGATGCGGTTGCCTCGCGGCGTCCGGTATTTGTGCGTTGGCAAGCAAATCAGCGCTGATTCAGGTACACTGCGGCTAATTTCTGACTTCGAGAATTCATCATGTTACAAAACCCGATTCATCTGCGCCTGGAGAAGCTGGAAAGTTGGCAGCACGTCACCTTTATGGCCTGTTTGTGCGAGCGCATGTACCCCAATTACGCAATGTTCTGCCAGCAAACCGGATTTGCCGATGGCCAGCTGTATCGTCGTATCCTCGATCTGATTTGGGAAACCCTGACCGTCAAAGATGCGAAGGTGAATTTCGATAGCCAGCTGGAAAAACTGGAAGAGGCGATTCCGGTTGCCGACGACTATGATCTGTACGGCGTGTACCCGGCTATCGATGCCTGTGTTGCTCTGAGTGAACTGATTCATTCGCGTCTGAGCGGAGAAACGCTTGAGCATGCCATTGAGGTGAGCAAGAGTTCGATTACGACCGTCGCGATGCTGGAAATGACCCAGGCAGGTCGTGAAATGACCGACGAAGAGCTCAAAGAGAACCCGGCGGTTGAGCAAGAATGGGATATTCAGTGGGAAATTTTCCGTCTGCTGGCCGAGTGTGAAGAACGCGATATTGAACTGATCAAAGGGCTGCGCGCAGACCTTCGTGAAGCCGGCGAGAGCAATATTGGTATAAATTTTCAGCAGTGAGACCAGAAAACGTGATTTACCGCCTGAATTGTAGCGTCTGAAGGCTTCCATTCCGCCCCCCGTCTGGTCTACATTTGGAGGGCGAAAAAAAGTGGCTATCGGTGCGTGTATGCAGGAGAGTGCTTTTCAGGCATTTCCGTCGCACTCGGTGCTTAGCAAGCGATAAACACATTGTAAGGATAACTTATGAACAAGACTCAACTGATTGATGTAATTGCGGACAAAGCTGACCTGTCCAAAGCACAGGCAAAAGCTGCCCTGGAATCTACCCTGGCTGCAATTACTGAGTCTCTGAAAGAAGGTGATGCTGTTCAACTGGTTGGTTTCGGTACCTTCAAAGTGAACCACCGCGCTGAGCGTACTGGCCGCAACCCGCAGACCGGTAACGAAATCAAAATTGCCGCTGCTAACGTGCCGGCGTTTGTTTCTGGTAAAGCACTGAAAGACGCAGTTAAGTAAGACCGCGTGGCAGTGTACAGTTTTAACGAAGGGGCCTTAAAGCCCCTTTTGTCTATCTGGCGTCGCGTATTGATGCTGGCAGGCGTCGTGCTGATCTCTGCCTGTAGCCATGATTCTTCTGTCCCGCCTTTTACCGCCAGCGGGTATGCGGACAACCAGGGCGCGATGCGTATCTGGCGTCTGGACTCCAACGGCGAAGTACATCTGCTTGCTGCCTTTAGCCCGTGGCGTCACGGCAATACTTCAACCAGCGAATACCGCTGGCAGGGTGACCGACTCACGCTTATCGAGCTCAACGTCTACGGCAAACCAACGGAACACATTCGCGCCCGTTTTGATGACCAGGGCGAGCTGAGCTTTATGCAGCGCGAAGTGGACGGACAAAAGCAGCAGCTTTCCAGCGATCAGGTGGCGCTTTACCGCTATCGGGCAACGCAAATTCGCCAGACCAGCGATGCATTGCGGCAAGGGCGTGTTGTTCTGCGTCAGGGGCGCTGGCATGCCAACCAGACGGTGACGACCTGTGAAGGGCAAACCGTGAAGCCGGATCTGGATGCCCGGGCCTTAGCCCATATTGAACGTCGCCAGAATCACTCCTCCGTTGAGGTGAGCGTGGCGTGGCTGGAAGCCTCAGACGGCGCTCAGCTTTTGCTGGTGGCCAATGAAGACTTCTGTACCTGGCAGCCGCAGGAAAAAACCTTCTGACCTCCGGTCAGCGCCGCTTTGCGCTATCAGCGCGGCTACCATTCCCTCTGTCCTTCTCCACCATACGCTTCTCTGAGGCGCGTAGCCGCATATCCTCCGCGACAGGATGGCGGGCTGAAATAAAAAACGGGCGACTCCAGAATGAAGCCGCCCGTCAATGAGGCCTGTTATGAGGTCTCGCTCAGGCGCTAGCGTTGCTCGCGGGCAATAGCGCGCCAGCCAATATCGCTACGGCTGAAGCTTCCTTCCCAATGAATACCGGTCAGGAGTTCGTAGGCGCGCTGCTGCGCCTGGGCTACGGTGTCGCCCAACGCCGTCACGCACAGTACGCGGCCGCCGTTAGTCACCACGCGCTGGTCGTCGGCAAGCTTCGTCCCGGCATGGAAGACCTTGCCATCCACCGCTTCTTCCTGCGGCAGGCCGAAGATTTCGTCGCCGGTGGCGTAGCTGCCCGGATAGCCGCCTGCGGCAACCACGATGCCCAGCGAGGCGCGATCGTCCCACTCGGAGGTTTTCTCATCCAGCTTACCGTCACAGGCGGCGAGGCACAGCTCCACCATGTCGGATTTCATACGCAGCATAATGGGCTGCGTTTCCGGATCGCCGAAACGACAGTTGAACTCGATGACTTTTGGATTGCCCTGTTTGTCGATCATCAGACCGGCGTACAGGAAGCCGGTATAGGTATTGCCTTCCGCCGCCATGCCTTTGACCGTTGGCCAAATAATGCGATCCATGGTGCGCTGATGCACCTCATCCGTGACCACCGGGGCGGGTGAATAGGCGCCCATACCACCGGTGTTCGGTCCGGTATCGCCATTGCCTACGCGTTTGTGGTCCTGGCTGGTGGCCATCGGCAGAACGTGCTCGCCGTCGACCATGACGATAAAGCTGGCCTCTTCACCATCGAGGAACTCTTCAATCACGATCCGATGGCCCGCGTCGCCAAAGGCGTTGCCGGCCAGCATATCCTGAACCGCCTCTTCCGCTTCTTGCAGCGTCATCGCGACAATCACGCCTTTACCGGCCGCCAGACCGTCCGCCTTGATAACAATCGGGGCGCCTTTTTCGCGCAGATAGGCCAGTGCAGGTTCGACTTCGGTAAAGTTCTGATATTCCGCGGTCGGAATGTTATGCCGCGCGAGGAAATCTTTGGTAAAGGCTTTTGAGCCTTCCAGCTGGGCGGCGCCTTCGGTCGGGCCGAAGATTTTCAGGCCCGCAGCGCGGAACGCATCGACAATGCCAATCACCAGCGGCGCTTCCGGGCCGACGATGGTCAGATCGATCTTCTCGCGCTGGGCAAAGTCCAGCAGCGCCGGAATATCGGTCACGCCGATATTGACGTTTTGCAGCGCAGGTTCCAGGGCTGTGCCGGCGTTACCCGGCGCCACGTAGACGGTATCAACCAGCGGAGACTGTGCCGCTTTCCATCCCAGCGCGTGCTCGCGGCCGCCGTTGCCAATCACTAATACTTTCATGTTCTGCTCCGTGAATTAATGGCGGAAGTGACGCATGTCGGTGAAGATCATCGCAATGCCGTGTTCGTCAGCTGCGGCAATGACTTCGTCGTCACGGATAGAGCCGCCAGGCTGGATAACACAGGTAATGCCCACTGCAGCAGCAGCGTCGATACCGTCACGGAACGGGAAGAAGGCGTCAGAAGCCATTGCCGAGCCTTTCACTTCCAGACCTTCATCGCCCGCTTTGATACCGGCAATTTTCGCCGAGTAAACGCGGCTCATCTGGCCTGCACCTATCCCGATGGTCATGTTCTCTTTTGCATAGACAATGGCGTTGGATTTCACGAACTTCGCCACTTTCCAGCAGAACAGCGCGTCACGCAGTTCCTGCTCGGTAGGCTGGCGTTTCGTCACCACGCGCAGATCGCCCTCGGTGACCATGCCCAGGTCGCGATCCTGAACCAGCAGGCCGCCGTTAACGCGTTTGAAATCGAGTCCTGGAACGCGTGCCGCCCACTCGCCGCAGGTCAGAACGCGGACGTTCTGCTTGGCCGCAGTAATCTTCAGGGCCTCTTCGCTGGCGGATGGCGCAATGATCACTTCAACAAACTGGCGAGAAATGATGGCCTGTGCGGTTTCCGCATCCAGTTCGCGGTTGAAGGCGATAATGCCGCCGAATGCGGAGGTCGGGTCGGTTTTGTAGGCGCGATCGTAAGCATCCAGAATTGAGTCGCTGACCGCAACGCCGCACGGGTTGGCGTGTTTAACAATCACGCAGGCCGGTTCGCTGAACTCTTTCACGCACTCCAGCGCCGCATCGGTATCCGCGATGTTGTTATAAGAAAGGGCTTTGCCTTGAACCTGAGTGGCGGTCGCCACCGACGCTTCTTTAATGTCTTCTTCTATATAGAAGGCAGCCTGCTGATGGCTGTTCTCGCCGTAGCGCATATCCTGCTTCTTAATGAAGTTCAGGTTCAGCGTACGCGGGAAGCGGCCGGAGGCTTCCTGAGTCTCACCATGATAGGCCGGAACCATGCTGCCGAAGTAGTTGGCAATCATGCTGTCGTAGGCAGCGGTGTGCTCAAAAGCTTTAATGGCGAGATCGAAGCGGGTTTCCAGAGTCAGGGAACCGTCGTTCGCATCCATCTCTTTAATAATGGCGTGGTAGTCATGGCTCTTCACGACGATAGCCACGTCTTTATGGTTCTTGGCCGCGGAGCGCACCATGGTCGGGCCGCCGATATCGATATTCTCCACCGCATCTTCCAGCGAGCACCCTTCGCGGGCGACGGTCTGGGCAAACGGATAAAGGTTAACAACAACCATATCGATAGGAGAGATCGCGTGCTGGGCCATGATCTCGTCATCCTGGCCGCGACGGCCGAGAATGCCGCCGTGTACTTTTGGATGCAGGGTCTTAACGCGTCCATCCATCATTTCCGGGAAACCGGTGTAGTCAGAGACTTCGGTTACCGGCAGACCTTTCTCAGCCAGCAGGCGTGCGGTACCACCCGTAGACAGTAGCTCAACACCACGAGCGGAAAGAGCCTGCGCGAATTCGACGATACCGGCCTTGTCAGAAACACTGAGCAGAGCGCGGCGGACTGGACGACGTTGTTGCATGGTATTAAATCCCCAGGATTTGAACATTACAGAGAGCGTTAGGTGAGTTTTTGTCTAAAAACTCACCTAACGCACCCAACCGGGCATCCTTGTCATAGCGCGGCATTGTAACGAAAACGTTTGCGCAACGCTCGCGAATTTTTATCTTTCTCTTTTTGCCGATCTCTTCTCTATATAGAAGGGGCTTTTGACGGCCTTTATCAGCTAAGAACGGGTGTGGTCTGTGGATAATTCTGTGTGTAACAGGGTATAAAGCGGGGTTTTGCTGGGGAATGCAGCAGTCAGTCATTTTTCTGCAATTTTTCTATTGCGGGCGCTCGAGAACTCCCTATAATGCGCCTCCATCGACACGGAACAACGGCAAACAAGCCGCCGGGTTGAAAGAGAAAACTTCTGAAATTCAGGGTTGACTCTGAAAGAGGAAAGCGTAATATACGCCACCTCGCGACAGAGCGCTA
>NZ_JBWNLD010000021.1:0-35016 GCF_056521145.1 Klebsiella sp. CSG-1 | reverse complement strand
CAGAGTTTGCAGAAAGCCTCTTCTATACACTGAAGGTGGAATGAATAGAAATTTGCCTGCAGGGAAATTATGTGGGCAGCGGAGTTAATTACTTTGAGCGCGATTACACTTGTTGGCAACTTCCCGGTGCCAGTGGTGGATTAAGTCCGGAACAATTTGAAAAACAGAACATCGCTTAGGGTTATGTCCACATTACGTGAGTAAGAGTATGCTCACCGGGTAGTAACCCAATCAATACTGCTGAAGTGCCCAGTTTAAACGGGCCTACAACAAACCAGGCTTAGCATTCCAATCCGAAGCCAGTTAACCGTTTATCCCGATAAATTTCACCGTTTACCATAACCCATATGCCGCCGCCAGGCTTTCACACCAACATAAAATAAGATCATTTTAAATAAAATCATATCCTTAATATGGATTGCCTACTAAGCAACTTGTATCTTAATCCACAGGTAATAAAAGGGTATTGAATGGTTTATGACTCTGCATGGAAAGTTTGTAATCAACGATGCGCATTACTCTCCATTACCGTTTCCTGCGGTAGGGACATTGCATCCCGGCGCGCTATCAGAAGGTTGTATTACTCTGCCACATGATTCAGATTTTGCCATGTTGCGCAATGCATTACTGAGAACACAGCGGGTAGATGTTCCTTGTATGAGTAAACTCAAGGCATACGGCACAATTGAGGTGATCGCCAATGGCAAAACATGCCCTTAGCTTGTTCCTTAAGATAGTGCTGTTTTTAGTGGTCATGCTGCTTGTCGCTAAGGTGATTACTTACGACGGTTTAGTCAGTTCGATCGTCGGTCTTTTCGATTTCCACAGCGCCAGTCTTTTTACTCGTTTCATTCTGGGTGAACCCGATCTAGAAGTGTGGGAATCGTTATATTTTTACTTCGCTATTCTGATCAATATCCTGATCAGTGTTCCTGTCATGAGCGCGATGATCACCGCTTACAACGGCATGACGCGCAAAGTTAATTCAGCCAACCTCTTTGGTGACTGGATTTTATCCACCCTGCGACGTCTTGTTAAGGTATTCGCGTTCACATTCCTCTTCTGGGCACTGTTCCGCTTCCTGCCTTACTCGTCTTTTTTTCCTGACGGAGAAACATATTCAGCTTTCATTACTGCGTCTGCCCTGGCTTGCAATCTGCTGCTAACCATGGCTTGTTATTGGCTCATCATGAATGAAATCACCAGTAAAATTTATTCTTTATTTAATGCGATATGACCGCGCTATCTGCTGATTTTTACTGAGAATTTTATGGGTGTTCTGTCATAAAAATCATACTATATACTATATTTCGGCTGAAAAATAATCGCTATAATTGTCATTTCTACATTAATCATAATGGATTGTGATATGGATTCAGTAGAAGAGCTCAATGGAACATACTTTTATAAGGCTGTCTGTAATATTTCGGCAGGAGAGCTATTTTTCTGGGTTTTCCTCGACAAAATTGATGAACAATTTGGCGGGGTTACCGATCTCTTAGGGATGGCTTGTATCGTTCTTGGGTTGCCGGTATTGAAAACCAGAGGTAAACCTTACGGAGCGACACCGGGTACATCCGTCGCCTCTAAATATTCTCGGGAATTCCTTAACGTGCATCTATCCGTAAGGCTCCCCACTCTGACAAATGCCAGCATCCGAACGCTAAAACCGATGATGACAAACAATTTAGGCGCATTCGTTGGGCGCACGATTCCTGTTATCGGTTGGGTATTATTGGCGAGCGATGTCGCTCAGATTACTTATAAAACGGTGAATACCTACAACACCATCGCCAGAAAAGAGGATCGCGTATGGTGACGGATAGCGAAATATTAGAGTTTTTCAGGGGAGAGTTATCTCTTGCAGTGACGTTTACTTTTAAGCCTATCCCGATTGAGTTTGATACGCCATTGCAAGGCTATGCCGGATGGGATGAATTACCTTATGCCATTGATGGTTTCGGGAAGAAATTTAACGTCGATGTATCAGCGATCAATTTTGATGCCTACTACCCGTGGGAAAGAGAGTCTGTATATCGCAAATGGTTTAACAAAGAGCCGATCAAGCAAGTATCAAAGCCGCTAACTGTACGAATGTTCGCAGAGTCAGCTAAAGCTGGTCTCTGGTTATATGACTAATTAAAAGGAGTTTAAGAATGGCTGTTCCCGTTCACCTGTTTTTGAAAGATGATGGCGGCGCGATGATCCGCGGCGGTTCCGATGTTCAGGACCGTGAGGGGAGTGTAGAACTTCGCGGCCTGACGCATAATCTCAGCATTCCTACCGACGGCGCTACAGGGAAATTAACCGGCACACGTAAACATGCGCCGTTTCTGTTCGATAAAGAGATTGATTCCTCGAGCCCATACCTTTACAAAGCCGTTGCCACTGGTCAGACGCTGCAAAGTGCTGAATTCAAGTTCTACCATATTAATAACGCTGGCCAGGAAGTGGAATACTTCAATATTCTGCTGGAAGGTGTGAAGGTTGTTTCTGTGACGCCAATTGTCCACGATACGCGAACGATAACCGGTACGGGCCATCTGGAAAGTGTGCAGCTACGCTATGAAAAAATCACCTGGCGTATTGTAGATGGAAATATCCAATATACAGATGCCTGGAACGAGCGTGCTACGGCATAAATGATGGTCCCTCGTTATACTGAACTCTATTCACTATCAGGTTCCTCTGTCGACGACCAAAGAGGATAATCGGGTGGCTCTTAAAACTGATCTGATTCAGGTTACCCTAATAATCATACGATGTTGCACAGGAAAAACCGTTATTTACCCCCGCTTGCACCTGAAAAATAACCGCTCCTGACGCATCAGGAGCGGTATTTATTAGCTTCGTACACGTTTCCCCGCAATCACCCCAATAAACTCTCTTACCTGTTTCTGCTTCCTTGCCGACAGCTTCTCAACCCGACGCATCGCTTCTTCCAGCTCCGGTTCCGGCTCCACTGCCGTCAGCACGATACAGCCTGCCATTACCCGTACTTCCACCTTTGTACCCGTCGCGAACCCCGCGGCTTCCAGCCACTGACCCTTCATCGTTAACGCCGGAATACGACTATAATCCGGAAAACGGCTCACATAGCTCACGGTTAACTGACGCTTATTTTTCACTGGCGCTTCTGCAACGCATGAATCTGCAATACAATCGACTTCAGTCATAATTGCTATTCCCAACAAATAGTGATTGTGATGAGCGATGTGGGTGTGTTGGCGCACATCCGCATCGCGCTAAATAACACCTGTAAATCTAACCAGTGAAAAAGACAAAGTCCAGCGGATAATAAAACGTAATAGACGCGTTCTGGCTTGCTTTAAGAACCTAAAGATAATATTTGGTGTGGATATTTATGCTGCGAAAGCAAAGCACCTGGATAGGCTTATTTTTGTGTGGCAATTAAAGGAATTAACGCCAGGAATGACAATGTCATGAATAACGTGAAGACTGAAAAACAGCAACAGAAACCTACGTTATCGTTAAGATAACGTAGGCTCGTTATTATTTAATTAAACCGTGATTCGCTCGCCTGCCAGCTATACGTACCATCGGCCATTAACGCATCGCCCAGCTCCTGATAATGGAAATCATAAAACTCCGCGCTGGCGTCATAACCTGAGTAGTCTACAGCCGCAAGGCCCACGAACGCCCCGGTAAAGAACCCGCCATAGCTTTGCAACACGTAATCGTCGGAAAGGATAGCGGCATCTAATTTAACGGGGATTTCAGTGAAGTTGACCCCATCAAAACTGTATTCATAGCTATACGTTTGTTTGCGAACTTTGGTACGGAACCAGACGAACTCGGTCCCTTCGGGGATCTTGATGGCATCATCTTTCAAACAGGATGTGTATTTCCCGCGGTTATTTTCACCGATCTCAATGACTGAGCCATTAATCTCATTCCAGGTGATGAACACAAAGCTCCAGTGGCGATCGTTGTAGTAATTCGTTAATCCTGCCATCTGTTGATAATTGAACGGATTAAATTTCACTTTAACCTGGGCATCAAAATAGAAGGCCTGCCAGCGTCGGGCAATCAGCGACAGGTTATGCGTATTCGCTAATGAACCTTGCCCGATTAAAGTTAGCTTGCCATCGCCGGTGGTCCCCATTTTTTCTGTGAACGGAACCCGCAGCGTATTCCAGTTAGGATCGAGCGTTGCTGTTTTAAACGCATCGTACTGACTATGGTCTTTGGCACTTTCGGTGTAAATGGCATCGGTGGGTCCTTCGACAAAGGTTTTCCCACCGTGGCCCCCTTCGATACGCGGCCAGCCGTCGGCATCCCAATACACTTTCTGGATCGCGGTTTCTCTGCCCAGAGTTGACCAGCCACGCGGATCATAGGCCGACTCACCTGGACGATTCCACGGACGGGCGCAGAGCGAGGCATAATACCATTCACCTTTGGGGGTGGAGACCAAAGCGCCATGCCCCTGCTTCTGGATGTAGCTGTCCGGGGTATCGACGTTCGTTAAGAACACTTCCCCTGGCTCGGTTTCGAAGCTGTTGGCCTCTAAGGTTCTGGAGCGTGCAACAACCTCCTGGTGGGTAAAGACGGTCCCCCCCTGCGCGGCGAAAAGATAATAATAGCCGTTCAGTTTGTAGAGGTGTGGCCCCTCGACCAGTGCAACGGCGGTGCCCCGATAAATAGTCCGCGCGGTTGCCGGTTTTAATTTCAGTGTCTTCGTATCAAGCTCAGTTAACGTGATGCCATCGAAGGGGTGATGGTACTCTCGATGGTCCCAGGTTTGCTGCACGATATATTTACGCCCGTCATCATCATGGAAAAGCGAGGCATCAAAACCGACGCCATTCAGTTTGATGGGATCTGTCCACGGACCCCGGATATCGGTCGCGGTGGTCAGATAGTTGGTCATGTCTTTGAAGGCGCCTTCGGTGATTTTCACATCGGTATACACTAACCAGAATTTGCCATCGGCATACGAGAGCGCCGGCGCCCAAATCCCACCTGATGAAGGGTTGCCTTTCATATCTAAAAGGGCGGTGGTAGACAAGGGACTGGGGAGCAGATTCCAGTGTTGCAGGTCCTTTGACTCATGTAAACGAACGCCAGGGAACCACTCAAATGTCGAGTTGGCGATATAGTAGGTGTCCCCTACACGGATAATACTCGGGTCCGCATTAAATCCGGGTAATACAGGGTTTTGAATAAGTGACATATCATTCTACCTTTTTAAAATATCCAAATTTATATTTCTGAATTCTTATTAATTTTTTAACTATACCCGGATCTCATCCAGCTGACGGTTGATCTCGGTGACATTTTTATCTGAGATAGGATAGAGCTGAATAATAATCATCGAAATAGCGGCTAACACGATGGGCATCCACACCGCGGTCATAATGATTCCGTCGATAGCATTGGCACTTTGTTGCGCGCCGGTTTCGCTAAAGCCATAGGCGGCCAGTAACCAAAGTGGAATCGCGCCGCCAATCGTGAAACCAATCTTGAAGAACAGTCCCATAATCGCGTTAATGATGGCGGCATTGCGTTTGCCTGATTTTAATTCGCCATAGGCAATCACTTCCGGAACAAGCGCCCACATGAAGCCGGTCGCCGAGGTTAAGCCCCATTGTTTAATGAAGGTTGCGACGTAAGCAAGCCACAGGGCATCGTGCATGCCTTCGCGTGACCACACGTAGGTCAGTAATTCACCCACAATAAACATGCCAAGGAAAAGATGGAAGAAGCCTTTTTTACCGAAGATTTTCTTCAGTCTGGACCAGAAGATAGGGAAGATGATACCGGGAATTGAGGCGACAAGACCAATCGCTCCCATCCATTCAGAATGACCGACAACAAACTGATTGAAAAAGCCATTGACCGTGTTCATGAAGAACATGAAGGTAAAGGCTAACATGAAAAAGAATCCGAGAATGACCAGCGGCCGGTTATTTTTAAGTTCAAGGAATAAATCTGTCGCTTTTACGTTAGCCGTCTGTTCTGCCGTCGCGACCACACGTTCTTTGGTGAATTTATAGCAGAAGAAAAGTGCCGCTGCGCCAATTAACATATAGATTGAGTAAACGCCAAACCACGCATAGTTAGCTGACGGGTCGGTATAGTTACCCATATTCAGCTGAAGGCCAAAAAAACCCGTATCCTTGAGGCTGCGATCTTTTGGTGAGGCCATCTGTACGAACATCGGGAACAAGGTATAAACAAGCAGGTTGGCGCTGTTTGCCAGCATCATGCGGGTACTGGTCAGTTTATCAATTGATTCAGGGTCTCTCGTCAATGATGCATTAAGCGAACCATAAGGAATATTCACCAATGAATAAACTAAATCCAGTGCCAGATAAATGATAAACGCAAAAGGAACCGAACCTCTTATTCCGGGAATAGGTGCAAAAAGCAACGCGGAAAGAATCACGAGGGGAATACCGGCTCTTAAAAGCCAGGGGCGATATTTCCCGGCGCTTGAACTTCTTTTGTCAACATAGGTGCCGACCATCGGATCCCAGAAAACATTAACGATGCGCACAAACAGAAATATAAACCCCGCCGTGGCGGTGCTGATGGTATTTACCGTCAACATGTGAAGAGCAAGAAAACCGCCTATCGTCCCAAAAACAAGGTTTTGCGCAAAATCACCCATCCCATAACCAATGCGTTCCCCACGAGTTAATTTGTGATATTCATCATGCCGACTTTGCATTATGTTCTTGCTCATTCTAATCAAGTCTCCGGTCTCTTTTGTGAATGTGAAACACTTTCTGACACAGATGGCCTCAGGGAATCCATTACGATTTTACATTAATTAATTATGTTTTTTTACTTCTGTGATCATCGAAACTCAGGCTCTCTCCAGAGCGCGTACCCAGCGTGCTGACGAGTCGCTGACAAGCAATATCTGCGGCAGGAAAATGTCCCCGAAAACACCTGGTTTTTTATTTTAGTGATTGCCATCCGAATCCCTCACGAAGTAAAGGGGGGTATGGATATCAGTGTATTTAATATGTCGCGTTATTATTTGCGAGATGGTTCACATTTGCGCATTTTCTTAATTGCCGAATGAAATAACGTAATTGAGCCGCCTGCGAGGAAAATACAGGATAGGTCAAAATTATTTATTTTTCGCTTCCTGAATGACGGAGTTCATTATGCCAGTTTATTTCGACCAACTTGACCGCGTCCATTTTTCCGGTCCCAAAACAACAAATCCGCTGGCTTTTCGCCACTACAACCCGGATGAAATCGTGCTGGGAAAAAGAATGGCAGAACACCTGCGCTTTGCCGCCTGCTACTGGCACAACTTCTGCTGGAATGGCGCCGATATGTTTGGCAGCGGTTCTTTTGAACGACCCTGGCAACAGGCGGGCGATGCGCTTAGCCAGGCAAAATATAAAGCTGACGTCGCTTTTGAATTCTTCCATAAGCTCAATGTGCCGTATTACTGCTTCCACGATGTGGACGTCTCGCCAGAAGGCGCATCGTTGAAAGAGTATCTGAATAACTTCGCCAGAATGACCGAAGTGCTGGCGCAAAAACAGCAGGAAAGCGGGGTGAAATTGCTGTGGGGGACTGCTAACTGTTTTACCAACCCGCGCTATGCCGCCGGGGCGGCAACCAACCCCGATCCGGACGTCTTTGCCTGGGCTGCAGCCCAGGTCGTTGCCGCCATGAATGCCACCCACCAGTTGGGCGGCGAAAACTATGTGCTATGGGGCGGTCGCGAAGGTTACGAATCCCTGCTGAATACGGATTTGCGCCAGGAGCGTGAGCAAATTGGCCGCTTCCTGCAGATGGTGGTTGAGCACAAACACAAAACGGGTTTCCGTGGCACCCTGCTTATCGAACCTAAACCGCAGGAACCCACTAAGCATCAATATGATTACGATGTCGCGACGGTCTATGGCTTCCTCAAGCAATTTGGCCTGGAAAAAGAGATCAAGGTGAACATTGAGGCTAACCACGCCACGCTTGCCGGGCACTCTTTCCACCATGAAATCGCCAGCGCCATTGCTCTGGATATTTTCGGCTCCGTTGACGCCAACCGCGGTGACGCCCAGCTTGGCTGGGATACGGATCAGTTCCCGAACAGCGTAGAAGAAAACACGCTGGTCATGTACGAGATCCTTAAAGCCGGCGGCTTTACCACCGGTGGCCTGAACTTTGATGCCAAAGTCCGTCGTCAAAGCACCGACAAATATGACCTGTTCCATGGTCACATTGGCGCCATGGATGTGATGGCGCTGGCACTCAAAAAGGCCGCTCGCATGATTGAAGACGGTCAGCTGGAGCAACGCGTTGCAAAACGCTATGCCGGCTGGAGTCGTGAAGTGGGTCAGCAAATTCTGCAGGGGCAAATGTCGCTGGCGCAAACCGCCCGGTATGCCGAACAGCATAACCTTAATCCTCAGCATCAAAGCGGACATCAGGAATTACTCGAAAACCTGGTCAATGCCTATCTCTTCGAATGAATCCTGCTTGCATGCCCCCGCGGGGGCATTGATTACCGGTGTCATTCATCGTGACTGAAATTTATTTCGGCGCATTCGCGGTGAACCCGATGCGGTACTGATATATAGACGACTCCTGCGGACTGATAAATACGCTTTCAGCAACCCCGAAGAGCAGAAGAGACAGGGAATCAGCGGGCCACAGAAATAACGAGCAATTAAGTTAAAGAGAACCATTGATGAAACGGGCCTTTGGCGAAAACATCTGCCGGGGCAACACCTGTTGTGCACGACAAACCGAGAAGGAGAGCCAAAGACCGCTGTCATCGCAATCATCAATAATGCTGGTCGATGAATTATTCGAAGACATTATTCATCTGTACCGGCGCACATCAGCAAATATCACTCATGGAGACATTATCACCAGAATAGCGTAAAGCCTCTGCGACCGTAAAAATAACAATGATATTGTTCTTATGATAGCGACATATTCTGTCACCCAGAATGGGATTGTTATTATCTGAATACAATTAAACTATATTGAGATAGACATGAACATGATAAAAAAACTTCCATTAACTATGGCGGTTATCGCCGCGTTTTGCCCTTTTTCCTCTGTTATGGCCCAAGAATTTACTCAGGAACAAATTGACGCCATTGTGGCGAAAGCCGTCGATAAGGCGCTGGCGGACCGCCAGGCGAAAATGGACGCCGCCGCCGCAAAGAAGGTGGATCTGGAGACCAACCCACAAACTGCCGCACAGTCGCCGGATATGGCGATTCCATTCGGTCTGAAGTTTAGCGGCTACGCCCGCTACGGCGCCCATTTCCAGACCGGCGATCAGAAATATATCGGTGTGGATGGGTCCTATAACGGTGCCTCGGCGATTGGTCGCCTGGGCAACGAAGGTAACGGCGGCGAATTCCAGATTACCAAAGCCTTTAAGAGCAGCCAGGGGGCAATCTGGGATATCAACGTGATGTTTGACCACTGGAGCGACGAAGTTAACCTGAAAAAAGCCTACGTTGGCGTCACCAACGTGCTGGCATCCAACCCCGGCGCCTACCTTTGGGCAGGACGTGACTTCCACCAGCGTCCACAGCAGGGCATCAACGACTACTTCTGGATGAACCACGATGGCCAGGGCGCCGGGGTGAAAAACTTCGATATCGGCGGCGTGCAGTTCGATGTCGCGGCAGTTTCGCAGGTAGAGTCCTGTAGTCCGGAAGTCATGGCCGACGAGTCTAACCCATCGCGCATCACCTGTACCGGCGGCTCCGGCACCGGCGACGACGGCCACTATGCGCTGACCACCAAAACCCACAACATTAAGGCCGGGCCCATCGATGTCGAGGTCTATGCCAACTACGGCTTTGACTCCAAAGCGGTGGACAACGACGCGCAGATTGATGCCTGGCAGGGCGGACTGCTGTTGAGCCACACCAACAGCGACGACAGCGGCGTAAACAAAGTTATCCTGCGCTATTCCGATAACGCCGATAACAGCGTTTACAACAAAACGGACGGGTTGACCACCGTCTACGCCAGCTTCGAGGGCAACTATAAGTTCACCCGGCAGGCGCAGGTCGAATACCTGTTGGCCTTCCATGACTATGACAACAGTAAGGACAACACTGACAACCGCAAGAACTACGGCGCCATCGTTCGTCCGATGTACTTCTGGAACGATGTGCACTCCACCTGGCTGGAAGCGGGCTACCAGCGCGTTGACTACGATCGGGGCGGGGATAACCACGGCTGGAAGCTGACGTTGTCGCAGAACATCGCGATTGGTATGGGGCCGGAGTTCCGTCCGATGCTGCGCTTCTACGTGACCGGCGGTCAGGTCGACAACCAACGTACGGCGAAAGTGAACGGTACCAGCGACGAACAGCTGGATTCCCTGAACGTGGGCGGCATGTTTGAGGCGTGGTTCTGATGTCACGGTAAGACGATATCCCTCTCGTGACCATGTTATCCACCAGAACTCTTAGCTTGTGATGAACGGCATCCCTGTCGGTTGGTCATCAGGCTGAGAGGATCTGGTGTGATAATGTGTCGAACATGCCCGAATGGCGGTATAGCCCGTTTCAGCTATACCGCCAGCTTTACTTCAGCGGGCGATTAATGCAAACACGCCCCAGCCAAAGTATTCCCGGGTCCAGGTGACGTGGCGTTTGGGGGCTATCGTCAGTTCGGTTCGAACCTCCGGGGCAAAGTCATCGTCAGGGTTTTCCTCCAGCCAGCGGCGCATAGTGAGCCACTTCGCGGCTTCGTAGCGATCCCAGCCTTCCTGGTCCGCCAGCACCATTTCCACCACGTCATAGCCGAGTTGGTCGAAACAGGCGACAAGGTCGGGAAGGGGAAGGAAATCAGCCACGGAGGAGACCCCGCAGGCCTGGGCTATCTCTTCCGTCGCGGGGATCTGACGCCAGTACGGTTCGCCAATAAGCATGATCCCGCCCGGTTTCAGACTCTGCGCCAGTAGTCCGACTGTCCCGGCAAACCCACCGGCAATCCATGTCGCGCCGACGCAGGCAGCCACATCGTATTTCTCTTCTGCAACATACCCTGCGGCATCGTTATGAATAAAATGAACCTTACTGCTGACGCCGAGCTCTTCCGCGCGCCGCCTGGCCTGCGCGGTGAACAGCGGGCTCATATCGATGCCGGTGCCGGTAATACCATGGTCGCGCGCCCAGGTGCAGAGCATCTCACCCGAGCCGCTGCCGAGATCGAGAATGTGGGTGTCCGGCTTCATGCGTAACACGCGACCCAGGGTGGCGTACTTTTCCGGGGTGAACGGATTATGGATGCGATGTTCACTTTCGCTAATCGTAAAAATACGTGGGATATCCATGAGTTAATACCTTTTATTGACTTGGGCAGGAGAGCGGGAGATGGCCTTGGGGGGCCTCCGGCGTGAAATAAGGCTTATCGCTGGCATCGCTCTCGTCGGTGATATGAAAAGTGAAGTGGTCTGTGGTCATCGCTCTCTCCTTAGCGGTTATCGGTCTGGGCGCGAACGTTGTTCAGCCCGGTGGTATTAATTCGATAGGGTTGACCGTTGACGGATTTGATCAGCTTTTTGGTTTTGAGTTTTTTGAAAACGGCGAGCGTGCAGTCGGCGAGCAGAAGCCCTTCGCGGCTGTAGCATTCCACGGAAGTCACGCGGCCAGATGCATCGCGGACGTGCGCAATACGTCCACCTTTGGCGAGAACGTGTAAGGTACGTTGTTCCTGACGGGATAAATTCATGCTGGAAAACCTGTTTAATCATCATGTGCAAAACGTGCAAACACACAGCGGTGTCCGCATTCGATTTCGGCGCATTGATAATCAGTCCGGCCTGAAAAGGTCGGGGAGCTGATTATCGGATGATGACATTCTCCAGCATCAAAGCCTCGGGTTGAGTAGATAGGTATTTACGGGGTGAATGATAACACCTGTTTTTTATCAGGGAATAGCCCAGGTTAAAAAGTGTGATCCGGATAAACTCGCCTGACGCTCAGCGCTGATACCAGCCGGCTACCACTTCCGCCAGATCGTCTTCGACCGTATAGAAATAACAGGCCGGGATCTTCAGCACTTCTGCCAGCCGACAGGCCAGCGCGAAGTCGGGAGTGTGGATGCCGCGTTCATACTGGTTCATCCGCGCACTCGCCGTCGCCTCATCAATACCCGCGAGGATACCCAGTTTTTGTTGGGAAAGTCCCGTTCTGAGGCGTGCTTCTTTTAAACGGTGCGGCAGCATGATGATCCTGAAAGACTGGAAACAGAATCACGATTCTGGGAGCTGTTAGTTGAAAATGTACTAAGTATTACTTAGTGTGTTGGTGGTAATATGAACGGCTTCACTAACGCAAAGGAATGAATGAGATGAACAGAACTGATATGCATCCGGCTGATATCATTGCGCAATTAAAAAAGCGTAACCTGTCTCTGGCGGCGGTGTCCCGCCAGGCGGGACTGAGCTCGTCAACGTTAGCCAACACGCTGTCTCGCCCCTGGCCTAAAGGGGAGTTTTTGATCGCGCAGGCGCTGGGTATCGACCCTGCGGAAATATGGCCGAGTCGCTACTTCGATCGGCAGGGCAATCCGATCGACAGGATGAAACGGATTCGTGTAAAGGGTGAATAATCCACGTGGGACGGCAGGAGCGGATGCCCATCCGCAGGGCAGTAGATCCGGCTACCGGTTGGCGTTAATCACCGGCGGTATAGGGTGACCGTGGGGGAAGGGCGCGTCCTGGTTTCCGCAGCTATTTAAACCCGCCTCACGCCCGTCTGTTCAGCAGGTTTTTACCCGTGTTTAGCCAGCCCGGCCTGCCCGCAGAGCCGGTTCATTTTCTCATTTGTTCCTGTTTTCTCTCATGACATTGATGCCTGCGGCACAGGCATGACCCTTGATCGCAAAATACGAAAAAGAATCCGTGAAATATCAGGCGTATTGCTATTGTGCGAAGCTGAGATGGCGATTGATGTTACCGGCTACTTTTAACAGACATATGGCCATCCGGGTGTTTAAGCGGTTAAAATAAAAAAACATAAACCTTGCTATAATAATTTCTCTATGTCTTAATGACGTCATCGGTTTGGAACACAGACCTTATGAAAGCAGTTTTAGTAAAGCAGTCCTCAGTTCAAGAGCTATCCAAAGATACCCTTCTTCATGAGCCTCCTCCTAAGTGCCAAATAAGTAACTCTAAATACAGGCCATCATCGCCGCTCTTAGTGGCTCATTAATTAAGGAAGTATCTATGTCTAATAAAATGACTGGTTTAGTAAAATGGTTTAACGCAGATAAAGGTTTTGGCTTTATCACTCCGAACGACGGCAGCAAAGATGTATTCGTACATTTCTCTGCAATCCAGAGTGACAACTTCAAGACCCTTGATGAAGGCCAGCAGGTTTCTTTCACCATTGAAAATGGCGCGAAAGGCCCGGCAGCCGGCAACGTCACTCCGCTGTAAGCCGCGCTCATTATCAGCGACGTTTACAATAGCGATGAAGGCGATAGCCTGAGCAGATAAGCTCTGCTGATAATAAATGAACCCGCCCTGTGCGGGTTTTTTGTTGCATGCAGTTTGCCGAATTAACCTCCCTTCTTCGCTCAAAACGGGCGGCTCACCCCATAAAAATAAAATAAGATGCAGATGCAAAATACCTGAAAAAATAAACGGCGCCGCTGCGCCGTCATGATGATATTGGTTAATCGCGCGTTTGTACCCAGAATGCGTGAATCAGGCCGGGGATATAACCCAGCAATGTCAGGACAATATTCAGAATAAACGCCCAGCCAAATCCTTTACCCAGTAATACGCCAAGTGGCGGCAAAATAATCGTTAAAACAATTCTCCAGAATCCCATACCTACTCCCTATAAAATCAACGTAGAAACCGGTGACGTTATCTTTAAGCATAGTAATTTTAACTGAGACTGCCAGTTTGCCTGCCGTGCTGACTTTGCGCACAGATCATCGACTATCCGCTTTCTGCCCATTTTCCTGATCAGGTCAACGATCGCCCGGGATACCTTCGCTAGTATCATTTCGGCTGACCAGGAAAACAAATAAGGAGAACTATCGTCATGTTTAATCTGACCCGGGTAATGAAAAAAACGATCTTGACCGGCGCCATGCTGATGGCGTCCACCTCATTGTGGGCGGCTGAGCACTGGATTGATGTCCGCACCGCAGACCAGTTCCAGGATACGCATGTTGAAGGGGCGGTGAATATTCCCCTGAAACAGCTGGATGCGCGCATCGGCGAAGTGGCAAAAGATAAGAATGACACGCTGCACCTGTACTGCAATACGGGGAACCAGTCCGGCAAAGCAGAAAAAATGCTGCAAGGCATGGGCTATAAGAATGCCGTCAACGAAGGCGGGCTGAAGGATGTCGAGAAAACGCAGAAAATGGTGAAGTAATCCGCTTGCTCCAGCGCGAGAAGGTGCCTTAAATCCCTCTTTTTGCCCTGCTCCGGCTTCACCTGCGCGGCTCACGCGTCTGTTGTCGTCGAGTGATAAAATCAGGAGCATGTCTGGCGGAGAAGCCGCGGCGATGGATCGGCTGACCTTGATCGGGTCAGCCGGGCAGGGCTACCGCGCGGCAGCAGGCGTGATGCCGCTGACGGCGGTATCTGTCAGTTCAGTACCGAGGTGGGTTCGCCCGCCTTTACTCGCTCGGGCGGGGTGTCACCCCAGAGCGTGTCGTAGCGATAACCCGTCAGGTCTTCAACCACATGGCGCGCTTCAGGCGTGACGTCCTGTTTAAGACCGTTCGCCTTCAGGCGCTCAATCTCATCGACAAAAATCTTGTGCGTACGTTTGTTCAGATGGAAGGTCAGCGCCTGCCACAGGGCAATCAGCAGCAGCACGGCGGTGCCGGCAAACAGCAGTGTCGCGATGGTATTAATCGCTTCCTGAGGCTGAGTCAGGCTCCCTTTCACGAAGCCGCCGCTTTGCAACAGCAGGCCCACGGCAAAGGTGGCGATTGCGACCGTCGTTTTACGCGAGAACGTCATCACCGCGGCAAACAGGCCTTCACGACGCTGGCGGGTAATCATTTCGTCAATATCGGGAATAAACGGGAAGACGTTCCACGGCGTAAATTCCAGCACGCAGCGGCCGACCTGATAGATACCTGCGATGATCACCAGCAGCATGACCTTGTTGTCGGTCGGGAACTGATACACCAGGAAGAAGCCGCCGAGGCACAGCAGCATCAGGCTATAGGCGAAGACATAGAGGCGAGAGGGACCATACTTAATGATCGCCACGCCCGCCGCCAGCGTAACCGGGAGCCCGACGATACTCATCGACAGCAGCGTGCCCGCCAGTGAGGATGAGACGTTCAGGCAGTAGACGCAGAAAAAGACGAACACGGTGTTGTAGACGTCCTTCGCCGTGAAGGAAAAGAGATAAATCGCCAGATGCTTACGGAACGCCCGCACCTTCAGGGTAGAGGCATACTCCTTAAACAGGTTGCCAAAGGCGACAAGCTTCTCGGCCGCCGTGGTCGACTTGCGCTCTTTTTCCATTTCCGCCAGCATTTCCGGCGTCAGTTCGCGTTCCCAGGTCACTTTCCACGAGATAAAGACGCAGACCATAAACATCACGGCAAACACCACGCCGTTAACCAGATAGGCATCCGCATTGTTTTCACCCAGCGCGCCAATCAGCAGGCCGGGGATAAAGGTGGCGAGAAAGGTCCCGGATGCCGACAGGAACATACGGCATGTGGACAGTTTGGTTCGGCTATTAAAATCTTTGGTCATCTCGGAGGGCAGCGTTTCCCACGGGATAAGCACCATAGCGGCAATGATCTCAAAGGCCAGATACACCGCGAGATAGAACCAGTAGTTCATGCCGTTTAGCCACAGCAGGGTGTAAACCAGCATGAGCGGCGCGCCGATCAGCAGGAAAAACCGCCGCCGGCCAAATTTCTTACCCAAATAGTTTTTATAAAAATGGTCCGTGAAGCTGCCCATAAACAGGCTGACGATGGCATCCACGATACGCGCGATCGCAACAATCGACGCCGCTTCAATCGGCGACAGGCCGACAAAGGTGGTATAGAAGAAAAGCAGCCATGCGCCAATGACGGTAAATGCGCCGCCACCCATAATATCCGTCAGACCGTAGCCGATACTGACGGGGATGGTCACTTTTCTGTTCTTACGAGTCATGGTTTATCCCTGTATCTGACGGGTCAAAAACGAAAATAACGACGGGCGTTGTCCACGCAAATACCGCGGATCATGGCGTCGAGGATGGCGCGATCTTCCGGCACTTCACCTTTCTCTACCCAACCGCCAACCAGGTCACAAAGGATCCGGCGGAAATAATCATGTCGGGTGTAGGAGACGAAGCTGCGGGAATCGGTCAGCATGCCGATAAAGTTGGCCAACAGCCCCTGATCGGCCAGCGTATTGAGCTGGTTAACCATGCCGCGTCGGGTATCGTTAAACCACCATCCGGAGCCGAACTGCAGCGGTGATTTCATGCCATCCTCGCCGCTCTGGAAGTTGGCGAGGGTCGAGGCGACCACGTCGTTATAGCTGGCATTGAGGTTATAAAGAATGGTTTTCGGTAGACCGCCATTTTCCACCATGGCGTTAAGCAACGCGTTCAGGCTCTGCGCAAGGTGAGTTTGATCGCCAATAGAGTCAAAGCCGCAGTTGATGCCGACCTTGTTGAACATGGTCGCGTTATTGTTGCGAATAGCGCCAAAGTGAATCTGCATTGCCCAGTCGCGCTGCTTGTACATTTTGGCCAGCGCGACAAAAATCATACTTTCCCATGCCTGAAGCGCGTGCTCATCCAGCGTCTCTCCTGCCAGCCGACGCTGAAACAGCGCGGCCTGCCCGACTTCATCAAGCGGGCAAAAACGGATCGCCAGCGGACCGTGGTCCGATACGCGACAGCCCGTGCTGTGGAAAAAATCAATACGCGCTTCGAGAGCGGCCAGGAAACTATCCAGCGAGGTGATCGCCCGCTGGGTTTTCTGCGCCAGTCGGGAGACAAACGTCAGGAAGCGCTCGGGGCAGGTGTCGAACAGCTCATCAGGACGAAATGTGGGCAAAACGCGTGGGGAAAAGTCGCTTTTTGCTGCCAGCAGCCGATGGTATTCCAGATCGTCGAGCGGCCCGTCGGTCGTGCACAGCGCTTCCACGTTTGAACGGCGGATAAGCGCCTGCGGTAAAAAGTCGTCGTGGCGTAATTGCGTATTACACTGCGCCATAATATCGCGCCAGTTTTTGCTATTAAGCGTTTCGTCGATCGCAAAATAATGTTTCAGCTCAAGGTGGGTCCAGTGATAAAGAGGATTGCCAAAACTGGCTTCGACAGTTTGCGCCCAGGCTTCAAATTTTTCTTCGGCGGAAGCATTACCGGTAATTCTTTGTTCCGATATTCCATTAGCCCGCATTGCCCGCCATTTGTAATGATCGCCTTCCAGCCACAGCTGAGTAATATCCGTGAACGGTTTATTCTCCCAAATGGCTCTGGCATCAAGATGACAGTGGTAATCAATAATCGGTAACGCTTTTGCAATCTCAGAGTACAGCCGCTGACCTGGCGCGTTGTTTATCATAAAGCTATTGTTTATCAGTGACATAAAAACTCCGTACACGATGTCGCTTTTACTACGCATCCCCAGTGTTAAGCCGGGGCCGGTGTATGACGAGAACATAATGGCGTTGAGGGTAAGCTTCCTTTTCATTGATTGTCTACTACCATACAAGATGTAATGGTAAAATTGTGACTTAACGCATGTATTTCGTCAGCGATATTCAGAGGCTGAAATAAAAGCCGGGAACAATTTAATGGTTAAAAATAAAGTCGTGTTATAGATGATGATAAATTTAAACTGAATTTGTTATTTTTTTACAAGATAAAAACAATTAACCGCAGCCAGGATAATGAAGATCGCGCTCAGCCCGCGACTCTTTTTTATCGCCTCGTCACTCTTTTTTAACGAGGTGGTTGATCAAACGATAATTACTGCATATGCTATCCAATACTAGTATGGTACATCTCGTAAAATGCATAGCAGCAACGATTAAGGCGGATAAAAAATGCAGATGACAATGCGCTGGTTTGGGCCACAGGAAGACAAAATCCCACTGGAATATATCCGGCAGGTGCCGGGTGTAGAAGGTGTTGTCGGGGCACTGTATGACGTTGCTCCCGGAGAAGTCTGGCCAGTCGAAAAAATTAAAGCTCTGGTTGACCAGGTCCATGCCGCGGGCCTGACAATGGAAGTGATTGAAAGCGTTAACATTCACGATGACATCAAAATAGGCACCCCGGCACGCGATCGCTATATCGAAAACTATAAACAGACGATCCGTAATCTGGCGGGCTTTGGCGTCAAGGTCATCTGTTATAACTTCATGCCGGTCTTCGACTGGATGAAGACCGACATGAACTACGTCCTGCCGGACGGTTCGCTGACGATGGCCTTCGAGAAAAGCGGCATCGATAAGAGTCTGGAAGAGGTCGTTAAAGAGGTTCTCGATAACGCCAACGGTTTTGCGTTACCGGGATGGGAGCCCGAGCGGCTGGCTAAAGTGCAGGAGCTGTTCGCCCGCTATCGCGGTGTCGATGATACTAAGCTGCGGGAAAATCTGTTTTATTTCCTCAGAGAAATTATCCCGGTGTGCGAGGAAGTGGGGGTGAAAATGGCGATTCACCCGGACGATCCGCCGTACTCTATTTTTGGCCTCCCGCGGGTGGTGAAAAATCGGGATGACCTGGCGAAGATTTGCGATGCCGTGGATTCACCGGCGAATGGCATCACGCTGTGCACCGGGTCGATTGCGGAAGATCCGGATAATAACGTCTATGAAATTCTTGCCGAATTCACGCGTCGTAAGCGGATCCATTTTGCCCACGTACGCAACATTAAGCTGATTAAAGATAAAGATTTCTACGAATCCGCTCATCCGTCGCAGTATGGCTCGCTGGATATGTATCGCGTCATGCAGGCCCTCCATGATAATGGCTTTGACGGCTATATCCGCCCGGATCACGGCCGGTTTATCTGGGGCGAAACCGGGCGTCCCGGATACGGTCTTTACGATCGCGCGCTGGGGGTAACCTATCTGCTGGGGCTGTGGGAGGCGCTGGAGAAGAAGTCGCAATAAATCTGTTTGCCGGAGGCCTCAGCAGGTCCCCGGCAGCGTGTTTTGTGCCGTCGTCAAAACGGGCGTGTTGACCCCGGGGCGGCGCAGACATCGGTGTGAAATCGTTTCATCCGTTATTGCTGCGCGCCAAAGCGCTGTATCAGAAAATCAATTACACTGCGCAGCTTGGCTGATGGGCGGGTATCCTGTTGATAAATAAGATACATCGGCGTTGGCTTATAGGACCACTCGGGTAGCACCGGCACCAGGCGTCCCTCGGCGATATCTTCCTTCAGCAGCGATTCCGGTTGCAGCACGATGCCGCAGCCGTTCAGTGCGGCAATCCTCAGCGCATGGCCCTGGTTAGACATAAACCGACCTTTCACTACCGCTTTAACGATCTCGCCATTGGGCCCCATCAGTTCCCAGCGATCCTGATGTATCCAGTAGGACATCCCCAGACAGCTAAAGTGACTCAACTGATCCGGATGCGTCGGCGTCCCGTGCTGACGGAGGTAGTCGGGAGAGGCGGCAAGGATCCGCCGGTAGGCGTGCAGCGGCCGGGCAACGATATCCGTCTGGTGAATCTCACCAATATGAATACCTAACTCCGCATTCCCGCTACTCAAGTTTGGCGTTTGGTTATCCAGCGTCAGCATGACGTTGACCTCCGGGTTTTGCGCCATGTAAACGCTCAACGCCGGGACCAGTATCTGACAGCCGAAGCTGACCGGCGCCACCATATGGACCAGCCCTTTGGCTGTCGATTGCAGCTCCGTGGCGCTATTTTCGGCGAGAGAAAATTCTGCCAGCACTCGGCGACAGCGCTCATAGTAGAGCTGTCCGACTTCGGTTAACTGTTGGCGACGCGTGGTGCGGTGCAGCAAACGTGCGCCAAGCCGTTGCTCAATCGCCCGGATCTGTTTGGCCACCATGGTGGCCGATACGTCGCTGACATCGGCCGCTGAGGCAAAGCTGCCGCACTCGACAACCCTGACAAACATCTCCATTCCGGCAAGTTTATCCATGATTAACAACCTGTAGGTTCTGATTCACTCAACCTGACACCCATTTATTCGTCCTCACCTTTCGGCAAAGATTCACTCATCGACCCCAGACGGGGTCTCAGCGGAGAGAAAAATATGCCTGTTTTACGTTTAGAATTACAGCCGGGCCGCACGCCTGAACAAAAGCGCGATTTTGCCCGTGAAGCGACCCGGGTCGCGGTTGAAACGCTGAAATGCAAACCGGAGAGCGTGGATGTGGTCATTGTCGAAATACCCAAAACGCACTGGGCTAAAGGAGGCGTATTGCCCACGGAATAGTTAGCGGGCCGCGCTTCTCGTCGCCAGCGCAGATTCACCGCGCCGCAGACCGTGGGCGCGGTTATCGCCAGCCCCTTGCCGCCGCTCTTTTGAGCATGGCGCGCACCACCAGGCGGTGGAACGGGGCAATCAACGTGATATAAAGTTTCCCGGTTCGGTTATGGCAGCGCACCACGGAAGCCAGCACCACCTCTTTTTGATTGGTCGGCGTCTCGCGACGCTGACGATGCAACACGGCAATCCTGAAATCGAGATGGCTGTCATTGGCGCCGACGATCAGCTCGTTGGCCTCGACCGCGAGTACCGGGAAAAAATCGATATGCGGAGTGCCCTCTGCGACCAGTTTTGCGCGCATCTGAGCGGAGGACTGGATCCCGAAGGGCCTGACCATAAGATCCCGACAGGCCTGCAGCCATTTGAACCAGCGCGGCGGCCTCGCCAGTACCTGATGAGCCAGAGTATTGATATCAGCAGGCGCATCAGGAGGCAGGGTGATGGCGAAAGCATCCGCAAGCTCGGGGGAAGGGAAGAGGTTCACGATCCGGCTTTCATCGGGTAACGGCACGGTACGAATGGTTTGCAAGGCAATCCCTCGGCAATCGGTGGGCAGAGTGGCGGGGCGCAGGCTACCACAGGAGGAGCCTGACGCGCCGTTGTTCTATTGTTTCACGAAAAGATACGCGATAACGGGTTCCCGGCAGTTTACCGACGTACGGCTATTTTACGAGCGCTGAGCGTGCTGTTTCGCCTGATTACCGGTATCACCGCGTGCCGAGGCGAGATATCAGAACAGAGCAAACCGATACTCGATGATGACCTCGGAAGAGAGGGAGTTGGCCCGGATATAGCGTCCATCGTTCAGCACCGGCGTTTTTCCGTTCATGCGATAGGACCATCCTGGCCCGAACATCGCCCAGACGGTCAGGTTTTTCAGCTGCGGATGCGTTGGCACCCAGCGGCTAAAAGCGTTGATTTCGCCCGTGCGCACGTGGTTGCCCTTGTAGTTAAACTGCGCAATGTTGCCCGCCAGGCCTATCGCCAGCTCTGGCGTCAGGTTGTAGTCTGAAATATTCGCCAGCACCAGCTCCCCGTCACGCAGGTAGTCGCTGCCGGCGTAGGCCATCGAAATAAAGGTGCCGCGTGAGTTTTTGCTCATATGCCGGGGGAAAAAGCCGATTTCGTGGGCTTTTTCGGCATCGGTATAGCCCAGTCCCCACCTGGTGCTCCAGTTGTCCGCCTGCCATTTGACATCAATCGCATAATGTCGGGCATCGCTGTCGAAATCGCGTTTATTGGCCGGCATCGCTTTATATTCATCCAGAGCGTGAGTGGCATAAATCTGCGTACCGATATTCAGCTGCTTCAGCGGTTTGAGTTGCGTGAACAGCACATGGCGGCGCAGGTAGTTATCGCTTTCACCATAGCCGTACTGTAAATTCAGCCGTTCGCTCTGCCACAGTAGATCGCCGCTGGCGATATGGTTGAGATACCGTCCGGTGTTGGTCTGGAAGCGCTTCTTATCCGGCGAGTTACGGTCCATCGAACTGTCGATATAGGCGCCGCGCAGGGTCACGTCACCGTAGTTGACGCCGCCGCTCCAGCCGAGATAGGTGGTGGGCGACAGCCGGGTAGAGGTGGAGATCACGCCAGTGTTTTTCATCATCTGCCAGCCCCAGCGGGCGTTCAGATTGAGATCGGCGAGTTGATATTTCAGCTTCATGTTGCGCTGACCAAACTTGGAAAAACCCTCGGCATTGCTCTTTTTATTACCGCTCCCGTTATTATAGAGCACGCCGCGCGAGTTAAAATAATCGCTGGCGCCCAGCTTGATGGCACCGTAATACGTTGCATCGAAGCCAATGATATCGGCGAAATAACCTGACTGGTAATCCACGGCAACACCCTGGCCCCAGGCGTTGTGCACTTTCTTGGGTTCTGTCTCCTCTTCCTTAAGATATTTCCAGTAGTTTTTAAGCGATAGCGTCATATGTGACTGGCTAAAAAAAGGATCGGCAAATACCGTATCAATCATATCCGCTTGCGCAACGTCATTCGCTGACCAGGCGTAGGCCGGAAGCGTCAGCAGCAGCATAGTAATAATATTGTTTTTCATTATAAACCCCGAGGCGATATGCTGCGAGCCAGCCGGGGCTGGCGTCAGCAGTTATCTGCAATAATATAATTAAGCGATCAGTTATTGTTATTGAGGGCCTGCTTGCCGGCTTCGACATATTTCATTGTGCCGATTTCTGGAACCGAATATGTGCCATTTTTATAGACAATTTTCACCACTGCGGCGTTGGCCAGCGGTTTATCTTTCGCCGTGTCGGCGGTGAGGTCGGAAATCATAATTTGCATCGCCGTGCCGGACGAAATGGCGAGGATATTTTTGTCGCCATGGGCCTCGGCATTTTCAACGAGGGTATGCAACGCTGCCTGAGTACGGCTCTTCACCTGCTGATAATTTTCCGCCATGCCCTGCGGGTCGGCTGCGGCCAGTGCGTTCTGGCTTTCAGCCACCGGCAGAGCGCCTGCCTTCATTTTGCTGAACAGCGCGGCGCTGTCTTTTAACCCCAGCAGTTTGGCGCCAGCCGCGGCCATATCCTTGTTGAAGCCGCCTTCAAAGCTGCCAAAAAAGGCTTCGCGTAGGCCTGGCAGCTCGATCGGGTGATAATGGGCGATCCCGGCCTGCTTCAGAATCACCGCCAGGGTTTCCCGCTGTCGCCCGGCATCGCTGGAATAAAAGCGGTCGAACTTCACCCCTTTTAAACCTTCGCCGAGATAACGGGCGACGCGGATACCGTCTTCAGTCAGCGGAGAATCGGCCCATCCCTGCACGCGGTCGAAGGTATTTAATAGCGTTTTCCCGTGTCGGGCAAAATAGATATTAATGCTGCCATCGTCTTTCATTTCCGCTGCTGAACAGGTTGCGGCGCTGGCGAACATGATGATTGCGGTTAGCCATTTATTCATATTGTTCTCCTGTTTATTATGTGAAAGCCAAAAAAAAACCTACGTCAGTGACTCGGGATGGGCATGTTTTATGATGCCGCCGGAGTATCTGACGTAGGTTTTGCCTGTGTTGGAAACAGTAACAATCCACTACCGTCGACCTTATCATGTTAGCGGTGGAAAAACAGGCGGAATTTGTTTTTATATTAATAAATGTGATCGTTCGCATGCCCTGTGGATTGTTACCAATAACATTTCAATCTCCGGAATATCGTTGAAGAGTGACATGGTAAATTCGTAAGAATTAGGTGTTAAGGTTCAGGTTAAATATCATTTCGCAGCCTTTATTTTTAGCATAAATAGTCTGGCGTTATTGATCGTAGTCACATAATAAACCTGCTGCCTCTGGATTATCCTGTCGATACGGGGTATTTTCCCCTTGTCCTGGGATTGTAACGGAATAACGGCAAAACCTAAGAGAGCTGGCGCAAGTCAATTTGCGTGCAGCTCTCTTAGGTTTTTTTTTGCGCCAGACAAATATCTTGATACTGACTAAGGAGTTATCGTGAAAATCAACATCCTCGCCGCTGCGCTGCTCACCATACTGACCGCCTCGACTCAGGCGGCGGAAAAACCGCTCAGAATCCTGCTGGTTAACGACGATGGCTGCCAGTCGGTTGGCACCACGTCGTTGCAGGAAAAGCTGGCCGCCAAAGGGTATGACGTGTGGATGGTGGCGCCCGACACCAACCAGAGCGGCATCGGCTCAGCGATAACCTTCAAACCGGGTAAAACGTTCGATGTTAAGAAAGTGGCTGACAAGCGCTACTGCTTCCCGGGCACGCCGGCGGATGCCGTGGATTTTGGCCTGTGGGGGCTGATGAAAGAGGCGGCGCCGGACCTGGTCATTTCTGGGGTGAATGATGGTCCCAATACCGGCATGGCGCAGGTGAATTCGGGGACCGTCAGCGCTGCGGCCCGCGCGCTGCGCTACGGTTTCCCGGCGATCGCCGCCAGCATCGGCTATCGCTTCACGGAACAGGAGATGAAAAACAAATGGCCGAGCACGCATAAATACTGGCCGGATTCGGTGGATTACGTCGTGACCGTGGTGGATAAGCTGAACGCCACCCGCGAGCCGGGGGCCGCCTTATTACCCAAAGGGTCGGGGCTGAGTATCAACTACCCGCCGCTGCCGGCAACGGAGATTAAAGGCGTCCATTACATCGACAATGAGCAGTTTCCTGTTCCGCAGATTAGCTATGAGCTGCAGGCCGACGGCACGGCGAAGCAGGGCATGAATCCGGCATCGCTGACGCCAACGACGGCGGACACCGACAGCGGCTGGTTGAATAAGGGCTATATCACCTACACCCTGTTTGACGGTTCGTGGAATGCGCCGCAGTTCCAGGCGCAGTATGAAAAACGGCTGGGCCGCTAATCGCGCGGTGAACAAGCGAAAGGAGCAGCAATCGCCCCTTTCGCTGAGGTGGATCAGGATGCCACTTTCCGCGTCTGCCGGTGCCGGTACAGCCACATCAGCTTATACGCTGCCGGGATGATAAACAGCGACAGCAGCGGGGCGGTGATCATCCCGCCGATCATCGGGGCGGCGATGCGGCTCATCACCTCCGATCCCGCGCCGGTGCCCCATAAGATGGGCAGCAGGCCGGCGATAATCACCGCCACGGTCATCGCCTTTGGCCGCACGCGCAGCACCGCCCCCTGATACAGCGCCTCGTCGAGCTTTTCGACGCTAAAGGTCTGCGGATTTTCCAGCGACGGGTGAGCTTCAATCGCGTGACGCAGGTACATCAGCATCACCACGCCAAACTCCGCCGCCACCCCGGCCAGCGCAATAAACCCGGTGCCGGTGGCAACCGACAGATGGAACCCCATCCCGTACAGGAACCAGATACCGCCAACGAGGGCGAACGGTACGCTGGTAATGATCAACAGCGCCTCGCCAAAGCGGCGGAACGCCAGGTAGAGCAGGACGAAGATGATCATCAGCGTCATCGGCACCATCAGCTTCAGCTTCTGATTGGCGCGTTCGAGCAACTCAAACTGTCCGGAGTACGAGACGCTGATCCCCGGTTTCATCTGCACCTGTTCGGCGATGGTTTTTTGCAGGTCGTGAACCACGGAGACCATGTCGCGATCGCGGGCGTCGATGTAGATCCAACTGGCCGGGCGGGCATTCTCGGTTTTCAGCATCGAAGGACCGGTCACCACCTTCACTTCGGCGACGTCGCCGAGGGTGATTTGCTGTTTCATCGGGGTCAGGACTGGCAGCTGGCGCAGGGCTTCCGGGCTGTCGCGATAGCTTTGCGGGTAGCGGATGTTGATCGGATAGCGCTCGACGCCTTCTACCGTTTCGCCCACCATGGCGCCGCCGATGGCCGACGACACAAACAGCTGAACGTCGCCTACGGTCATGCCATAGCGGGCCGCTTTTTCGCGGTTGATCGCGATATTAAGATAGCGCCCGCCCACCAGGCGTTCTGCCAGCGCCGAGGTGACGCCCGGTACGGTTCGGGCGACCACTTCGATCCGTTCTGCGACCTCGTCGATATCGGAGAGTACCGTGCCGGAAACCTTAATGCCGATCGGGCTTTTGATCCCGGTGGAGAGCATATCGATGCGGTTACGAATCGGCGGTACCCACAGATTGGCCAGTCCCGGCAGGCGCACGGTCTTATCCAGCTCCTCGATAATTTTCTCCATGGTCATCCCCGCTCGCCACTGCGCCTGCGGCTTGAGCTGAATGGTGGTTTCGACCATTTCCAGCGGCGCGGAGTCGGTGGCGGTTTCTGCCTTACCGGTCTTGCCAAACACGCGGGCCACTTCCGGCACGGTCATGATCAGCTTATCGGTCTTTTGCAGCATATCCGCCGCCTGCGCAGCTGAGATCCCCGGCAGCGTCGAGGGCATATACAGCAGATCGCCTTCGTTGATCTGCGGTAAGAACTCGCCGCCGACCCGACTAAGCGGCCAGATAATCGTCAGGATCGACAGCAGAGCGACCAGCAGGGTGGTTTTCGGCCAGTGCAGAACCTTCAGCAACAGCGGATGGTAAATGCGGATCAAAAAGCGGTTGAGCGGATTACTGGTTTCCGCCGGGATCTTGCCGCGGATCCAGAAGCCCATCAGGATCGGGATCACCACGATCGCCAGCAGCGCCGCGCCCGCCATCGACCAGGTTTTGGTAAAGGCGAGGGGGCCAAACAGCTTCCCCTCTTGCCCTTCGAGGGTAAAAATCGGGATAAACGACAGGGTGATAATCAGCAGGCTGATAAACAGCGCCGGGCCGACCTCCACCGAGGCATCGGTGATAATTTTCCAGCGCGTGTCGTTGGCCAGTTTCTGCCCCGGGTGGTGGTGCTCCCACTCTTCCAGCCGCTTATGGGCGTTTTCGATCATCACGATAGCGGCGTCAACCATCGCCCCTACGGCAATGGCGATACCGCCCAGCGACATGATATTGGCGTTCAGCCCCTGAAAATGCATGACGATAAAGGCGATACAGAGCCCAAGCGGCAGCGAGATAATCGCCACCAGAGCGGAGCGGATGTGCCACAGGAACAGCGCGCAGACCAGCGCCACGACAATAAACTCCTCCAGCAACTTATAGCTGAGGTTGTCGATCGCCCGGTCGATCAACTGGCTGCGATCGTAGGTCGTCACGATTTCCACCCCTTCCGGCAGACTGCTTTTCAGGGTCTCGAGCTTGTGTTTAACGGCGGAAATCACTTCGCGGGCGTTTTTGCCGGATCGCAGGATCACCACGCCGCCGGCCACTTCGCCTTCGCCGTTCAGTTCGGCGATACCGCGGCGCATTTCCGGACCTGTTTGCACCCGCGCCACATCGCGTAGAAAGACCGGCACGCCGTTGTCGCCGGTTTTCAACACGATATTATTGAAGTCATCCAGCGTCTGCAGGTAGCCGCTGGCGCGCACCATATACTCAGCTTCCGACAGCTCGACGGACGAACCGCCCGCCTCCTGGTTGGAGGCGTCCAGCGCGGATTTCACCGCCGACAGGCTGATGCCATACTGGGTCAGTTTCTGCGGGTCGACAACAATCTGATACTCTTTGACCACGCCGCCGACCGATGCCACTTCCGAGACATTGGGGATGGTTTTCAGCTCGTATTTTAAAAACCAGTCCTGCAGCGAGCGCAGTTCGGCGAGATCGTGTTTACCGCTGCGATCGACCAGCGCATATTCGAAGATCCAGCCCACGCCGGTTGCATCCGGTCCCATTTCGGCGCTGACGCCCGCCGGCAGTTTACCCTGCACCTGGTTGAGATATTCCAGTACCCGGGAGCGCGCCCAGTAGGGGTCGGTACCATCCTCAAAAATGACGTACACATAGGAGTCGCCAAACTGCGAGAAGCCGCGTACCGTTTTGGCTCCTGGTACCGACAGCATGGTGGTGGTCAGCGGCCAGGTGACCTGATTTTCGACGATTTGCGGCGCCTGCCCCGGATAGCTGGTTTTAACGATAACCTGCACATCCGAGAGATCCGGCAGCGCATCGACCGGTGTATGGACTATCGTCCACGCGCCCCAGAGGCTGAGAAACAGCGCGCCCATCATCACCAGAAAGCGGTTGGCCACCGAGCGACGGATTATCCATTCAATCATTTGCCATCTCCTTAGTGGGCGTGCGCCGCGGGTGTCGGCAGCGCGGCAGGCGTCTGCGCGCGCATCCTGTCCAGAGCGCCGGAAATATTGGCTTCCGAATCGATCAGGAACAGGCCGCTGGAGACCACCTTTTCGCCTTCGCTGAGGCCGGCGCTGACCGCCGTGAGGCCGCCGGATTGCTGGAACACGTCGATACGTTTCGGGATAAAGCGCCCGTCGTTGTCAACCGTGATCACCCGCTGCTCCGTGCCGGTATCGATCAGGGCTTTTGAGGGGATCAATAGCATCGGCTGGCTTTGGGTGTTCAGCCGGAGCCAGGCGTTCATCCCCGGTTTGAGCATCTCATCGGGGTTATCCACCTGCAGACGTAGCTGTAGCGTGCGGGTCGTGGCATCTGCGCTGGGCAAAATCGTCCATTTGCTGATGGTGAAGGTTTTCCCCGGCCAGGCCGGAACGGAAATCGTAAACTGCGAGCTCTCTTTAAGCAGCCAGGCAATAGATTCCGGCACCGCGGCGCTGATCCACACCGGATCCATTCCCTGAATTTTCGCCACCACGTTATCCTTGGTGATGTTCATCCCGCTGCGTAAATCAAAGGCGGTAATAACGCCATCGATCGGCGCTTTGAGGGTGAAGCGGGTCTGAATTTTGCGCGTCGCTTTTAAGCGGCGAATATCCTCTTCCGGCATGCCGGCGAGGCGCAGACGCTCGAGGATCCCCTCCACCTGGGTGGCGGTTCCGCCGGTATCCCGCAGCAGCAGATATTCGCTCTGGGCTTCGACCCAGTCCGGAATGGTCAGATCGACCAGCGGCGTGCCCTGGCGAATTTTATCGCCGACGGTCAGGGGATAGACCTTCTCGATAAATCCCGCCGAGCGCGCCTGCACAATCACAAACTGGTATTCGTTAAAACTGACGCTCGCCGGCAGCAGCTGCTCGAAATGCAGCGGGCCACGGCGAACGGGTTCGGTTTTCAGCCCCAGGTTTTGCGTCTGCGTGGGATCGATACGTACGCCGGGTGTGGAAGGGGAGGCTCCCCCTTCGTCGGCATACTTTGCCACCAGGTCCATATCCATAAACGGGGATTTTCCCGGTTTATCAAAGCGCGTATTAGGGTACATCGGGTCATACCAGAACAGCACTTTACGGGCCTCTTTTGTGCCGGTCGCTGCCGCGCTGTTCGCGGCGGTTGGGGGCGAGAACCAGGCGTACAGGCTTGCGGAGATCATGCCGCCAATAAGCATACTGCCGATAATCAGCGCGCTGTTTTTGAGGGTTAACGAGGCCATATTTGTGTCCATTCCGGTGTTATTGGGAAACTATCTCCGTGGGCGTTACTGTGCGAGATGGATATCCTGTAATAAGGACAGATTGCCCTGCTGAATAAAGGTAAAGGCCACTTTGCTGCCGGCTTTAATGTCGTTGAGCGGCGTTTGCGGGGTAAAGGTGAAACGCATGGTCATCGGCGGCCAGTTCACCGCCGGAATCGCATCATGGGCGATGGTGACCTTTTTGCTTTCCATATCAATGGATTTAACCTCGCCGGTGGCACTGATAGCCGGCGTTTGTTGCGCGGCGGGCGCGGGGTTCATCATTTCGCCATGCTGATGTTCGCTGGCCTGCGCGCCGAACATCACCGTAGAAAGAAGGCCGAAAATGAGGGTTTTAGTAAGGTGATTCATCATGCATGCTCCTGAAAGTAAATGAGGATTTATTCCACCCAGCCGCCACCGAGGGCGGTGAATAGCTTGATTTCGTTGACCTGACGGGCGTAGTTGAGGTCCAGCAGGGTTTGTTGCGTGGTGAACAGCGAACGCTCGGCATCCAGCACTTCGATATAGCTCACCGCGCCGTGCTGATAGAGCGCTCTGGCACGCTGCTGGGTCGTCTGCAGCGAAGCGAGGTAGCGTTGCTGAGCGCTGATTTGGTCAGCCAGGCTCTGGCGCAGGGCCAGCGCATCGGCGACCTCTTTGAAGGCGCCCTGAATTTTTTGCTCATAATTCACCACCGACTGCTGCTGGCGGATTTCTGCTAAATCGAGGTTGGCCTGATTGCGCCCGGCATTAAAAATCGGCAGTTCGATTTTGGGGACGAAATTCCACATCCCGCTGGCGGGGTTAAACAAGCGGGACAAATCCGCGCTGCTGCCGGACAGCGAGCTGGTTAAGGTTATCGACGGGAAAAAGGCCGCGCGCGCGGCGCCGATATTGGCGTTCGCGGCTCGTAAACCGTGCTCGGCTTCTAAAATATCCGGGCGCTGCAGCAGGATCTGTGAGGAGAGCGCCGGCGGCAAGGCGACACCGTTGATATCAAGGAGTCTGCTGGCCGCGTCATCAGGCAGATGCTGGTAGCTGCCCAGCAGCAGCTGCAGGGCGTTGTTGGCCTGCGCCAGTTCGCCTTCACGTTTGGCAATATCGGCACGGGTACTTTCGATCACCCCGCGGGCCTGCTCCAGCGCCAGGACATTGGTGCTGCCGGTCAGCAGCTGTTTCTCGACAAAGGCGTAGGAACGCTGGTAGTTCTGCAATGTCTCCTTCGCCACCTGCAGCTGAGCCCAGGCCAGGCGCTGGTTGAAATAGCTCTGTGAGACGTTCGAGATTAATAAGATATGGACTGCCCGGCGGGCTTCCTCGCTGGCGAAATAGTTTTGCCTGTCCGCCTCGCTTAAGTTTTTCAGACGGCCGAAGAAATCGAGATCAAAGCTGAGGTTTAGCCCGGCCTGGTAGTCGCTGGCGGTGGTGGTGTCACCTTTGAGTTTGCCGCTCCAGGTGGTGCTGGCTGCGCTATCAAGCTGCGGGTAGCGATCGGCGTCAGTGACGCCATATTGCGCTCTTGCCTCCTGAACTTTGAGCGTCGCCATGCGCAAATCCCGGTTGTTCAGCAGCGCTTCGCCAATCAGCGATTTCACCTGTGGGTCAACGAAAAACGTCCGCCAGCCGCTCTCCTGATAATTTGCCGGCATCATGACCAGCTTGTTCTGGCTGAGTGAGAACTGCTGCGGCACCGGCGAGGCCGGCTGCTGGTACTCCGGTGCTAAAGAGAGGCAGCCGGTCAGAACAAAAGTCATGCTGAGCATGATGAGCTTTAATTTACGCATAGGGCAGGACGTTTTCGGCGACGAATGAATGACGGGTACTGTACAAAACGGCCTCTGTTCGATGCGTGACAGGCAAATGACAAAGCTGTCATTTTCCTGAGAATTCATTGCTATCCGGTTTGGCTCCACTAAAATTGGAAACCCGCACAAAAGGCGCGTGAAGGAGCATGTCATGAAGATTTTGATCGTCGAAGATGAGAAAAAAACCGGGGAGTACCTGACTAAAGGGCTGACGGAGTCCGGTTTTGTCGTTGATCTGGCCGATAACGGTCTGAACGGCTATCACCTGGCGATGACCGGCGATTATGACCTGCTGATTCTCGATATCATGCTGCCTGATGTGAACGGCTGGGATATTGTCAGAATGCTGCGCGCCGCCAATAAAGGAGTGCCCGTTCTGCTGCTGACGGCTCTGGGCAGCGTTGAACATCGGGTAAAGGGGCTGGAGCTGGGTGCGGACGACTATCTGGTGAAGCCCTTTGCCTTTGCCGAGCTGCTGGCGCGGGTCAGAACTTTGCTGCGCCGCGGCGCATCGACCATGGTTGAAAGCCAGTTTCAGGCGGCGGATCTGTTCGTCGACCTGGTGAGCCGTAAAGTGACCCGCGGCGGAACGCGTATCACCCTGACCAGCAAAGAGTTCACGCTGCTGGAATTCTTTCTGCGCCACCAGGGAGAAGTGCTGCCCCGCTCGCTGATTGCGTCCCAGGTCTGGGATATGAACTTTGATAGCGATACTAATGCCATCGACGTGGCGGTCAAACGGCTGCGGGCCAAAATCGATAATGACTTTGAACCGAAGCTTATCCAGACCGTGCGTGGCGTGGGCTATATGCTTGAGGTACCGGATGTTGAGTAAGTGGTTTCCGCGGCCCTTTTCGCTGGCTTCGCGGCTGACTTTCTTTATCAGCCTGGCCACTATCGTGGCGTTCTTTGCCTTTACCTGGATAATGATCCATTCGGTGAAAGCGCACTTTGAAGAGCGCGATGTTCACGACTTAAAGCAACTCGCGACAACGCTTGAAACGGTGCTAAACCACGGCGACTATCCGCAGGCCCAGCGCCTGGACATCGTTAAAAACGTCATTGATGGCTACGCCAACGTCTTTATCTGTCTCGATGATGCCAATGGACAGACGCTTTTCCAGTCGCCGAATGGCCCGGATCTGAGCCAGATCATGAGCACCCCCGGGCTGGTGGCCCGCCTGCAGGACGGGAGAGTGATCTCATGGAGCGACCCGCATCCGCGGACGATGACGCATGATAACCATCAGATGCAAAGCAGCGCCTGGCGGCTGATTATGCTGCCGCTCGGCAAATCGGCGGAGGGCAAACCGGCTTATTACCTGCTGATGGCGTTATCGATTGATTTCCATCTGCACTATATTAACCAACTGAAGGCGAAGCTGATTTCGGCAGCGTCGGTGATCAGCATTGTTATCATCTTTATTGTGCTGTTCGTGGTTTATCAAGGCCACAAACCGATCCGCCAGGTCAGCCGGCAGATTCAAAACATCACGTCCAAAGATCTCGACGTACGGTTAAATCCCGGGAGTGTTCCGGTGGAGCTGGAACGGCTGGTGATTTCGTTTAACCATATGTTGGAACGTATTGAAGATGTCTTCACCCGCCAGTCCAACTTTTCTGCCGATATTGCCCATGAGATCCGCACGCCGATTACCAACCTGGTGACGCAAACGGAAATCGCCCTCAGTCAGACCCGCAGCCAGAAAGAGCTGGAAGATGTGCTGTACTCCAGTCTGGAGGAGTTTTCGCGGATGTCGCGGATGGTGAGCGACATGCTGTTTCTGGCGCAGGCGGACAATAATCAGCTGATCCCCGAGCAGAAAACCCTGAACCTGGCCGATGAGGTCAACAAAGTGTTCGACTTCTTTGAAGCCTGGGCGGAGGAGAAAGAGGTAACGCTGCGTTTTACGGGAAATGGATGCTGGGTGAACGGCGACCCGCTGATGCTGCGGCGGGCAATCAGCAACCTGTTGTCGAACGCAATCCGCTACACGCCGGGGCAGCAGGCGGTGACGATTCAGGTCAGTGAAACCGCCGGGCAGGCGAAGCTGGTGGTGGAAAATCCGGGGACACCGATTGCGCCTGAGCACTTACCTCGGCTGTTCGACCGTTTTTATCGCGTCGATCCTTCCCGCCAGCGTAAAGGTGAGGGAAGCGGCATCGGCCTCGCGATCGTGAAATCTATTGTCGCCGCGCATCACGGCAGCGTGGTGGTGGAGTCCGATAGCCGCTCAACGCGCTTTATCCTGACCTTGCCAAAACAGATGCCGTAAACGGCGAAAGCCTGGCAAAACCAGGCTTTCGGATAGACCAGAGCGAGGCAGCGAGATTACTCTTCGAAGTACCAGTAGCCCTGATTGATCAGGCGGACGAGTTCCGCCACAAATGCCGGATTCTGTAGCGCATCGCCCAGCTCGTCCTGACCCACGGTGGTGTACCGGCACAGAGCGTCCAGCGCATTCGCATCGGTTGTTTCCAGCTGCTCGCTGTTGACAAAGAAGCTGTCGCCGATATGCAGAACCCGTAGTCCGCTCAGGCGGCATAGCGTTTCACCCCCCGTCAGCGCATCCACAACGTCTTCTTCAGTATACGGCGGTTCGGCCGGGGCAATGTCCAGCTCATGGCGCGGGGTGGTCGCAAAGCGGCCGAACCACTGCTTAAAGTCTTCCGGCTGGTTAATCATGTCGATCATCATCGACCGCAAACGCTCGAGCTCATACTCTTCCACGCGGCCGGGATGCTCACGACAGGTGAGGTCCGGATCGCTGTAGTGCTCGCCGCCGAGATCGTTTTCCAGCGCGTAATCGGCAAAGCTGCTGATGAGATCGCGACCATTAGGGCCACGGAAGCCGACGGAGTAGTTCAGCGCGGTTTCGTGGGTAACGCCATCGTGCGGGAATCCAGGCGGGATATAGAGGATATCGCCTGGCGCCAGATCTTCATCAATGATTGGCGGGAAAGGATCGACATGCAGCAGCGCCGGGTGCGGACAGAACTGGCGCATTGGCAGCTTGTCGCCCACGCGCCAGCGACGGCTGCCCATTCCCTGAATAATAAAGACGTCATACTGGTCGATATGCGGGCCAACGCCGCCGCCGGGGACGGAGAAGGAGATCATCAGATCGTCAAGGCGCCAGTCCGGCAGAACGCGGAAGGGACGTACCAACTCGGCAGCCGGCATATGCCAGTGGTTTACCGCCTGTGCCAGCAGAGACCAGCCGCTCTCGCCCAGACCGTCAAAATGTTCAAACGGCCCGTTGCTGGCCTGCCAACGATCGTTAACCAGGCTCACCAGGCGACTGTCGACTTCAGGTTCCATGGCCAGACCGGCCAGCTCATCCGGCGTAATCGGATCGACGAAGTCCGGGAAAGCATTCTTTAATACCACCGGCTGCTTTTGCCAGTACTTCTCTAAAAACTCGGGCCAGTTGATGTTCAGTTGATAAGCCATAGATTCACACCAGTCATGTAGAAACGGGCCTGATTATAGAAAGGAGTTAGCCAGCGGCGCTTTGTCATGAGTCAATACAGCCGCTTAATTCGCCATCTACGACGGCGCAGGGTGAGGGAATTAAAGAAAGAGAGAAGGGAAAATGGCGATGACGAATATCGCGCGCGCTTTTTTATGCCGCAGGGGATTTGGCCTTGTTGCCGCTGTAAGCCGCGTGGTTACTGGGTTTCTCCGTTTCACGGCAACGGGGGATAATGCGGGAAAGTTCAAATAATGAGCGCTTGATAAGTTTTTTGTATTTTAAGGCTTGCCATGCAAACAAAACTCCCTATAATGCGCTCCCACTGACACGGCAAATGTGAACGAGTTCACAGATTAAGCCGGGTCGGCAGAGAAAAAATTCTGAAATTCAGGGTTGACTCTGAAAGAGGAAAGCGTAATATACGCC
>NZ_JBWNLD010000020.1:0-40697 GCF_056521145.1 Klebsiella sp. CSG-1 | reverse complement strand
AGCCGGTAGTGCCGGAGAAAATACCGGAAAATGTTTATCAGGTTATCTATCAGGAGTGCGGCGGTTTTGTAGAGTGCGAGGCTAATGCTCAAACAATCTATGACGCCTGCCGCGCCGCCATGCTCCAGGCTGGCAACTCTCCGGTAATTCCGGATGGTTCAGAGCAGCGAATTGCCGAAGCTGTAGAGCTGCTTAAAAGCGCCGCGCCGGCAATGCTCGCGGATGATAGCGGGCCTAATGGCCCGCTGGTTGGCAAGCTGAAGGCTCAGGTTGTTCCGGGATGGATTCCGGTAAGCGAGCGGATGCCGGAAGTGGGCGTGAAGGTCTTATGCTTCCCGGTGAAAGATGAGCCAATTCATGCAACTTTCAACGGTCAGCTATGGCTGCAGGATGTTTCATGGAGCGGAAGTGAAGAGCCTATTGATAACGTGATCCCTGTCAGTGTCACCCATTGGATGCCGCTGCCAGCCGCCCCGCAGGAGGTGAAAGGTGAATAACAGCATCCCGGAGGCTGTAGCCGTGGCAATGATTAATGCCGCCAGAGATATCACGGTGGCAAAAATTAACGCCAAAGGTGCGAAGTTCGACGGTTATACAACCTCAGTAAACTGGTTTGATCGTTCAATGAAAGAGGTGCGCGAAGCCGTTAAAACGGTGCTTCCTGACGTTGAGCGGGAGGTGAAGTGAAAGCGAATAAGCTGAAGCGTCGCCGCTGGCGGCGCATGCGGGACGACCTGGCATGGTTCAAAGCTGAAGCGGAAGACTGGAAGCAAATAGCCCTTGAGCATGCTGATGAAATCGCTTTGCTACGTAGCCAGCAATTGCGTGTGCCGATGCCGGTAATTGTACCAGGAGAAATATACAACCAACTTAAAGGAGTGATGCAGGACCACCAGCTATGCAAAAGTTGTAACGACGGCCTGCGGGGTGGATGTTCATCCTGTTCGTATAGTGGCAGATAACCGGTTGCAGCCGGTTTAGTGGAGATAAAAACGCATGGGACAACTGGTAACTATCTATGACTGGGCATCTGGTCCAAACGGTTTTAAACAGCCTGTTAGTAAATCGGCCCTTAATAAAATCGCTAAGACGAAACAAACCTACCCTCCAGCCATAAAACAAGGTAAACGCTGGGTAGTAGATGAAGATGCTCGCTTTATTGGAATGGTGGGTAACGTAGATATTTCATCATCAATATCAGGTAAAGCCCGTCAGTTAGTGGAGAAAGCGCTAAATGGCCGCACGCCCCAGAAAGTATAACATTGATATTCCTAATCTTTATTGCAAGCTGGATAAGAGGACATCACGCGTCTACTGGCAATACAGGCACCCGGTGTCTGGAGTGTTCGTCGGATTTGGGACAGATGAGGATGCGGCGAAAATTGCAGCATCCGAAATGAATCGCCTGATCGCTGAACAAGAAACCCAGCAAACCTATGCCCTGATTGACATGGCCATTAAAGCCAAAACGAAGCATCTACCAGGGATGCGCGTGAAAGACTGGGTAAAAAAATACAACGAAATTCAGCTTGAGCGAATGGAAAACAAGGAAATAAAGAAACCCACTGTTGACTCCAGACGGCTTTGCTCAAAGGTGCTATATGAAAGAGTTCCAAATGTCAGAATCGCGGACGTGGATACAAAAGCGATTGCAACAATAATTGACGAGTACAAGGCCGAAGGAAAGTTACGCATGGCACAACTTATCAGGTCCGTTTTTATTGATATCTTCAAAGAGGCTCAGCACGCTGGAGAGGTTCCACCAGGCTATAACCCGGCGATGGCATCAAGAAATCCTGTCGCGAAAGTTAAGCGGAAGCGGTTAAGTCTGGACGAATGGAAAATCATTTTTGAAAGCGCATCTTCTATGCAGGCAGCGGCACAAAACTCAATGCTTCTCGCACTGGTCACAGGGCAGCGACTTGGGGATATTGTTAATTTAAAATTTTCTGATGTCTGGGATGGGCACCTTCATATCATTCAAAACAAAACAGGGTCAAAAATTGCCCTTCCGCTTACTCTGAGGTGTGATGCCATTGGAGTGACCCTCGGTGAAGTGATCTCGAGATGCCGGGATAGAGTGATCAGTGCATACCTGATTCATCATACTGTTCACCATGCGAATGGAAAACCTGGCTCGAAAATCCCCGAAAAATCAATTTCAAGATATTTTGCCACGGCCAGGGACTCGTCAGGGATTTGTTGGGGGGATGATGCGACGCCACCACCATTTCATGAACAGAGATCATTATCATCTCGACTGTATAAAGCACAGGGCATCGACGTCAAAACCCTCCTGGGTCATAAGACGGACACTATGAGTCAGAAGTACGCCGATGATCGGGGGCTGGACTGGAATAAACTAGATATCGCTACGTGAAAAATGAAGGCAAACCCTGCCGAGCCCACCGTATTTTTTACGTAGCGTTTTGGGGAAGAATTTTGGGGGAATATTGGAGAAAGAAAAATAACCTTCAATTTCAATAAATTATAAAATTGCGAATTGTTCCACAAGCAGGGTTCCGAGGTCAGAAACTAGCCAATAAAAACAGTCAGTTACATTAAGATCCTGACTGTTTTCCTTGAAGGCTGGCCGTTGAGTATTTGCGCGTCAATTCCAATAATGACGTTTGAATAAGCCTGAATCAGTGTCTGACTGGAAGCGACTGCCACTATGCGCCTTACCGCCCACCTCTACGTTCGTCTGCCCCTGCTGATTTCTATCGTTCTGGGCGTCGTCTGTTTTTTCTTGCTTCCGGCACACCTGGGGACCTTGCAAAGAGTGCTGATCGGCTGGAATACGCTGGCATGGCCTTATCTGATTTTTATCTGGATCCGCATGTTGATTACTGATGTATCGGGCATTCAGCGCATTGCCCGATTACAGGACCAAAGCGCGATGCTCGTGCTAACGATAGTGATTGTGGCCTGTGCGGCCAGCATCGTCGCCATTTTAAGCGAACTCTCCGCGTTGAAAGAGCTCTCCGGCACGCCGCGCGTAGTGCATCTCTTGTTGACGGTGGCAACCCTCATTGTCTCCTGGGCCCTCCTGCCCAGCTCTTTCGCTATGCACTATGCCCATCAGCACTACCTGCATCGGACGCAGGACGTCACCCCGATGATATTTCCTGAAAAGCCGGAGGACCCTGGATACTGGGACTTCCTGTACTACGCGTTTACGATTGCGGTGGCCTCGCAAACCGCCGATGTGGCCACCGGGACAACCGGGATTCGTCAAATCACGCTGCTACAATCGGTTATCTCCTTTGTGTTCAATCTCGCGATACTGGGTCTGTCGGTCAACGTCGGCGCAGGTCTGCTGAATTAGTCCCTCCGGATCCCGTTTCAACTGGCGCAACCAAAGCCGACTGTCGTTCCAACATGACGCGGCGGAGGCTGCCCTTCCCCCAGCCCCCTCTCCCAAGCGGCTCCTCAGGGTCAGCGTTACCTTTAAAACGCTTATTTTTGTGCGTTAGTCCACAATTTAATATTCCGCAAGGGCAATATTTACTTTTAAATAAATGTGCTGTTTTAGAGCCGCAGGTTACACCATACACTATGCCTGAACGTGCAATAGCGCCTGAAAATTAATATTCTTTTATAGCAATTAAAATATTTTACCTTTTAACCGCCACTAGCAGCGGCTGAAATTTAATAATTAAATCCCGTGCAATTTGTTACGGAAATTATATTTTAAAACACCAGGAATTAATTAATGAAAAAATCTTTATTGCCCCTTGCCATTGCGTCGTCACTTTCAATGGTGTCCACAGCCGTATTTGCAGATGATAAAACAGATGCCCCATCCAAAACCGTTACCGCCACCGACACCTTAGCTGGCATTGATTTTTATGGATATTTCCGTTCAGGCATGGGCGCCAGTGACGGCGGTGGTTCGATGAAAGACGCGACCGGCGGCAGCTTCGAGAAGAATAAACTTGGCCGTCTGGGTAATGAATTTGACACCTACGCTGAAGTTGGCTTTGGTAAAGAACTATATCGTTCAGGAAGTCAGTCTGTATATATTCAGACGATGATCAACATGTACGACGGCGATACCAATAGCAGCCACGAAAATAAGTTCGGCTGGGAAAATATGAATATCCAGTTCCGTAACTTCATGGGCCTTGATGAAACAACCTGGGCGGGTATTCGCCAGTATAATAAATACAGTATTGACGCCAACGACTACGATTACTGGAACCATACCAACGTCGGCGGCGGTATTGAAAAAATGAGTCTCGGTCAGGGGAAACTTTCTGTCGCATTCTTACATCGCGATATTGATGAAGATCTTTCTGCCTTTGCCGAAGGCGAAGTGGACGCTCAGCAGCTGATCGATTCCAATCAACTTGAACTCATGTATGACAGCCAGCCTCTGTGGGATGGCGCAACGTTAGCGGTGGGTTATAAATATCTCCACGCAGATGCTAACGATGAACAAGTCGAGCGAGCCAACCACGATTATGTCGATGGCCAAACCGCGATGGTGGTGTTGAAACAGCAGATCTTCGACAAAGGCGTTAACAATACGGTTATCCAGTATTATGGCAAAGGCTCGGCCCTGCAAGGCGTGACCTTCGGCGCTGCGGACACGCTCAATGGCACGGTTAAAGAGGGTGAAGGTTGGGCACTGCGTAACTACGGCACCATCCCGGTTGCCGCGGATTGGGATGTCAGCCATGCGCTGAACTATGCTGCCGCCAACGATGTTGAGCTGTGGAATGGTGATAAGGGCGATGCGTCAACGGCGTCCGTCAGCGCGAAAGTGACCTATCACTGGTCTGATTACACCCGAACGTATCTTGAAATGGGTTATTTCGACGACAAGAAAACGGTTAACGGGACTGACTACGATCGCAGCGGAGCAAAGTACACCCTTGCTCAGGCGCTGTCCTACGGTCGCGATAAGCCAGAATTACGCGTATTCGTCAGCCACTACGATAGCGACCGGGATAACTGGACGGATGCCAGCGAATCGTCCTTCAATAATGGTCTGGACAACGACACCTGGGCTGTGGGTATTCAGGCTAACGTCTTCTGGTAATCATGCACTGTCTACTGCGGGCGACTGGCATAAGCTGCCCGCAGTCGGCAAACCGGCGAAGGGTGCTGTCTGAGCGAATGCGCCGGGCAGCAAAGTCGCGGTGATAAGCCAGACCTGAACCACGCAAAGATGCGCCTGTCAGGGCGGCTCAGGCAGCCCTGTGCCAGCAGGAAAGATGGCTGATTTTATGACTTCTTATTGAGCATCGATTTTAAATCCGCAAAGGGATTATAGGTTGCGGCGGCCACATCCTTTTGCGCATCCTCCCCCGCCACCACTCGCGTGCCGTACTGGTCCGCCTCGGTGTATTTGGAGTGCTCATGGTCGTGGCAGTACAGACACAATAACTCCCAGTTGCTGCCATCTTGCGGATTATTGGTATGGTCGTGATCGATATGGTGAACCGTTAATTCGCGCAGGTTGGAATAGACAAACTCCCGCGAGCAGCGCCCACATACCCACGGATAGATTTTTAGTGCTTTTTCACGATAGCCGCTTTCCAGCCGGGCATAGTTTTTAGGGATCAGAGCCATTGGAGAGGTTACCTGTTACAAAGAGATAATGGGTTAGATAGTACCTCCAATCGGGTCCGCAAGGGAACAGAAGGCCTGATGAAAGCGCAACAGGCAACGGGCGAGAGTCTGGAAGCAAAACGGTGAGGCGCTCCCCGGCATCAACGTAAGACGGCCTTCCGCTTACCGCGGCCGCCTTGGTTTTGAATACGCGTCATTATAATCAGCCATCGCAAAATTCAGGCTAAAAGGTCTTTCGTTTTACATAACCTGCCGTTCGGCTGACTGCCGCTCCCCGTTGGCCGGCCCTTTCGCCGGATTATCCCTGTGGCGTAAATCCCCCTTTTTGACTCCTGCTATTGTGCTGGCTGACCGGGAATCTGGTGCATAAAAAAGCCAGCGATCTTGTATCGCTGGCCACATGATGATGCCCTGCTGCCGGACGCCCCTCTGCCAGCAGCGACGATTATCGATCGTTGAGACCATCCCGCCCGGGCTCTTTTGCCAGCACGCCACCTTCAATCTCACTCATAATCAGACTGGCCAGATTCTCCATGTGATGGACCTTGCCGCATTTGACAATGATCTGCCGCGCGTTGTCATATCCCGGCGCCCACAATCGGTTGTTCATGCGCACATCTTTATAGATAGCCACCAGCGGTTTTCTCCACGCTGCCGCCATATGGACCACCGAGGTATCCGGTGAGATAACCAGATCGGCATCGGCAATCAGCGCCATGGCGTGATGCAGCGTTTTGAAAGGGTTAATGCGAACCTTTTCTGGCAGCGGGAGTCGGATCTCATTGCGGTGATCGAGCAAAATGATCTGTACATCGGGATAGGCCTCCTGCAGTTTGCCGATGAGGGATGACAACTGCGCCTGCGACAGACTGCGGTCCGGATGCCCGGCAAAAATATTAATGATGACTTTTCGCCCGACAATCCCCGCCAGATACTGCCGGGTTTGCTGATAAATATCTTCTGGAATATGGAGGTCATAGCGCTCCAGATGTTTTTTATCCAGATTCAGATGCTCGGCGATAAACGTATAGGTTTTGCTGACATGCCAGTTTTCACAATCAAAATCAAAGGATTTTGAATAGTGATTAATAGATGCCCATTTATTAAACCCCAGGACCGACTTTGCTTTTATTTGCCGCAATAACAGCATCCGGTGTATGGGCATGTCGAATAAAGAGGGATCGATAACAATGTCATACTTATTATTCGCAAGCTCATTAATAACGGACTCAGGAACATTATGGGTAAATTTATGCAGGAAATCACCGGAGGCTACATTCTCAGCCTCATAGATCCGGCGAATACCCGGATGATACCGCATCACCTGGCTATTCGATTTTGTCAGCAGGAAATCCACGATAAATCCAGACTGATGAAGGCACTTAACCAATGCAGAATCGACAACCACATCCCCGATAGCGCCTTCATTGCGCATCAGCAGCACCGTTTTTGCCGATGACAAATCCGGCTCATGACGCGCAGGGCTATCCCACAGCGTTTTTGCGATATAAACCCGTAAGGCGTTACGCACTCTTTTTGTAAAATAATTACGGCGCCTGTTAAGTTCCCTTATTTTTTTAAACTTCTTCGGGGATACCCGCACCGCTGTGTTATCTATCATCATATCCTCGTAACCACAATTAACCGCACTACTATCGATTTTGTTAAGGACTCAATAAAATGAGAAAAGTTCTATTGCTTAATAAATTCTTTCCATTTTGTCGTGAGGAGTGCTTTGGCCAGCGATAAATTGAAGAGAATTTGCTTAAATTATGAATTAAATACGAATAATCCGATGAGAAGATATGAATTGGCCCTCACCGTTCGCGGAGGTATTGATCGTTGAGCATCATGTCGTTTATCCCTCTCCTCTCAGGTCCACATTCACCGCGCAAGCAATCAGAACAAAATGCTCCTACGGGCTCCGTGGGTTCTCATCAGGCGTGAAGAAGATTATGCTGACGGCTTTGTCATGCTGGAAAGATTGAGATGAACATGCCGGAAAAACGCAACACCCACCGTCAGCTGCTCGCGCTGCTTGAACAGCATCAGGCACGCTATCGCGTCGTAGAACATGAGGCCGTGGGGAAATGTGAGGCCGTGTCGGAAATTCGCGGTACCGCTTTGGGCCAGGGCGCAAAAGCGCTGGTCTGTAAAGTCAAAGGGAACGGCGTGAACCAGCATGTGCTGGCGATCCTCGCCGCCGATCAACAGGCAGACCTGTCACGCCTGGCGCAGCATATCGGCGGCAGCAAGGCGTCGCTGGCCAGTCCGGCGGAAGTCGATACGCTCACCGCCTGCGTTTTTGGCGCCATCCCACCGTTCAGCTTTCATCCGGACTTGCGGCTGATTGCCGATCCGCTGCTGTTCGATCGCTACCCTGAAATTGCCTTTAACGCCGGCCAGCTGGATAAATCCATTATCCTCAACACCAGGGATTATCTGCGCATCGCCCGCCCGGAGCTGGTCGCCTTTCGCCGCGAAAGCTGAGGTGTGATAGTACGCCGCCACGTAAAATTGTGCAGATGCCTGAATACGCGGTCGTTCGTCAAAAAAAGCCTGTCTATTCACGCTATTACGCGTAAAGTAGACAGGCTTATTATTTTGGCAAGGATCTCCCTTCATGTTCGATACAACCCTGTTTATTCTGCTGGGGCTGGCCGCGCTGGGTTTTATCAGCCATAACACCACCGTGGCCATTTCTATCCTCGTTTTAATCATCGTTCGCGTCACGCCGCTCAACGTCTTTTTCCCGTGGATTGAAAAACAGGGGCTGACGATCGGGATTATTATTCTGACCATTGGCGTCATGGCCCCCATTGCCAGCGGCACGCTGCCGCCGTCGACGCTGCTGCACTCGTTCGTTAACTGGAAGTCGCTGCTGGCGATTGCGGTGGGCGTATTCGTCTCATGGCTGGGCGGTCGCGGCGTGGCGCTGATGGGGTCGCAACCGCAGCTGGTCGCCGGGCTGCTGGTCGGCACGGTCCTTGGCGTAGCGCTGTTCCGCGGCGTACCGGTTGGCCCGCTGATCGCCGCTGGCATCATTTCACTGTTTATCGGGAAGTCGTAACCAGACTCGCCAGGTAGCGCCCTGGCGTCTGGCCCAGCCCCTTTTTAAACATCGTAATAAACGCGGTCGTCGAGTCATATCCCAGCGTTTGCGCGGTCTGCTGGACCGTTTGCCCACGAATCAACATCTGCAGGGCCAGGATCAGCTGCAGCTGATGTCGCCAGCGGCGAAAGCTCAGCCCGGTCTCACGCACCACCAGCCGCGCCAGATTCCGTTCGCTCATCGCAAATTCCGCCGCCCACTGCCCCAGCGTCTGCCAACGGGCCGGATCAACCGCCATGAAATCCGCCATCTGGCGAATCTTCGGATGGGGGGAAACCGGCAACTGCAGATGTTCCTGCGGCTGTCGTGGGAGCTCATCGAACAGCACCTGTACCAGCCGTTGAGTAGTCGGATGGGCAAACGCCTCCCCGTGACGTCCGGCGAGGGTCAGGATAAGCTCGCGAACCAGGGGAGAAATTTTTAAGGTACAACAGTGCGCCGGCATTGGCGCAGCATCCGGTTCAATAAACAGAAAACTGATTTGCGCCCCCGGCGTGGCGCGGTTGCTGTGGGGCATCTGACCCGGTACCCACACCGCGTACTGCGGCGGCACCATCCACATAGCGTTCTCCACCTCGCAAGTGAGCGCTCCATGCAAGGCGAGGATCAGCTGGCCTTTGCGGTGCTGATGGCGAGGGATGAACTGCTCGTCCTCCACCACCTGAATGCGAAAAGCGAGGGCCGATTCATGGCCGCTGTCCGGATCGTAGCCATCCAGGCCAAGTCCTATCATGATTTTGTCCGATATTAGCGATAATCTGTCATTTTAGCTTGATTTAAACCATCGGCAAACGCGCTATTGTAGCCGCCCTGTTTACTCGTCAGAGATTGCCATGAGTTCTGTTCTGCCTTCTACCGGCCGCCGTCATCTGCTGCTGATTGCCGGGATTTTATTGATTGCCTCCACGCTACGCGTGACTTTTACCGGCGCAGCCCCGCTGCTGGACGCCATTCGCGCGGACTATGGTCTCTCCACCGCACAAACCGGGATGCTCACCACATTGCCGCTGCTGGCCTTTGGCCTGGTATCGCCGCTAGCGGCAGGCGTCGGTCGCCGGCTAGGCATTGAGCGCAGTCTGCTGGTCGCGTTAGTCCTTATTTGTCTGGGTATCGGATTGCGTTCGCTTCCTTCCACCGCCTTACTGTTCGGCGGTACGGCGATCATCGGCTGCGGAATTGCGCTCGGTAACGTTCTGCTGCCAGGTCTGATCAAACGCGATTTCTCACAGCATGTTGCGAGGATGACCGGGGCCTACTCGATCACTATGGGCGGAGCGGCCGCGCTGGGTTCAGCCATGGTGGTGCCGCTGGCGCTGGCGGGTTTCGGCTGGCACGGCGCGCTCTTGATGTTAATGGTCTTTCCGCTGCTGGCGCTGCTGGTATGGTTACCGCAAACGCGCAAGACCGCGACTGCGCCGCTCACCGGTTCCGGCGCCATGCACAATCGCGGAATCTGGCGCTCCGCGCTCGCCTGGCAGGTCACGCTGTTCCTCGGCATCAACTCGCTGGTCTATTACGTTATTATTGGCTGGCTGCCGGCCATTTTGCAGAGCCTTGGCTACAGCGAGGCGCAGGCGGGCTCTCTGCATGGTTTGCTCCAGCTGGCCACCGCGGCCCCCGGGCTGGCGATTCCGCTGATTCTTCATCGCCTTAAAGACCAGCGCGCCATCGCGGTCATTGTGGCGCTGATGTGCGCCATCAGCGCCTGCGGGCTGTGGTTCTGGCCGGGACAGGCGGTAGTCTGGACGCTGATCTTTGGTTTCGGTTCGGGGGCGACCATGATTCTGGGATTGACGTTTATTGGCCTGCGCGCAAACTCTGCGCACCAGGCAGCGGCCTTGTCGGGGATGGCACAGACCATCGGATACCTGCTGGCCGCCTGCGGACCACCGCTCATGGGGAAAATTCATGATGCCAACGGCGACTGGCAGATCCCGCTTATCGCCGTGGCGCTGATTTCAGTCGTCATGGCGCTGTTCGGCGCACTGGCCGGACGCGACCGGGAGATAAACGGATAGCGCTTTGATAAGCCGCCATTACGATGGCGGCAATATTTTCCTGCTCGCCCGCGCTGCCGGGGTGATACCGGCAATGCGGACTCAATCCAGTAAGATTAACCGGCGCTGAGATTACTGGCTTGCGGCATGTAAAAACGCCTGCACCAGCGGTGCGGGACGCCCTTCGAGGGCATGACGTTCATGCTGAAACAAGGTCGCCACAAAGAACGGATGTGTGACCAGTTCCACCGCGCGAATCTCCCCCTCTTCATCCCATCCGGTTACCCGCAGCTCCCCCTGCTCCAGTTCACGGGCAAAGCTGTCGGCGATACCGTAGTTGCAGTGGTAGCCCTCTTCAATATGATCGCGACCGTACGCACGGGCAATCAGGGTATGAGCGCGCAGCTCAATGGTGTCTGACTTTTCAACCAGCGAGCAGCTGAGCGGCGCTATCACCATCCGTCCTTCGGTATCGGTTTCAGCATGTGCCGCATCCTGCCAGCCCATCACGTTTCGCGCATATTCGATTATCGCGTGCTGAAAACCACCGCAGGTTCCAAGGAAAGGCACGCTGTTTTCGCGCGCGTAGCGAATGGCGGTAAACGCGCCTTCGGCATTTTCGTACGGACTGGCGGGCACGACCCAGATAGCAGCGTAATCTACCAGCGCATCGGCATGATGAATATCACGAGTTGCCAGCCACTCATAGCGCACGGGCAGCTCCAGCACGGCAGCAGCATCGTCGATAGCCAGGGGGATAGCTTTATGGGCAATCACGTCAGGATTGTAGTCGCCAACCAGGGCAATACGCAGGGGGGTGTTCATAGCAGGATCCTTATGTCAGAGCGATTTTCGGGCAACACAAGGAGCCTCAGATTAGCGATCTCCGTCGCGGAACACAACCCCTGTTTTCACCACGGCAGAAGGCCATTCGTGCTTTCGGATTGCTTTGTGCGCGGGTAATTTCCCCGCGCAGGCGCTATTGTATAGCGCCGAGGAATAATGATGGACCGCCTATGAAAAGCAAAATTTTGGTCAGCGCCTGCCTGATGGGTTTTCAGGTTCGCTATAATGGCAGCCAAAAAGCGCAGCTTGCCGACGCGCTGGCGCGCTGGCAGCGCGAAGGTCGGCTGGTAATTCATTGCCCGGAGCTGGCCGCCGGGCTGCCGGTCCCCCGACTGCCGGCCGAAATCCTTCACGCCCAGGGCGCGGATGTCATGCAAGACCGCGCGCGTATCGTTGAAAGCGACGGTCAGGACGTCACCCCGCACTATCAGCTGGCCGCATGGCTGGCCCTGCGCGCCGCACAGGATGCCGGCTGCGAGGCCGCGTTGTTAACCGATGGCAGCCCGACCTGTGGCAGCCAGTTTATTTACGACGGGACGTTCAGCGGGCAGCGAAAGCCGGGCTCAGGCGTGGCGGCGGCGCTGCTGCGTGAACACGGAATCGCCGTTTTTTCCGACCAACAGCTGCCCCAACTCCTCGCCTGGATGCAACAGAGAGAAAATAGCGATGATTCACTGTAAACGCGTTTATGATCCGGCAGAGGCCGGCGACGGTTACCGCGTCCTGGTCGACCGACTCTGGCCGCGCGGGATGAAAAAAGAGGCTTTGCGCTACGATGAATGGTGCAAATCGCTCTCGCCCTCTTCGGCGCTACGTAAAGCGTTCCACGGCGAGGCGATCGATTTTGCCAGCTTCAGTCAACAGTATCGCCAGGAACTCGACGCCCGGCGTGACGAAGGATTACGTCTCGCCGGACTGGCTCGCCAACAGCCCTTAACCTTGCTGTATGCCGCCAAAGATACCCGGCAAAACCATGCGCTGGTGCTGGCTAACTGGCTTGAGAATCTACCGGTTACGGCTTAGCGGGGTGATCCCGGCGCCACAGTTCCCATTCATCGAGGGTTTCCCCGCCGGGCAGCTTACAGTCGCTGCGCACGCCCTGCGGCGTCTGAACCGGAATCAGACTACCGCCTTTTTGCGTACAGTAGACGGAAGCCGGGTTGGCCATGCCGATAGTCTGCGGCGGCGGCGGGGCATCCTGCGGCTGCGGCTGCTTCGCGCATCCGGCCAGGGTCAGCGGCAGTAGCATTATCATCCACTTCATTTCTGCTCCTTCTTTGCACAGAGCAGGTATTTGCCCTGATTCTTCATGGTTTCTCCATTTTAACTACACTTTTGCCCCGTAGAGTAGCGCTTGTTCTCGAACTGACCAGAGAACAGATCATTCCATAATCAATGAGTTTTCCCCGTCGCCCCCGACGGGGCTTTTTTCCCCGCTGCGATCGCAGGTATTCCCTTCATTAATGTGTTAAATTTGTTGTATCTATGTTTACTCTTCGTTGGTAGCCGTTTTCCAGCATAAATGACTGACGGCCCCACCCGCGATCGGGAGCCGTACATTCATGTCAGATTTTATTCTTGCTCGCGTCTCGCAAACGCTCGCCAATGAACATTCCCTCGAAATGTTAGTCAGGCAGCTGCTAGAGATGCTGGAGCTTGTGACCAGAATGGAGTCGACTTATCTGACTCGTATTGATTTAAAAGCGCAGCGCCAGCTGGTCCTGTACGCGCATAACAGCAGCGAAATGCAGATCCCGGAAGGGTTTTCGGTGCCGTGGAATGAGTCGCTGTGTAAACGTGCAATCGATGATAACTGCCAGTTCAGTAACGATGTCAACACCCGCTGGCCGTCGTGCATCGCCGCTCAGGGCATGGGTATTATCACCTTCTTCAGCATTCCCGTGCGCCTCGCCGACGGTTCGCTGTACGGCACATTGTGTGCAACCAGCCGCAATAAGCAGCCCTATAACCTCGAAGGCGAGCAGGTGATGGAGCTGTTTGCTAACTTAATTTCTCACTATATTGAGAAAGAGACGCTGGTTGATCAGCTTCGCGCCGCCAACGTCGCGCTGGAAATGCACTCCTATACCGACGAGCTGACCGGCTTAGCCAATCGCCGGGCGCTGTTTAAGCATCTGTCGTCAATGTTTCCCCGCGAGCGCGAACGGCAGCGCAATCTGCTGATGATCTTTATCGACCTCGATGATTTTAAAGCGATCAACGATCGCTTTGGTCATCAGTGCGGCGACAGCTTTTTGATCCAGATTGGCGAACGGCTGAAGGCGAATATTCGCCAGGGAGACCTGGTGGGGCGTCTGGGCGGCGATGAGTTTTTGGTCGTCGGCACCGAACTGGACACTGTGCAACAACAGTCCTTTGTTGCGATCCTGCGAGAGGCCTTACGTGGAGTTTACTTTCTGGGTGAACACCGAATTAACTATCCCGGTGCCAGTTTTGGCGTCACTGAGGTGAATCCGCAGATTCAGGATGTCGAAAGTGCGCTGCGCGCTGCGGATGATGCGATGTATCAGGATAAAAAGTCCCGTCGGCGCGATTCCTTTCTGAATATTGATTAAAACCTGACGGCGATATCCAGTATGATAGCGAGGTTTTCCGGTAAGCTGTGGCGATGTAATGCAACGGCTTAATGGTTTTGTGGCAGGACAGGTCATATTTTTAGCTTCAGGGGTAACATCATGAGATTGGGTATTCTTTTCCCGGTGGCCATTTTTATCGTCGCCGTTGTTTTTCTCGGTTGGTTTTTTGTCGGCGGCTACGCGGCTCCGGGCGGCGCGTAATGAAAAAAAGTACCATTCTGATGATTATCATCGCGATCGTGGCCCTGGCCGGCGTTCAGTTCGGCTGGTGGTAGCGCCTGCGGCCGGGGATCATTCGTCAGAGCGTTATTGCGGAGTTATCCTATCCACTCAATAAGTTAACGCTATACACTCACTTCATCAGCCGACTCCGCAAGCTCTTTGCCCGCGGACGGTGGACAACGGAGAAGTGAGAAATGAAAAAACCGATCGTGTTATCGTTGATTCTTGCGCTATGCACGCTGTTATCGGGATGTATTGTTGACGACGGCTATCACCACAGGCACCACCACCATCATCATTATGACGGCCGCGGCTGGTGACGAAAGGGTTAAACAGGGCGAACGCGCGTTCGCCCCATAGTCTTAGTCCTGACGGTCAGAACCTAAAAAGAAGAAACCCAGCGGGATGGAAAACAGCAGCGTGAACACGATGCTGTACACGGTCACCATCGCCCCCTGCAGGAAAAACATCGATGTGCTCCATTCGGAGTACGGCATATTGTATTCGCTAACGACCCCGCCAAACGTTGCGCGGCCCACCACGGTAAGCGCGATGGCAAACACAATCCCTATCGACAAGAAGAATTTCTTGCTGTTTTTGTTACTGATGAGCTTTTGCAGAATCATCCGGGTTCCCTTTTCTCTGACCGATAATCGGCTGTATATGTAACATTAATGCAATAAAAACTGAAGGGTTTTTGTTACAAGCCAGAGGATATCGCTATCAGGCCGGAATCACGACCGGCCTGCGGTTTACGATTGCAACGTTGCCAGACGCGCAGCAAAACCGACAAACACCAGACCAATCAGACTGTTGCCGATTTTTGCCAGTTTCTTTCTGGTCTTCACGTAGCGCGTCACGAACGAACCGGACAGGATCAAGAAGCTCATGTACATAAAGCTAATCACTTCCAGCGTCAGCGCGAGGATAAAGAACGCCAGCCCGGGCGTTTTCGCGCTAACGTCGATGAACTGCACGAAAAAAGAGACATAGAAAAGAATGGCTTTAGGATTCGTCAGGCTAAGCGTCAGCGAGCGTTTCAGAATCGCGCTTCCCGGTTCAGCTCCGGCGTCCGCGTGCCCTTCCCGCTGGGTCAGAACGGAATAGAGCATTTTGCCCCCCAGCCACAGCAGGTAAATCGCCCCCAGATAGCGAACGATATTAAACAGCACCGGCGTGGTCTTAATCAGGGTCGCGACGCCGGCAAACGCCAACAGCATCAGCACAGCGTCGCCGATAAACACGCCAGCCGCCGCCAGATAGCCCTTTTTAACGCCGTGTGCAATACCGGTTTTCAGAACAAAAAAGGTATTAGGGCCGGGCACCAGGATGATAAAAATAGCGCCGACCAGATAGGTCAGATAATTCAACACACCAAACTCAGCGAACACGCTGCACTCCTTCGCTTTCAACAAAAAACATGATCGCGCTCACGTTAACGCAACTGCCGCGATTTTGAAAGCGCTTACGGTGCTTGTTGGCTTAGTAGAGTGAGCCCTCGCCCAGCGGGCGGGTTTTGAAACGCCGATGTACCCACAGATATTGCTCCGGCGCGCGCAGAATCTCTTTTTCAATCACCCGGTTGATGTAGCTGGCCGCATCCTGTTTATCTTCACCAGGATAGTCATTCAGCACATCGCTGATGTACAAGGTGTAACCTTTCCGGTCCATCTTGCGCACCATACTGATGCTCAGCATCTTCGCACCGGAGAGACGCGACAGGACGTAGGTACCGTTTGTCGTCGCCGCCTGAGGGACAGAGAAGAACGGCGCAAACACACTGCCTTTCGGGCCATAATCCTGATCCGGGGCGAACCATACCGCTTCGCCGGCTTTCAGCGCGTGCACCAGACCAGATAAATTACGGCGATCGATCATCGCTTTATTCGAACGCAGGCGTCCGCGGGTTTGAACCCACTCCATCAGCGGGCTGTTGTGCGGGCGATAGGTCGCCATCATTGGCCGACACAGGCCCATGGTACGGCCACCGAGTTCCAGCGACATGAAGTGCACGCCAACGACCATAACGCCCTGCCCGGCGCTTAATGCTTTGCTCAGATTCTCAAAGCCTTCAACGTCGAACCATTTTTTAACCCGCTCGTCGCTCCAGAACCAGGCCATACCGGTTTCGATAAGCCCCATCCCCAGCGACATAAAATTCTGCTCAATCATCTTATCCCGCGCTTGCGGCGACATGTCCGGAAAACAGAGTTCAAGATTGCGGCGGGCAATATGTTCGCGGCGCTTAAGGAAGCGGCGCGACGCCTTTCCTGCGCTGGTGCCGATGATATGTAACAGAGGATAAGGCAATTGCACGATTAACCAGAGAATGGCCAGGCCAAACCAGGTCCCCCAGTTGCGAGGGTGCAGAAGACTTTTATTAAAAGCGCAAGGCATGATTTTTCCTGTAAACGTCTATAAATGAGTAGCGCTTAAGGAAAAAACGAAGTCCATTCATCAGTCGTTAGGCGGTACGTATAGCAACTATGACAATAGTAATCCGGCTAAATTCACTCCGGCAAGTAAAAAACATCCCCGCGGTGAAAAAAGCATAATACCCTCACAGTTGTAACAGAATGTAAAATAAAAAAGAAGATCTCATTACAAATATTTACTATGGCAACCCTTTTCTCGCTAATTATTTCGATTCGCTGATTGCACATTATTAAATCAATTTGTACTTTTCAGTATCATATTGCTTCGCAACCCCTGCTGTCACTGGCCGGCGACATCCTACCGCCCTCTCATCCTGCGCGCGGCGGCGCGGAGGTAAAAAGTATAAACGTCGCTAAAGAATCGCGGCAATCAATATAACGCTTCTCCATATATCAGAGTCATAACCTATGAAATAGCATGCAACGTATCTTTTCATTCCTTTTCTATATATCAAATAAGAATCACCTTATTTTATAAATCCGCGCAATATCTGGCGCCTTCAGAAAATAAATCGCACATCATTCGTTTGTAACGAACAATTATCATTTTTTATCCCCCAATCTTCGGCGATCAGCCGCCCGTAACGCAGGCCTGAGAGCGGATACCGTGAAATCAACAACATTTCCCAATCGCAACAGTCACTTATTGAAATTATTGTTCGCGCGGCCCATTTTTGCGCCGCCTTTTAATTGTAATGATAACCATTCTCATATTAACATATCACTATTGATAACCTGTTCTGAACCTGCTCATGTCTCAGCTTTCCGCCGCCACACCGTTCACGCTCGCCTCTCTGTATCAGGCCCATCACGGCTGGCTGACAACCTGGTTAACCGGCAAGCTGCAATCCGCCTTTGACGCCGATGATGTCACTCAGGATACCTTTCTGCGCGTCATGGGCAGCGAATCTCTGCCCGCTATCCGCGATCCTAAGTCCTTCCTGTGCACCATCGCCCGACGGGTGATGATCGATCTGTTTCGCCGTAACGCGCTGGAACGCGCGTGGCTGGAGATGCTTGCCCAGCTTCCGCAGGCCATGGTCCCTTCGCCGGAACTACAGCACATTCAGCTGGAGACGCTGCAGCAGGTCGATGCCATGCTGGATGGCCTGAGCCGCAAAGCCCGCGCGGCCTTTTTATTTTCGCAACTGGAGGGGCTGACGTATGCCGAGATTGCCGAACGCCTGATGGTCTCGGTCAGCTCAGTGAAAAAATATGTCGCCAGGGCAACTGAGCACTGCCTGCTTTTTCGCCTGGAGAATGGCCTGTGAGTTCCGCATTAACCGAATCCCGTCGCCTGGCCCTGCGTTCCGCATCGCGCTGGTACGCGGTATTAAGCGATGGTCGCGTCAACCCACAGCAAGAAGCCCGCTGGCAACAGTGGTATGAACAAAACCGCGATCACCAGTGGGCGTGGCAGCAGGTCGAAAACCTGCGCCAGCAGATGGGACAACTTCCCGGTCCCCTTGCCAGCCGGACGCTCAACGACAGTCGCCTGACGCGTCGCCAGGTACTGAAAGGGCTGATGCTGCTGGTCGCCGCCGGCGGCGGCTGGCAAATGTGGGCCAGTGAACTGGCGGAAGGATTGCGCGCCGATTACCGCACGGCAAAAGGCCTGCCGCTGCGGCAAACCCTCAACGACGGCACTCTGCTGACGCTCAATACCGACAGCGCCGCCGATGTGCGCTTTGATGATCGCCTGCGCCTGGTTCGCCTGCGCTACGGCGAAATTGCCGTTACTACCGCCCGTGACCGCCGACAGCGACCGTTTCGCGTCCAGACCCGAGATGGTTTACTTACCGCGCTGGGCACCGAATTTACCCTCCGCCAGTTTCCCCGTGACACGCGCCTGACGGTGCAACAGCACGCTGTCGAGGCGGTGCTGTCAGGCGGACAGCGCAAGATTGTCCACGCCGGCGAGAGTCTGTGGTTTACCCACGACACCTTCTCCCGCCTTCAGCCGCTGAATGGCAGCGACGTAAGCTGGACGCAGGGCGTCCTCAGTTTCCGCGATCGTCCCCTGCATGAGGTGCTCGCCACACTCTCCCGCTATCGCCCGGGGATCTTGCGCTGCGATCCCGCCGTCGCCGGTTTACGTCTGAGCGGCACCTTTCCACTGGGCGACACTGATGCGATTTTGCGCATCATCGCGCAGACCCTGCCGGTAAAACTGCAGTTTGCCACCCGCTACTGGGTCACTGTCGTCGCGGCCTGAGAAAAAAACAAAAAATTAGCCTTCTCCATTGTCCCTTTTCACCTGCTCGTTCGACTTAACAGGTGATGACAACCAAAAACGATTGTGGAGAACACATGACGCCTTTACGCGTATTACGCAAACCGATGCCTCTGGTGATGGCAATCCGTTTAAGCCTGCTGCCTCTCGCGGGGCTGGTCGCGGCCCCCACATTGGCGGCAACGCAGTTTGACATTGCCGCCGGGGATTTAGACAGCGCCCTGAACCAATATGCCGCCCGCAGCGGCATTACGCTCTCGGCGGACGCCGGCCTGACTCGCGGAAAACACAGCGATGGCCTGCACGGCAGCTATGAGGTGGAAGACGGTCTGCAAACGCTGCTCGACGGTAGCGGGCTGCAGCTGAAGTCTCTGGGCAATCAGGCCTGGACGCTGGAGCCGGCGCCTGCGAATACGGAATCCACGCTGACGGTGGTCGGCGACTGGCTTGGCGACGCCCGGGAAAACGATGTTTTTGAACATGCTGGCGCCCGCGATGTTATCCGCCGCGATGATTTTGCCAAAACCGGCGCCACCACCATGCGCGAAGTCCTGAATCGCATTCCCGGCGTCAATGCTCCGGAAAATACCGGTACCGGCAGCCACGATCTGGCGATGAACTTTGGCATCCGGGGGCTGAACCCACGCCTCGCCAGCCGTTCTACGGTACTGATGGACGGTATTCCGGTACCTTTCGCCCCCTACGGTCAACCTCAGCTATCGCTGGCGCCGGTATCGCTGGGCAACATGGATGCTGTAGATGTGGTTCGCGGCGCAGGCGCCGTGCGCTACGGACCGCAAAACGTGGGCGGCGTAGTGAACTTTGTCACCCGGGCCATCCCGCAGGATTTTGGCATAGCGGGCGGCGTGGAAGGTCAGCTCAGCCCGACCTCCTCGCAGAACAATCCCAAAGAGACCCACAACCTGATGCTGGGGGGGACCGCCGATAACGGACTGGGGGCTGCCCTGCTCTATTCCGGTACCCGCGGCAGCGACTGGCGTGAACATAGCGCCACGCGCATCGATGACGTGATGCTGAAAGGCAAATATGCGCCAAACGCGGTGCACACGTTCAACAGCTTGCTGCAATACTACGATGGTGAAGCCGATATGCCCGGCGGCCTGTCCCGCGCCGATTATGCTGCCGATCGCTGGCAGTCCACCCGCTTAAAAGATCGCTTCTGGGGACGACGTCAGCTTGCCAGCCTCGGCTATCAGTTCCAGCCGGATGCACAGCACAAGTTCAACATTCAGGGCTTCTATACCCATACGCTGCGCAGCGGTTATCTGGAGCAAGGGAAGCGCACCACGCTTTCCCCGCGTGAATACTGGGTGCGTGGTATCGAACCGCGCTACAGCCAGAGCTTTATGCTTGGCGCTTCCGCTCATGAAGTCGGCGTCGGCTATCGCTACGTGAATGAATCCACGCACGAGATGCGCTACTACACCCCCACCATCAGCGGCAAGTTGCCCGACACCGCCAGTCCGTACGACCGCGATACCCGCTCTGGCACCGAGGCTCACGCCTGGTATATCGACGATCGTATTGATATCGGCAACTGGACGGTCACGCCGGGCATGCGTTTCGAACATATTGAGTCTTACCAGGACGACAGTCTGAAAGGCACCCGTCAGCAGGTCAGCTATAACGCCCCGCTGCCGGCGCTTAACGTACTTTATCATCTCACCGACAGCTGGAATCTTTATGCCAACACAGAAGGATCGTTCGGTACCGTACAGTACAGCCAAATTGGCAAGGCTGTGCAAAGCGGCAATGTGGAACCGGAAAAAGCCCGTACCTGGGAAGTCGGTACCCGCTACGACAACGGCGCGCTGAGCGCGGAAATGGGACTCTTCCTGATTAACTTCAATAATCAGTACGACTCCAACCAGACCAACGATACCGTCACCGCTCGCGGTAAAACGCGCCACAGCGGGCTGGAGACGCAGACGCGTTACGACCTCGGCGATCTCAATCCGCAGCTGGAAAATCTGTCGGTCTATGCCAGCTATGCCTATGTCAACGCCGTCATTCGTGAGAAAGGCGATACCTACGGTAACCAGGTGCCTTTCTCACCCAGACATAAAGGTACGCTTGGCGTGGACTACAAACCGGGTAACTGGACGTTCAACCTCAATAGCGATTTTCAGTCCAGTCAGTTTGCAGACAATGCCAACACCGTGGCGGAGAGCGCTGACGGCAGCAACGGCCGCATTCCGGGCTACATGCTGTGGGGCGCCCGCGTCGCCTATGATTTTGGCCCGCAAATGGCCAATCTCAACCTGGCATTCGGCGTGAAAAACATTTTCGACCATGAGTACTACACCCGCTCATACGACGATAACAACAAAGGCATCTATGTCGGCCAGCCGCGGACCTTGTATCTGCAAGGTGCCATGACATTCTGATGACGACCTGGGGGTGAGCAAAAGGTTGTGCGGGTATTCCGTCACCGTCCCGCCATAGGGCGGTGACGGTGACGTTTTAGCACGCCTTTCAGCCTTGATGCCGACGTTTGGCGCTGTAAAGGCGTCTCGCCCCCGACAACTCGCGAGGAAACTGCGTCTCCGTCAGCGGCGGCCGGCAAGCGTTCATCACCCCATCACGCATCTTGTTCTAAAATTCGTTTTGCCGACGATCGAATCAGATATGTATCATCCCGGCAGCGAGATAACGCAAGTGGCTCACGACAATGTATTTTCTTTTTATGAGCAAAATGATTAACTGACGTCTGTTAAAAACTTTTTCACGCTTTTATGCGTCTTTGTCGCCATGCATTTCGGGCTTGAGTATTGCTATAAATGAAATTATTTCGGGATTTACTCGCCGATCATTTCGCCACGTACTGGCGTCTCTACCCTCTGCTGGCGTTATCTGGATACAGACCACCGGAATGAGCCGATATTATCCCAATCACGCGGATGGAGAAAAACGATGCGTCTCGCCTTAAAATCAGCATTGATGCTAACCACGCGCGTTATACAGATAATCAACCCGGAACTTCAGTTGCATATGCAACGCACGGCGCTAATTGCTCTCGAGCTCGCGTTAGCTCTGGAACTGCCGCGGTCGCAGCAGCAGACCATATTTTGCGCCGCACTGCTTCACGATATTGGCGTGCTCGGGGATAAGCGAATCGTCACTTCGCTGAATGACATTGATAATATCGAAGACCCCCACCAGCATCGGGGCGCCGAGATGCTCGGCGGCTTACCCACCTTCGCGCCTGTTTTGCCTGTTATTCGCCATCACCACTTTAACCCGGCGTATAAAGGTAACCTCGAAGAGCATATCGTTTTTTTTGCCGATGCTTTTGAACGTCTGCTCTCCAGCGGAAATATCACCACAGATCATCACCCCGACATTATCATCGACACCTTTCGCACATCGCATCATGAGATTGATCCGATGCTCTGTGACACCGTCTGCCAGCTCGCGCAAAAAGAGCATTTCTGGCTGCATCTTCATCCCGGACATATCCAAAGGATGCTGGAGATCATCGGCCCGATTAACGAGCTGTACATCGATATCGACGGGCTGAAAGATATTTGTTTGTTAATTGCCAAAATTGTCGATACCTACAGCAGCTTCACCGCCAGTCACAGTATTATGGTCGGCGAAATATCCTGCCTGCTGGCAACCTATATGCATCTGCCGGAAGAGGAGTGTAAAAAAATCGAGATTGCCGGCTATTTGCACGATATTGGTAAAATTAATATCCCGTTGGATATCCTGGAAAAGCAAAGCGAACTCACGCCTGATGAACTGCGTCAGGTGCGAGAGCATAGCTATATGACCGGTGAAATTCTCAGCGCCTTTAGTGAACTCGGTGAAATCATTAACTGGGCGGCCAACCACCATGAAAAACTCGATGGCAGCGGCTATCCGCTGCATCTGAATCAGGATTATCTGCAACTCCCTGACCGTATCATCGCCATTGCCGATATTTTTACCGCCCTGACCGAAGATCGTCCCTATCGCGTTGCCATGCGTTATCAGGATGCATTACAGCTGATAGAGAACGATGTTATAAATGGCGCCCTGGATAAAGATGTTTTTTGTACGTTATGCCAGCATGCCGACACGCTACATAGCACGATTATTCGGAAAAAACGCGACTAACCCTCTGCCCGCAAATGGGCAGAAGCGGGTTCTATAATTAGACGTAACGTCATTTGTTCATCTGCATGCAAGGAAAATTCGGGTGAGAATCGCCACCATGACCAACTGGGCCTACGGGATCACCGTTTGCCTGACCATCACTTCCGGTATTGCCATGCTGATGGCGTCCAACGCGGAGACCGCCGAGCGCCAGGTCGTACAACAGCGGCAGATCTTCGACCAGCTAACCGAAACGGTTGAAACCGAGAGCTGGGAATTATCCGACCTCGCTCGCGCTTACGTCATTAACAAAAACCCGGATGTGTTACAGGAATACCGCCAGCAGGCCCGTTCGCTGACGACGATAGAGCACCGGCTGGAAAAGCTGAAAGATCGGGGAGCGACGCCGCAGGAGCTGATGTTGCTGCGCGAGGGGCTGCAGATAGCGGATGAGCTGCAGGATGAACAGCAGGCCGCGCTTGCCAGTATTGAACGTGGAGCAGACAGCGAGGCGCTCACCCTGCTCTACGGCAAGCCTTATGAACAGGAGCTGGAACGGGTACAGACCCAGATCGATCACTTCCGCCTTATGCTGGAAGGCCGGGCCGCCAGCGCCATTGCGCAAGCCACGGAAAAATCGCACACCTGGCGTACGTTATCAGAAATAATGGTCGCGCTGACGGCGCTGATGTTCCTGTTTGTCCTCGGATTTATCCTGCAACGGCGAGTATTGTACCCGGTTGTTCGTTTAAGTGATGTGGTACAACGTCTTGCCTCACAGGATTATGCCGTCGAAGCCCCCCAGTTCACGCAGATCGATGAGATTGGCGATATGGCCCAGGCGATCCGTATTTTCCGCGAAAATGGCCTGGCGCGTCAGCGTCTTGAGCAAGAGCGGGATGCCGACTGGGCGATTCGGGAACTGCTGGCGCGCATGACGCAGCGTCTGCAGGGCTGCGAATCTTTTGACGATGTTATCAAGGTCGCCGAGCTCTTCGCTCCGAATATCGCCCCCGCAATTCCCGGGCGCCTGTATGTTCTCGAAACCAATCCCTGGCAGTTGCGCTGTGTGGCTCAATGGCTCTCGCCGCCGGATGAACCCGAGGTCTTTTATCCTGACAACTGCTGGGCCGTGCGCCGTGGATTAAGCCATCCGCCGGTCAATGGTGAGCCTGACATCGCCTGCACACACCTGCCCGACGCCTGCATTCATCAATCGCTTTGCGTGCCGCTGGTTGCGCAAGGAGAAGCGATCGGCCTGCTCTCCTTCAGGAATGTCACTCCCGCCACCGCCCCTTCTCGCGCCTATCTGGAGCTGATGGCCGAAGCGCTGGGTCTGGCGCTGGCAAACCAGCGTCTGCGCAGCGCGCTGCTGGAGAAAGCGCTGTTTGATTCGCTGACCGGGCTGCGTAACCGTCATCATCTGGATGATGCCCTGCATACGCAAATCAATCTCGCGGTGCAAAACCATGCTCCGCTGAGCTGCCTGATGATCGATATCGATCACTTCAAAACGATTAACGATCGGTATGGTCATGAAGCCGGCGATCTGGTGATCAAGAGCGTGGCGGTCATTGTCCAACGCGCGGTACGCGACAAAGGCATGGCTTTTCGCTACGGCGGCGAGGAGTTTCTGGTGCTACTTGCCGGCGCCAATGAAGAGACGGCCCGGGCCTGCGCAGAGGAGATTTACGACAGTGTCCGCAGCCTGACCCTGCGCGATGGTCTCACCGAGATTGGCCAGGTGGATGTCTCAATCGGCATTGCCAGTTTCCCGCAGCATACCCAGAGCGACAGCCTGCTGCGAGCCGCGGATGCCGCACTTTACCGGGCCAAAGAGCAGGGGCGCTCCCGGATAGTCAGTTTCGGCATGCTGAAATCCGACTAAACGCCATACGGGGATAAGCTGTCTGCTTATCCCCGCAACAGCAAATGGGTGGCTATCCCCCATTTCACCAGCGATAACCGACCTTCCGCGCGCTCCAGAACCGAGTAGCTGCCATTCAGATGCGCATAGCGGGGAAAGTTCTCCGCACCATGGCCGTCAAGCGTAGAGATAACCGCCTGCATGACCTGGCCATGAGAAACCACGCACACGCACCGGTCCCCCGCCTCACCGGCTTCAAGCAGCGCCGCTGTTGTTCTGGCGACGGCAGCGGCCAGCGACTCGCCGTGCGGTGGCGTCACGTGCGGATCGCCGGAGTAGATCGCATCGAACAACCTCCGCTGCTCGTCGTTGAGCTGCGAGTAGACCGTTCCCTCTAATGGCCCGAAGCCCCGTTCAATGAGCCGCGCGTCAAAACGGATAGGACAGGCAAAATGGGCCGCGATCGGCATAGCCGCCGCGACGGCGCGACCTGCGGGAGAAGAGACCACCCGATCGATTTTCTCACCGTCAAGCGCGCGGATCAGCGCCGCAATTTGTCTATGCCCGCGCGCGGTCACCGGGCTATCAAGGTGCCCCTGCAGGCGGTTAACGCCATTCCATTCAGTTTCACCATGTCTTACGAGCAATATTTTCATTAGCAGCATCGGGTTACCCGTTATCGGGCAACATTACCATCCGTCGGGAATAAAAAGAAAGCGATGCCCGGCCCGGCTTTCCCTGACGCGCACTCCGTGACGGTCAGAGCACCCGGCAGGACAGAAAATCAGACCGCTGCACTCAGGACGTTGTTCGCGTTCTGCTATCCACAACGCGGATGGCAGATAAAATGAAATAAGGATGATATGATCTTCGGCAAATGATACCGGCATTAACCTAAGGGCCTACTTAATGAATAATGAAATACCGCTAAAGTATTATGACATCGCCGATGAGTACGCGACGGAATGCGCAAAGCCGGTCAGTGAATCAGAACGCGAACCTCTGGCGCACTATTTTCAACTGCTGCTCACTCGTCTCATGAACAACGAGGAGATCAGCGAAGAGGCCCAGGCAGACATGGCGCGCGAAGCCGGTCTCCCCGCGGATCGTATCGATGAGATCGCGATGTTCCTCAATCAGTGGGGCAATGAGTAGCCTCAGCAGGGCTCTCTGGCCAGGATAAACGGGCGTGTTGTTATTCTGACGCACGCTATTCCCCCTCGCATAGCCAAAATTTATCGTCCAGACTGAAAGCAAAGACGTGGTCTGCGCAGGCGTTGTGCATTACACTGCGCGCTGCAAAAATTGAGTTAATACACGATTAAGTAGGTGGTAACGGCGATGAACGGAACAATCACAACCTGGTTTAAAGATAAAGGTTTTGGATTTATCAAAGATGAAAACGGCGATAACCGCTATTTTCATGTGATTAAGGTCGCCAATCCTGATCTGATTAAGAAAGATGCGGCGGTGACCTTCGAACCCACCACCAATAACAAGGGTTTGTCAGCTTATGCGGTGAAAGTGGTGCCGGAAAGCAAATACATCTATATCGCCGGCGAGCGCCTGAAGCTCACGTCGATCAAATCCTACCTGGTCTACAGCGAAGAAGTGCCTGCCGATACCCGCATTGATAAAGAAAATGCGGTGCTGTCCGTGGGGATCCTGATGAGCAGCATCAAGCCGAAATCCGACGTTAAGCCCGGTGACATGCGCTCGCTGAAAAAACTGGCGATCACCACTTTTCAGGGAACGACATTGATCTTCTCAGAAGATGAGATTGACATTGATGCCACGGTGAAACTGCTTAAAGTCTGATTGCCTTCTGACCGCCCCTGGGCCGACATTCTGCCGCTTTCTGCCGCAGCCTGGCGGCCCTTCAAACCGCTCTCCATACGCCTTCTCTTGCCGCCGGTTCTGCGACTGCATTGCAATATGGCGGCCATAATGCAAGCCCTGTGCGGTGTCCATTGGGGCCGACCTCCGGTTAACACAGCGTGGGGATGTGTTCATTGATGCCATGATTGGCCGAATGGCACAAATGGAAAGATGCCGCTCCCGCCTCCTGTGCACAATCACTTCCGTGTCCATGCTTGTCACTCACCAGGAGTCAGTTGATGTTGAAAGGTAAAAGAGCCGTTATTACGGGCGGAGGCAGCGGATTTGGGCAGGCGCTGGCCGTCTGGCTGGCCCGCGAAGGGGTCAGCGTCGATTACTGCGCCCGGCGCCCGGCGGATATCCAGGAAACCAGCACTCTGATCGCGGCGGAGGGCGGGACGGCGCAAGGATACCTGTGTGATTTAGCGCAACCGGCATCCATTGCGCAGTTTTCCGCGCAGCTATTACAGTCTGAGACGCCGGTGGATATTCTTATTCTTAATGCGGCGCAATGGTTGTCCGGCAATTTAGACGATCGCTCGCCCCCGGAGATCGTCGATACCCTTCATTCCGGGTTAACAAGTTCGGTGTTGTTAGTTCAGGCGTTATTACCGGCATTAAGACGCTCGGAGCAGGCAGATATTGTATCCATGATCTCCGCCTGCGGTATCCCGCACTTTACCGATTCAATCGCGCATCCTGCTTTCTTCGCCAGCAAGCATGGTCTGAGCGGGTTTACCCAGACGCTCTCGCACCAGCTGGCGGCTGAAAACATCCGCGTCACCGGGCTGTATCCGCCGGATTTTGAACTGAGCGGTTTAGACGAACATGTCGACGATAGCGTCAAAATGGGCGAACGCCTGCTGAACGGGCGATCGGTCTGGGAAACCATTCGCTTTGTCCTCACTCAGCCCCGCAGCTGTCATATCAGCACCCTCTATTTTCAGGGGCCTACACGGGAAGATCTCGCGCGCAAGAGCCGCCTGCGCGAATAAGTACAACGTTCGACGCAGGACTCTCCGCCAGCCTTGGCGCAGTGGGGTTGCTCTTCGACCATGAAGATGACTCATGTTGTAATGAAATTATGTCGCTTTCACTCATCCAGGGACTCTGGCATAAAATATGTTCTATTAATCAGAGACAATATGATGATTACTGAATGACATAACCAGATAAAAAGAAAGGATATGCTGGGATTCAGGGAATACATTCAGTTTTCATATCAGACTTAGGGTGCACCATCGCGATGAATAAAGATTTTACTTTTACGATTAAACGTAGTTGTTTTGACGCGCATTATAACCCCGCTGAAAATACGCGAATTACAACCAATTTCGCGAATTTGGCCAGAGGGGAAAACCGCGAGGACAACTTACGTAACACGCTGACGATGATTGACAATCGTTTTAATGCGCTGGCGTACTGGGATAACCCACAAGGCGATCGTTATTCTGTCGAACTTGAAATTATTTCAGTTGAAATGACACTCAATGACCAGCACCGCAGCGGCAGCTTTCCGGTCATTGAGATCTTAAAAACAAACATTCTCGATAAAAAAACGCACGAACGTATTGACGGCCTCGCCGGGAATAATTTCTCCTCTTACGTACGCGATTATGATTTTAGCGTGCGGTTGTTAGAGCATAACAAACAGCAATCCGCATTTAGCATCCCGGATGATTTTGGTGAGTTACATGGCAATATCTTTAAACACTTCGTTAGTTCTACTGTATACCAGCAGAACTTTAACAAACCGCCGGTAATCTGCCTCAGCGTATCGAGCAAAGACACCTATCAGCGGACGGGAAATCAGCATCCGGTATTGGGTATCGAATATCAGCAAAATGGCTCGTCGTTGACTGAACAATATTTTTCCAGGATGGGATTAAAGGTTCGCTATTTTATGCCGCAGAATAGCGTTGCACCGTTAGCGTTTTATTTTTCTGGGGATCTGCTTAGTGATTACACTAATCTTGAGCTTATCAGTACCATCAGTACGATGGAGACATTCCAGAAAATTTACCGGCCTGAAATTTACAATGCCAATGCCGCCGCAGGGCAATATTATCAACCGAACCTGAATCACCAGGATCATTCATTAACAAAAATTGTTTATGATCGGGAAGAGCGCAGCCAGCTGGCGATCGAGCAGGGAAAATTTACTGAAGAGCATTTCATCAAGCCTTACCAGAATATTCTTGAGAAATGGTCTGCTGGCTACGCGCTTTAATTCACCGAACATACAAGGCTTTCTATTATGAAAAAATTATTACCCACCTCGACGGCTGGCAGCTTACCTAAACCTTCCTGGCTGGCAGAGCCTGAGAAACTATGGTCGCCCTGGAAATTACACGATCAGGAATTAATTGAAGGGAAAAAAGATGCGCTAAGCCTGTCCCTGTATGATCAGCTACGCGCAGGAATTGACATTGTCAGCGATGGCGAGCAAACGCGCCAACACTTTGTCACCACCTTTATTGAGCATCTCAGCGGCGTGGATTTTGAGAAGCGCGAAGTGGTGAAAATTCGCAATCGCTATGAGGCGAGCGTGCCGACGGTCGTGGGTGAAGTGGCGCGTCAGAAGCCGGTTTTCGTTGAAGATGCCCGTTTTTTACGTCAGCTGACCCGACAACCTATTAAATGGGCCCTGCCAGGGCCGATGACGATGATCGATACCCTCTATGATAACCACTATAAAAGCCGTGAAAAGCTGGCCTGGGAATTTGCCAAAATTCTCAATCAGGAAGCGAAAGAATTAGAGGCGGCGGGTGTCGATATTATCCAGTTTGATGAGCCGGCATTTAATGTCTTTTTTGATGAGGTGAATGACTGGGGGATCGCTGCGTTAGAAAGAGCGATTGAAGGACTAAAATGTGAAACGGCGGTACATATCTGCTATGGATATGGTATCAAAGCCAATACTGACTGGAAAAAGACGCTGGGGTCAGAGTGGCGCCAGTATGAAGAGGCGTTCCCAAGGCTGCAAACATCGAATATCGATATCATCTCGCTGGAGTGTCATAACTCGCGTGTCCCCATGGACCTGCTTGAGCTGATTCGCGGCAAAAAGGTGATGGTGGGCGCGATTGACGTGGCAACCAATGCTATTGAGACCCCGGAAGAGGTCGCCGGTACGCTACGTAAAGCGCTTGAGTTTGTCGATGCCGATAAGCTTTATCCTTCGACCAACTGCGGGATGGCGCCCCTCTCTCGTCAGGTCGCCAGAGGCAAGCTCAATGCGTTAAGTGCAGGCGCAGAGATCGTCCGCAAGGAGCTGCTGGCGAAATAACGTCAGCGGAGCCAGCGCGCTGAAAGAGAAGTCCGGGTCAGGCGTTCGGATCGCTATCCAGAACCCTGGCCGGACCGAACAGCGCGCAGCAGGACCGAACATAAAGCCTGAAGCCCCGCGCGTTCATCTCCCCTTTCACCGCCGTGCGGCCCGTCGGAATACGTGACTTTTGTCTGCCTCCACGAGCATTAATCGGATAACGTCCTGCTCATATTGATTCCCGTCACCCAAAAGCCGGCAGACTCGTAGACGTGGCGGGCTCGTTGGTTATCTCCGGCCACGCGAAGTCGAATCTGTTCAATCCCCTGCTCTCGCATCTCCCGCTCAAAAGCGCGTAGCGCCTGCGTGCCCAGCCCCTGCCCCTGGCAGGCGTTGAAGATATAAAAATCAAAGATGAACACGGTTTGCGTGGCGGTATCGGGTTTGTACCAGAGGTAACCGACGTGCTCGTCGCAATGGTCTGCCTGGTTAAAGAGACACAGCAAAACCTGCCCGGGCGTATTCACCCCCTCAGGAAGATCCTCTGCGATTTCACGCTTCGCTCTTGCCAGCGAATCCTCCGCGCTAAGCCGATAGTTGGCGGCAATTTCACGCGCGTAATCCGCAATAAAGTATTCCAGATATGCCGGGTATTCTTCTTCGCCCATCGGGCGGAGCATAATCATTGATTCATCCTTTGATAGGGAGCGACATTTTTCGCAGCGAGACGATGCATTCATCCCTTTCACCGACGCGGCCATTCATAGGCACAGATGACGAACGGCAAGGCCAGCTACCACATTAAATCATCAGGCACTTTGAAATCAGCATACGGATCGTCTTCATCCTGCTCTTCCTGGCTGAGCGCGCTGTGTAACACAATGCTGTCCGCATCGCGCTGCGCAATTTTATCCGCGACGTTAGCCGGAATAATCGCGTATACGCTCTCGCCGCTGCTGTCTGTCACCAAACGCGCGATCGCGAGACGGCCGCTAATCAGTTGAGCCTGAATCAGCTTATCGACAAAAATTTTTTTAATGAGATTGTTGTCGGTAAAGTTAAAGCCAATGTCGCCTTTTGCCGGAAGAATCCGGTTCATTTCAATCAGCTGCTTGACCTGAGCTTTATATTCTTTGGCTAAAGCGGCCTGCTTTTGCTGTTCGCCCAGCAGCTTATCGCGTTCGAGCTGCGCTTTTTTATTTTCTTCCACCGCCTCTCGCGCTTCACGCGCCTGTACCCGTGATTTTTTGGCCGTTCTTTGCACTTTAGCGACCTTTTTGCTGGTCACTAACCCGGCTTTCAGCAGCTGCTCTTGTAAGGTGAGTTTTGTCATTTCGTCTCTGAACCCGTTGAGAAATTTCTGCGATTATAGCGGGAATGTTGGCGGCTATACCAGGACTGCATCGCCGGAAGGCGGCCTGGTTTAGGGAAGACGCCGCCCTTACAGGTAGAGGGAACCATAGAAGAATTCTGTTTCTGAATGGGGAGGGTCAATGGTGATGCAGGCGTAGCCTTCCGCCGGTTCCGGTCTGAAAACCACTCTCAGGATATCCGTAAACATCCGGAACATTTTGGGTTTCACCAGAACGGTGATCAACATAACGCCCTGCAGCCTTTTACCCTACGCACCGACGGTTTTACTGAACATACATCCGCAAAAGTGCGGGCCGGCAAGCCTCTGTTCATAAAGCAAAACCGAACATTCACAATTTGAGCGCATTCACTTCTGACCATCATGGCTATTGGCTATGCCCACTGACCACGACTCTATTTCGTCCTTGTCGTTTAGCCTGATATAACGCGGAATCAGCTGCCATGAGGAGTCGCTCGTAGTCACCCTCATAATCTTTTAGCCCCGCGACACCGATCGAGACCGTAAGGTGCCCTGCCTCAGAGAACTCGGTAGCCGATATGACCTGGCGGATCCGCTCGGCTATCGCAGCAGACCCGGCGAGCGTGGTTTCCGTCAAAAGGATAACGAACTCCTCTCCACCAAAGCGGCTGATAACATCCTCTTTTCGGCATGTCAGTCTGAGTAAATCCGCCGTATGAACCAGCACGTCATCACCCGTACTGTGTCCGAACCGATCGTTAATAGCTTTAAAATGATCGATATCTACTGCAATCGCGCACTGATTTTTCAGGTTCTTGATATAAGTTAATTGCTCATAGAAACCACGCCGGTTATACAAACCCGTCAAAGGATCTGTCATCGCCTCATCACTGAGCGCTGCAAATTGGGCAGAGACTAAACGAAAACGTTTTTCCATCGCCTCTCTGAGTAAATAAGCTTCCTGGTACCAGGCCCTGATGGAAGAGAGTTTCTCTGGCGACGTGAGACTGTCATTGGTCTGAACCAGCCGCGCAAGCTGCTCCAGTGGTTTTGCGATACGTGACGACAGAAAAGCCACCCCTGTCGTAATAAAGAACAGGATAGCCAGCACCAGTCCGGAAATTTTCTTCACCGTATTGAACAACATACTGGTGACAACCTCTGACGGCGTCGACACAATAATATTCCAGTTAGATTTCTTAAGACCCGCATAGCCAACCAAATAATCTCGTCCGGCAAAAGAACCGTTTAAGTTGTTGCTCATATACGTTTTCAATTGTGGCGTGAGATTGACGGGCGACCTGGTCATCGTGGGAGCAGTATTGAATATAACTTTGCCATCGCGATCGACAATAGTTACAGATACATTATCTTTATAAAAATGAAGGCTAATAATATCACTGAGCATACTCTGTTTTTTCAGATAAATACTTCCGCCGAGATAGCCCAGATAGTGGCCATCCGGCGAACGGAGTGGATGCGAGAGCATTATCATGTCATTTCCGGCAATCGACGTGAATGGACCAGAAATCAGCGGCTTTTGAACAGCCAGAGCATTTTGGCTTGCTGCGGAATGTACTCTGACGCCGGTCAGTGCGGGCAGGTAAGGTGAAGTGGCAATAATCGCAGCCTTAGCGTCAACAACCCCAACAGAGTTAAATACGGCTGACCGGAGTCGCAGACGCTCTACCTCATACCTGGCCACGGATGCATCGGTGCTATGTAATTCAGAAGCTGTCCAGGCTAATTCACGTTGGGCCATGGCCAGATACCGGTCTGTCGTATCAGCAATTTTCATCGCGTAGGCCAGGTTGCTCTCAAGGAGAGAATCTTCTATTTCTTTCTTTTGAAAGAAATAGATACCGCCAAGGAGAAGAAAAGTTGTCAGGATAACTCCCCCTGAATAGAGAGCGATAAGCAGGGAGAGGAGAAACGGTTTTTTTTGAAACATTTTTCACCTGTATTTCAGAACATCCTGGCGACCCGCCGTCAATTTCCCGCAGGAAAAGTATCTTACGTAGCCGGCGCAACCCACTATGGGCTTCCCTTCTGACAGGATTTTCATTGCTGCTGTTTTGCCTTCATAGACAACCTTCACGTGTCCATGTGGGGATGATAGCAAATACCTGAGCCGGTATTGCCACTACACCTGTTTTAGCTTCATGCCCTTTTTGATAGTTGCGCTTTCCTGGTTATCAGCCGGTGCTCTTCCGGCGTCACATTCTGCGTCGCTGTACCCGGTTTAATAAGTTCCAGCGTCACGGCATACGGCCAGGGTCAGCGGGATATGTTCGGGAACGTTATCGCCCGGTAACCACGGTTTATCATGATGAGTCCAGCCCACTCACCCCACAAAGCCGGGATATGCAATCTGAGGGGTCAAGAAGATTAGTGCCCAGAGTAATCAGCGATAGCAAACAAAAATATCCATTTTAACGACTCCATGGGGGAATAAGGGAGCATAGGTTCAAATGTAAGGCTGCAGGGCGGAAATAATGAGGCCTGCAGCAAAACACATGAACAGCACTCCGCCGGTTTTATTGAGTTTACTGAAGAGATTACCGGAAGACATCTTCATCTTTACGGAGTGTGCGAAAAGCCCGTAAAGCGTGTGGATGACGATCACCAAAAGACAGAAAATACCCGATAGTATCGAAAACTGGGGGACAAATGGCTGCTGCGGGTTAATGAACTGCGGGAACAGCGCCATAAAGAAGACGATGGGTTTGGGATTCAGCAGAGAAACCAGCAGACCCTGGCGAAAGCTTTGACTGGCGGATGGCGCGACATCGGTTCCCGGTATGGCCGCGTTATTATTCATCGCACGGGGTAGTGAACGAAATAATTTGCTCCCGAGATAAATCAGGTAAGCGGCCCCGATGATTTTCACTGCCAGCAGGGCCAACCGGGACGTGGTAATGATCACCCCGACACTGCTGGCCGCGATGATCGATATCACCCCCATTCCTGCGGCCACACCGATGATCCCGGCCATGGCATGACGCAAGTTATAGTTCAGGGTGTTCGTCAGGGTGAATAAAACGCCCGGACCGGGGCTGGCGATGGTCAGGCTGGCAATAAGAATATAAAAAGCGATCTGTTGCATGAGGGGATATCCTGTCAGGTGCAGGGGCGCCTCTGCCCCCCGGTAAGATCAGCGGGAATTATCCCGATATGGTGAGTCGACAAATAAGGTGCTGTCTGACAGGCACTCACTGGCAGCGTAAATTTCCCACCGGCGCCAGACCCTCTTTTTCAGCCGTATTCATGATAAAACACGGCAATTAATATACTAAAATTTACTCTATAGTAACATTTTATTCTTGTCATCAAATTTTATTAATGCCTTATAAATCAATTAATTAAAATTAATATCATTCAAATTTTTCACCATTTGATGATATTTCAAGCACAAGAAGTGACAATTAAGTCTCTTTCTGGACCAGGCATGATAAATGACCCGGGGTTCATTCTCATATTTTATGTTATTGATTATTGCAACCTCCGAAAAAATCACTGCATTTAAGCCTGGCAGACCGTTATTGCAGGAGGATATTCTGAATTTTTCTTTGCGGCCCGCGCAGTCGCGATCGCGCCAGCAATGAGGTCATGGCGCTGCAGGCACAGCGTTCTGCCGCTGCCGATTTGAGAACCGCTTTCAGGATGCTCGTAAACATCCGGCATTTTTCGTGCTTAAATGCGATGGAGATCAACACGATCTCCCGCAGTATTTTACCATCCTCATTCAAGGCCTTACTGGACATACCGTGTAGGCTGAGACTGGAACGCATGGCAACGAAAATGACCGCGAAACCGGTTGGCTTCGGATACATTTTATTACTGCTGAACTTTATGGCATGGCCGCCACACGCTCTCAATGACTTTTTTTAAATTTAAAACCGACATCAGTAAACAATTTATCTATTTTATAATTAATAATAACATTATGTAATTAAGCTCATTGCACCAGAGAATGATAACTTTGCTTGCGGACGGTGCAGAAGCGCCATGAATAACAGGTCCCCCCCTTTTTTTATGGCACCTTTTTTGCTTTATTTATTGCTCACGTCATGGAGAGGCAATACATATAGTGTTCTGAGTGAACGAATGACGGATGGAATCTTAAAAATGAATACAAGGAGCTTCGCGTTGAGAAAGACGCCCGCCTGCAACCGCTTCTCTTTGTTCTTCCCGGTCCACTCCATGAGACTTAGGCTCAGGAGCCGCCGCTTGACTTCCGTTAAGTTCATCCCTCCAGGAGGGCATCATGCGATACATACCAGGCCGTATCCCCGCTATCCTTGCGGTCAGTAATCTGTTTTTTACCTGTGCTGTCTCTGTTGACCTGACCATTGCCACCCTGGTGGGCTATCAGCTGGCCCCGTCTGATGAACTGGCCACCGTTCCATTTGCGCTCATCACTGTTGCCGGCGCGTTCTCGAGTCTGTTTGCTGCCGGCATGATCGGGCGGGGAAACGAAAAACTCGCGTTTATACTGGGGTCTGTATGCGGTACAGCGGGCGGATTATTGTCTTTTCTCGCTGTGCTGAAGGGCAGTTTTTTACTTTTTTGCACCGGCTGCTTTCTTGTGGGGGTCTATCAGGCTTTCAGCCAGTACTATCGCCTGGTTGCCGCCGATCACTCCCCGCCGGAAGTGAAGGGGCAGTCTATCTCTCTGGTCATGATTGGCGGTGTTGTGGCGGCAATCCTCGGGCCACTGTTGACGATTATTGCACGGGATGTTCCCGGGCTACCTCGCTTTGCCGGTGTTTATCTCGTGGTGGCGACACTGGGTATTATGTCGGCACTTAATCTGGCGCTGTTCTTCGGCCGATCAAAAAAATATCCCTCTGCTCCGGACACCGCGGCTCCCCCGGTACGGTCACCGACCAGTCGGGAGCTAATGAAACGTCCGGATTATCGTACTGCCTGGTTTAACCTGGTCGTTGGCTCGTTGGTGATGCTTTTTCTCATGACGGCGGCCCCTCTCTCCGTTACGCACCACCATTCAATGAATGATGGCGCCCTGGTCATTCAGCTGCATCTGCTGGGAATGTATGTCCCTTCACTGTTTACCGGTCTCCTGATACGAAAAGTGGGGATCACCGTGCTGTTATATGCCGGGATCGCTCTCAACATGTCAGCCATCATGGTTAACCTGACCGGAGAAACGATGCTGGCTTACGGCTTAAGTCTGCTTCTGGTGGGGGTCGGATGGAATTTTATGTTTGTGGGCGGCTCTACGCTGCTCAGTCTCTCTTATCGTGATCATGAGCGAAAAAAAGCGCAGGGTTTGGCCGAAACCAGCCGTTTTATTTTCTCCGCGATCGCCACATCAGGGGCGGGTGTGATGCTGGCATTGCTGGGCTGGAAACTGCTGGGCCTGATGATGTTACCTGTTTTACTGATATGTCTGGTATCCACCTGGCAGTATGGTCATGCGGTCAGGAAAGAACGCGCGACAGCGTCGCGGAGTGCTGAAGACGGTTCTTAAATCCGCTCACGCCGCCCAAATGCAACATATTCGGCTGGCGGTCAGTTTCAGTGTTGGGGGAGGTGCCACTTGCGCAAGCATGAGGTGAGCATTATGCGGACGCGGCGAGCCGCAAATGATCAAGGTATGCAGGAGCTGTTTTCGCATTATGCGTGTTTAACAGGGCTGCTGATTTGATACACAAATGCTCCCTCCCGTAGACAGATGTGCCGGATGACCGGCAAGACAGAAAGGTGCTATGCGTCAAAAAAGAGTGTATCCCCGCAGGAAAGGCGATATTTATCCTTAAGCCACAGTCTGCCCCATCGTCCGGTGCAGTGGCATCCCATGATTTTTTCAGGCTTTATTTCCCTGAGAAACTTCATAAGATTGATCAGTTTTAATGGCGACGCGGTACGCAGGTGCAGTCCGCCGATAACGGCATAAATATTCTCTTCCCGCGTAATATTCCGGCAATGGTGAATCGTGTTCTCCAGCCCGCGGTGACCGCATCCGGTAATAATGACCAGGCCACGGGAGGAGCGCCAGATAAGGGCCCCTTCATCAGGCACATAATCAAGTGCTCCGGTACGGACATCGGTAATACCATATGCAACGGGCTTTTCGACGGGAATTTCACCTGTCCAGGTAAAGCGTTTTCCCACTGCGTGCGGGCCTTTACTGAACAGCACATTTTCGCCGGTGAAATTAAGGTGCCGTGAAAGCTTTTTGACCGGTATTGCCTTACCGGGGACTCGTACACAGGCATATCTTTCTCGTACAACGTCAGGATGACAGATAATCCTGGTACCTGAATTGAGCCAGTTGACGCCGCCGATATGGTCATAGTGGCCGTGCGATAGCACCACCGCGCTCAGATTCGACAAAGGTTCATTCATCAGCCGGGCGTTGCGGATAAATGTTTCATCCGGGCCGGTATCAAACAGTATCCGGCTGTCTCCGTCATCCAGCAGAATACAGAGCCCCGCGCGGGGTTGCATACCGGTGATCTCCTCCCTGAAAACAGTATCAAATGGTAATGCTGCAAAATTGGATTAATGAAGCCCGAGAACATTGGGCAGAGTTCCAGCCAACTAAATTCGCAGAAATGAAGAAGGCCGGGACGCTAGAGGACGCCCTTCAGGACGCAGCAATGTGGACGTCCGAGGAGATGGACTAGCTGGAGAACGCGGGCTTCTACTAACACGAGGCGTGGGAGATGACGCGCGAGAAATACCTGTTTCCGCCCGAAGAACAGGTCCTGAAGGACAAGCAGGACAGAGAGCCGTTCTGCAGCGGTGCGGCGCTGAGGGACGTACTGGCGATGCCGCTCTACGACGAGGACGAGGGCCCCTCCCAATATCAGGACTGACCGCGCAGGAAAAACCGGCCGACCTCTTCACCATCGACCCCGCCAGCATAGGCAGGGCGGGAAAAAGGCCAATTACCGCGATAACATTGCCGCCATCCGACTGCTGAAAGAGCTGGAGATCGGCAACCGGCAGGCGACGGTCGACGAACAGGCCGTGCTCGCCAAATACGTAGGCTGGAGCGGCATCCAGGAAGCGTTTGCCCGCACGGATGGTACGGCCACCAGCGGCTGGGCGAAGGAAGTCGCCGAGCTGAATGACATTCTGCAACCGGCCGAGATGGGTGCAGCTATCGCGTCCCCCCGAAACGCTCACTACACCAGCCCGCAGATCGTCTCCGCCATGTGGCTTGCAAGCGTTTGGTGAACACGTAAAGCACAAGTGACAGAAATCCTATCAATTGCTGATAGGACTGCTGCGAACGACACCGGTGAATCGGCGATACAGCCCCACAAGTCCGTAAATCGACAGAGGCTGACGGTGTCCACCTTAGATGGTGTAGCTCAGTGGTAGAGCGGTTGACTGTTAATCAACGGATCGGTGGTTCAAATCCGCCCACCTCGCCACAACGGTAAGGGGATTTGGACGACAGTAAGGAAGGCGCGCTCTTTGGCTGTTCGCGACGGTTCTCTTTCCCTGAATGCCCTTACCGTTGTGATGAATTGCAGCTCGTTGAAGCAACCATAAGATAAGCATCTGGACGGAGGATAGGGAGCATGGCGCCCAAGCGGCCTTGAAAACCGTCCCATTGCGAAAGCGATGTTGTTATTGAAAAGGCCCATTTTTCTGGGCCTTTTCAATTTTCACCATGTCCATGAGAGCGGTTGGTTATCCTTTTGAGTAAAGGCATGTTGCATGGGCCTTTGCCATCGTCAACACGGAAATACAGAGCACCGACTAATACCACTTTAATAGTCTCCGCGCCAGAAAAACGTATTTTTTCTCCTCTTGGTTCTCCGTCAATAAATACTCCCATACCTACTTGACATTGTCGACCTGGTTCGCAAGCTACAACATATTCTGCATATAGATATATATAATCTTCCGCCCACTCCCAATCTGAGCCACTGATTATTTTATAGACAATGTTATTTGACATATCTCCCACCTTAGTAGAATTTCATACCTTTTCCTATAGGGAATTGTCGTTTGAACACACCAAAAAGATAACTAGCTTTATCCTTTTGAAGAAGTTCGCTCCGTTCTTTCGTCCCGTCTACGATGTGCTACAGAAGCGCCTAGATGGCTCATTTCTCGAATACTGCTTAAAGCCAGAGGTGGCCAAAGTGGAGATCGCGCCCTTCGCATACATGCGCGGTCGCACGTTCGAAAATGCTGTGGTCATCCTCGATGACGCCCAAAACGTGACAGTGTCATAAATGAAGATGTTCCTGACCCGGATGGAAGAGAACGTAACGGTCATCGTTAATGGTGATGTAACCCAATGTGACCTGCCAGGTAATGTTAAATCCGGCCTTGAGGACTCACTGGAGCGGTTCGAACCGTCCCGTCAGGTTGTCCTCGTTGAGTTCACGGCCGAAGATTGCGTGCGATCTGAGCTGTGTAAAGTGGCGCTTCAAGCCTATCTGTAAGGAAAATATGATTGATATGGAAACCGAGAAAGACTTCTTACCTCTGCCGTTCGGTATAGCCTACTACTAACCAGCAAGTTCAGAGATCGGCCGCCCCCCCAACCCATCGACGCTAAGCAATTGAAAAAAATAATTTTGTAATTTATGGCCGAGATAATTGTTCCTTCTGTAATCGAGCCGTTGAGCTGGCAAAGCAGCTGCAGGGCCATGGATACGGCGAATACCCGTATGTTGACATTATCGCTGAAGGGATCGATAAACAAAAGCTGAGTGACATGGTTGGGAAGCTGGTAGAAACCATTCCCCAGGTGTTTTTGGACGATGTTCCAACCGGCGGGTACACAGAATTTGCTGCTTTCGCAAGCACTCTGTAATACAATACGGCTCTGTTTGGGGCCGTTTTGGGCACACAAAACAGCCAGTGATCCAGTCAAAATGAGCGACATCGCCAAATACGCGGCAGCCTTCCAGAAATTAACAACCCCGTAGTTACCAGCAGTTCCATGCCATTATCAGACGTAGCGTGATGCAATTACGAGATTTTTATATTTTTAGGTACTTATTCTAGCTTTTTCGCGTATACATAAATACACAATAAATAAGGGTACAGACAGCGGCATGCAGAACAACCACACAATAACGAACATGCCAAATACACCGCTGTTCACGCCAATGTGACGATCCCAAAAGTCTTTGGTCATTATCTTAAGGGCTAATTTCTCCGAAGTATAATATGAGAATGGGTACAGGGAGGCGCTTAAAACAAGATATGCAACCACAAATGACATATAAG
>NZ_JBWNLD010000002.1:0-739053 GCF_056521145.1 Klebsiella sp. CSG-1 | reverse complement strand
CTTTATTTTCGCTTTTCTCCGTTGGCGTTCATCTCTGAACCCCGCTGACCCGGCGGCTTGCATGCCGTTGTTCCGTGTCAGTGGAGGCGCATTATAGGGGGTAATTCTGATGTGGCAAGTTTAAATTCAAATAAATGATTCGTTCGCTCACTTATTAAACAACCCTGCATCCAGACTTTAATTCTTGCCTGGTTTTTAAACAAAAACGAGCCCAGAGGGCCCGTTTTTGTCGTTTTGTGATTTACTGCACTGCCACTATATGGTCGTCTTTCACCACCAGCTGAACTTCTTTACCGGGGATCAGCTCGCCGGAAAGAATTTGCTGCGCCAGCGGGTTTTCGATCTGCTGCTGGATAGCGCGTTTTAACGGACGAGCGCCATACACCGGATCATAACCATTCGCACTCAGCAACTTCAGCGCTTCATCGGACATGTGGACTTCGTAGCCACGTTCTTCCAGACGTTTGTACAGACGCTGCAGCTGAATCTGAGCAATCGAAGCAATGTGTTTTTCACCCAGCGGGTGGAAGACCACGACTTCATCGATACGGTTGATGAATTCCGGGCGGAAGTTCTGACTGACCACACCCAGAATCAGATCTTTCATGTGACTGTAATCCAGTTCGCCGAAACGTTCCTGAATCAGATCCGAACCAAGGTTAGAGGTCATAATCACAACCGTATTACGGAAATCGACCGTTCTCCCCTGTCCATCGGTCAGACGACCGTCGTCCAGCACCTGCAACAGGATGTTAAACACATCCGGATGAGCCTTTTCTACTTCATCCAGCAGGATGACAGAGTAAGGACGACGACGTACCGCTTCCGTCAGATACCCGCCCTCTTCATAGCCGACATATCCCGGAGGCGCACCGACCAGACGCGATACGGAGTGTTTCTCCATAAACTCAGACATATCGATACGTACCATGGCATCATCGCTATCAAACATAAAGTTCGCCAGCGTTTTGCACAGCTCCGTTTTACCGACACCGGTTGGACCAAGGAACAGGAACGACCCGATTGGACGGTTAGGATCGGACAGCCCGGCCCGGCTACGGCGAATCGCGTTGGATACTGCTTCAACCGCTTCGTTCTGACCAATCACCCGACTGTGCAACTCCTGCTCCATACGCAGCAGTTTTTCACGCTCGCCTTCCATCATTCGCGCTACCGGAATACCGGTCCAGCGTGCCAGCACTTCGGCAATTTCCGCATCCGTCACTTTATTACGCAACAGACGCATCGTTTTACCTTCAGACTGTGTAGCCGCTGCCAGCTGTTTTTCCAGCTCCGGGATTTTGCCGTACTGCAGTTCAGACATCCTGGCCAGGTCGCCAACGCGTCGCGCCTGCTCGATGGCGATTTTTGCCTGTTCCAGCTCAGCTTTAATCGTCTGGGTTCCGGAGAGCGACGCTTTTTCCGCCTTCCACTCTTCTTCTAATACGGAATACTGACGTTCTTTATCCGCCAGCTCTTCATTCAGCATATCCAGACGTTTCAGACTGGCTTCATCGGCTTCTTTCTTCAGCGCCTGCTGTTCCAGCTTGAGCTGAATAATACGTCTGTCGAGTCGGTCGAGCTCCTCCGGCTTCGAGTCAATCTGCATACGGATGCTGGATGCCGCTTCATCGATCAGGTCGATAGCTTTATCCGGCAGCTGACGGTCAGCAATATAACGATGCGACAAGGTTGCCGCTGCGACGATCGCCGGGTCAGTGATCTGTACATGGTGGTGCAGCTCATAGCGCTCTTTCAGACCACGCAGGATCGCAATGGTATCTTCAACGCTTGGCTCAGCAACAAACACTTTCTGGAAACGACGCTCCAGCGCAGCATCTTTTTCAATATACTGACGATACTCATCGAGCGTGGTTGCGCCGACGCAGTGCAGCTCACCGCGCGCCAAAGCAGGTTTCAGCATGTTGCCGGCATCCATTGCGCCGTCCGCTTTCCCCGCCCCGACCATAGTGTGCAGTTCATCAATAAACAGAATGACGTTGCCTTCCTGTTTTGCCAGATCGTTCAGCACCCCTTTCAGGCGCTCTTCGAACTCACCGCGATACTTGGCCCCGGCCACCAGCGCCCCCATATCCAGCGCCAGAACCCGACGACCCTTCAGCCCTTCCGGTACTTCACCGTTGACAATACGCTGTGCCAGTCCTTCAACGATGGCGGTTTTACCAACGCCGGGCTCACCAATTAAAACCGGGTTATTTTTAGTTCGGCGCTGCAGAACCTGGATAGTACGGCGAATCTCTTCGTCACGGCCAATGACCGGATCCAGTTTGCCCTGTTCAGCACGTTCGGTCAGATCGACCGTAAATTTTTTCAATGCCTGACGTTGGTCTTCGGCACCCTGATCGTTCACGCTTTCACCTCCGCGCATTTGTTCAATCGCCTGAGTCACATTGGCGGTTGTTGCTCCGGCGGATTTTAAAAGGTCGGTCAGCGTACCGCGTGATTCAAGCGCCGCCAGAACGAACAGTTCTGACGAAATAAAATTGTCCTTCCTCTTTTGCGCCAGCTTGTCGCAAAGGTTCAGAATACGCACTAAATCCTGAGACGGCTGTACGTCACCGCCGGTGCCTTCCACCTGCGGTAAACGGCTCAGCGCCTGAGTGATATTGGTGCTTAACTCTCCGGCGTTAATGCCCGCAGAGGTTAATAAAGGACGTACCGATCCCCCTTCCTGATTCAGCAAGGCGCTCATTAAATGAAGAGGTTCGATGAATTGGTTGTCGTGCCCGAGTGCAAGCGACTGGGCATCGGCAAGAGCAAGCTGGAATTTATTGGTAAGACGATCCAGACGCATAACTCCTCCCATAACAGGTCAAATTTGCTACTGGAGATTAAATGAGGTCATCCCTCAATTATTCAAGGTTAAAGACCTGAACTATGCGAAAAATAAATTTGCCTTCTGGACCGTCTTGATTCGCCAGGTTATCTCAACCAGATAAAACTCGCCATACGGCCCGTAGTCTTATCGCGACGATAAGAGAAAAAATCATCCTTTTCGCTTAGCGTACAGCGATCGCCGCCGAAGATCTGCGTGACGCCAACATTGGCTAAACGCTGACGAGCCAGCCGATAGATATCAGCAAAATATTTCTCGCCGACGGGGCGGAAAGCCTCTTCCGCTTTCCCGTCCTTGACTATAAACGCATCCCGCACTTCCGGACCGACTTCAAAAGCCTCGGGACCGATCGCCGGGCCAAGCCAGGCCAGAATGTTTTCCGGCTTATCGGCGAAACATGCGACCGTCGCTTCCAGCACACCGTCGCATAATCCGCGCCAGCCGGCATGAGCAGCGGCAACTTCCGTCCCTGCGCGATTACAAAAAAGAACCGGCAGGCAGTCCGCCGTCATTACCGCGCACACCGTACCCGGTGTATTACAGTATGACGCATCCGCCCGTTTTGACTCATATGGCCCGCCGTCCAGGGTGAGCACCGCGGTGCCATGAACCTGCTCCAGCCATACCGGATATGACGGCAGCCCGCCAGCGGCAAACATGCGCCGACGGTTTTCTTCCACGTGCTGCAGATTGTCTCCGCAATGGGCGCCCAGATTGAGCGAATCGTACGGAGGCAGACTGACGCCGCCAATACGCGTGGAGCTACAGGCAGCCACGCCTTCCGGCACGGCCCATTGCGGTACAATCAGTTTAGTCATAGCCAGTCAATATCGTCCTTGTGATCTTCATAATCTGCACGCATTGCCTCAATCAGATCAACCATATCCTGAGGAATTGGCGCATGCCATTCCATCTCGATACCGCTGATCGGGTGGTACAAGCGTAACATCGTCGCGTGCAGTGCCTGACGGTCAAACTTGCGCAGGGCGGTGATAAACGCTTCCGATGCACCTTTCGGCGGACGCGGGCGGCCGCCATAGACCTGATCGCCCACCAGCGGATGGGTGATGTGAGCCATATGCACACGAATCTGGTGAGTACGGCCGGTTTCCAGGCGCAGGCGCAGGCGCGTGTGAATACGGAAGTGCTCCATAATACGGTAATGCGTTACCGCCGGTTTCCCCATCGGGTGCACCGCCATATGCGTACGTTTCGTCGGGTGACGGCTGATAGGTTCTTCTACCGTACCACCCGATGTCATGTGACCAATTGCTACCGCTTCATACTCACGGGTGATTTCACGCAGCTGCAGCGACTCCACCAGACGAGTTTGTGCCGGGATGGTTTTCGCTACGACCATCAGACCGGTCGTATCTTTATCCAGACGGTGAACAATACCCGCGCGCGGTACGTCGGCAATCGGCGGATAATAGTGCAGCAGCGCATTCAGCACAGTACCGTCGGGGTTGCCCGCGCCTGGGTGAACAACCAGATCGCGCGGTTTATTGATCACGAGGATGTCATCATCTTCGTAGACGATATTGAGCGGAATATCCTGCGGTTCGAAGCGCACGTCTTCTTCGATTTCAACATCGATGGAGACGCTCTCTCCCCCTAAAACTTTTTCTTTCGGCTTGTCGCTGACAGCGCCGTTTACCAGCACTCGCTGGTCGAGGATCCATTCTTTTATGCGCGAACGCGAATAATCCGGGAACATTTCGGCCAAAGCCTGATCTAAGCGTTGACCGAGTTGATTTTCGGACACCGTTGCGGTGAGTTGTACTCGTTGTGCCATATACAGCTTCTTCGTTTAACGTTGGGTTTTACGGCTTTGCCGTTTAATATAGTGTGCTATTGTAGCTGGTCTTAATCGGGAGCAGGAACAGAGATTCTCCCGCATAAACATTTTGAGGAAGTCAAAACGTCATGACGCGCATGAAATACCTGGTGGCAGCGGCCACACTGAGCCTGGCTTTGGTGGGTTGCTCCGGCTCAAAGGAAGAGGTGCCTGATAATCCGCCGAATGAAATCTACGCGACCGCCCAGCAAAAGCTGCAGGACGGTAACTGGAAACAGGCAATAACGCAACTGGAAGCGTTGGATAACCGCTACCCGTTCGGTCCTTATTCCCAACAGGTACAGCTTGACCTGATTTATGCGTATTACAAAAATGCCGATCTGCCGCTGGCTCAGGCAGCCATCGACCGCTTCGTTCGTCTGAACCCTACGCATCCTAACATTGATTACGTCATTTATATGCGTGGTCTGACAAATATGGCGTTGGATGACAGTGCGCTGCAAGGATTCTTCGGGGTCGATCGCTCCGATCGCGACCCGCAGCACGCTCGCGATGCCTTCAACGACTTCTCCAAACTGGTACGCGGTTACCCGAACAGCCAGTATGCGACCGACGCCTACAAACGTATGGTGTTCCTGAAGGATCGCCTGGCGAAGTACGAGCTGTCAGTGGTTGATTACTACACCGACCGCGGCGCATGGGTTGCCGTCGTGAACCGTGTCGATGGTATGCTGCGCAGCTACCCGGATACTCAGGCGACTCGCGATGCGCTACCGAAAATGGAAAACGCCTACCGCCAGATGCAAATGAACGCTCAGGCAGACAAGGTGGCGAAAATTATCGCCGCTAACGGTAAAAATACCTGATCGTTTTTCAGATAAGCAAAACGGCAGCCTGAGCTGCCGTTTTTTATTGTTCAGGCGCCTGAGCTGAAGCGTTTTAGCGCCGAGTCATCCTATCAAATATGACTCCCTTTCCCCTTTCCGACAAGTAAAATCTCACCTGTTCCTGCCCTGCCTCACAAAATGAATTCGTTGACAAAAAGTGACATTAAAATGTGATATAGATCACACATCTTGACATTGGGAGAGGTATGCTGAGTTCACCAAGACGGGAAAGACAAGAGGTAAAATTTATGACAATGAACATTACCAGTAAACAAATGGAAATTACTCCGGCAATTCGCCAGCATGTCGCAGACCGTCTCGCCAAATTGGATAAATGGCAAACCCACTTAATCAACCCGCACATCATTCTCTCTAAGGAGCCGCAGGGTTTTGTCGCTGATGCAACCATCAATACGCCAAACGGGCATCTGGTCGCCAGCGGAAGAAGCGAAGATATGTACGTCGCAATCAACGAATTGATCAACAAGCTGGAACGGCAGCTGAATAAAGTGCAACACAAAGGGGAAGCCCGCCGCGCCGCAACATCGGTGAAAGAGGCAGGCTTTGTGGAAGAAGAAGAGTAATCCTTAACTTAATATTGTGTAACGCCACGCGCCTTCGGGCGCGTTTTTTATTGACAGGATGAAAACAGTACGGGTACTGTAATCTCAACTCAGCAAAGGAATTCATCGTGAAACGACTAGCGTTCTTCTTCGCATTCTTTTTTACCTTCCCCTGAACGGGAGGCGATTCGTCGTGTGATAAAGAATGCGAAGACGAACAACAAGGCCTCCCAAACGGGAGGCCTTTTTTATTGATAAATCAATAACAAGAAAGGCAACACATATGACCGAGGAAAACCCGTTACTGGCTCTGCGCGATAAGATCAGCGCACTGGATGAAAAACTGCTCGCGCTGCTGGCAGAACGCCGCGGACTGGCTGTAGAGGTCGGTAAAGCAAAGCTGGCATCGCACCGTCCGGTTCGTGATATCGACCGCGAGCGCGACCTGCTGGAGCGTCTGATAACGCTGGGGAAAAGCCACCATCTGGATGCCCACTACATCACCCGCCTGTTTCAGCTGATCATCGAGGATTCCGTTCTCACCCAGCAAACCCTGCTGCAACAGCATCTGAATAAAATCAATCCGCATTCAGCGCGCGTGGCTTTCCTGGGACCAAAAGGGTCATATTCACATCTGGCCGCCCGCCAGTACGCGGCGCGCCATTTCGAACAGTTCATTGAGAGCGGTTGCGCGAAATTTGCCGATATTTTTAACCAGGTGGAAACCGGCCAGGCCGACTACGCGGTCGTTCCTATCGAAAATACCAGCTCCGGTGGCATCAATGATGTCTACGATCTGCTGCAGCATACCAGCCTGTCGATCGTCGGTGAGCTCACGATCCCAATCGATCACTGCGTTCTGGTCTCAGCTTCAACCGATCCGCAACACATTCAGACCGTATATAGCCACCCGCAGCCGTTCCAGCAGTGCAGCCAGTATCTGAGCCGTTACCCACACTGGAAAATTGAATACACCGAAAGCACCTCTGCGGCGATGGAAAAAGTGGCTCAGGCGAACTCACCGGGCGTAGCCGCGCTGGGTAGCGAAGCCGGTGGCGCACTGTACGGCCTGCAGGTTCTTGAACATTGCCAGGCAAATCAGACACAAAACATCACCCGTTTCCTGGTGTTGGCACGTAAAGCGGTGAATGTTTCCGAACAGGTACCGGCAAAGACCACGCTGCTCATGGCAACCGGCCAGCAGGCCGGTGCGCTGGTTGAAGCGCTGCTGGTGTTGCGCAATCACAACCTGATCATGACCAAGCTGGAATCTCGTCCGATTCACGGTAATCCGTGGGAAGAGATGTTTTATCTGGATATCCAGGCCAACCTGGAATCAATGCCGATGCGTAAGGCACTAAAAGAGCTGGCCGAGATTACTCGTTCCATGAAAGTTCTGGGTTGCTACCCAGGCGAAAACGTCGTGCCGGTCGATCCTATCTAACGCTCTGCAAATACGGGTTTCTTCATCCCTGCCACCGTCACCGGCAGGGTGAAGATAGCGCCGGAGAGCGGATATTTCTGGACTTCGTCGGCAGACATATTTTCGCGCGTGGTCGTAATGTACAACGTGCGCATATCCGCGCCGCCAAAACAGACCATCGTCGGGCAGCGCACCGGTAATCGATGTTCTTCCAGCTGTTCACCGGTCGGTGAAAAACGGGCGACACGCCAGCCATCGAACATTGCGCTCCAGTAGCAACCCTCTTCATCCACGGCCGCCCCGTCCGGGATACCTTCTCCCGGCTGAAAACGACGAAAGACTTCGCGTTTGCCGGGCTCGCCCTGCTCATCCAGCGGAGTGCGGTAGATAACGGCGTTTGGCGTATCCGAGGTGTACATCCAACGCTTGTCCGCGCTAAAGGCCAGACCGTTGGCGCCATGGATATCGCACTGAATCACCCGAGGAGTGAGATCGTGGTTGATGCGCATCAGCAGCGCGCCGTTATAATCTCCCGGCCCCCAGAATGTACCGGCATAAAAGCGCCCGTCGCGATCGGTGCCGCCATCGTTAAAGCGTGCCAGCTGCGGGTTGCTCGGATTATCACAAACTTTGCGCCGCAACAGGCCATGGGCATCGGTAAGCCAGATAGCGCTGCGTAGCGCCACAATGAAGCCCCCTTTCTCGCGCAGGGCAAAGCAGCCCACTTCTTCGGGAAACTGCAGAACCTGATGTTCGCCGCTGCGGATGTCGTAACGGTGAATTTCGCACTGCAGAATATCGGCCCAGTAGAGCGCCTGCTCGGCTTCACTCCAGGTCGGACATTCCGGCAGATGTCCTGTGTAATCAAACAGCGGTTGTGGTTCAGCCATCGTTTTCATCCCTATAAAAAAAGCCAGCGGGTTTCCCCTCTGGCTTTGATTATATACGGTTTTCCGTTACTGCCGGTTATCATTCGCCTGACGCAGCAGCGTCCGACTTTCGCTCTGGAAGCGCTGGGCATAATCGCCAAACCAGTGCTCTACTTTGCGGAAGCTGTCGATAAACGCCTGTTTATCCCCCTGCTCCAGCAGGCCAATCGCTTCACCAAAGCGCTGGTAGTAGCGTTTAATCAGCGCCAGATTGTTTTCCGACGACATAATAATGTCGGCATACAGCTGCGGATCCTGCGCAAACAGGCGGCCAACCATCGCCAGCTCAAGGCGGTAGATCGGCGATGACAACGCCAGTAGCTGTTCCAGGCGAACGTTTTCTTCCGCCAGATGCAGGCCATAGGCAAAGGTAGCAAAGTGACGTAGCGCCTGAATAAAAGCCATATTCTGGTCGTGTTCAACGGCGCTGATACGGTGCAGACGGGCGCCCCAGACCTGAATTTGCTCGAGGAACCACTGATAGGCTTCCGGCTGACGACCATCGCAGTAAACCACCACCTGCTTCGCCAGGCTGCCGCTGTCCGGCCCGAACATCGGGTGCAGACCCAGTACCGGACCACGGTGCGCGGCCAGCATCGCCTGTAAAGGTTCCGCTTTCACCGACGCCAGGTCGACCAGGATACAGTCCGCCGGTAACGGCGGCAGCTGACCAATCGTATCGACCGTGGCATGGATAGGCACGCTGACGATGACCATTCCGGCATCAGCAACAATGTCCGCTGCCCGCGCCCAGTCGTCTTTCTCCAGGATGCGTACCTGGTAGCCTGAAAGCGTCAGCATTTTCTCAAACAGGCGCCCCATCTGCCCACCACCGCCGACAATCACGACCGGGCGCAGATTCGGACACAGCGTTTTGAAGCCTTTATCATTCTCGCTGGAATATGACTCGCGCATGACGCGACGCAGCACGTCCTCGATAAGATCGGGTGGAACGCCCAGCGCCGACGCCTCTTCCCGTCGGGAAGCCAGCATCGCAGCTTCTCGTTCCGGGACGTAAATCGGCAGCCCATACTGGCTTTTGACCTCTCCGACTTCCGCTACCAGCTCCAGGCGCTTAGCCAGTAGCCCCAGCAGCGCCTTATCGACTTCATCAATTTGATCGCGTAACGCGGTCAGTTCAGCAACCATACAATCCTCTTACCCCAGACGAGCCGCCAGATGACCGCGCAGATCTTGATCCAGTTCGCGGAGCAGTGCATCAGTCGTTTCCCAGCTGATGCAGGCATCGGTGACGGATACGCCGTATTTCATATCACAACGCGGCTGCTCAGAAGACTGATTACCTTCGTGGATATTACTTTCGATCATCAGGCCAATGATGGAACGATTACCATCTTTAATCTGTGCGACGACGGATTCCGCAACCGCAGGCTGGCGGCGGTAGTCTTTATTAGAATTCCCATGGCTGCAATCTACCATCAGTGACGGTTTCAGTCCCGCCTGAGCCATCTCTTTTTCGCACTTCTCGACATCTTCCGGGCCGTAGTTTGGGGCTTTACCGCCGCGCAGAATAACGTGGCCGTTCGGATTGCCCTGGGTTTGCAGCAGACAAACCTGGCCGGCCTGGTTAATCCCGACGAAACGGTGCGGCATCGCTGCGGCACGCATCGCGTTAATTGCCGTCGACAGGCTACCGTCGGTACCGTTTTTAAAGCCAACCGGCATTGACAGACCTGACGCCATTTCACGGTGAGTCTGGGATTCGGTCGTACGTGCGCCGATAGCGGACCAGCTAAACAGATCGCCGAGGTACTGCGGACTGTTTGGATCCAGCGCTTCCGTTGCCAGCGGTAACCCCATATTCACCAGCTCTACCAGCAAGCGACGCGCAATCTTCAGACCGCCTTCAACATCAAATGAGCCATCCATATGCGGATCGTTAATCAACCCTTTCCAGCCCACGGTAGTACGAGGTTTTTCAAAATAGACGCGCATGACCAGGTAGAGGCTATCGCTGACCTCTTCGGCAAGTGCTTTAAAACGATGAGCGTATTCAATTGCCGCCTCTGGATCGTGGATCGAGCAAGGTCCACACACCACCAGCAAACGCGGATCGCGGCCGGCAATAATGTCAGATATCGTCTGACGGGACTGCGCAATTTGCGCTTCTTGTTCGAGGCTCAGCGGGAATTCAGCTTTCAGCTGATCCGGCGTGATCAGAACCTGTTCGTCGGTAATATGTACGTTATTCAGCGCGTCTTTTTGCATGATTGCGATCCTGTGTAGCTCGTTTGCGATAGTGGGTTCCTCGGTGAGGAGTGACGTAACGATACCACACAAAGTAAAGATTTCAATCCATAATCCGTAAATTTTACTTTACACAGGCAAATTAAATGGCTCTTTATTCCGCCATATGTGTAAAGTTATTGGTACAATATGATATTTCACCCTGCCGACGCTCACCTTTCCCCCACCTTCGTTTACGAAAAATCCTGGGCAGAATTATCTCAAAGGAAAGGGGGCGGTTAATGACGCTCCCCACCAACAATGGTATCCTGCGCCCGGGCATCAGCGATCTGCAATTCATGCACCCCGACGAACCTGACGGATCCGTTAATGAAAGAGTCTCACCGTCTTTTTTTTATTTTTTTGTTATTTATCGTGGGCCATCCCGCTTTTGCCGCTGACGCGCCTAAAAATGTTCGGGCTATTGTTTCGGGTATTGTCACCTATACCCGCTGGCCAGCATTATCTGGCCCGCCCAGGTTGTGTATCTTTTCTACCTCGCGTTATACCTACAGCCTGGCTCAGGAACAACCTGAGGCTTTACCGTACAAACCGGTCATTGTGCGTAATACCGAAGAAGCGTTGAATACGGTCTGTGATGGATTTTATTTTGGCAGCGAATCGCCCTCTCAACAGGCGAAGCTCACCGCAGAATACCCATCACGTCCCCTGTTACTCATTGCGGAACAAAATAGCGAGTGTGCAATTGGCAGTGCTTTTTGCCTGATCATAAATGACAAAAGGGTCAGATTCTCCGTGAATCTGGATGTCCTGACACACAGCGGTGTGCGGGTTAATCCAGACGTACTGATGCTTGCCCGGAACAATGCACATGAATAAGGATTTCTCTCAGGCTCCGCGCCCCACCTTTAAACGAGCACTACGCCGTATCAGCGTGATAAGCGTGGTGATCTCTATGACCCTGGTCTGGCTATTGCTGAGTACCGCATCAGTCTTTACGTTAAAACAGTATGCGCAGAAGAATCTGGCGCTGACGGCCGCCACAATGAGCCGTAGTCTTGAAGCCGCGCTGGTTTTCGATGACAGCGCTGCGGCAGAAGAGACGCTGGCCACGCTCGGCAGGCAGGGGCAGTTTTCAGAAGCGCTGGTGCTGGATAACCAGCAAAATCACTTCGCCGTCTGGCGTAATACGGACCTGGTTCGGCAGGAGAAATTCAGCGGGATCATCAGCAAATGGCTGTTTCCTGAACCAACAACCCAGCCAATCTGGCATCTGGGGAAGGTCGTCGGCGAACTTCGGCTGACGGCGCTGGACAGCCTGATAAGCCACTTCCTCGGCATATCTATCATCGTTTTGACTGGCAGTATTCTGCTGGCCTCATTTATCGCCTTATTGCTGACGCATTCTCTGCACCACGGTATCGTCACCGCCTTACAAAGCATTACCGAAGTGGTCCATGACATCCGGGAAAACCGCCACTTCTCCCGCCGGGTCCCTGAAGAGCGCATCGAGGAGTTCCATCTGTTTGCCCAGGACTTTAATAGCCTGTTAGGTGAAATGGAGGACTGGCAGCAGCAGCTGCAGGCTAAAAATGCCCAGCTGTTACGCACGTCGTTACATGATCCCCTCACCGGGCTGGCCAATCGCGCGGCGTTTCGCAACGTCATCAGTACATTAATGAAAGATGAGGCTGCCCGACGCAGTTCGGCATTACTCTTTCTTGATGGCGATAATTTTAAGCTGATTAATGATAACTGGGGTCATGCAACGGGAGACAAGGTCCTCATCGAAGTCGCCAGCCGGCTGATGAATTTTGTCAGCAAGCACCATCAGGCCTGGCGTTTAGGCGGGGATGAATTCGCGATCTTGTTGCGTGACGTTCACTCAGAGGCGGAAGTAAAGACGCTCTGCGCATCGTTATCCAGCCAGTTTCTTGAGCCGTTTAATCTGCATAACGGCCATACTGCGACCCTGTCGCTCAGCATCGGCTATGCGCTGGCCTGGGAACACGCGTCAGCGGAGAACCTGCAGGAGTTCGCCGATCAAAATATGTATCGGATGAAACACCGGCGTATTCCGCAAGTACAAAAATAAAAGGAACCACAATGCTCAGGAAATATTTTGCTCCCGCGCTGATGGCCGCGGTTTTACTCACCGGCTGTCAGGCCCCGCAAGGGAAATTCTCTCAGGAACAGGTTGCCGCCATGAAGTCTTACGGCTTTACGGAAAGTGATGGCGACTGGTCGCTGGGTTTGTCCGACAGCATCCTGTTTGATAAAAACGACTACCATCTGCGCAGCGACAGCCAGGCGCAAATCCAGAAAATGGCCTCTCGTCTGGCTGCTACCGGGATTACGCACGCTCGGTTAGACGGACACACCGATAACTACGGTGAAGACAGCTATAACGAAATGCTGTCGCTTAAACGCGCCGATATCGTCGCGGATGACTGGGCGAAGGGAGCCAATATCCCGCGCAGCAATTTAACGACCCGTGGATTAGGTAAAAAATATCCGATCGCCAGCAACGATACGGCGAAAGGACGTGCTGAAAACCGCCGCGTTACGGTGGTCATCAGCACGCCGTAGGCACTTAGTCGACCGACTTCGCGAGCAAGACGGCCGTTGCCGCCCGCCAGCGTAGATAGTCAATGACCAGTCCTGCCGCGAGGCTGGCGCCCATTAACGGTAGCGCCAGCCCCAACATCACTGCAATCGCCAGCGTGAGCGCGCGGGCGGGCCATCCCAGGTTGAACCACGCCTGAATCAGGGTATTCGCCGGGTTAAACGCCGCATGAGCCGGCCGCCGGATCCACCACAGACGATATCCCACCACAATCATCACGCACAGCGCGATCCCAAACGCGATCAGCAGCAGCTGATTGGCAAGACCAAACAGAATCCCCATATGGAAATCCACGCCCCAGCGGGTCAGCTTCGCCATTAACGGGAAATCGGCAAAGCGGGTGCGATCAACAACCTGCATACTCTCCCCGTCAACTGCCACCGCGTCCACCTGCGTTGGCCAGCTTCGGTCAATTTCATTGACCGTCCACGCACGCCCCGCCGCTGCCGGAGGTCGGATTTCCAGCTTGCTGGCATTGAGACCCGCCGCACGCGCGATTGTCAGCACCCGATCAAACTGTTCGCCTTTCGCCGCCGGCGCCGCATCGGCCATATGCCCCATATGATGTTCGGCATGCGGATCATGCGGCATCGGCATTGCGCTATGCAGCTGCGTATTCACCTGCGGGGTCAGCCAGCCGAATGCCGCGCGCATTTTATCCACATTGCCACCGGCCCACTGCGACCAGGTCAGCCCGGTGGCGGAGAAGAGCAGCATACCTGCCAGTAGCCCCCAGCCGAGAGAAACATGCAGACGACGGCTATTCTGCATACGATTATTGATCCGCTTGCGGGGACGAGTCATCGCCCAGAGGACAATGCCACCGAGTGCCGCAACCCACATCCATGATGCAGCCAGCTCGCTATAAAGCCGGCCGCTATCCCCGAGCAGCAATGATTTATGGGCGTAATCGATCCACTGGCGCAACGGTAAAATTCCGCTGGTGCCATAGACCGTCATATCGCCCTTCACTTTCAGCGTTACCGGGTCGATAAAGATCGCCCGGGACTCAGACTCTCCCAACTGCGGATCGGCAAACATCACCCGCGTGGTCTCCCCGGCCTTAATAGCCGGGCGCACCGCCTGTAAACGAAGATTCCCCTGAGTCGTCTCTTCCGCGACCGTCAGCTGGGCGCTAAGCGGCTGACGATCGCCGTTCAGCGAACCATGAAGGGCATCCTGATAGAGCCAGTTCTCCAGCTGTGGAGTGGCCACGTACAGCGTCCCGGTAAGGGCCGCCACGAAGATAAACGGCCCGATAAACAGACCAATATAAAAATGGAGACGTCGCAGCAGGTTCAGCCATGCCGCGCGTGAGGTGCAGGTAGTCATACTTTTCCTTTCTGAAAGCAAAAAGAGAACGTAGCGCTGTGCGCATTGTTATTTTAGAAAGCAGAAAAAGCAGACCGACGCGGCGGCGCGCGGGTTTCGGGGTACAGCCAGGGGAAGAAATGCCGGCGCTTGAGCACCAGACAGGGGAAAAGCACGCGCACGCGGCGCAGGATAACGGAGATAAGCAGCGCCAGCGCAAAGAGCAGCCCCGGTACGTGAGCCAGCAGCACGCAGTAGCCACAGGCCTCCGCATGGTCGAGCGGCATCGTGTGCGTCGACTGGGGCGCAGGAGAGACCGCCGGGTGGGACATCGCCTGCTCATGCGGCATATCCGCCATCATCATCGCATGATGCATGCCGGGCATAGCGCTCATCGGATCTTTTTGCAGTGACACCGAGATCAGCGGCGCAACCACAATCAGCAGGATCGAAAACAGCGCCAGCCATGCGGCTCGCCGTATAAACGCTGATTGTAGAGAAAGTTTGCTGACCACCGCCCCTCCGAAATGAGAGCGATATTGTAAATGATTTACATCAGAATGGTTAAATTGAAGATAAAAAAAGGGCCGGCCCAACGGGCCAGCCCTTTTCATCAGGATGTCGCGAAAGCGAATCTTAGTTAAGACGCTCTTTGATACGAGCAGACTTACCGGTACGCTCACGCAGGTAGTACAGTTTAGCTTTACGTACAGCACCACGACGTTTAACAGCAATGCTGTCAACTACCGGAGAGTGAGTCTGGAAGACACGCTCAACGCCTTCGCCGTTGGAAATTTTACGAACAGTGAATGCAGAGTGCAGACCGCGGTTACGAATAGCGATAACCACGCCCTCGAATGCCTGCAGACGTTTTTTGGAACCTTCAACAACCCATACTTTCACTTCCACGGTATCACCCGGACGGAAGGAAGGTACGTCCTGCTTCATCTGTTCTTGTTCAAGTTGCTTAATAATGTTGCTCATAATTTAATCTCTTATCCTGGGTAAACTGATATTGGGGGCTTACGCCATCCCATCATGTTTATGCTGCTGTTTTGCGTGTTCAGTTTTGAACTCCGCCAGCAACTTTGCTTGCTCTTCAGTCAGAGCCAGGTTTTCCAAAAGTTCAGGTCTTCTAAGCCAGGTACGGCCCAGCGACTGTTTCAAACGCCAGCGACGAATCTCAGCATGGTTTCCCGACAGCAAAACTGGCGGTACTTCCATCTCTTCTAACACTTCAGGACGGGTATAGTGTGGACAGTCCAGCAATCCATCGGCAAAGGAATCTTCCGTTGCCGATGCCTCATGACCCAGAACCCCCGGAATAAACCGGGAAACGGAGTCAATCAGCGTCATGGCTGGTAACTCACCACCGCTGAGGACGTAATCACCGATTGACCATTCTTCGTCAATTTCGGTCTGGATTACGCGCTCATCTATGCCTTCATAGCGACCGCACACCAGAATCAGTTTCTGATTCGTTGCCAGTTCGCTGACGCCCGCTTGATCAAGCTTGCGTCCCTGAGGTGACAGATAAATCACCTTTGCGCCTTCACCTGCCGCGGCTTTTGCTGTGTGAATGGCATCCCGTAAGGGTTGCACCATCATTAGCATCCCCGGTCCGCCGCCGTAAGGACGATCGTCCACGGTACGGTGCCGGTCATGAGCAAAGTCACGAGGACTCCAGCTCTGGATGCTCAGCAGGCCATTTTTTACTGCCCGGCCAGTTACCCCGTAATCGGTAATTGCGCGGAACATTTCAGGAAACAGGCTAATTATGCCAATCCACATAGCGCCGTCTTTTACCGTTTATCCGGAGAATTTAAAAACCAGGATCCCAGTCTACTTCGATGGTACGAGTAGCGAGATCGACTTTCTTGATAACCTGCCCATCGAGGAACGGAACCAGCCGCTCCTTGATACCAAATGCATCTTTCAGGTTTGCCTTAATGACGAGAACGTCATTTGACCCGGTTTCCATCATGTCGATGACTTTACCAAGGCCATAGCCTTCTGTGGTTACTACCTGGCAGCCCATCAGGTCTTTCCAGTAATAGTCACCCTCTTCGAGCTTCGGCAGCTGCGAGGAATCCACGACAATTTCGCAATTAGTCAGCAGATTCGCAGCATCACGATCGTCAATGCCTTTCAGCTTAATAACGATGTCCTGATTATGGTGGCGCCAGCTTTCCAGCTCAACGACCTGCCACTGACCCGCCTTCTGGATTAACCAGGGCTGATAGTCAAAAATGCTTTCGGCGTCTTCGGTGGAGGAAAACACTCTGAGCCAACCACGGATACCGTAGGAAGAACCCATCTTGCCCAATACGATCGGATCAACAGGTGCTTGTGCGGTGTGTTGCTTGCTCATCATGACCACCGTGACAGATTAAGCTGCTTTGTTTGCTGCTTTGATCAGCGCTGCAACGCGATCGGAAACGGTAGCGCCCTGGCCAACCCAGTGAGCGATACGATCCAGATCCAGACGCGTTTCTTCTTCGTTCGCAGAAGCGATCGGGTTGAAGAAACCAACGCGCTCGATGAAGCGACCGTTGCGTGCATTACGGCTGTCGGTGACAACAACCTGGTAGAACGGACGCTTTTTAGCGCCGTGACGAGCTAAACGAATAGTTACCATAACATCCTCTTGTGTGAATAGAACACCCGGGCCCCATCGAGGAACGGAGCCCGGGTGTCATATTAAAAGCCCGAAAATTTTACTGATTTCTGGGGAAATTGCAATCAGCATATGCTGCGTATAGGCTAAATAGGGCAAATAGGGCAAATAAGCTCGCCAGATATCATCGACCGCCCGGGAACCCTGGCGGCATCATCCCTTTCATCCCACGCATCATCTTCATCATGCCGCCTTTCGACTTCATCTTCTTCATCATGCGCTGCATATCGTCAAACTGCTTGAGCAGACGGTTCACGTCCTGCACCTGCATCCCGCAGCCGGCGGCGATACGACGCTTACGTGAACCTTTAATGATTTCCGGCTTAGCGCGCTCTTTCAGGGTCATCGAGTTGATGATCGCTTCCATCCGCACCAGCACTTTGTCGTCCATCTGCGATTTAACGTTATCCGGGATCTGCCCCATACCCGGCAGTTTGCCCATCAGGCTGGCCATGCCGCCCATGTTCTTCATCTGCCGCAGCTGCTCGAGGAAGTCGGTCAGGTCAAAGCCATCGCCCTTCTTCAGCTTGGAGGCCAGTTTCTCAGCCTGCGCGCGGTCAACCTTGCTCTCGATATCTTCGATCAGCGACAGCACGTCGCCCATGCCGAGAATACGGGAAGCGATACGATCCGGGTGGAATGGCTCCAGCGCTTCGGTCTTTTCGCCGACGCCGAGGAACTTAATCGGCTTACCGGTGATGTGACGAATCGACAGCGCGGCACCGCCGCGGGCGTCGCCGTCCACTTTGGTCAACACCACGCCGGTCAGCGGCAGCGCTTCGTTAAACGCCTTGGCGGTATTTGCGGCATCCTGACCGGTCATCGCATCAACGACGAACAGCGTTTCTACCGGATTAAGAGAAGCGTGGACCTGTTTGATTTCGTCCATCATCGCTTCATCAACGTGCAGACGACCGGCGGTATCCACCAGCAGCACGTCGTAGAACTTCAGCTTCGCTTCTTTCAGCGCGGCGTTAACGATATCGATCGGCTTCTGGCCCACATCGGACGGGAAGAAATCAACGTTAACCTGCTCAGCCAGCGTTTCCAGCTGTTTAATCGCCGCCGGGCGATAAACGTCCGCGGAGACCACCAGCACTTTCTTCTTGTGCTTCTCACGCAGGAATTTACCCAGCTTGGCGACGCTGGTAGTTTTACCCGCCCCCTGCAGACCCGCCATCAGCACGACGGCCGGCGGCTGAGCGGCTAAATCCAGCGCCTGGTTCTCTTCGCCCATCGCCGCAACCAGCTCGTTACGTACGATTTTGACAAACTCCTGACCCGGGGTCAGGCTTTTGTTCACTTCATGACCCACCGCGCTCTCTTTGACGCGGCTGATGAAGTCACGAACGACCGGCAGCGCGACGTCCGCCTCCAGCAGCGCCATGCGGACTTCACGCAGGGTGTCTTTAATATTGTCTTCGGTAAGGCGTCCGCGGCCGCTAATGTTGCGCAGCGAACGCGACAAACGATCGGTTAAATTATCAAACATTGTCTCTCGCCTGAGGTGGAAACTGTCGGTCGCAGCAGCGACACGAAAACACGGATTTGGCGCAGTATAACACGACATGAAGCGCGATGTGATGCAACGGTTGGAGCAGACGTCGCGTGACGCTATACTGCTTCTCTTTCTTATTTAGTCAACAGTCGACACCCATATGCCTGTTTTTGCTCTGCTCGCGCTTGTCGCCTATTCCATCAGCCTTGCGCTGATCATCCCTGGCCTGTTGCAAAAAAACAGCAGCTGGCGGCGGATGGCGATTCTTTCCGCAACTATTGCGTTGATTTGTCATGCTTTTGCGCTGGAGTCACGTATTTTCCCCGGCGGCGAGAGCGGACAGAATCTCAGTTTATTAAACGTCGGTTCGCTGGTCAGTCTGATGATCTGTACCGTGATGACTATCGTCGCGTCGCGTAACCGCGGCTGGCTGCTGCTGCCTATCGTCTACGCATTTGCGTTGATAAACCTGGCTTTCGCCACTTTCGTGCCGAACGAATACATCACCCACCTGGAAACCACCCCGGGAATGCTGGTGCACATCGGCCTGTCGCTCTTCTCTTACGCAACGCTGATTATTGCCGCGCTGTATGCGCTCCAGCTGGCATGGATCGATTATCAGCTGAAGAACAAAAAGCTGGCCTTCAGCCATGAAATGCCGCCGCTGATGAGTATCGAGCGTAAAATGTTTCATATTACGCAGGTCGGCGTGGTCCTGCTGACGCTGACGCTGTGCACCGGTTTGTTTTATATGCATAACCTGTTTAGCACGGAAAATATCGATAAGGCCGTGCTGTCGATCGTTGCGTGGTTCGTCTATATCGTTCTGTTATGGGGCCACTATCATGAAGGATGGCGCGGTCGTCGGGTCGTCTGGTTTAACGTCACCGGCGCCGGCCTGCTGACGCTGGCTTACTTTGGCAGCCGCGTGCTTCAACAGTTTATTAGTTAACCCCGAACACCCGCCTGTCCCGGTAGGTGCCATCATTGCAGAAAGCCTGAAGACTGGCGCGATCAGCGCCAGCAGGCTCATAAAATAGCCTACCGGGCCAGGCGTTAAGGAGTCCCCCCTGGAACACATATCTACCACCACGCTGATCGTGACGCTGATTATCATGGTGATTATCTCTGCCTATTTCTCCGGTTCTGAAACCGGGATGATGACCCTGAACCGCTATCGACTGCGGCATATGGCGAAACAAGGCAACCGCCAGGCAAAGCGCGTAGAGAAGCTGCTGCGCAAACCCGACCGCTTAATCAGCCTGGTGCTGATTGGCAATAACCTCGTCAACATTCTCGCCTCCGCGCTGGGGACGATTGTCGGTATGCGTCTGTATGGCGATGCCGGGGTGGCCATTGCCACCGGCGTGCTGACCTTCGTGGTCCTGGTTTTTGCCGAGGTCCTGCCTAAAACCATCGCGGCGCTGTATCCGGAAAAGGTCGCCTACCCAAGCAGCTTCTTACTGGCGCCACTGCAGGTGCTGATGATGCCGCTGGTCTGGCTGCTGAACACCATCACCCGCCTCCTGATGCGCATGATGGGCATCAAAACCGATATCATCGTCAGCGGCGCGCTGAGCAAAGATGAGCTGCGCACCATCGTGAACGAGTCACGCACCCAAATCTCCCGCCGTAACCAGGACATGCTGCTGTCGGTGTTGGATCTCGAAAAGGTCAGCGTCGATGACATCATGGTCCCGCGCAATGAAATTATCGGTATTGATATTAACGACGACTGGAAATCGATCGTTCGCCAGCTGACCCACTCTCCTCACGGACGCATCGTGCTGTATCGCGGCTCGCTGGACGACGCCATCAGCATGCTGCGCGTACGTGAAGCCTATCGCCTGATGACCGAGAAAAAAGAGTTCACTAAAGAGGTGATGCTGCGCGCCGCCGACGAAATTTACTTCGTGCCGGAAGGAACGCCGCTCAGCACGCAGCTGGTGAAGTTCCAGCGCAATAAGAAGAAAGTAGGCCTGGTGGTCGATGAGTACGGTGATATCCAGGGGCTGGTGACGGTAGAAGATATTCTCGAAGAGATTGTCGGTGACTTCACCACCTCAATGTCGCCGACGCTGGCTGAAGAGGTCACGCCGTTAACTGACGGAACCGTCATCATCGATGGCAGCGCCAACGTGCGTGAAATCAATAAAGCGTTTAACTGGCATCTGCCGGAAGATGAGGCCCGAACGGTTAACGGGATTATTCTGGAGGCACTGGAAGAGATCCCGGTTCCCGGCACGCGCGTGCGCATCGAGCAATATGATATCGATATTCTCGACGTCCAGGACAACATGATTAAGCAGGTGAAGGTCAAGCCGGTGAAGCCCCTTCGTGAAAGCGCCGCCGAGTAATCGGCAGGCCTGAGGCAGAGACGGTGGACCCTGGGTTCGCCGTTTTTTTTTGCCCACCACTCTCCAGGCAACAAAACCGCGGGGCGATAAAAAAACGGCCGCCCTCAGGCGGCCGTTGGAGGCGAATTATTTCGCTTTCGCCACGGTGACCATCGCTGCGCGAATGGTACGACCGTTCAGGGTATAACCCTTTTGCATCACGCCCAGCACGTTGCCAGCCGCCACATCGTCAGACTCAACCATGGCGATGGCCTGGTGCACGTTAGGATCCAGCGGCACATTGGTATCGGCAATCACTTCCACACCGAATTTGCGTACGACATCCAGCATCGACTTCAGCGTCAGCTCGATACCTTCAACCATGGAAGCCATGTCCGGATTGGCTTTATCGGCCACTTCCAGCGCGCGGTCCAGGCTGTCGATTACCGGCAGCAGTTCGTTAACGAACTTCTCCAGAGCAAATTTGTGCGCTTTTTCCACGTCCAGCTCGGTACGACGACGCAGGTTTTCCATTTCCGCTTTTATGCGCAGGACACCATCGCGTTCACGAGTCTGAGCTTCAGCCAGCTGCGCTTCCAGATTCGCAATTTTTTCATCGCGCGGATCCACCTGCTCAGCAGAAACTTCAGGCTCAACCGCCTCAACGTTCTCGTGCTGTTCCGTGATAATTTCTTCCGGGGCTTGCCCGTCAGGCGTTTTCTGTTCTTTACTACTCATGAATTTCTCCGCGTTTTTTTTCGCATTCATCTCGCTAACTTCGCTTATTATGGGGATCCGTTTCCGGGTTTCAAGGGAAGCTGTCAGATTGTCATCATTCATTTAACGCAAGGACATCCAGAACATGAAGAACCATTTCAAGTGTATAGGCATTGTGGGACACCCTCGTCACCCAACCGCGCTGACCACACATGAAATGCTCTGGCGCTGGCTCTCCGGCAAAGGCTACGAGGTTCTGGTCGAACAACAGATTGCCCATGAGCTCCAGCTTAGCAACGTCAAAACGGGCACACTGGCGGAAATTGGTCAGCAGGCGGATCTGGCGGTAGTGGTGGGCGGCGACGGCAACATGCTCGGCGCAGCGCGAACGCTGGCACGTTACGATATCAACGTTATCGGCATTAACCGCGGCAACCTCGGTTTTCTGACCGATCTTGACCCGGATAACGCCCTACAGCAGCTCGCCGACGTACTGGAAGGCCACTACATTTCGGAAAAACGTTTTTTGCTGGAAGCCCAGGTCTGCCAGCAAGATTGCCAAAAGCGCATCAGTACCGCGATTAATGAAGTGGTCCTGCATCCGGGCAAAGTTGCGCATATGATTGAGTTCGAAGTGTATATCGATGAGGTATTTGCCTTCTCCCAGCGTTCTGACGGCCTGATTATCTCCACGCCGACGGGTTCCACCGCCTATTCATTATCCGCCGGCGGCCCCATCCTGACCCCCTCCCTGGATGCCATTACCCTGGTTCCTATGTTCCCGCATACCCTCTCGGCGCGTCCGCTGGTGATTAACGGTGACAGCACCATTCGCCTGCGTTTTTCCCAGCGCTGCAGCGATCTGGAGATCAGCTGCGATAGCCAGATAGCGCTGCCGATTCAGGATGGCGAGGATGTCCTTATCCACCGCTGCGATTATCATCTGAACCTCATTCATCCAAAAGATTACAGCTATTTCAATACATTGAGCACCAAACTCGGCTGGTCGAAAAAATTGTTCTGATTTTAGCAGCTGCCTCTTTACTGGATAAAAAACCAGTCTATACTGTACGAAAACACAGTAATGGTTTTTCATACAGGAAGGCAGCTATGCTGGCGCAACTCACCATCAGTAACTTTGCTATCGTTCGTGAACTGGAAATCGATTTTCACAGCGGAATGACCGCGATCACCGGGGAAACCGGTGCAGGGAAATCTATTGCCATTGATGCGCTAGGGCTGTGCCTTGGCGGAAGAGCCGAAGCAGACATGGTGCGAAGAGGCGCCAGCCGCGCAGACCTGTGCGCCCGCTTCGCCTTAAAAGATACCCCGGCGGCGCAGCGCTGGCTGGAGGAGAACCAGCTGGAAAGCGGACGTGAGTGTTTACTTCGCCGCGTCATCAGTACCGACGGGCGCTCCCGCGGTTTTATTAACGGTACCGCCGTCCCGCTTTCTCAGCTTCGTGAGCTCGGCCAGCTGCTTATCCAGATTCACGGCCAGCATGCGCACCAGCTGCTGACCCGGCCTGAACATCAAAAAACCCTGCTCGATGGCTACACCGGTGAGTATGCGCTTACTCAGCGTATGGCTGAACACTATCGTCAGTGGCATCAAAGCTGCCGCGAGCTGGCTCAGCATCAGCAGCAGAGCCAGGAACGCGCTGCCCGCGCCGATCTGCTGCAATATCAGCTGAAAGAATTAAATGAGTTCAATCCACAGCCGGGCGAGTTCGAACAAATCGATGAAGAGTACAAACGCCTGGCCAACAGCGGCCAGCTGCTGACCACCTGTCAGCACGCGCTGACGGTGCTCGCAGACGGCGAAGAAGCCAACCTGCAAAGCCAGCTCTACACCGCCAGGCAACTGGTGACTGAGCTCGTCGGGATGGACAGCAAACTCTCGGGGGTGCTGGATATGCTTGAAGAGGCGGCGATTCAGCTCAGCGAAGCCAGCGACGAACTGCGTCACTATAGCGACCGTCTGGATCTCGACCCGAATCGTCTGTTCGAGCTGGAGCAGCGCATCTCTCGTCAGATAGCCCTGGCGCGTAAGCATCAGATCACCCCGGAAGAGCTCCCCGCATTTTATCAGTGCCTGCTGGAAGAGCAGCGGCTGCTCGACGACAGCGCGGGCTCGCTGGAATCCCTTAGCCAGACCGTGGTAGAACACCATCAGCTGGCGCTAGAGACTGCTCAGCAGCTGCACGCTCTGCGGCAAAGCAGCGCGGCAGAGCTGGCGCAGTTAATCACCGAGAGTATGCGCTCACTTTCCATGCCTCACGGGGTATTTGCCATCGAGGTTGCCTTTGATGAGCGTCATCTCACCGCCGAAGGGGCCGACCGTATCGAGTTTCGCGTCACGACCAACCCGGGGCAGCCGCTTCAGCCCATTGCTAAAGTCGCCTCCGGTGGCGAACTGTCGCGTATTGCGTTGGCCATTCAGGTCATTACTGCGCGGAAGATGGAAACGCCGGCCCTGATTTTCGATGAGGTAGATGTCGGTATCAGCGGCCCGACGGCGGCAGTCGTAGGCAAACTGCTGCGTCAGCTGGGCGAATCTACTCAGGTCATGTGCGTCACTCACCTGCCGCAGGTTGCCGGCTGTGGCCATCATCATTTCTTCGTCTGCAAAGAGACCGACGGCGAGATGACGGAAACCCATATGCACCCGCTCGACAAACGGGCGCGACTGCAGGAACTGGCCCGTCTGCTGGGCGGTAGCGAAGTCACCCGTAACACGCTGGCAAACGCGAAAGAGTTGCTCGCGGCGTAAACTTTTTGATTTTCGCAGAGTCATAGTGAACAGCAAATTGCCGTAAGACCTGCAGTCGAAGGTTTCCAACTGGGCAAAGGTCTATTATTATCGGCATATTACAGATGAGCCACGTACTGCTCGGGCCCGAAAAGGAATAAAATCACTATGCGCTGTAAAACGCTGACTGCTGCCGCAGCGGTTCTTCTCATGTTGACCGCAGGCTGTTCCACTCTGGAACGAGTGGTTTACCGTCCTGATATCAACCAGGGTAACTATCTGGCACCCAACGATGTAGCAAAAATTCGTGTCGGCATGACGCAACAGCAGGTTGCTTATGCGCTGGGTACCCCAATGATGTCGGATCCGTTTGGTACCAACACCTGGTTCTATGTTTTCCGTCAGCAGCCTGGGCATGAAAAAATCACCCAGCAGACGCTAACGCTGACCTTCAACAGTAGCGGCGTGTTAACCAACATTGATAACAAACCGGCTCTGACCAACGAGTAATGCGGTAAGCACCTTGCTGCAAAAAGACAAAAAGCGCTCACTGAGCGCTTTTTTTATCCCGTTCGCCGCTATTTCCCGGCGTTTTTCTCCGCGCGCTGACGACGCAGCTCTTTCGGATCGGCAATCAGCGGACGGTAGATTTCCACCCGATCGCCATCATGCACCACATCATGCAGCTTAACCGGGCGACTGTATATTCCGACCTTGTTCTTCGCCAGATCGATATCGCCGCGCAGCGCCAGCAGGCCACTGGCAATAATCGCCTGTTCGACCGTGGCGCCCTCTTCAAGCTTTACGCTTTGCAGGTATTGCTTCTCCGGCAGAGCATAGGCAACTTCCACCACGATGTTAGCCGACACGATAAACCTCTTTGGCCCTGGCCGTGAAAGCCTGCACCATATTTAACGCCAGCTCTTTGAAGATGCGACCAAACGCCATCTCAATCAGCATGTTGGTGAATTCAAAATCAAGATGAAACTCAATTTTGCAGGCATCCGAGCTCAGCGGGATAAACTTCCAGCCGCCAATCAGCTTTTTAAACGGGCCATCGACCAGACTCATTAAAATGCTCTGGTTACTGGTAAGGGTATTGCGTGTCGTAAAGGTCTTACTGATGCCTGCTTTGGACACATCAACCGCCGCCATCATCTGCGTCGGCCCAGACTCCAGCACACGGCTCCCGGTGCAGCCAGGCAAAAAATCAGGATAGGACTTCACGTCATTTACGAGTTGATACATCTGTTCCACACTGAAGGGCACCAGCGCAGTACGGCTAATCTGAGGCATAGCAAGTTCCACATTTATACACGTCGCAAATAATATCATTTATCTGCCGCTAAAAAAAACGCTGTGCCGCAACTCGTGCTAAGATAGCGCATTACACCTCGCAGGATGGATTGAGGTACTGTGTTCCCGTTTAGCAATGACTTCAGGACATTATGACCAAGAAAAAAGCCCACAAACCTGGATCAGCCACCATTGCGCTGAATAAACGCGCCCGCCATGAATACTTTATCGAAGATGAATACGAGGCTGGTCTTGCCCTGCAAGGGTGGGAAGTCAAATCTCTGCGCGCCGGCAAAGCCAACATCAGCGACAGCTATGTCATCCTGAAGGATGGCGAAGCCTATCTCTTCGGTGCCAACTTTACGCCGATGGCCGTGGCATCGACCCACTACGTCTGCGACCCGACTCGTACCCGTAAGCTGCTGCTTAATCAGCGCGAGCTGGATGCCCTGTACGGCCGCATCAACCGTGAAGGTTACACCGTCGTCGCCCTGTCGCTGTACTGGAAGAACGCCTGGTGCAAAGTGAAAATCGGCGTCGCCAAAGGTAAGAAGCAGCATGACAAGCGTACCGATCTCAAAGATCGCGAGTGGGCGCTGGATAAAGCCCGCATTATGAAACACGCTGGCCGCTAATACTCTCTTTTTAAGGGCCGGCTCAGCTGGCCCTTATGCGCTATATCGTTGTTGATGCTGATTTTTCACCCACCCCGCCCCCATAAACGTGCGAACGAGTGCTGGTAACTCCATTCACAAATCTGTTATACTCGCCTTAACACATTGGGGCTGATTCTGGATTCGACGGGATTCGCGAAACCCAAGGTGCATGCCGAGGGGCGGTTGGCCTCGTAAAAAGCCGCAAAAAATAGTCGCAAACGACGAAAACTACGCTTTAGCAGCTTAATAACCTGCTAAGAGCCCTCTCTCCCTAGCTTCCGCTCTTAAGACGGGGAATAAAGAGAGGTCAAACCCAAAAGAGATCGCGTGGAAGCCCTGCCTGGGGTTGAAGCGTTAAAACTAATCAGGCTAGTTTGTCAGTGGCGTGTCCGTCCGCAGCTGGCCAGCGAATGTAAAGACTGGACTAAGCATGTAGTGCCGAGGATGTAGGAATTTCGGACGCGGGTTCAACTCCCGCCAGCTCCACCAAAATTCTCCATCGGTGATTACCAGAGTCATCCGATGAAGTCCTAAGAGCCCGCACGGCGCAAGCCCTGCGGGCTTTTTTGTGCCCTTAATTCGTCCCGTTAAACCTGAACCTCCTGATGAAATCCCGCCCCACCATCAGCCTGGACGCTGGCACGATGGCGCCGTTCCCATGCTGCGGCGCCAGACCCCCGGTGCCTGGCCATACTGGCGCTTGAAGCTGCGATTGAAGGATTGCTGGGAGTCAAAGCCCAGCGCGATGGCCACGTTCAGAATCGGCTCGTCGCTGCGGGTTAAGCGCTCAAGCGATTTTTGCAGCTTCCGGGCGCGGATGTATTCGCCGATGGGATGACCGGTATGCTCTTTGAAGATCCGCTGAAGATGCCATTTTGAATAACCTGCCCGCCTGGAGACCGTATCAATATCGAGGCGGCTTTCAAGGTTATTATCAATCCAGTCAAGTAAATCATGTATAAAAGCGCCAGTGTTCATGCCGGGTTCCCCTGGGCTGTTAATAAAAGTATCTTTATCTAATACATTTAAAAGTGACCTGCTTTTGCATAAATTGCAAGTTTTATTGTTACATTAAAATCCCTGCCTGAAATGTGCCTTTCCCGCGCAACGGAAACAGCACATAAAGTGCAACAATTATTCTTGCACTTAGTTAAGCGCCTTCCTACAATCGCCGCGATAGTGTATTCGCAACTGTTACAGTTTTGTGGCGATGAACGACACAAATGGCCTTAAGCCTGCCCGGACATAGGAAGTCGCGCCGCGTCCTTCGCTGCGTCTTGCCCGGCGGCAACAATTACCGGAATAAAAATAATGAGCCTGCAAAAAACCTGGGTTAACTTTTATCTGCGCGGACTGGGGAGCGCAGTCATCGCCATGCTACTTGCCAGCTGCGATAACAGCGCTGCGCAAAACGCCGCTCCGCAAGCCCCTGCCGTCAGCGCCGCTGACGTAGTGGTGAAATCCATTAGCCAGTGGGACAGCTTTAACGGCCGAATTGAAGCGGTAGAAAGCGTTCAGCTCCGTCCACGCGTCTCCGGCTACATTGAAAAAGTGAACTACACCGACGGCCAGGAAGTGAAAAAGGGCGAGGTGCTATTCACTATCGATGACAGAACCTATCGCGCCGCCCTCGAGCAGGCGCAGGCAACGCTGGCAAGAGCCAAAACACAGGCCAGCCTGGCGCGCAGCGAGGCCAGTCGTACCGACAAATTAATCAACACCAACGTGGTATCCCGCGAGGAGTGGGAGCAGCGCCGTTCGGCCGCTACCCAGGCGCAGGCCGACATCCAGGCCGCACAGGCAGCCGTTGATGCCGCTCAACTTAACCTTGATTTTACCAAAGTGACCGCCCCTATCGATGGCCGCGCCAGCCGCGCGCTGATCACCAGCGGTAACCTCGTAACCGCTGGTGACAGCGCCAGCGTGCTGACGACAGTGGTCTCGCAGAAGACGGTCTACGTCTATTTTGATGTCGACGAATCAACCTACCTTCACTATCAAAACCTCGCCCGCAGTGGCCAGGGGGCTGCCAGCAATCACCTTGCGCTCCCGGTTGAGATTGGTCTTGTCGGAGAGGACGGCTACCCCCATCAGGGGAAAGTGGATTTCCTCGATAATCAGCTAACCCCGAGCACCGGCACTATCCGGATGCGCGCGCTGCTGGATAACACCCAGCGTCAGTTCATACCGGGCCTGTTTGCCCGCGTGCGCCTGCCGGGCAGCGCTGAATTCCAGGCCACGCTGATCGACGACAAAGCGGTCCTGACCGATCAGGATCGGAAATACGTCTATATCGTTGATAAAGACGGTAAAGCGCAGCGCCGTGATATCAAACCGGGTCGCCTGGCCGCCGGTTTACGCATCGTCCAGCAGGGGCTGAATCCTGGCGATAAAGTCATCGTCGAGGGTTTGCAAAAAGTGTTTATGCCCGGGATGCCGGTTAACGCGAAAACCGTGGCGATGACCACCAGCACCGCCCTCAACTGATCCCTTACCAGAGAATCCGACGCATGGACTTTTCCCGCTTTTTTATCGACAGGCCGATTTTCGCCGCGGTGCTGTCGATTTTGATTTTTATTACCGGGCTCATCGCCATCCCGCTGCTACCGGTCAGCGAATACCCTGACGTCGTACCGCCGAGTGTGCAGGTACGCGCGGAGTATCCGGGCGCCAACCCGAAAGTGATCGCCGAGACCGTGGCGACGCCGCTGGAAGAAGCGATCAACGGCGTCGAAAACATGATGTACATGAAGTCCGTCGCCGGCTCCGACGGCGTACTGGTCACCACCGTCACCTTCCGCCCAGGCACCGATCCGGATCAGGCGCAGGTTCAGGTACAAAACCGGGTATCGCAGGCCGAAGCGCGTCTGCCGGAAGACGTACGCCGTCTGGGGATTACCACCCAGAAACAGTCACCGACGCTCACCCTGGTGGTGCATCTGTTTTCGCCCAACGGTAAATACGATTCGCTATATATGCGTAACTACGCCACCTTAAAAGTGAAGGACGAACTGGCGCGCCTGCCCGGCGTCGGCCAAATCCAGATTTTTGGTGCCGGCGAATACGCCATGCGAATCTGGCTGGATCCGAATAAGGTGGCCGCACGTGGGTTGACCGCCTCCGATGTGGTGACGGCGATGCAGGAGCAAAACGTGCAGGTGTCCGCCGGGCAGCTTGGCGCCGAGCCATTGCCGAAAGAGAGCGACTTCCTGATCTCGATTAACGCCCAGGGTCGTCTGCACACGGAGGAAGAGTTCGGTAATATCATTCTCAAAACGGCCCAGGATGGTTCGCTGGTACGCCTGCGCGACGTTGCACGCATCGAAATGGGGTCGGGCAGCTATGCGCTACGTTCCCAGCTTAACAATAAAGATGCGGTCGGGATCGGTATCTTCCAGTCGCCGGGGGCCAACGCCATTGATTTGTCAAATGCGGTACGCGCCAAAATGGACGAACTGTCCACGCGTTTCCCGGAAGATATGAAGTGGGCCGCCCCTTACGACCCCACCGTTTTTGTGCGCGACTCCATTCGTGCGGTGGTGCAAACCCTGCTCGAAGCGGTGGTGCTGGTGGTACTGGTGGTGATCCTGTTCCTGCAAACCTGGCGCGCATCGATTATTCCATTGATTGCCGTACCGGTCTCGGTGGTGGGGACGTTCGGTATTCTCTATCTGCTTGGCTTCTCGCTTAATACCCTGAGCCTGTTCGGTCTGGTTCTCGCCATTGGGATCGTGGTGGACGACGCGATTGTGGTGGTGGAAAACGTCGAGCGCAATATCGAAGAGGGGCTCGCCCCTCTGCAGGCGGCACACCAGGCGATGCGTGAAGTTTCCGGGCCGATTATCGCCATCGCCCTGGTGCTGTGCGCGGTGTTCGTGCCGATGGCCTTCCTCTCTGGTGTAACCGGGCAGTTCTATAAACAGTTTGCGGTGACGATCGCGATTTCGACGGTGATCTCGGCCATCAACTCGCTGACTCTCTCCCCGGCGCTGGCGGCCCTGCTACTGAAGCCGCACGGCGCGCCGAGAGACCTCCCAACCCGGCTTATCGATCGCCTGTTCGGCTGGCTGTTCCGCCCGTTTAACCGCTTTTTCCATCGTAGCTCACATGGTTACCAGGGGCTGGTTGGCAAAACGCTCGGACGACGTGGCGCCGTGTTTATTGTTTACCTGCTGCTGCTCGGCGCCGCCGGCGTGATGTTTAAAGCCGTGCCGGGCGGGTTTATTCCCACCCAGGACAAGCTCTACCTGATTGGCGGCGTGAAAATGCCGGAAGGTTCTTCGCTGGCCCGCACCGACGCGGTCATCCGTAAAATGAGCGAAATCGGGATGAACACGGAAGGCGTGGATTATGCGGTGGCGTTTCCAGGGCTTAACGCGCTGCAATTCACCAATACGCCGAACACCGGCACGGTATTTTTTGGCCTGAAGCCATTCGATCAGCGTAAACATTCTGCGGCGGAAATTAACGCCGAGATCAATGCCAAAATCGCGCAAATCCAGGAAGGCTTTGGCTTCTCAATCCTGCCGCCGCCGATTCTCGGCCTCGGCCAGGGTTCCGGTTACTCGCTGTATATTCAGGATCGAGGGGGCTTAGGTTACGGCGCGCTACAAACGGCGGTGAATACTCTGTCCGGGGCAATCATGCAAACGCCGGGAATGCATTTCCCTATTTCAACCTACCAGGCAAACGTACCGCAGCTGGATGTGCAGGTCGATCGCGACAAGGCGAAAGCGCAGGGGGTATCGCTGACCGATCTGTTCGGTACGCTGCAAACCTACCTGGGATCATCTTATGTGAACGACTTTAACCAGTTCGGCCGAACCTGGCGCGTCATGGCGCAGGCCGACGGGCCATTCCGCGACAGCGTGGAGGATATTGCTAATCTGCGCACCCGCAATAACCAGGGTGAAATGGTGCCGATCGGCAGTATGGTTAACATCAGCACCACCTACGGGCCAGATCCGGTGATCCGCTACAACGGTTATCCGGCGGCGGATCTGATCGGCGACGCCGATCCTCGGGTGCTCTCTTCCGCTCAGGCGATGACCAAACTGGCCGCGATGTCCGGCCAGCTGCTGCCGAATGGTATGAACATCGAATGGACGGATCTCAGCTTCCAGCAGGCCACCCAGGGCAACACGGCGCTGATTGTCTTCCCGGTGGCGGTACTTCTGGCGTTCCTGGTGCTGGCGGCGCTGTATGAAAGCTGGACGCTGCCGCTGGCGGTGATCCTCATCGTTCCGATGACTCTGCTCTCCGCCCTGTTCGGCGTCTGGCTCACCGGCGGCGATAATAACGTCTTCGTGCAGGTTGGACTGGTGGTGTTAATGGGGCTGGCTTGTAAAAATGCGATCCTGATCGTTGAGTTTGCTCGCGAGCTGGAAATTCAGGGGAAAGGGATCATGGAAGCAGCGCTGGAAGCCTGTCGCCTGCGTCTGCGTCCGATCGTGATGACCTCCATCGCCTTTATTGCCGGGACGATACCGCTGATCCTCGGCCACGGAGCGGGTGCGGAAGTGCGCGGCGTCACCGGGATTACGGTGTTCTCCGGGATGCTCGGGGTAACGCTGTTTGGTCTGTTCCTGACGCCGGTGTTCTACGTCACGCTGCGTAAGCTGGTCACGCGCGGTAAACCGACGCTGGAAACGCTGCCTGAATAGATGACAACAAAAAACCGCCTTCTGAATGAAGGCGGATACGGATGACAAACCGGTTTTGAACATTATGCCCACGAGTTGCCGGGTGGCGGCTGACGCCTGACCCGGCCTACCAAACCCGAACTATCAAGCAATGGCACACTCTGCGTAAACCTACAAAACCCGTACTATCAAACGATGGCACAATCTGTGTAGGCCCGCGCAAGCGAAGCGCCGCCGGGCAATGTAATAAGCTCGCTCTTTATCAGCAATCTACGCCTTCGGTGTGAAGGCGATACTGATGACAAACCGGTTTTGAACATTATGCCCACGAGTTGCCGGGTGGCGGCTGACCCGGCCTACAAACCCCGTACTATCAAGCAATGACACAATCTGTGTAGGCCTACAAAACCCATAATATCAAACGATGGCACAATCTCTGTAGGCCCGCGCAAGCGAAGCGCCGCCGGGCAATGTAATAAGCTCGCTCTTTATCAGCAATCTACGCCTTCTGTGTGAAGGCGTAGATTGCTGATAAACCGGTTTTGAACATTATGCCCACGAGTTGCCGGGTGGCGGCTGACGCCTGACCCGGCCTACCAAACCCGAACTATCAAGCAATGGCACAATCTGCGTAAACCTACAAAACCCGTACTATCAAACGATGGCACAATCTCTGTAGGCCCGCGCAAGCGAAGCGCCGCCGGGCAATGTAAGAAGTTCGCTCTTTGTCAGCAATCTACGCCTTCGGTGTGAAGGCATTTTTTGCGCGGACGGCAGGATTAATGCGCTTTTTTCAGGATATCCAGTTCTGGTAACAGCTCGCAGCCGCTGGTATCGCCTTTTTTGACCTTTTCCAGCGCGCTTGCCACGGTATGACGGGCCAGCACATCCAGGGAGGCCTGCTCTGCTTCGTCGGCGATAGACTTGAAGTACCAGCAGGCGTTGGCGCTGACCACACAGCGGGCCGGCACATCGGGCCGCGACGCCCACAGCTTTTTATCTTCGATCACTGATACGTAGATATCGCGCAAGGTGATGCTCTCCGCCGGGCGACCAAGATGGATGGAACCGTTGCGTCCCAGCGTGGAGACAATAATACCGTCACGGGTGAGCGGCACCATTAATTTGCGGATAAAGCTCGGATTGGCTTCCAGGCCATAGGCCAGAATCGCACTTGTCGAGCGTTGACCCAACTGCTCCGCCATCGCTACGCTGAGAACCATCTGCAAAGCTGTCGGGAAGCGATAATCTAACATTTTATCTTCCTGGGTTGCGGCGAATCTTATTCTTTTTGGCGCCGCAGAGGTGAATAAGCAATGAACAACAATATAACAAATACGGTCATTTTTTTGAAGCAATCTACGCGCCACCCGTGGCGTAAAAGACACTTTCCGCACCACGGATATCGCCATCCAGGGTATTTAACCCCCCACGTTCATCGCTAAAGACGATCCCAGTCCGGCAGGTTGTTGGCACGCTTACGCCAGACATGAAATAGCGCCATCAAAAAGCCGAATAAGCCCCCGGCGGTCACGCTGGCGAACAGCGCGCCAGAGACGCTATAGCCTTCACTTTGCCAGGTGCTAAACCACATCATAAGCCCCCACAGCGGGCCAAACCAGGCGGCGAAGAACAGCGTATTCAGCCAGAATGGAGCAAACGGCGGCGGCGGCATTTTGCCTCCGACTTTCCAGAAAAGACGCAGCAGCGGAGGCGCATAGTTGCTCCGCCACATCTTTTTCTCCTCCATTAGCGCAAGCGCTTTTTTCTTCTTCTGTTCAAATGCCATCGTTCCGCTCCTTCCTCTGGAGATAAATAAAGCCCGTTAAGAGTGGTCAATATTCAGCCACAGGCCCGGAAAAACAGCAATACTCAACATTTGCCGTGCTGCTCCCCAGGGGAGCCAGACTGCCACCGCCCTCAATAATTCCACTTCGGCCTGGCCACCGTATTCTTCTTCAGCAAATTGCGAAACTCTTTCAGATACGGCTCATTGCTGCGCCCGCGTTTGCAGATCGCCGAGAACGGCGACTGGAAGCCAAATTCGTTAGGCAGCAGCACCCTCAGCCGGTTCTCCTTGATCCACGGCCAGGCATAATGCTCAGGGAGATAGCCGATATATTTTCCTGAGAGAATCAGCAGCAGCTGCGCATCGACGGTTTCCACGGTGGCACTGCCTTTACTGAAACCGCGCCGCCGCAGGTCGCTGGTATTCCAGTAGCTGCGGGTCACCAGCGGACACTGGCTGATGTGGTCTTTATCAAGCTGACGGCTGAAAAACATCGGATGAAGATCGCTGCAGTAGAGCCAGTGCTGCTCGCGATAGAGCGGCTCGCTGATAATGTTATGCACCTGGGAGTTATAGCTGCCGATCGCCAAATCGATATGGTTGTTCAGCACGCCGTTAAGCTGCTCCGCCGGAGTGCGGATAATCAGCTTGATATGCACATGGGGAAACTTATCGCTGAAGCTACGCAGGACCACCGGCAGCGACAGCGCGGTTTCGGTTTCAATCGAGTCCAGCGTTGAGATGCAGATCGTGCCGCTGTGCTCGCCTTTCAGCAGCGCCGACTGGCGCTCCAGCTCGTTCAGCTCGCTCAGCACCCGAATCGCCTGCTGTAAAAACTGCTGCCCTTTCTCAGTCAGGGCAAAACCGCCGCGCCCGCGCTGGCACAAGCTGAACCCCAGCTGCCCTTCCAACTGAGACATCGCGTTACTGATCGCCGACACGGAAATCCCCAGCTCCTGCTGGGCCCTGCTATAGCTTTCCAGGCGCGCCACCGCCTCAAAAACCTGCAGCTGTCGAATATTGAGATTGCCGTCGTTGAGCATGTTTAGTTCACCAATAAATGAACTAAGTATTTACGGCAGACGATGTAAAGTCCAGCCCATCTTTCGCACTATCTCCCTGTCGAGTATTTGTGTGTCAGATTCAGGAGCTGAAATGGATAACGTCTTTCATCAACCGCAGGGTGGCAACGAGATGCCACGTTTTGGCGGCCGCGCAACGATGATGCGCCTGCCGTTTATCGAAGATTTACAGGGACTTGATGCGGCATTCGTCGGTATCCCGTTAGACATCGGTACCTCTCAGCGCTCCGGTACCCGCTACGGGCCGCGCTATATCCGCACCGAATCGGTGATGATTCGCCCCTATAACATGGCAACCGGCGCAGCGCCTTTTGAATCGCTGTCGGTGGCCGACATTGGCGACGTACCGATCAACACCTACAGCCTGCTCAAATCGGTGCAGATCATCGAGGATTACTACACCGGTTTAAATAGTTTCCCCCTCATCCCGCTGACTCTCGGGGGAGACCACACCATCACCCTGCCGATTCTGCGCGCCCTGAGCAAAAAACATGGCCCGGTTGGCCTGATTCATGTCGATGCGCATACCGACACCAACGACGAGATGTTCGGCGAGAAAATCGCCCACGGCACCACTTTCCGCCGCGCCGTTGAAGAGGGTCTGCTAGACCTCAAACGGGTGGTGCAGATTGGCCAGCGTGCCCAGGGTTACGCCGCCGGCGACTTTCAGTGGGGCGTCGACCAGGGCTTCCGTCTGGTACAGGCGGAACAGTGCTGGCACAAATCCCTCGCCCCGCTGATGGCTGAAGTCCGCCAGCAGATGGGCGATGGCCCGGTCTATCTCAGCTTCGATATCGACAGCCTCGATCCCATCTGGGCGCCCGGTACCGGCACGCCGGAAGTCGGCGGCCTGACATCGATTCAGGCGCTGGAAATCGTTCGCGGCTGCCGCGGTCTGAACCTGATTGGCTGCGATCTGGTCGAGGTCTCTCCACCCTACGACGTGAGCGGCAACACCTCCCAGCTGGCGGCAAACCTGCTGTACGAAATGCTCTGCGTCCTGCCCGGCGTGAAATACCCATAGAGGATTCGGCTCATGCAACTCACGGTTTTTCGTACGCTTTGGGGTGTCACCACCCCATGGCAGCAAACGGTCAACGAGCTGAAAAGCGTCGGCTGCGCTGGCATCGAAGCACGCGTACCGCTGACCCCGGAAGAGCAGCAGACGCTGGCCCGACGCCTGCAGGAATCGGCGCTGGAGTATATCGCTATCGTCTTCAGCGGCGGCGGCGTGATTCCGGCGCAGGCCGACACGCCGCAGCAGCATCTTGAACGTCTGAAAGGTCGTTTCGCTGACGCCAAAGCGCTGAACCCGCGCTTCGTTAATCTGCTGGCCGGCAACGACCGCTGGCCGCTGGCGCAGCAGGTGGATTTTCTCGGCCAGGCCCACGAGCTGGCGGCAGCGTATGAGCTGACCTGCAGCTTTGAAACCCATCGCGCCACCTCGCTGTATAGCCCGTGGCTGACTCTCGAGATTATCCAGCAGTTGCCTCAGCTGCGGTTTACCGCCGATATCAGCCACTGGATTGTGGTGAGTGAACGGCTGCTGGATGACCCCTGCGATGATTTCAGCGCCTTTATCGACCGCGTGCACCACATTCAGGCCCGCGCCGGTTATGACCAGGGGCCGCAGGTGCCCCATCCGGCCGCGCCGGAATATCGGGCTGCGCTGCAGTTTCAGCAGCGCTTCTGGCAACAAATCTGGCGCTCGCAGCGCCGGCGTGGGTATCAGCACACCACGCTGACGCCCGAGTTTGGCCCCGACGGCTATCTGCATCACCTGCCGTTCACCAACGTCCCGGTGGCCGATCTGTGGTCGCTGAATGCATGGATGGCGAAACATGAACAGCAGCATTTCGCCGAGTTTTTATCGCTAACCGAAAAGGATCTGTCGTAATGAGCGTCGCAAAAAGTTCTTTCACTGAGTTACCGACCATCGATATCAGCGATCTGGCCAGCGACAGTCTGGCAAAGCGCCAGGCCGTCGCCGACACCATCGGCAAAGCGGCGCGGGAAGTCGGCTTTTTCTACATCACCGGTCACGGTATCGCCCCTGAGCTGATCGCCGGCATCCGCGCGGCGGCAAAAGCGCTCTTCGCCCTGCCGATGGAGCAAAAGATGCAGTACTACATCGGCCACTCCCGCAGCCATAAAGGCTATGTCCCGGAAGGCGAAGAGATTTACGGCTCCGGCAAACCGGACCATAAAGAGGCGTTCGATATTGGCTTCCAGGCGGCGGACGACCATCCGTTTGTGCTGGCCGGCACGCCGCTGATTGGCGCCAACGAGTGGCCGGAACTCGCGGAATTTCAATCCCGGGTGCTGGCCTACTATGACGCGGTTTTCGCCCTTGGCCATCGCCTGTTTGACGCCTTTGCCCTCGCCCTTGGTCTGCCGGAAGGATATTTCAAGGCGATGGTGACCTGCCCGCCGTCGAAGCTGCGTCTGATTCACTACCCCTTTGATGCCAGCGCCGAGGATGTTCCCGGTATTGGTGCACACACCGATTACGAGTGCTTCACCCTGCTGCTCGCCGACCAGCCGGGTCTGGAAGTGTTGAACGAAGAAAGCGTCTGGATCGATGCGCCGCCGGCGAAGAGCGCCGCCGGAGAAGAGGCTTTCGTGATCAATATCGGCGACATGCTGGAAGTATTAAGCGCTGGCACATTTGTTGCTACAGCTCACCGTGTTCGCAAGGTGCCGCAGGAACGCTACTCCTTCCCGCTGTTTTTCGCCTGCGATTACCACACGCTGATCCGGCCGCTGCCCAATTTTTTAGCCGCCGGAGAAGCCAGCGACTACCAGGAATTAAGCATTGGCGAGCATATGTGGAGCCAGGCGCTGCAAACCTATCGCTACCTGCGTGAGAAAGTCACCCGCGGCGAACTGCAGCTTCCGGAGCGCGCCCGCGGCACCAACACCTTTGGTCACCTGAAGAAACAAGCACAGCAAAAAACCGTTAATAACCCGTGAGGATACATGATGAAAAAAACGCTTAAGTCGCTCTCGCGCCGTGTGGCTTTGGGCATCGCCGTCGCCGCTTGCTTTTCTCCGCTGACCCAGGCCGCAGAACTGCTGACCGATGGTGTCTTTAAAGTCGGTATGGAGGTCACCTATCCGCCGTTTGAATCCTATGACAGCAACAATAATATCGTTGGCCTCGATCCGGAGTTTGCCGCGCTGATTGCCGAACAGCTAAAAGCGAAGCCGCAGCTGATCGACACCAAATTCACCAGCCTGATTTTAGGCATCGGCAAGAAATACGACGCGGTGATCTCCGGCATGTACGTCACGCCGGAGCGCCTGAAACAGGCCGATGCGATCCCTTACGCCCTGTCCGGCGCGTCGATCATTGCCCTGAAGAGCAGCGCGATACAGCCCAAAACGGAAGACGAGCTCTGCGGCGTCAAGGTGGGCCTGCAGCAGGGCACCACCTGGGTCACCAGCCTGAAGAATCACTCCGACGAGTATTGCCTGAAGAACGGTAAACCGGCCATCAGCATCCAGGAGTTCCCGACCGCGCCGGAAGCTTCGCAGGCCCTGCTGTCGAAAAACATTAACGCGCAGTTAGAAATCGCTCCGGCGGCGCAAATCATTGTCGATAAAAGTCGTGGGCGGCTGGCTATCAGCTCCACGCGGCTGGTCTACCCGCTGCCTCTGGGGATTTACGTTGCGAAGGGAAATAGCGAACTGGTGACCGCTATTAAATCAACATTAACCACCTTAAAAGCCAACGGAAAATATGACGCCATTATCAAGAAATACAATTTAGAGCGCATCGATTAAATACAATAAAGCACACGAGCAACAGGAGTCGGTATGGAGTTCGATTGGGGATACTTTTTCTCATTATTTAGCGTTGGGGCATTCTGGCAGGCGTGTATCACCGTCATCGTCGTCAGCTCATTGTCCTGGTTTATTGGCCTGGTATTAGGATTTTTATTAGCCTGCGCGAAGCTCTCCGGCCCGCGCTGGCTAAAGGTTCCCGTCGAACTCTATATTTGGTTTTTCCGCAGCGTGCCGTTAATGGTGCTGCTGGTCTTTGTCTATAACCTGCCGCAGCTCTTCCCGGTCACCCAGCCGCTGCTCGGTATTCCGTTTATTGCCGGATTAGTATCGATGACCGTTACCGAAGCAGCCTATATGGCGGAAATCCATCGCGGCGGATTAATGTCGGTGGCGAAAGGACAAAGCGAAGCCGGTCACGCATTAAGTTTCAGCTTTATTGGTATTCAGCGCTTAATTATTATTCCGCAGGCGTTTCGTATTTCGTTACCCACCCTGATTAATGAATACATCACGATTATTAAGCTCAGCTCAATATTATCGGTTATTTCACTTCCGGAGCTGCTGCTCACCGGCCAGCGCCTGTATGCGCAAAACTTCCTCGTCATGGAGACGCTGCTGGCAGTCGCGGTCTACTACGTCATGGTGGTGACGGTCTTCACCTGGCTGTTCCGGGCGCTGGAAAATGTACTGGATATTCAGCAAAAGCGCCCGCAGACCTTCAATGACGCCGAGTGTGAAGCCCTGCGTCAGTCGCTGAAGGCGCCGCAGCATACGGCGAAGGCCGAACCCACCAGCGGCAATCCGCCGGCGCTCGATCTGCGCGCGATCGAGAAATCCTGGGGCCAGCATCAGGTCCTGAAAGGTATCGATCTGAAAGTCGAAAACGGGCAGGTCATCAGCATCATCGGGCCGTCGGGGTCCGGCAAAACCACCCTTATCCGCACCATTAACGCGCTGGAAAGCATCGATGCCGGGGAGATTGTGCTCTATGGCGAAGATTACCTTAAGGGGGCGGCTATCGTGGATAAACCGCAGATGCGCGCCGGCGTGCGGCGTATCGGCATGGTTTTCCAGAGTTTCAACCTGTTCCCTCACCGCACGGTGCTCGATAACGTCATGCTCGCCCCGCTGTATCACAAGCTGGTTGAACAGCGGGTGGCCAGAGAGCAGGCCCTCTATCTGCTGGATCGCGTCGGCCTGCTGGCCCATGCCGAAAAATATCCCTGGCAGCTCTCCGGCGGCCAGCAGCAGCGCGTCGCCATCGCCAGGGCGCTGGCTTTAAAACCGGACATCATGCTGTTTGACGAACCCACCTCAGCGCTGGACCCAGAACTGGTGGGGGAAGTGCTGAAGGTGATTCAGTCTCTTGCCCGTGAAGGGATGACGATGCTGATCGTCACCCATGAGATGGACTTCGCTTTATCCATCTCTGACCGGGTGGTGATGATGGAAAACGGCGTCGTGGCAAGCGATGTGCCTCCACAGCGCATCCGCAACGGCGCGGGAGATCCGACGCTGAGCCGCATACGTGAATTTATGGGAGTGCAATAAATGACGACTGAACGTGAACTACGCCAGGACCTGGCTGCCGCCTACCGTCTGGCGGCGCTGTTTGGCTGGGAAGATACGCTGTATACCCACTTTTCCGTCCGCCTGCCGGGCGACGGCGAACCGCGGTTTCTGATAAACCCGTTCGGCATGATGTTCGATGAGGTGACGGCCAGTAATCTCATCGTCGTCGATATGCAGGGAAAGGTCGTGGAAGGCCACGCTCCGGCCAACTCAGCCGGTTTTACCATCCACAGCGCGGTGCATATGGCGCGGGAAGATGCGCATTGCGTCATCCATACCCATACGCTGCCGGGCATGGCGGTCGCCGCCTGCCAGCAGGGATTGTTACAGCTTAACCAGATCAGCACCGAGTTTTACCAGCGCGTCGGCTACCACCCGTATGAGGGCGTCGCCTTTGACCTCGACGAGCGCGAGCGAATCCAGCGTTCGCTCGGGAACAATATCGCCATGATTTTACAAAGCCACGGACTGCTGTCGGTCGGGCGTACCGTTGCCGATGCGTTTTACATCATGTACTACCTCAACCGCGCCTGCGAAATTCAAATGGCCAGCGCACAGCTCGCTCCGCTCAGCGCCATCCACACCATTCCTGCACACCTGAGCCAACACGCCTGCGAACAGCTGATGGGCGTGGAACATGAACGCCAGCTGGTCTGGCAGGCGTGGTTGCGCCGCCTGAACCGTCTCGACACTTCTTACAAAGACTAACGCCTATGCCAAACCTGACTATCGTTGTCGATTGCAATGACCAGAACTATGCCCGCGAGATTTGCGAGGCGCTGCAGCTGTTTCCGGAGGTGACCGCGGTCTTACCCGAACATCCGGCGGCACGCACCGCGGAATATGCCAGCTGCTGGTTTCCCGATGCCAGCCTGCTGACGCGTTCGCCGGCGTTAAAATTAATCCAGGCCGCGTCGGCCGGGGTGGACCATCTTCCCGATAGCCTGTTCGCCAGCCCTGTTCCGCTCTGCCGGGTGGTGGATGAGGATTTCCGTCATGGGATGTTCGAGTACGCCCTGTGGGGCGTGCTATGGTTTCAGCGCAATTTCGATCGCGCGCTGGCGCACCAGAGTCAGCGCGTCTGGAAGATTTACCCGCAGCGGGCCGCCGCCGATTTTCGCATTGGCGTGATGGGGCTTGGCGAAATCGGCGGCTACATCGCCACCCGCCTCGCCGGGCTGGGGTATCACGTTTCCGGCTGGGCGCGCAGTGAGAAGCAGCTCCCCGGCGTCCGGTGTTATCACGGCGACGCGCAGGCCGGTGAATTTTTTGCTGAGCTGGATGCGCTGATCAACGTGCTGCCGCTCACCGAACAGACCCGCGGTATTCTCGCCCGTCCGCTGCTCGACAGGCTTCCCACAGGCGCGGTACTCATCAACTGCGGACGCGGCGAACATATGGTGAATCACGATATTCTGCAGGCGCTGGATAGCGGCCGGCTGGCGGGCGCGGTACTGGATGTCTTCCCCGTTGAGCCCCTGCCGCAGGATGACCCGCTGTGGCTGCATCCGCAGGTGGTCATCACCCCACATATGGCTTCGATCGCGCCGGCGGAGGTGGTTGCTCGCCAGCTGCTGGAAAACATTCACCGCCAGCAACGCGCGCTACCGCTGAACAATCTGGTGGATAAACAGCGGGGCTATTGACCCTTTGCGCAGGCGATCCCCCGACCTGCGCCCTCATCAGCTGCTACGCTTAATGGTCTGTCTGACAACACATAAGGCCGGAGTTATGAAGATTGATCTTTCGGGGAAAGTTGCGCTGGTGACCGCATCCACGGCCGGGATTGGCTTTGCTATCGCCAAAGGGCTGGCGGCCAGCGGCGCGGAGGTGGTGGTGAACGGGCGCAGCGAGCGTAGCGTCAACGAGGCCATCGCCCGCCTGCAAAATGAGGTGCCCGGCGCCAGGCCGCGCGCCGCCGTTGCCGACCTGAGCAGTGGCGAAGGGGTCGCTCAGCTCCTGCAAGCGGTAACCGGCGTCGATATTCTGGTTAATAACGCCGGGATTTATGGCCCGCTGGACTTCTACGACACTGACGATGCCATCTGGGAAAACTACTGGCAGACCAACGTTATGTCCGGCGTCCGGCTGTCGCGTGCGCTGCTGCCGGCGATGGTGCAAAAAGGCTGGGGGCGGGTGGTGTTTATCTCCTCGGAGTCGGCGCGCAACATTCCGCCGGACATGATCCACTACGGGGTGACCAAAACCGCTCAGCTGTCGCTGGCGCGTGGGCTGGCGAAATTCGTGGCCGGTAGCGGCGTGACGGTAAACAGCGTGTTGCCCGGCCCGACGATTTCCGATGGCTTTGCCGAAATGATGAAAGACGAAGTGGCGAAAACCGGTAAACCGCTGGACCAGCTCGCCAAAGAGTTTGTGATGACCCATCGCCCCAGCTCGGTTATCCAGCGGGCGGCATCGGTTGATGAAGTGGCCAATATGGTGGTGTACGTCTGCTCAACTCAGGCCTCCGCCACCTCCGGCGCGGCGCTGCGCGTCGATGGCGGCGTGGTAGATGATATTGTCTGACCGCTTAGCGCCCGCCCGCTGACTAGCGGCCGGGCTTTTTGGCCGGATCGTTAGCCGACGTCATTTCGAACTGACTTTCAGGATCCATGGCGTTGACCGCCTTTTGCAGTTCCGCGAGGGCAAACTTGAGGGAAGCCACCTCCTCCCGTAGCGCCTGCATCTCCTGCTCTTGCGTGGTGCTGCGGCTGGATTTTGGAAAGGCTTCAAACACATCCTCTTCAAGGAACATACGAACCTGGCGGTTATCAACATTCACCAGCTGATACTTCAGCCGGCCGCTGTTGATCGCGTTATAGATAGTCTTGCGACTGACCATCGCTAGCTCTATGACGTCGCTGATGCGTAACATCTTGCCCCTCTCCGCTTCCGGCCTCACCGTCTGGCGCCCATCATTTTATCTTACTGCGTGACGACGGCATCGGTGAACACTTTTGCAATCTCCTCTGGCGTCATTTTAACGATATCGTTAACGCGATCGCGATCGGCTAATAATGCGAATAAGGATTGAATAATTGCCACTTTTTCGCAAGTTTTATCAATGGCCATCATCACCACGATCTCCGGCACCACCGCCTCTTCCGGCTCATCGGTACGGTGAAACGCTACGCCGGCCCGATTGATACCGATAGCAAACCCGGTGTGGTTAACATGCTCAAACTCGGTATGCGGAATGGCAACGCTGTGGGTCTCCATAAAGATCCCCGTCGGGTAGACCTCCTCACGAGCGAGCACGCCGTCGGTGAAACTCGGTTTTACCAGACCATCCGCCAGCAGACTTTGGGCAAGGCGGGTCAGTAAGGCCGTCCGACTCACGGCCTCGTTAAACGTCACGACTCGCTGAGCGCTAAACATCATTTTCCTGCCTCCGTCGCCGTCTCTGTCGGCCGTTCATTTTCCTGTGCCAGTTTGCGGCGATTCCACAACACCAGCGCGAGGGTACAGAGGGTCAGAATCCCGACGCCAATCTCTTTGAGGTGGAAACTCTGGATAATCGCCCATGGCAACATCGCCCCGGCATAATCCACGCTACTGATACTGGTGGTGCCCTGCGGCAGCGAGAAGCCGGTACTGACTGCGGTACTGGTGACAATCGGCGCCAGGTTGGTACCAATCAGCAGCGCCAGGCTCAAGGTTAACAGCCCGGTCAGCAGCGTGCGGAACATATCGCCGCGGCATACCGCCGTCACCAGAACAAAGGCGAAGGGTAAACCGGTTAATGACGCAAAAGGCAGGAACTGGTTGCCGGGAATGATTGCCGCGAGGACCAGCATCACCGGAATCATCAGCATCGAAACGGACAGCGTCACCGGATGGCCGACGCTGACGGCAGAGTCCAGACCAATGGCGATTTTACCAAACGATCCGGCCCGCGACTGAGCAATTTCCTGAATACGTTCGCTGATCGGATAGACCCCTTCCATCAGCATCTTCGCCATCCGTGGAATAATGGTCATCACCGCCGCCATGGTAATCGCCGTTTGCAAAATAGCCTTTACTTCAATTCCGGCAATAATGCCGAGCAGCGCGCCGATAATGGCCCCGAGAGAAGCCGGGTCGCCGAGAATAGATAATCTCCGCTGAATCACTTCGGTATCAATTTTAATATCACGCACCACCGGAATACGGTCGACAATAGCATTCACCAGCCATGCCGCCGGAACAAATGAGGCGGAAAAACCATGTGGCACCGAAATAGACGGGAGATTTAAATATTTTTCGACATCGCCGCTGGTGCGGTCGGCAATCACCATCGTAATAATGCAGTTAATCCCGGCGGCAAATATCCCCAGCCACAGGCTATCGGTAATAATCGTCACCAGCGAGCCGGTAAACGCGTGATGCCACAGGTTCCAGATATCAACGTTCAACACCCGGGTGGTTTTGGTGTACAGCATCAGCACGTTAATCGCCACGCACACCGGAATCACCAGCGCTCCGACGCGCGTTCCCATCGCCACCGCCGCCGCTGCGGGCCAGCCCACATCCAGCACGTTCAGATTCAGACCGAAACGCTCTACCAGCGCGTGGCTGACGGGCGTAAGAGAATCGATCATCAGATTCACGGTAATGCTTAAGCCGATAAACCCGATCCCCACCATTAAGCCCGCTTTCAGGGCTTTACTGAGGGACAGTCGTAATAATAAACCGAGGAGCATAAATATCAGCGGCATCATTACCGACGCGCCTAACCCCACGATGTAGTCAACAATAAACATGGCTTAACCCTCGGCGAGAATTAATTCTTTCACGCTGCTGAACACTTTATCGGTACCCATGCCGGTTAATAGCGGCAGAGCGTTGATGACCGGAACGGACAGCGCAACGGGCGACGTCGAGACGATAAAATCGACATCGTCACGGGTTTTAGCTTCCGCGACGGTACCTTGTGAAATACGAACCTTATCGAGGATATTTTCTTTTTTCAGGAAGTCCTGCAGTTTATTTAAAGCTACGGTGCTGGTGGCTACGCCAGCGCCGCAGCAAATCATCATGTGTTTCATATGAATTCCTCTCTGTTTTGGTGAGGGGAATTAAAACATGCGGACGGGAGAGGAATTGTGATCAGTGTGTAATTTTACACACTAAATACACAAAGGATGGCAAAAACACACTAATCAATTGATAACTATGAGAATTAAGTTTCATTCGAGAGATAATCAGCCATAAAACGTGACGTACATCTCATTAAATGGCTCGTTTATCGCAACATTTCCGCTTTTCATCTCAGGGCTGCGGCGCGTTATCGGTAATACCGTAGACGGCATATTTCTGCAGCAAAGCATGATATTCCCCGTTGTCACGCAGCGTTTTCAATGCCGAAGTCAGCTGTTGCGCCAGCGCCGTATTCCCTCTGCGAACGTAAATCCCCAGCGTTTGCGGATAAATCGTCTGCGGGGAACTCACCTTCAGGCGGCCTTTGCTACGCTGGGTAAACAGGCTGACCACGCCAGCGATATCTACCTGCGCCTGAATATTTCCGGAGAGCAGCGCCTGCAGCGTCTCCGGCGAGGTCGGGAACTCTTTTATCTCGATAGCCCCTTTGCCCTGCTGCTGGCATTCGCCCGCCGACAGCGCCTGCAGCTTTTTCACCCATGAGGTCCCCTGCTGTAGTCCGACGGTGAGCCCACAGAGATCGTGTTCCGTTTGCGGCGCAACGGGACTGTCGCTGCGCACCATAATATAGGCCCCGGTGTTGGCGTACGGGATAGCATCCGCCTGACGGGTACGTTCCTCAGTGATATACAGCGCCGAGATCACCGCATCCTGACGCCCGCCGCTCAGGCCAAGGATCAGGCTGCTGAATTTCGTATCCACCAGCTGGAGCGTTAAGCCTGTTTTCTGGCTAAGCAGCGCCGCCAGTTCGGCATCGAAACCCACGATGGCGTCATCCTGCCAGGATTCAAATGGCGGATAGGCCACCTCCATGGCTATTTTTATTTTTCCCGGCGAGAGAGTGGTATCGGCCGCCTGGGCCGCCGATGCCAGCCCCAACGCCAGTCCCAGCGAGGTCGCAAGATAACGTAATGAGAGAGATTTTTTCATCAGTTGGCTCCGGTTAAGCTGAAATGCGCCGATGATGAGCATCGGCAAGCTGGCAAAGCAGTTCGAACATCAGGGTCGCGCCGGTCAGGCTGGTGAGATTGCCATGGTCAAACGGCGGCGACACCTCCACCAGGTCGGCACCAATCAGGTTCAACCCGGCAAGCTGGCGGAGACAATGCTGCGCCTGCAAGGTGGTCATACCGCCAATTTCCGGCGTTCCGGTGCCGGGGGCATAGACCGGATCCAGCACGTCGATATCAAAGCTGATGTAGGTGGACTGGTCGCCGACAATCTCCCGCGCCCGCTGCATCACCCGTTCGATGCCCTGCTCATTGACCTGCTCCATACGGATAATCGTGATGCCGTTTTCCTCCGCCCAGCGGTGTTCATCCGCGGAGAATAGCGCGCCGCGAATACCGATTTGCACCGTGCGTTTCGGGTCGAGAACCCCCTCTTCCACGGCGCGGCGAAACGGGGTGCCGTGGGTAAAGCGCTCACCGCCAAAATAGCTGTCGTTGGTGTCCGAATGGGCATCAAAATGGATCATGCCCAGCGGCTTATTCCGTCCCAGCGCCCGCAAAATCGGCAAGGTGGTGAGATGGTCGCCCCCCGCGGTTAACGGCATCACCTGCTGCCGATCAAGGGCGTGATACCAGGCCTCAATGCGCGCCAGGCTATCCTGCAGATCCACGGGATTAATCCGCACATCGCCCAGATCGCCTACCCGCGCATAATCGTAGGGAGAGCGGCGGGTCACCGGGTGAATCCGGCGCACCAGGCTGGAGGCATTACGCAGCTCGCGCGGCCCGTGGCGCGTGCCGGCACGGTTAGTGGTTCCACCATCCCACGGCACCCCCACCACGCTGATATCCAGTTCTGTGGCCTGCGGGGCAAAAGGAAGACGGAAAAAGGTCGGTAATCCGCTAAAGCGCGGAATTTCACCATCCTGCGGCTGCGGGAACTCATGTTCAGTTGCGGATGTCATTGCAGTTTCTCCATGGCTTATCGGGGCGATAAAGAGATACTGCGGAAGGTAGTACAGAGAAAAAATAGTCAAAGCCAAAAAATTAGTTTAGAAAAATAAAAACAAAACCCGGGACTTACAGTGGAGTATTCCCCTATGTCAGTGGGCAAATTTCCCAATCTGCGCCTGTTACACGTTTTTATCACCGTCGCCAAATATCAGGGCTACGCCAACGCCCAGCAGGAGCTTAACCTGACGGTTTCGGCCATCAGCAACTACATGAGTGAGCTCGAAGAGAAGCTGGGAATCATTCTGTGCCGCCGTGGCAGAGGCGGATTTTCGCTGACGGAAAAAGGGGAGACCGTCCTTCAGCAAAGCATCGATTTGCTGAATTCGCTGGAGGATTTCGAACGCAATACGGCCTCCCTGCGGGGTGAACAAACCGGAATCTTTAATCTTGGCGTCATCGATTCCACGATTACCGATCCGATGCTGCCCATGAGCGATATTATTGCGACCTTCAGCGAACGCTTCCCGCGGGTACAGATAAACCTGCAGGTCAGAAGTCCGAATGCGCTTTTACAGGGCGTATTGAATAACGAACTGGATCTCACCGTCGGGACCTTCTCACTTCAGGCCAACAGCGTGATTTCTCATCCGCTCTATCGCGAACAAAACTGGCTCTACTGCGGTGATAAGCACCCGCTCTTTACCGTTAAACATCTGACGGAAGCGCTGATTTCGCCGATGCGGATGGTCACCCGCAGCTACTGGAGCAGCAGTGATTTGGGGCGTAAAGGCTTTAAGCAGAGCGAAGCCAGCGCCGAAAGTATGGAGGCCCAGCTGATGCTCATCTTGTCCGGCAAATATATCGGCTATCTGCCGGAGCACTATGCGCTGCCGTGGGTACAAGCGCAAAAGCTGCGCGCCCTGCTGCCGACAGAATATGGTTACCAGGCCCCCTTCTCACTGATTTTTCGTCGCGGACGCAGCAAAGAGACCTTAATTCGCGCGATGCGGGATACCATCCGCACTCGTGCAAAGGGGCGAAAAGGCTAAAGGCCGCAGGGCGGAAAAATCTGACGCTTACTCCCGGCCGCCGGTGGCCAGAATGTAGCGCTGCGGCGACACGCCAAGCTTTTTACGGAACATCGCGATAAACGCGCTGGCGCTAGCGTACCCCAGTTCATGAGCCAGTTTGCTCACCGTCACGCCGCGCGCGAGATTGCATACCGCCTCCAGCAGACGAATCTGCTGACGCCATTCTGAGAAACTGAGATGGGTCTCTTCGCGGAACAACCGCGCCAGCGTGCGCTCGCTGGCCCCCACTTTTTGCCCCCACCACGCCAGCGTGGCCGCATGGTCCAGCTCGCGGCAAAGAGTATCGCACACCTGGCGCACGCGCCGGTCGCTGGGGAGAATGACATGGCACAGCATGCTGGCAGGCAAGCGGGCCAGCTCGTCGCTCAACAACGCCAGAATCAGCGCCTGACGTTCCGTCGACACGGTCTCTTCCAGACCTGCTGCAATCAGGGTATGCAGTAGCGGGGTAGCGGCCAGTCCACGGCACTGGAGGCCAAACTGACGCGAGGCCTGAGGGGTTAAATAGAGATTTTGCGTCACGACGTGATCAATCGCCTGCAGGCCGTGCGACAAACCGCCGGGCAGCCAGATGGCACGACCGGGCGACAGCAGCCAGATATGCTGCGGAGTCACAATTTTTGCCACACCGCGCAGCGGGTAGATCAGTTGCCCTTGTTCATGCTGATGAACCGGCTCTTCGCTGCCGGGGGTATATTTCAGCTGGCGTAGCCCTTCAATAGCGTGCGGGATTGTCATCTTCACCTGCCCTTTGTCCGATTCTCACCATTTATCCGTACTGCTGCGTTTAGAGACAACTTTTGTCCGAATGGCGACATCCAGGTGACCAGTCGCGCCATTCTGCCATGGACAGGCTTCTCTTTTGAAGTTGAATAATTATCATTTCCATCCAATTCTAATAACAGTCGGAAATGCTATGAGACAGATTGGCAAGTTTCTCAGGGATAAACCGTTGAAAGTACTGGCATGTACGATCATCGCAGGATACAGCGGGCAAGCGTTCACTGCGGATAACGGGCAGGATAGCACAAAAGAACAGACGATAGTGGTTACCGCCGATGCCGGTGCACAGGGGCAGGATGACGAGAGCAACATCGTTGCGCACAGCGCGACGGCGGGCAGTAAATCCAGCCAGTTGATTAGCCGGACGTCGCAAAGTATTGCCGTCATCACCCAGGCGCAAATTGAGGCGCAGGCGGCAAAGACGATTCCGGAAGCACTACGCTACGTCTCCGGCGTCGCCTCGGAAAACGCCGGACCGGATACCCGTTTCGACACCATTATCGTGCGTGGATTCGAAGCCGACGAATATCTCGACGGCCTGCGTCTGCCGCGTGAAGCCTGGTGGAGCCGCCCGGCGTGGGATCCGTTCCTGCTCTCGCGTATAGAGGTAGTCAAAGGGCCGGCATCGGTGCTCTACGGGCAGGCCAATCCGGGTGGGATCGTCAATATGGTGAGCAAAACCCCGCAGGCTGACGCCGGCGGTCAGGTTTATGTCACCGCGGGCAATAACAACCTGTTTGGCACCGGTTTCGACATTACCGGCCCGCTGAACGCCGACAAAACGCTACTGGGCCGCGTCGCAGGGACCTTTTTCGATACGCAAACCCAGGTCGATCACACCCGCTACCAGCACTATGATATTGCCCCTTCGCTGACCTGGCAGCCGAACGAGCGAACCAGCCTGACCCTCCTTGCACAGCTGCGCAAAGACCCGGACAGCGGCTTCTATAACCAGATGCCGCTCTCAGGCACCCTGACCCATAACCCTAACGGGCAGATCTCCACCAGCTTCTACGGCGGACAGCCCGGTTTTGATAAGTACGAGCGTGAACAGGGCAGTATTGGCTATCAGTTCCGCCATGACTTTAACGATACGGTCATCTTCCGTCAGAACCTGCGCTATATCAGCAGTACAGGTAACTATCTGATGGTTTATCCGTGGGGCGAGCACGCCGACGCGCCGTTGATAGACCGCTATTCGATGAACCTGAAAGAGACCATGTCCAACTTTGCGGTGGACAACCAGGCGGAGTTTCACCTGCAAAGTGGCCCGATCGCTCACGTTCTGCTGGCGGGAATCGACCGGATGCACACTTCGGTACGCAGCCAGGCCGGCTACGGCGATGCCAGCCCGATCAACTATCTCGATCCGGACTACAGCACCCCGGTTGAAAAACCGGCCTTCACCAGCAATACCCACTCAACTCTGGATCAAACCGGGTTCTATTTACAGGATCAGCTGGAGTGGAATAACTGGATCGTCAATCTCGCCGGGCGGTACGATGCGGCGAAAACGAAAAGCACCGATCTGCTTACCGATAGCCGCAGCGAACGTAACGATTACGCCACCACCGGCCGCGCCGGGCTGCTCTACCACTTCGACAACGGACTGGCGCCGTACATCAGCTATTCGACGTCGTTCGTGCCGAGCAGCAATACCGATTTCTACGGCCACGCCTTTAAGCCCACCGAAGGTAAACAGTCGGAGATTGGTCTGAAGTACGATCCGGTTGGCCTCGATGCGCTGTTTACCCTTGCGCTGTTTAACCTGCGTGAAACCAACGTCGCCACTCCGGACCCGGATCATGCCAACTTCAGCGTGCAAACCGGTGAGATCCGTTCTCGCGGCGTCGAACTGGACGGCAAAATCAACCTCACCCCGGCCTGGTCGGTACTGGCATCCTGGGCCTTCACCGACCCGAAAGTCACCAGCGCTAACGACGGCACGGAAGGCAAACATCCGGTGGGGATTTCCCGTCACAGCGCCAAGCTGTGGACCCAGTATGCGCTGAGCGGCCCGCTCGACGGTTTCTCGCTGGGCGGCGGCGTGCGTTATATCGGCAGCAGCTATGCCACCAGCGATAACAGCCTGAAAGTCCCGGCGGCGACGGTGTACGACGCGCGAATTGGCTACCAGTGGCGTGAATGGGGCGTGGCGCTTAACGCCGCCAACCTGACGGATAAAACCTATCTCGCCTCGTGTCAGGATAACGGCTGCGAATATGCGATGAAACGCCAGCTGATTGCCACCGTGAACTACAAGTGGTAGCCATGCTGTCACGACGCAGGTTGCTCACTGCTGCCCTGCTGGCCCCCGCTCTGTCGTGGGCCAGCAGTTCGCCTGTGCCACAGCGGCTGGCGGTACTGGACTGGGGGCTGACCGAAATGATCCTCGCTCTCGGCATTACGCCAGCGGGGGTTTCGGCGCCGGACTGGTATCGCAAACTGATCTCCGTTCCGACTCTGCCGGCAACGGTGCAGGATTTAGGCCTGTTGTTTCAACCTAATCTGGAAACGCTCTATGCGTTGAAACCGGACACAATTGTGATCACTCCCCAACACGCCCTGTTAAAACCGGCTCTGGCGCAGGTGGCCCCCCTCGTGACGCTGCCCGCCCACGGCCTCAGCGCCTTTATTAGCGCCACGCAACAGCTGGGTATCGTACTTAAACGTGAACCCCAGGCGGCCGCGCTGATCGCCGGTCTGTCCCAGCGCATTATCCGTGCCCGCGGCTATGCGCAGAAACTGCTTCAGCCGGTCTTGTTCGCTTCCCCGGTGGATGCGTTACACCTGCGGTTGTATACCGCCGGTAGTCTGCCGGGCGATGTACTGGCGGCCTGCGGGATGCGCAACGCCTGGCGTGCAAGCGGCGGCGCCGAAGGCAACGTCCTGGTGGAGCTCACCCGTATCGCCACCCTCGATGCCCGACCGATCCTGCTGGTCGCGGCGGATCAGCGTGAGGCGGTAGCGCACTGGCAGCAAAGCCGGCTGTGGCGAAGCCTGCCGCTGACCTCACGCTATCCACTCGCGCTGATTGAGCAGCCCATCAGCAACGCCGGCGCACTGATCACCGCCGGGCGTTTTGCCGATATTTTCAGCCAGCTGATGGCGGGGTGGCGCGATGCATGAGCCCTTTTCCCGTCATCTCTCCTGGGGCGTTATCGGCATGCTGTGGCTGGCTTCTCTGCTGCTGGCGGTCGGCGATGTGCGGCATCAGGGCGGGTTTGCCGCGCTGTTCGATGCCCACAACGTACAGCCGACGGCGATTATCCTGCACAGCATGTGGCTTCCACGACAGGGGATGGCCATCGTAGGCGGCGCGACGCTCGGGCTGTGCGGCTGGCTGATGCAACGCGCGCTGCGCAACCCGCTGGCGGAGCCGATCACCCTCGGGATGACTTCCGGCGCAACCCTGGCGATGGGCCTGGCGTCGCTGTGGCTACCGGCGCTGACCGGCGGAATGCGGATGGGGATGATTATCGGCGGCGAGCTGGTCGCACTGCTGCTGGTTCTGCTTCTGAGCTGGCGCCAGCGCCTCTCTCCGCTGGTGATGATTCAGGCGGGAATGATGATTAACCTGTGGTGCGGTGCGCTGACCATGCTGATCGCCATTATCAACGACCGTTTCCTGCTGACCGTGCTGATGTGGGGCGGCGGTTCGCTGGCGCAGGAGGACAGCCATCTGCTGCTGGCGCTGCTGCCGTGGCTGGCGCTGTGCGTCGGGCTACTGATGCTGCTATTTCGCCCGCTGGAACTGCTGCAGCTCCCGGAAACAATGGTGAATAGTCTTGGCGCTTCACCGCTGCGGATTCGTGCCGCCGCGGTGCTGCTGGCGCTGGTGATGAGCGCGCTTATCATCAATGCCGTCGGCGTCATCGGCTTCATTGGTCTTGCCGCACCGCATCTCGCCCGTTTTGGCGGCGCGCGCACCTCGCGCCAACTGGTGTTGCATAGCGCCCTGACCGGCTCAGGCCTGCTGTGGTTTACCGACCTTTGCGTTTCACGTGTTTCCCTGTTTAACGGCCAGCTGCTGCCGGTGGGGATGTTAACCGCTCTGACCGGCGGACCGCTGCTGATCCTGCTGGCACGCTTCGCCCGTCAGCAGAGTCTGGATACCGCCCCGCCGCCGCAGATGTCGTCCCACACCAGCCGTTGGATTCCTTGGGCGGCAGTGCTCGCCCTCGCGGTATCCGTGGCTATCTCGCTGTTTTTCGGCCACGGTCTGACCCACTGGCACTGGGCGCATTCGGCTGAGCTGGCTCATCTGCTGCCTTTACGGCTGCCGCGTCTGCTGGCGGCCATTAGCGCCGGCGCGTTGCTGGCTGGCGCGGGGGTACTGATGCAGCGGGTTAGCGGCAATCCGCTCGCCAGTCCTGAAGTGCTGGGTATCGGCGGCGGCGCGGCGATGGGGGTGACCGTGTATATTTTGCTGTTTCCCACCCACGGCAGCACTTTTTTGCTGTTCAGCAGCCTCTGCGGCGCGCTTATCAGCCTGCTGCTGACGATGTGGAACAGCCGCCGCAGCGCCTTTAATCCGCAGCGGGTGTTACTCAATGGCGTCGCCCTCAATGCCCTGTGCCAGGCGGCGGTGAGCATGGTCATGCTCAATAACCTTGCTGCCAGCTCGGTGCTGCTGCCGCTGATGACCGGCAGTACCTATTACATCAGCGCCCCTCTGGCGCAGTGGCTGTTTATTGCCACCCTGATTTTGCTGACCCTGACGTCGCTGTTCCGCCGCTGGCTGGTGCTGCTGCCGCTCGGCGGGGTTGCCGGTTCTCTGGGGCTTTCCCTGCCCCGCGCCCGTTTCGGGGTACTGACGCTGGCGGCGCTGATGACCGGGCTCGCCACGCTGCTGGTTGGCCCGGTGTCGTTTATTGGCCTGCTCGGGCCGCATCTGGCGCGTAAAACCGGTGTCAAAGGCGCGCTGGCGCAGCTCTACACCGCCGCGCTGCTCTCCGCCTGCATTATGACCCTCGCCGACTGGCTGGGACGCAACGCGCTCTATCCGCGCCAGCTTCCGGTCGGACTGGTGGCCTCGCTTATTGGCGTCCCGCTGCTGGTCTGGCCGTTGATTCGCGCAAAGGGCCAGCGTGGGGCTGAATAACAGATAAAAAGCCATGAAAAAAAGGAATGCCGCATGTCGGTTTTGTTGATTTTATTTCGTATGGTCGGCGGCTGGCTGCTGCTGGCGGTTGTCGCCGGGTTAATCAGCGGGTTTAGCAATGCGTCGCTGCTGGCTATGATTAACCACAGTCTGACGCTGCCGCAGGAGAAAAGCGCTCTCGCTCCGGGAATACAGTTTGCGCTGCTGGCGTTGCTGATGCTGGCGACCCGGATTGTCTCGCAGACCACGTTTATGTTTCTCGGGCAGAAAGTAAAGGCGCACCTGCGCGGCGAGCTCACCCGCCACGTCAGCGAGACCCGCTGGCTGTCGCTGGAACGTGCCGGGATGGCGAAAACGGTGTCAGTGCTGACTCAGGATCTCGACACCCTGGTGGTATTTTTTGTCAGCCTGCCAAACCTGTTTATCTACGGCGCGGTCATTATCGGCTGCCTGATTTACCTCGCCACCCTCTCCGCCAGCGTTCTCGCACTGGCGCTGGTGGCGATAGCCCTCGGCACTCTGGGCTATCGCGCCGCCCACGGCCGGGCGATCGGCCTGCTGCGCCGGTCGCGACAGCGGGAAGACACCTTGATTCAACAGTGCAAAAAACTGTTCGACGGCGGACGCGAATACCGGCTTAATGCCGCTCGCCGCCAGCGATTTGTGTATGGCGAGCTGGCGGACAACATTGAAGCCGTCCGCCGGGAACGGACCCGCGGGTATGTCCTCTACGGGCTGGCCACCAGCTGGGGAAGTATTCTGTTTTTTGCCTTTATCGGCCTGGTGCTGTTCGGCCTGCGGGACTCCCTGACGCTGGATCCGGCAGCCATCACCGGCTACGTCATGATCTTTCTCTACATGATTGTGCCGGTCGAAGGCGTGCTGTCATCGCTGCCAACGATTGCCAGCGCCCGGGTGGCGCTCCAGCGGGTGCAGCACCTGCGTGACCATCTGCCCCCGGAACAGCCGCAGCGCCCGCTGCCTGCGGTGCCCTTCCGCTCCCTGACGCTGCAAGAGGTTCGCTATCAGTACCAGGGAGAAGATGGCGAACGCTTTACCCTCGGGCCGCTGAATCTGCAGTTTACGCCCGGGGAACTGGTGTTTGTGGTCGGCGGTAACGGCAGCGGCAAAACCACGCTCGCCAATCTGCTGGTCGGCCTTTATCCTCCGGATAGCGGGGCCATTTTACTGAACGGCAGCAAGATTGCCGCCGACCAGCAGGCAGGCTATCGCCAGCTGTTCTCTGTGGTTTTCAGCGATTTTTTTCTTTTTGACGACGTGGCGTTTATCCATGAGCGGACGCCCGCGCAGGTGGCGCATTTGCTGCATCTGCTAAAGCTCAGTCATAAAGTACGTTTCCAGAACGGCCGTTTTTCGACGACCGCCCTCTCGCAGGGACAGCGCAAGCGGCTGGCGCTACTGCAGGCCTGGCTGGAGGCGCGCCCGTTGTATCTGTTTGATGAGTGGGCCGCCGATCAGGACCCGGAGTTTAAGGCCGTGTTTTACCTGGAGCTGTTGCCAATGCTCAAAGCCGAAGGCCGGACCATCGTCGCGATCACCCACGACGACCGCTACTTTTACCTGGCGGATCGGATTATCAAGCTGGAGTTTGGGCAGGTTGTGTAGTCCGCGCGTGCTCCGCGCAGGGGCGCGATTTCGCGGAGATATCTTTACCCGTCGGTAAGGTTATCTCCGCCGGCACCTATTCGTGAATCTTCCATTTTTGTTTGAGGATATTTTTATCCTGACTGTCCAGCCAGTGGTTCACCTTCTCCAGCAGCGGCTGATTATCTTTGTTCATCATATAGACTTTAAAACTGGCGGTGCCCGGGAAGGGTTTATCCGTCGCGACGCAGAAGACACCGGGCTCTTTGTTTTCGTAATAGACGCCTTCAATCAGGTCGGTGACCATCATATCGGCGGTTTTCTGGCGTAACGCCTCGAGGTTATCGACGTTATTTTTGACTCTGATAATCTGCGCATGTTTGAGATGAGCATCGACGTAGCTCTGATTGGTGCCGCCCGGGTTAACAATCACTTTCACATTGGGGCGGTCAATTTTTTCCAGGCTACCGAGCGCCGGGGCGGCCATGCAGTTCGCCAGGGCGATTTTGCCGTTGGCCACCACCGGATGGCTGAGGGCGAAATCTTTTGCCCGTTCCGGGGTTTCAGTGACACCGCCCATCGCAATATCAAACTTATCGGCCTTCAGATCGCTGGAAAGCGTCGGCCAGCTGGTCAGCACAAAGGTGACCTTAAGCCCCAGCTTCTGCCCCAGATCCTTTGCCATATCCACGTCGTAACCGCGCAGTTCGCCCGCTTCGTTGTGGAACGCCAGCGGAGCATAGTCGCCCGGCACGCCCACTTTCAACTCGCCGCTTTGTTGAATCGCCTGCAGATCCCGCGCCTGGCTACCGCAGGCAATACTCGCGAGTACGAAGGTCAGACAGACCTTTAAGTTCATACCATCATCCTTATCAATACGTGGGTTTTGTGAAGGTTTTGCGCGATTCCGCCGCGCTTTATGCCCGGCCAGTTTGTTGCACAGATTACAGCATTGTTAATCGTATGTTTTATTTTTGTGATGCACAACCAGGAAACGTTGCACTTTCTTTGTGCATATTCTGGCGAAAATATACGCTCTTTGTTCGCCTGCCTCGCGCATTTTCCCAGTGATACCGCAAAAAACGGTTTTCCGGAACAGATGGCATGCATCGTGCTTTGTTAGTTGAGTAACACAATGCGGGTTCATGAGAGAGAAATCTCATTGAGAGGCGGGTATGAACGATAACTCCAGGCTGTTTCGTACGATCGAGTCGATATTTAGCCAGCTGACGCCAAGTGAAAAACGCATCGGCAGCTGGCTACTGAGCCATCGGGAACATATTCCCTATGAAACGGCCGATAGCATTGCGCTGGCGACCGGCACCAGCGGGATCACCGTCGGCCGCTGCCTGCGTAAGCTCGGCTATCGTAACCTCGACGACGTCAAAAACGGTCTGAAAGATCATACCCCGGCGCCCTATAAACACTGGGGCGTCATCGACCGCCTCGACTCCTGGGCGCAGCAGCAAACCCAGCCCGATCGCGCCAGCCTGTCGCTGCAGATGGAGCTGGATGCGATCCGCTATGTTTATCAGCTGGCGCAGGAAGAGACCTTCGCCCGAGTCAGCACGCGGATCGCCCAGGCCGATACGGTGATTGTGCTCGGGATCCAGTCCACGCGAGGCATCGCCAACAGCTTTTTTAGCCATCTCGAATACCTGCGCCCGCGCGTGACCTATGCCGACGGCAGCTCCGGTAGCTGGCTGGAGTCGTTGAACTCCGAATACGAACATCCTTACATCATCCTGACGGATACCCGCGCCTACTCCAGCACCGCCCGCCAGTTCTGTCGGGTTGCCGCCGAGCGGCGCATTGCCACCGCGCTGGTCACCGATATCTGGTGTCCGTGGGCCCGCGACTATCCGGTCGATCTGCTGCAGGTCAAAACCGATACCGGTCATTTTTGGGATTCCCTCGCCCCAATCAGCTGTCTTTTCAACCTGCTGCTCTCCGCGGTCGTCGAGCAACTCGGCCCGACGCTATCGCGCCGGCTGGCCGAAAACCGGGCGCTGCAGCAGGAATTTGGTCAATTTGAACGTGAATAAGCGCCTGCTCGTCAGGCTCCAGGACAGGAAACAACAGATGAATCAGCAAGTCACTCTGGTCGATATCCGCGCGCGCTTTCCGGCGCTGGCTATCGATCTCAAGTACGCCAGCGCCGATAACATTACCGGCCAGCCCATCTATGCCGAAGCCCGCTGCCTGCTGCACCCGGATGCGGCGGCGGCGTTGGAGAGATCCCTGCGCATCGCACAGCTGGCGGGCCTGAATCTGCAGGTTCTCGATGCCTATCGTCCGCAGCAGGCGCAGCAGTTGCTGTGGAACGCCTGTCCGAACCAGGACTACGTGGTGCCGATTGCGCTGGGTTCGAACCACAGCCGCGGTACCGCTATTGATGTGACGTTAATCGACGAAAACGGCCATCCGCTGGATATGGGCACCGCCTTCGATGAGATGGACGATCTCTCTCACCCTTATCACCCGGCAGTTCCCCAGGCCGCCCAACGTAACCGCCTGCTATTGAACGCCATTATGTTTGGCGGAGGCTTTAAGGGTATTTCCACGGAATGGTGGCACTTCGAATTACCGGATGCGGCCGGTTATCCGCTCCTTGACGATGTTTTCGCCTGCCTGTCCCCCGCTCACACTGACGGAGTCATTCCATGAATATGAGTCGCACCTCTTTTACCGGTTTTCGCCCGCTGCTGTTGGCCGTTGCGCTGGCAGCGGCTATCGCCCCGGCTTATGCTGCCGTGCCCAAAGATATGCTGGTGATCGGTAAAGCCGCCGATCCGCAGACGCTCGACCCGGCCGTCACTATTGATAATAACGACTGGACGGTCACCTACCCGGCCTACCAGCGGCTGGTCAAATACAAAACCCAGGACGGGAAAGGCTCAACGGACGTCGAGGGCGACCTCGCCGAAAGCTGGCAGGTCTCTGATGACGGTAAAACCTGGACCTTTTCACTGCACAAAAACATGCAGTTTGACGACGGCACGCCGGTCACCGCCGAAGCGGTAAAACTCTCTTTCGAACGCCTGATGCGCATTAAGCAAGGTCCTTCGGAAGCCTTCCCGAGCGGGCTGAAAATTGAGGCCGTGGATCCCGCCACGGTGCGCTTCATCCTGCCGGACTCGTTCGCTCCGTTCCTCCACACCCTGGCCAATGATGGCGCGTCGATCGTCAACCCGGCGGTCCTGAAGGCCAACGCCGCCGATGACGCCCGCGCCTGGCTGGCGGAACACACCGCCGGCTCGGGAGCCTATATGCTGCAGCGCTGGCAGAAAGGCCAGCAGCTGGTGCTGGTGCCCAACCCGCACTTCAGCGGCACGAAGCCGACCTTTAAACGGGTGACGGTGAAAATTATTGGTGAAAGCGCCGCCCGCCGTCTGCAGCTGACCAAGGGCGATCTGGATATTGCCGATGCGCTGCCGGTCGACCAGTTTGCGGCCCTGAAGAAGCAGGATAGCGTGGCGGTGTATGACTATCCGGCGCTGCGCGTGACCTACCTGTATCTCAACAACAGCAAAGCGCCGATGAATCAGGTCGATTTACGCCGCGCCGTCTCCTGGGCCACCGATTATCAAGGGATGGTCAGCGGCATTCTCGGCGGCAACGGCAAACAGATGCGCGGCCCAATCCCCGACGGTATGTGGGGCTTTGACCCGAGCGCGATGCAGTATTCCCTTGATATGGATAAAGCCAAAGCCGCGCTGGCCAACGTCGCCGATAAGCCAAAAACCCTGTCGTTCCTCTACTCCGATAACGACCCGAACTGGGAGCCCATCGCGCTCTCCACCCAGGCAAATCTGCAAACCCTCGGCATCCAGGTGAAGCTGGAAAAACTGGCTAACGCCACCATGCGCGAGCGCATTGGTAAAGGGGATTACGATATCGCTATCGGCAACTGGAGCCCGGATTTCGCCGACCCCTATATGTTCATGAACTACTGGTTCGAGTCAGATAAGAAAGGGCTGCCGGGCAACCGTTCGTTCTATGCCAACCCGCAGGTTGACGCGCTGCTCAAACAGGCCGTCGCCACTACCGACCAGACAGAACGCACCCGGGATTATCAGGCGGCGCAGAAAACCGTTATCGATGAGGCCGCCTACGTCTATCTGTTCCAGAAGAACTATCAGGTGGCGATGAACAAAGAGGTCAAGGGTTTCGTCTTTAACCCGATGCTCGAGCAGATTTTCAATATTGCCGATATGCACAAATAGCGCAGCTTAACCTTGTCATGCCGGGCCGTAGCGGGCCCGGCAGAGGGCGTCATCATGAGTTTCTGGGGTTTAATTCGACAACGCAGTTGGGGGCTGGTCCTCGTCGTCGCCGGCGTCTGCGTGATCACCTTTATTATTTCGCACCTCATTCCCGGCGATCCGGCGCGCCTGCTGGCAGGCGATCGCGCGAGCGACGAAATCGTCCGCCATATCCGCCAGCAGCTGGGGCTGGATTTACCGTTATGGCAGCAGTTTTTCCATTATGTTAACGCCCTGCTGCACGGCGATCTGGGGACCTCCATCCGCACCGGTCGCCCGGTGCTGGAAGATTTAAAGACCTTTTTCCCGGCCACGCTCGAACTGGCTTTCTGCGCCCTGTTTATCGCGCTGGTGGTCGGCATTCCGCTGGGGGTGCTTTCGGCGGTGTATCGCAACCGCTGGACCGATCACCTGGTTCGCCTGATGGCGCTGACCGGAATCTCTACCCCGGCGTTCTGGCTGGGGCTGGGAGTGATTGTCCTGTTTTACGGCAAACTGAACTGGCTGCCCGGCAGCGGGCGCCTTGACGACTGGTTTGACCCGCCAACCCGCGTGACCGGCTTTTATCTGATCGATTCGCTGCTGGAAGGCAACATCGATGTGTTCTTTAACGCGCTGCAGCATCTGATTCTGCCTGCAACCACGCTGGCCTTTGTCCACCTGGGGATTGTCGCCCGGCAAATTCGCTCCGCGATGCTGGAGCAGCTGAGTGAAGATTACATCCGCACTGCGCTGGCCAGCGGCCTGCCTAAATGGACCATCGTGATGCGCTATGCGCTGCCTAACGCGCTGATTCCCTCAGTTACGGTGCTGGGGCTGGCGCTGGGCGATCTGCTGTACGGCGCGGTGCTGACCGAAACCGTTTTTGCCTGGCCCGGGATGGGCGCCTACGTGGTCTCCTCTATTCAGGCGCTCGATTTCCCGGCGGTGATGGGTTTTGCCGTGGTGGTGTCCTTTGCTTACGTGCTGGTCAATCTGCTCGTCGACCTGCTCTATTTATGGATAGACCCGCGCATGGGTCGGGGAGAAAACTAAGTGATGATGACCCAGGAACGCCCCGGCGCTATCGAAAAAACCCGCCGCAACACCGCGTGGAAGCGCCGTCTGTGGCTGGTACGCAAAAGCCCGCTGACGCTGATCGGTGGCGCCATTATGTTGATCATGCTGTTTCTGATGATCTTCTCACCGTGGCTGGTACCGCACGATCCCAATGCTATCGATCTCACCGCCCGTCTGCAGGCGCCCTCGCTGTCCCACTGGTTCGGTACCGACGAGGTCGGTCGCGATCTGTTCAGCCGGGTGCTGATCGGCAGCCAGCAATCGATCGCCGCCGGTCTGGCGGTGGTGCTGATCGCCGGGATCAGCGGCTCGCTGCTGGGCTGCCTTTCCGGCGTGCTCGGCGGACGCAGCGATGCGCTGATCATGCGGCTGATGGATATCATGCTGTCGATCCCTTCGCTGGTGCTGACGATGGCGCTGGCCGCCGCGTTAGGCCCAAGCTTATTCAACGCCATGCTGGCGATCGCCATTGTGCGCATTCCGTTTTATGTCCGTCTGGCGCGCGGACAAACGCTGGTGGTGCGCCAGCACAGCTTCGTCGAAGCTTCGGTGACCTTCGGCGCCTCCCGCTGGCACCTGATCAGCTGGCATATTTTACGCAACGCCCTGCCGCCGCTGGTGGTGCAGGCATCGCTGGATATCGGCAGCGCCATTCTGATGGCGGCGACGCTAGGCTTTATCGGCCTCGGCGCGCAGCAGCCCACCGCCGAGTGGGGGGCGATGGTGGCAAACGGGCGCAACTACGTCCTCGATCAGTGGTGGTACTGCGCCTTCCCGGGGGCGGCGATCCTGATCACCGCCGTCGGGTTTAATCTGTTTGGGGATGGGATCCAGGATTTACTGGATCCGAAGTCCGGAGGACGCAACGCATGAGTAATCGGGTTCTGACAATCGACAACGTCCGTTTGAGCTTCCCTGTCTATCAGGGGGAAGTACATGTCCTGAACGCGGTCTCGATGCATATCGACCGCGGCGAAATAGTTGGCGTGGTGGGTGAATCGGGCTCCGGCAAATCCGTCACCGCCATGCTGGCGATGCGTCTGCTGCCGCCGGCAAGCTATCAGATTCACAGCGGCCAGGTGACTCTGCTGGGCAACGATATTCTGCAAGCATCGGAAAAAGAGATGCGCGATATCCGCGGCCGCCGGGTGGCGATGATTTTTCAGGAGCCGATGACCGCGCTGAATCCCACGCGGCGGATCGGCAAGCAGATGGTCGACGTTATTCGTCAGCATCGTCCCCTCTCTGCCCGCGAGGCGCGCGCCAGGGCGGTCGCGCTGCTGGCGGATATGCAGATCGCCGATCCGCAGCGGGTGATGGAACGTTACCCCTTCGAACTCTCCGGCGGGATGCGCCAGCGGGTAATGATCGCCATCGCCTTTTCCTGCGAGCCCGACCTGCTGATTGCCGATGAACCGACCACCGCGCTGGACGTGACCGTTCAACGCCAGGTGCTGCGCCTGCTAAAACAGAAAGCGCTGGCCACGGGCACCGCGGTGCTGTTTATCAGCCACGATATGGCGGTGGTTTCACAGGTCTGCGATCGGCTATACGTCATGTATGCCGGCGCGGTGATTGAAAGCGGTTTAACTCAGCAGGTGCTGCATCATCCTCTGCATCCCTACTCCGTTGGCCTGCTCGACAGCGCCCCGGATAACGGCGAGCCGCGTTCGCTGCTGCGCTCGATTCCTGGCACGGTGCCGAATCTGGCGCGATTACCGGGCGGCTGCGCCTTTCGCGAACGCTGCTTTGCCGCCGGCGAGGGCTGCGGCATCACGCCGATGCTCCGCCCGATAGAACAGACCGGGCAGCAGGCGGCCTGCTGGTACCCACAACGGGAGAAAACGCATGTCTGAGAGGCTGCTGCAACTGAACGATGTTCATCTTAACTTCCCGGCGCGCAAGAACTGGCGCGGCAAAGTCGTCGAACGGGTATATGCGCTAAACGGGCTGGATATCACGGCGTATCGCGGTGAAACCTTAGGTATCGTCGGCGAATCCGGCTGCGGAAAAAGTACCCTCGCCAGGCTGCTGATGGGCATGCTTAAGCCTTCTCACGGCCAGTTTGAGCGCGCGACGGCGTCCGGCAGCGGGCGTATGCAGATGGTGTTTCAGGACCCGCTCTCCTCACTGGATCCACGGCTGCCGGTCTGGCGCACCATCACCGAGCCGGTGTGGATCCAATCGCGCCCCAGTGAAAAGGCCCGACGTCTTCTGGCAGAGCAGCTGGCGTTGCAGGTAGGTATCCGCCCGGAGTATCTCGACCGCTTACCGCACGAGTTTTCCGGCGGCCAGCGTCAGCGCATTGCCATTGCCCGCGCGCTGTCGGCAAAGCCGGATATTATGGTGCTGGATGAGCCGACCTCGGCGCTGGATATTTCGGTACAGGCGCAGATCCTCAACCTGCTGGTCGAGCTGCAAAAACAGCAGAACCTGACCTATATCCTCATTTCGCATAACGTTTCCGTAGTGCGCCATATGAGCGATCGCGTCGCCGTGATGTATCTCGGGCAAATCGTCGAGATGGGCGAGGCGCGTCAGGTCCTCGATAACCCGGCCCATCCCTATACCCGGCTATTGATGGACTCGGTGCCGCGTATCGGCTCGGCGCTGGGCGACGCGCCGCGCAACACGGAATTACCCGGCAATCGCCATCTGCCCGAGGGCTGCTACTTCCGCGATCGCTGTCCGTTCGCCGGCGCGGGCTGCGAGAAACCGCAGCCGCTGCGCCCGTCTGGTAACGGGACCGCCACCCGCTGCTGGAAAGCGGAAACTATTGCCAGTCGCGGCGCAAACTAAGGGCGCTTAGTTATATTCGAGCGCAAAGGTCGCCAGGCTATTCGCCCGTCCGGGGGTTACCGCATCTCCCGTCTGCACATACTGGGCGGTAAAATTGATACTCTCGGCAGCGGCGGCGCTGCTGGCGGTAACATGTTTCAGCACCGGTAGATTACTGGAGACATTCATTTTCACACCGGTTCCCGCGGGCGGCGCCGGGGCCGGATTGTTATCATAGCTCAGTTTTATCCCCACCCCGCTGGCAGCGCCGTCAACCTGGGCCAGCGCTAAGGAATCGCTGATGCTGGGGTCGGCGGTGACGCCAAAAAAACCAATCCGGATATCGGTCGGCGTGCTGCAATATACCGGAATGCTAAAGGTCTGCGCCGCGCCGGCGGTGCTGGTTTTGCCTTTGAACTCCGCTTTATTCACCGTGCCCAGATTGACGCCGATAGACGCGCGGGTCACCTGACAACTGCCGCTGGCGCCAATATCAACGTTGAGGGCAGCGAGATCGATACTGACCGGCGCGCTAGCCACGTGGGAGGCGTTGCTGGCGTCCTGTTTTTCAATATATAAATTTCCCACCTGCGGCTGCCCCGGGACGCTGGCGTGATTGCCGCTGACCAGCGCAACATCGCCGGTTTTATAAAAGATGATATATGCTTTCACCACCACCTCCCGCTGGGCCAGCAGCGTCGACTGCTGCGAACTCTCGCAAACCGTTACGGATTCACTTCCGGCAGGCGCATCGCTGCCGTCAATATAGTGAATCGGGCCGCCGCCGCACTGAAAACCCAACGAATAGCCCATGCCGCTAAGCGCGGAGGCATACACATGCTGGCCGTTAATCACCCGTGGCGCACCGGTGGTGGCGCGCTGTTGATACACGATGCGTTTCCAGCCCGCGGTCGGCAGCTGTAGATCGCAGACGAAGTGAATACCGCCGCCGTTATCGGCCATCGCGTTGGTCATCTGCGTATCGGCGCGTAGCGTCGGCAGATAGCGAATATTCGGCACGTTAATCGTCATCTGCCCGACGCTGCCGCCGCAGCTCTCGGCCCAACCGTGTTGGCTATACATCCCCGCGATCAGCAGGAACACAAACTGTAATAAGCGAAAGCCACGATGCATCGCTCTTTCTCCTCGGTTTACGAACACAGGCCAGCGACGGTTTTCACCGTGTTCTGCTGTTGTTGATCGGCAATGTGGAAATGTAGCGAGCATTGCCGCGCGATATTGTTTTGCAGCCAGCTCACCTCAAGCACGCCCTCCTGAGGGATGCCGCTGAGATACGCCTGTCCGCCATCGGCCACCATTCCCTGCGGCGCGACGCCCATATCGTCCTCCTGCTGACGCAGCTGTACGCTGGCGCCGAACGGGACCGCCCCGTCGCGATTACGCAGCGTAAACAACACCCGGTTGCCGATATGGGTCTGGTAATTCGCCAGTACCACCGCGCCGCCGCCAGGGATGACGGTTTGACCTTGTAGATCCACGTCGGTGTCATTGCTCATTGATTCGGTATCCAGCGTGATGGTGTTTTTGCGGTATACCGTTAAGGTCGGTACCACGGCATAGCCGCGCCCGTCGGTATGCACGTTAGTACCGTCCTCAATCGCCACATCCGCCGCGCCTGGAGCACGGACGATGGCGAAACTGTCGCCGACGGGTTGCCCCAGCGTGACGCCATGCGGGTGCGCCACTACGGAGCCCGAAGCTCCCCAGGTCAGCTGGTTGCTGGCGCTATCATGGCGATAACCCAGCTGGGCGCTGCCATATCCGCCGTGATAATCCAGCGCAGCGCTGCTGTTACTCCCCTGCCCGGCGTTAGCATGGCCCTGCTGCAGCGAGTAATCGAGATCGCCGCGTCCAGGCACCGCGCCGTACAGCGAAACCTGCTGCGATGAGTGGCCGTTATTATCGGAGGTGGTGCTGTAGCCGACCGAGCTCTCGTCCAGCCAGCCGCCCAGCGGGATGTTGAGGTTAAATGACCACGAGCGATCGGCTTTTTCCCGGTCGGAGGATTGGGTGTAGTAATAGCCTACCCCCCACGACACGCCTTTCCAGGCGCTATAGAACCCGAGATGTACCGTTTCATCATTGCTGTTGCTGTGCCAGTACGTTTGTGAATAAGCGGAAATCGCCAGGCTACTGACGGCGCCAAAGGACTGCGCGACAGAGATCTCTTCGCGTTGACGCTTGTTGTCCAGTCGCTCGCTCTGGCTTTCCAGGGCGTTAGCCTCGCTGAAGCCATAATAGCTGCCGGAGGAGTAGCGATAGCTGGCGAGGCTGAACGAGGTCCCCGTCGAGGCAAAATCCTTTTGATACTGGACGCGCAATGAATGTCCGGCGTAGTGTCGATCAGAGGGGGTCGCAGTATTGGCCCAGGTCACATCGCTCCCCAACGACCCCAGCTCGCCAAAACCACGGCCAATTCCCAACGCCCAGGCCTGATAATCCTGCGCCAGCTGAGTACCGCCATACAGAGTGAACTCCGCAGGCAAACCATAAAATAGCGTCCCCTGAACAAACTGCGGCGATCTGACCTGATGCTGACTCGAATGATAACGCCCTGCGCTGAGGCTAAATTTGCTTCGCCCTTCGCGGAGCATAAAAGGGACCGTGGAGTATGGTTGGGTAAAAGAGCGTACCGACCCATCGCTCTCTTTAACCTGGACCTCAAGATCGCCGCTCTGCGCCGTAGGGTAGAGATCGTTGATCGCAAACGCCCCCGGAGAGACAAAGGTTTCGTAGATAACATAGCCGTGTTGCGAAACCGTCACTTTGGCGTTGCTGTGCGCCATGCCGCGAATCACCGGGGCAAAACCGCGCTGGCTGTCAGGCAGCATTTCATCATCGGACATCAGCTGCACGCCGCGAAACTGCACGCTATCGAAGACCTCGCCGCTGGTGAAGGTGTCACCAATCCGCAGCAGGCTTTTGACCGATTTCACATCGCGCTGTAGCCAGGTGCTTTGCGAATGCCAGCGGTAATGCTGGTCATACTGCATGGATGAAATATTACGCAAACGCCACGGCCCCAGGTTGGCCCCGTTGCGTAAATTCAGGTAGCTGGAGCGGCTTTGCGTTTCAGACTGGCGAGTCTGTGAGCCGGTCAGATTGTAGTTCACAAATGCCGCCGGGATCCCATCATCCCAGCGCGCCGGATCGACGTAGCCACGGCTTTGCACATTCATCGCCGCCTGCGGAATACTTAAGTTCAGGCGCTGTGTAGCAAAATCGAAACGGCTGCTGGCATCCGGAATAAACTGTTCAATCCGGGTAAACGTTTCGCCCTCATGCAGCCGGGTCAAGGTGGAAAAAGCGCTAACGTTGACCCCATATTCCGCCAGCTTCGCAGAGGTCAACTCCGGCTGCAGGACCCCACGATCGTCGACGAATACGATCGGCCCCTCGGCAACCTGCTGGTTGTTAACCCAGATAGTCACCGGATAGGTTCCCGGCTGCTGTCCGCCCGATTTGGCAAAATAATGCAAATCCGCCATCTTTTGCTGTGGGTTAGCAAACTCTAAGGCCGCAGGATCGAAGTAATCGTCTGCCCACGCCGTAGCGCTCTGGCAGAGAAAAAACAGCAGCGTCGGAAGCGCCGCCGCGCCTAAGGCGCCCCGGATGGGGACAGCCATGACGGAATAGTCATGAAGGAAAACGGGGGCCTTTTTGTTCACAATATCCTGACCGACGAGGGAAAAAATAGAAACAATTACTGCTGCGTATAATCTGTGATGCCGCCAAAATCATTGATGGCGCGCCATTTCACCGTCCCCGAGCCGTTAACCGGCCACTCTTTACGGGTCAAAGGTCCGATCATTCCCGGTTCATCAATATCGTGCCCACCCACCGAGAGGGTAAAAAAGGAGACAAAGTATGGCGTCGGGTTCTGCGCCACCAGCCGGTTGCCAACAATCTTAAACGTTAACATCTGCCAGGCTTTCTCCGGATCGCCCGCCAGACCATGTGGCCGATAGAAAATTTTAAATTTAGATTTAATATTGACCTGTAATTTATTCGCATCGCCTTTTTGCGTCGGGGAGATACTTTTCACATTCAGCCAAAAGACGGATTCACGGTCATGAGGCAAGTCGGCGCCGATGAAATTAATTCGCAATACGTTTTCTTGCTCTGGGTCGAGGCGAAATAGCGGCGGCGTTACAATAAAAGGCACCTTGCTTTTATCATTTTCCGCATAGTTCTCTATCCATGACTGCACTAAATAAGGCGAATGGACATCGGCATTGGTGACAGAAATTGAGGCCTCGCGCTTCCCTTCCTGATAAATAACACGGGTCCCTCCCATGACAATACCGGCCTGTACCGTTGTGGATAACAGTAAAAAGGCAGCAGCCGCCGCCGCGATAATATGTTTCATAATTGCAACCATCAGCTAAGGTCTGAAATACAACTAAAGGAGAATGAGTTCTCAATAATAATGAGCAGGTGCTCCTGCTCATTTATTTCTTAGTTGTAAACCATATTGAAGTTTGCCGTGCCGTTTGCCGAACCGGCGGATACCGCACTGGTAGAGATATAATCAGCAAAGAACTCCAGATCCGCCGTCCCACTGTTGCTGCCGCTGGTCCCGGCGATCACCGCCTGATCCTTTGACTCTGTGCCGAGGTTAATTGGCGTTGCTTTATCATCTTCATACAGTTTAATCGCCACCCCCTGCGCCCCGCCATTTACCGCCAGCAGATTACTGTTATTGCTATCGCGGGTGCCATCAAACAATACCGACACTTTAGTCACGGTGGCAGGGCAATCTTTCACTTTAATATGGAAAGCGGTTTTGGTGGTTTCAGAACCGGCGCCCGTAAAGTAGCTGCTCGCCCATTTCCCCAGATCGACAATCTGGTTGGCGCTGGTGCTATCGATATTACAGGAAGTATCGGTAATCGAACCGGAGAATTCGATCTGGCCACCGGTGCTTTGCGTACCGGCGCTGGCGCCCGGATTGACGGTTAATGTAGAATGGGCAGGTTGTGAAGGCATTGCTACGACAACGCCGGATACCAGAATACCGACTACAGTTGCCATAATACGAAGTTGGGTTTTCATTATTTATCTCATCTCAAACATATATTTATGACAGATTAATCACAGGGTCATAATGAGCCTGAAGCAATCTGCTGACGCTCCTCCTTGTTAATGATATTGGCGTTCCATCCGCAGGATATTAAACGCATAGCAGGAAATTCCGTCTGATTGCTTACGCGCATCGGCGACAAGGCTTCATCAGGCGGGAATTTATTCGCGGCATTTAATATTAAAACAAATACTATTCTTAGAATAAATCAAACGCAATGATTTATTTTGTTAATGAAATAATGTTTTACTTTACATGTCGAGTGGATTGCACAAATATTAAGAAAGTTATTAATTATAAAAACAAAGAAAAGCAACCCATCAATAACAACCTTCAACAAAACAACATGCCATTTGACAAAATTAACAAAAAAACATCATTTCATGCCGGATTATCCGCTGTGCTGGCGTCCACGGACTCAGCAAAAAACTAAGAATTTTCCTAATAAGTTTTATTTTCTTTTTGTCACCCCCGAAATAATAATAACACTAACCAATGAAGGATATCATGTTTCCGGCAAAATGATTTTCAAATGAAAGTTATTATTGAATAAATTTCATGTTCGTCGAAATAACAACTGTCCGGGTGCCTGAGGTTTCCTCTTTTTTTTTATTAAAAAAGTAAAGTTCAAAAATCAACCAATCGTCAATCAGCGATAAAAAAACCGCAACCTCAGCATAAGGTCGCGGTTTTTGTCAGACCGATAAAGTCAGATAATGAGACGCCCGGTTAAAACAGGCCGAGCGGCGCAGTTCCGTAACTTACCAGCAGGTTTTTCGTCTGTTGATAGGCATCAAGGGCCATTTTATGGGTTTCGCGGCCAACGCCCGACTGTTTATAGCCGCCAAACGCGGCATGGGCCGGGTAGACGTGATAACAGTTGGTCCAGACGCGACCGGCTTTAATCCCACGCCCCATTCGGTACGCCAGATTGCTGTCGCGGGTCCAGACGCCGGCGCCGAGCCCAAACTGAGTCTGGTTGGCTATTTCCAGTGCTTCTGCCTCATCTTTAAAGGTGGTGACGCCGATGACCGGGCCAAAAATCTCTTCCTGGAAGCTGCGCATATCATTGCGCCCCTTAATCAGGGTTGGCTGAATGTAGTAACCATTATCCAGTTCAGCCGCGATACTGGCGCGCTCTCCGCCGGTCAGGATCTGCCCCCCCTCTTCGCGGGCAATCTTAATATACGACAGGATCTTATCGAACTGCTGGCGTGACGCCTGCGCCCCGATCATGGTGTCGGTGTCAAAGGGATCGCCGCGCCGAATCTGGGCCACTTTCGCCATCACCCGCGCCATAAACGGCTCGTAGATCGATTCATGGATCAGAGCACGCGATGGACAGGTACACACTTCGCCCTGGTTGAAGAAGCCCAGCACCAGCCCCTCTACCGCCTTCTCGATAAACTCTTCTTCTCCGTCCATCACATCGGCAAAATAGATATTTGGCGACTTGCCGCCCAGCTCAACGGTTGCGGGAATAATATTCTCCGCCGCACAGGCCAGAATATGCCGTCCGACGGGCGTTGAGCCGGTAAAGGCGATTTTGGCAATACGTTTGCTGGTTGCCAGCGCTTCACCGGCCTCTTTACCGAAGCCCTGCACCACGTTGAGGACGCCTGCCGGGAAGAGGTCGCCAATAATTTCCAGCAGCAGCGTGATACTCAGCGGCGTCTGCTCTGCCGGCTTGAGCACCACGCAGTTCCCCGCCGCCAGCGCCGGCGCCAGCTTCCACGCCGCCATCAACAGCGGAAAGTTCCACGGAATAATTTGCCCGACCACGCCCAGCGGTTCATGGAAGTGATAGGCCACGGTGGTTTCATCAATTTCCGCCGTGCTTCCCTCCTGGGCGCGCAGACAGCCGGCAAAATAGCGGAAGTGATCGACCGCCAACGGCAGATCGGCATTCAGCGTTTCGCGCACCGGTTTACCATTGTCCCAGCTTTCAGCAATCGCCAGATATTCCAGGTTCTCCTGAATCCGGTCGGCGACCTGGAGCAGCAGGTTGGAACGATGCTGTACCGATGTTTTCCCCCACGCTTCCGCGGCACGGTGCGCGGCATCAAGAGCAAAGTCGATATCTTTGGCATCGGAGCGGGGAAATTGTGCAATGTCACTCCCGTCCACGGGGGAGGTATTCATAAAGTATTCGCCGCCGAGTGGTTCGACAAATTGACCGTCAATATAGTTACCGTAGGCGGACTTGAATGAAACTAAGGCGCCCGGGGTGCCAGGATGTGCATAACGCATTGCAATCTCCTTCTGTAGGGTTGAGGCGCAGCGGGGTATTGGTTTTTTGCTGTTGCCTGCTGCACAGAAGCTTATGCAGAGGTTATGCCAGATTTATTGACGGAATAAATATACAAATAATTCAATATCTTAATACGTAATCCTGTATCGCATGGGAACGTAATTTTGCTTATGTGTCGCAAATCGCAACACATGAGAAACCATAAAGCTACAATATTGCAACATTAGCTATCCGACCACGAGGTGCTCCGTGCAAGGCAATTCGTTTACCCTCGATCCCGAGGTAAAAACCAGCCCGTTGCTCAGCGATTCCTGGTTTCGTAGCCAGCAGTACGGCCTGGATCCCGCGACGGATGATTTCCCGCGCCTGGGTTCCGGCGAACTGGCGGATGCGCTGGCCAGCCATGCCCGGTTACAGCAGTTGACCCAGCCGGTGGTGAACACCCTGTCGCGTAAAGTGAGCGATCTCCAGTCGGTAGTGATCCTCTCTGACGCCAGCGGTCTGGTGCTGCAAACCTTCGGCAACCTGCACGCGATGCAGAAAGCGCAAAGCTTCGCGCTGGCTCCGGGAAATCTGTGGAGCGAGAGCGGGCGCGGTACCAACGCCATTGGTACCGCGCTGGCCATTGACGACAGCTGCGAAATCGACGGCCGCCAGCACTTCCTCACCCGCAATCAGGATCTCTATTGCGCCGCGATGCCGGTTCAGAGTCCGGATGGAAAAATTGCCGGGGTGCTGGATATTTCCGGCCCGGCCCACTTCCCCCACCCCCACACGCTGGCGTGGGTAAAAGAGGCCGCGAAGCAGATTGAATATCTGTGGGTAAAACAGAGTCTCCATCCGCAGCAGTGGCTGATGAGCCTGTACCCTCAACCCCACAAACTCGACAGCGTTGAAGAGCTGCTGCTGGTCTTTTCCGATAACGTGCTGACCGCCGGAAACCGCCTGGCGATGCGCGATCTGGGTCTGGATCCCGGACAACTCGGCCATATCACCTTTCAGCAGCTGTTTCCTCAGCTGACGCAAACGGCGGTAAATGTTCCGCTGCCGCTAACTCTGCAGCGACAAACCTATTACTACCGTTTGCGCGCGCCGACCCGCACCCACGTTGCGGTACCAGCGCCGGCCCCGGCGCCGACGCTGCCGGCCATTGAGCTGCCTTTCGCCAGTCAGCGTGAAGGAGAGAAGATGGTGCGTCTGCTGAATGCCGGCATTGCCCTGTGTATTGAGGGCGAAACAGGATGTGGCAAAGAGTTTGTCAGCCGCACGCTTCATCAGCACAGCCGCTGGCGTGACGGTAAATTCGTGGCGATCAACTGCGCGGCGATACCCGAATCGCTGATTGAATCGGAGCTGTTTGGCTATCAGCCTGGCGCCTTTACCGGCGCCAGTAAGAATGGCTATATCGGTAAAATTCGCGAGGCGGACGGCGGCGTGCTATTCCTCGATGAGATTGGCGATATGCCGATGCTGCTTCAAACCCGGCTGCTGCGGGTGCTACAGGAAAAAGAGGTTACGCCGCTCGGCGCCAGCCAGAGCGCCCCGGTCAGCTTTGCGCTTATTTGCGCCACCCACCGTAACCTGATGCAACATGTTGCCGACGGGACGTTTCGCGAGGACCTGCTCTATCGCCTGCGCGAATTCGCCCTCACTATTCCACCGCTGCGGGAGTGGCCCCAACTGCCGACGTTTCTTCAGCAGCTATGGCACACCCTCGGTGCCGAAGCGCGACACGTCCAGCTCTCGCCTGCGCTCCTGACACACCTCTCCACCCTTCCCTGGCCAGGCAACGTGCGCCAGCTACAAAGCCTGATGAAGGTGCTGTTGGCGCTGGCCGACGAAGGAGAACAACTGGAAGTGGAGGATTTACCGGCAGAGTACCAGTCGGCCCCGGCTCCGGCCCCGTCGCGCGGGTTGCAGCAGCACGATGCGCAGCTGATTGCCGACACGCTATCGACGTATAATGGTAATGTCAGTAAAGCGGCGCAGGCTCTGGGCGTCGCGCGCAGCACGCTCTACCGACGCGCCGCGCGGACAAGAAACTAAACGTGAGCTACGGCGTAAAACGGGCCGGCAGCCAGGAAAACATGCGCTGGCTGATGGCTTCGCAAATCCGCACCATTGCCGGCCCAAAGGCCTGCCAGACCCCTTTACTCACCCAGACGGCAACCACCGCTACCGCCGCTGCGCCCACCATATCCAGCGGGAAATGGACCCCGAGGAAAATGCGTGACCACGCCACCGGCAGCGATGCGAGCAGGACAAACAGCCCCAGGCTGCGTAGACGCAGAGAAAGCAACGCAAACGCCGCACTGAACATCACCAGACCGTGATCGCTCGGGAAGCCGTTATCCGCCGGATGACTGATCCAGGTATGGCCCAGCGGCATCATAAACGGCCGGGGGTGGAACCACAGCGAGCCGCACAGATAGCCCAACGCAAGCGCCATCAGAATACTCAGCGTGCAAAACAGCGCCTGCCGGTGCCCCTGGCGACCGCCTAAAAACCACAGACCGAGCAGAATAGCCGGAACGATAAAGATCATTCCGCTTGCGCAGAAGCGGGCCAACGCCAGAAGGGTATCCGACGTCCCCGGCTGAGCATTCAGCGCCAGAAAAGCGCTTTGGTTAACCGTTTCGAGTACGTTCATTGCAAGGGTCCATGCCAGTCATATTACTGTCATTATCGCAACTCTCTCTTAAGTTACGCTTAACCCCGCGGCGAAGAGGTGACTCGTTTTATTGCTGGCCTCCGGTCTGGCGGATCGCCTGCGGCAATCCGGCGAGCAGGTAGCCGATGGTCTGGTGTCCGGCCAGTTCAGGGAGAGTCGCGGGTGCCGGATGCGCCTGTAGTTTGATCTGGTCGCCAGGGCCCGCGAAACCTTCCGCTACACCGAGAGCTGGCCTCAGGGGTTGGTCGAGGGTGTACGCGCGGTGGTGATCAGCTTCCGCGGCGGCATACATTGCGGGCAGGATAGCGATGCCGTCACCCCCTATCTCCGTTCGGTACTGGGTCTGATGGGCATTAGCGAAGTGGCATTTATCTATGCCGAAGGTCTGGGTATCCAGCCTCACGGCCGCGATGCCGGCATTGCCCAGGCCAGAGAACAGCTTATCCGGCTGACACAAGCGGCCTGACCGCGACGGCATTTTCTGCGCTGGCGACGCGGCGTTTTTTATTTTAGACTTATCTAAATTTAGAAAAGACTAAAATAAATGAATACACCAGAACAGCTGCAGTCCAGCGCCGGAGAAGCCGCCGCCCTGTTAAAAGCCATGAGCAATCCGAACCGGCTGATGATTCTGTGCATGCTGTGCGAGACGCCGCGCGCCAGCGCCGGCGAACTGGCACGGGTCACCGGCATGAGCCCTTCGGCCACCTCTCAGCATCTGGCGCGCATGCGCGATGAAGGCCTGATCGGCAGTGAGCGCGAGGCGCAACGTATCCACTACTTCATAATCCACCCTGCGGTTCAGCAAATCATTACCACGCTGAAGACCATTTATTGCCCATAAGGAGCCGTCATGACTATCGTCACTCTTTCTCCTGAAGAGGCCCGGGCGCAAATCGCGCAAGGGGCCAGATTAATCGATATTCGCGATGCCGATGAATACGCTCGCGAGCACATCCCCGATGCCGAGCTGGTGCCGCTGGCGGCCCTGAATAACGGCGCAACGCTGCACACCGCCGCGGACGAAACGGTCATTTTTCATTGTCAGGCGGGATCGCGTACACAAAATAATGCCATTCGTCTGCTGGCTGCGGCGGCTCCGGCCCAGGTGAAACTGCTGGCTGGCGGCATTCAGGCCTGGAAAGCAGCGGGATTGCCCGTCAAAGAGGATAAAACCCAGCCGCTGCCGTTAATGCGCCAGGTGCAAATCGCCGCGGGCGTACTCATTCTGTTGGGCGTGGCGCTGGGCTATAGCGTCAGTAGCGGCTTTTTCCTGCTCAGCGCTTTTGTCGGCGCCGGCTTAACCTTCGCCGGTATCACCGGTTTTTGCGGGATGGCGCGCCTGTTGGCCGTCATGCCCTGGAACCGACGCTGACGCCTGCGCCATCAGGCCTGTTGTATGCGGATATCCAGCTACGCTAAAGTGAAGGCGAACAGCGGCATTTATCCATGCCAGAGGAGATAAACGATGTATTCAGTAGGTGATCTGGTTCAGCCTCGTATGGGCGGACCAAAACTCAAGATTGTGGCCGTCGGTGAAGATCATATTGTCGCCGTGCAGGCCAGTAATGAACAGGGTGAGAAATATACGCTGAAGCCCGCAGACGTCACACCTTATAAAGAAGAAGGTGATTTTGGCGTTTGCTAATACACACGGTGGGATTCCCCACCGTTATTTTTTCGCTATCCGACAACAGCCTTAACTCCTGCCGAATATCATTTTCGCTAACGCTTAAATCAGAAAACTTTCCAGCGTCGCACCGGCCGCAATCGCACGGGCGATCGGCTTCGGCATACGCCCCTGGCCGGTCCAGGTTTTTTGGGCTCCGGAAAAATCGGTAAACCGATATTTTGCCGGACGCGGCTGGCGTTTTTTCGCCTCCTTCGACGGGCCTGCATTCTGCGTGACCAGCTCATCAGGCGTTATGCCGTCGGCAATCATCAGTTCCAGCCAGGTATTAATTTTTTCCTGGTATTCTGCCTGCTGTTGCAGGGCAGACTGCTGCTCTGACCGTTTTTCTTCAGTGACGACCCTGAGTTTTTCCAGCATTTCTTCAAGTACGTCAATGGAGAATTCACGCGACATTGCCCGCAGTGAACGGATATTATTCAACTTCTGTAACATTAAAGACATAAATTATTAAACGTTCCTAAATTGCATATAAGACAATAGCACCGGGTACTTTAATATATGAAGCCATTTATTACCACCTTTAATGATGTTTGATAAATATATTCAGACCACAATCTTAAATTTTTATTTAAAATAACCACAGCGGCTATCCAGTCAATACCCGGAATTAATTCAGCGATAATTTGAATAGGGTAAAAAAGCCACAAAAATATCATCAGTCCGTATATTACCTGCATGGTCAGCAGGTTAGCGGGATATGTCCGATGGATAGAGGATGTCACAACGACCCGCAAGTGAATGAACATGCATGAAAAACGAATACGCACCAACGACATAAAACAGAATCTAATGCTATTTAAAGCGCCTTTGTGGCATAAATTATTCTAAAAGTGACGGAAATCACACTGAAACCTGACTTCAGGCGGTAGTCGGCACAATCGTGGCTTGGTGCGATCCTCATGCCCGCCCGCAAAAAAAACATAAGACATTAATAAATAAACAAAAAATAAAGCATCAGGACAAAAGTAGCGCAGAGAAGACAAAACTACCTTTCGCAGAGTATTTTATCGACAAAAAGCCATTAAATAAAAATTTACAGCTAGTTGTCTCTTTCGATGCAGAGAGATAATCTACGCACATCAAAACAGGCAACCCAAAACGCTGTAGAAGAGCGCATTTTGTGGCGTATCAGACTTCATTTTCGAGGAGCACACCGATGTTCTCTGCGCAGTCCCGCTTGCGTCATGCGGTAGCAGACACCTTTGCGATGGTGGTTTACTGCACCGTTGTGAACATGTTGATCGAAATTTTTCTCTCCGGAATGACCTTTGAGCAGTCGTTATCTTCACGCCTGGTGGCGATTCCGGTGAACATTATTATTGCCGTGCCGTACGGATTTTACCGCGACCGCGCCATGCGCCTGGCACGTCACCTCAGCCCTTCCGCCTGGATGAAGAGTATTGCCGATGTTGTGGCTTATGTGACATTTCAGTCGCCGGTGTATGTTGCTATTTTATTTTCCGTCGGTGCCGACTGGCATCAAATTGCCGCGGCGGTGAGTTCAAATATTGCGGTATCAATGATGATGGGGGCGGTTTACGGCTACTTCCTCGATTACTGCCGCCGACTGTTCCGCGTCAGCGCTTACCAGCAGGCTAAAGCCTGAGTTTCAACACAACCTGCGACTGACCGCTGTCAGTCGCCTGCTCGTCTGTTTCCCCGCTTCACATCCCGGCACAAGTCATCATACGGTTAGTTATGCGACAGGCTCGGCTGCGCTTCGCCATATAATCCCTGCAAAAAACGCTCAAGCGCCATGCGCGAACTGAAGCCGTGTGGAATACCATAATGCTGCTGCGCATCTCCGGCCAAATACAGCGGAAACTGTTCATAATGATCGCAGGTTTTGATATCCGAGGCGGGTTCCGCCAGCGAATTACTGCGCTCTTTTAGCGCCGGATGAATAATTAAAGCGGTCCGCCCCATGCGCGCTTCGCGGTTCACATAAACATAATTATCGCCACGGCGATAGCCGTACGCTTTTTGCGTCACAACATCCATGGTGAAGCCGGCTTTTTCAAGAACACGCGCCACCTCATCGGGTCTTAAATACATACTCATTCCTCTTTATCTTTTACCGCACATTTACCTTACCTTATTCATCTTTGATAGTGCTTTCGGAAAATTCCAGAAATGGCACTGCAAAAGCATAATTCAAAATCTTGTTCTACACTTAATGACTCAATGGAATTAAGGGAGAAATCGATGGCTAACCGTCTGAACCGCAACAATGTCGATGAAAGCGCTGAAGATATTCATAACGATGTCAGCCAATTAGCGGATACGCTGGAAGAAGTGCTGAAATCATGGGGCAGCGATGCGAAAGATGAGGCTGATGCCGCACGGAAAAAAGCCCAGGCGCTGCTGAAAGAGACGCGTGCCCGTCTGAACGGGAACAACCGTGTGCAGCAGGCCGCTCGCGATGCCGCAGGCTGTGCCGATAGCTATGTGCGGGATAAACCGTGGCAGAGCGTCGGGGCCGCTGCCGCAGTTGGACTATTTATTGGCGTATTATTGAATTTACGTCGATAATATAAACGATAAATGAAGATAACAAATACGCGTCTGCCCCTGTGTGCCTCTGGCCCAGGGGCTTTTTGTTGTCTTAGCGCATATTGACGTGAATCGCTACTTTAGGGATGACCTGAATCCTCAGTCAGCGGCTGTATCTATCAGCCGAAAACAGCGCTACTTTGAGTAGACGCACCGCCTCCGTTGCCATCGCCATCGATGTCAGATTGGTAAAGCTCACCAGCAGTCCCCCTTCGCCGCGGCTTTGCATACGCCAGTCGCTCAGCGCCTGTACCGACAGTCCGGCCTGTCGGGCTTTCACAGCCAGCGCCCGATCGTCACCGTTCACCGTAATAACCAGCTGAATTCCCCCCAGCTGAGGGACGACGCTAAACCCCTGCGCCAACAGCGCGGACTCCAGCCACTGACGGCGCTGCGCATAGCAGGTACGCATTTTCTTCAGATGACGCCAGAAATGGCCTTCGTGGATAAAGTCAGCCAGCGTCTGCTGCCACAGCGTCGGTACGCTACAGCTCATCAATTCGGCCTGCTGGCGAAAGGCAGCGACCTGCGGGAGCGGTACCACCAGCCAGGCGGCGCGTAATGCCGGAAACAGCGATTTACTGAAGCTGCTGGCGTAAATCACCCGCTGCGGGGCATCAAGACTTTTCAGCGGCGGCAGCGGCTTCCCGCGATAGCGAAATTCGCTATCGTAATCATCTTCAATAATCCAGGCGTCGTGTCGGGCAGCCCATGCCAGCAGCTGCCTGCGTCGGGACAGCGACAGCGCAACGCCCAGCGGACTCTGGTGCGCGGGAGTCAGAAGCGCGAAATGCGCATCGGGGTAATGGCGTTGCGCCCACGCCACATCCATCCCCTCTTCATCAACGGGAACCGGATCGATAACCCCTCCTTCCCCGGTTATCACCGGTCGAATCAGCGGGAAACCAGGATCCTCCATCCACATATGCTGACCTGGCTGCGCCAGAGTGCGGAGCAGCAGCCGCATGGAAGCAGCATAGTTGCCGGTCACCAGCACCTGTTCGGGCAGGCATTCAATACTGCGGGAAAGACGCAGATAATCGACAATGGCCCGACGCAGGATCATCTCGCCGCACGGATCGCCTGGCGCCAGGTCAAAACGCGTTTGCGTTCGCAGTCGCCGCCCCATCACCCGCGCCCACAGGCCGCGGGGAAAAAGATCCAGCGCCGGCAGCCCCAGCTGAAACGGCTGCGGCGCCGTCGGCGCAATGTCCGTCGGGCGACGCGCCGGTTCCCCCCGCAGCGGACTCAGACGCTCGCTGACAAAGGTGCCCGCCTGCCCTCGTCGCTCCAGCCAGCCCTGGGCCACCAGCTCACCCCAGGCATTCTCCACGGTTGCGCGGGAGACGCCCAGCTCCTGGGCATAAACCCGGCTGGCGGGCAGGCGGCTACCGGGCGCGAGTTCGCCGTGTTCAATCGCAGACTTGAGCTGTCTGGCAATGCGCTGATAGTGGGGGACTTTTTTGATTTCCATTATGGTCTGCTTTTTTCATTAAAATATGGCTATCTTTTGCAGTCCATTATAGTGCTATTTTGCTGCGGTCTTAGAACCCATTCCCCGCGGTTCATCATTGAGGAAAACATCATGAGCACACTCCGTCAGCCCTATAACGAACTGAGTCCGGAAGTCTATAACGCGCTGGTGCAGGCCAAGATTGCGCTGGAAAAAAGTGAGCTGGACGGCGCCCTGCTGGAACTGGTTTACCTGCGGGTATCACAGATTAATGGCTGCGCTTTCTGTCTGGAAATGCACAGTAAAGCGCTGCGTAAATCCGGCGTGGCGCAGACTAAACTGGATGCGCTGGCCGGCTGGCGGGTAAGCGGGCATTTCAGCGCCGCGGAACAGGCGGCGCTGGCCTGGGCGGAATCGGTGACGCATATTGCCAGCACCCATGCAGAAGATGACGTTTACCTGCCGCTGCTGGAACATTTCAGCGCCCGTCAGATCAGCGATTTGACCTTCGCCATCAGCCTGATGAACGCCTTTAACCGCCTTGCCGTCAGCATGCGTCAGTAATTTCAGACCACGCGCCCTCCCCCTCGCCGGATTGGCCGGTGAGGGCATCACTTATCTAAAAACGCTATATATTGCGTGGTTGAACTTTTAGATAACTACATCTAGTATTTCCTGAACAGTTAACCGATAGCGACCGTCGCACTTTTTTGCGCCGTCCTGTTATCTTAAATGGAAATACGAATCATGCGCATTACTATTTACACTAAAAATGACTGCGTCCAGTGCCATGCCACTAAGCGGGCAATGGAAAGCCGCGGATTTGCCTTCGAGATGGTGAATGTCGAGCATCATCCGGACGCCGCTGACATGCTGCGCGAACAGGGCTTTCGTCAGCTGCCGGTCGTGATAGCCGGTGAAACCCGCTGGTCCGGTTTTCGCCCGGATATGATTAACCGTCTGCGCCCCGAACCGGTGGCCAACGCATGAGCCTGATCGTCTACTTCTCCAGCAGTTCCGAAAATACGCATCGGTTCGTCCAGCGTCTGGGGCTGCCCGCGGTGCGCATTCCGCTTAACGAGCGGGAGCGCATCCAGGTAGACGCCCCCTACATTCTCATTGTCCCCAGCTACGGCGGCGGCGGCACCGCTGGCGCGGTGCCCCGGCAGGCGATCCGCTTTTTAAACGACCCGCATAACCGCCAGCGGATACGCGGCGTGATTGCCGCCGGTAACCGTAACTTCGGCGACGCCTACGGCCGGGCCGGCGACGTCATCGCACAAAAGTGCGGCGTACCGTATCTGTATCGCTTTGAGCTGATGGGCACCCCAACCGATGTCGATAACGTGCGTAAAGGAGTAAGCGAATTTTGGCAACGACAACCGCAGAACGTCTAACCACCGGAGCGGCGGATTTCCACGCCCTCAACGCGATGCTGAATTTGTACGACAGCAATGGCCGTATTCCGTTTGAAAAAGACCACCAGGCGGTAGACGCCTTTATGGCGACGCACGTGCTGCCCCATACCGTCTCTTTCACCACGCAGAATGAAAAACTGGAATGGCTGATCGCCGAAGGCTATTACGATGCCAGCGTGCTGGCACGCTACGATCGTCGTTTTGTGCTGGCGCTGTTTGACCACGCGCACGGCGACCCGTTCCGCTTCCGAACCTTTCTCGGCGCCTGGAAATTCTATACCAGCTATACGCTGAAGACCTTTGACGGCAAACGCTACCTTGAGCATTTTGCCGATCGCACCTGTATGGTCGCCCTCACCCTCGCGCAGGGGGATGAAACCCTGGCCCGGCAGTTGACCGATGAGATCCTCAGCGGGCGCTTCCAGCCGGCGACCCCCACCTTCCTCAATGCCGGGAAGCAGCAGCGCGGCGAGCTGGTCTCCTGCTTCCTGTTGCGTATCGAAGACAATATGGAATCGATCGGTCGGGCGGTAAACTCGGCATTACAGCTGTCAAAACGCGGCGGCGGCGTGGCGTTTTTGCTCTCTAATCTGCGTGAAGCCGGCGCCCCGATTAAGCGCATTGAAAATCAATCTTCCGGCGTAGTGCCGGTGATGAAGATGCTCGAGGATGCTTTCTCCTACGCCAATCAGCTTGGTGCGCGCCAGGGGGCCGGGGCGGTCTACCTGCACGCCCATCACCCGGATATTCTGCGTTTTCTGGACACCAAACGGGAAAACGCCGACGAGAAAATTCGCATCAAAACCCTGTCGCTTGGGGTCGTCATCGCGGACATTACCTTCCAGCTGGCAAAAGACGACGCCCAGATGGCGCTGTTCTCACCCTATGACGTCGAGCGCCTGTACGGTAAGCCGTTTGGCGATATCGCCATCAGCGAGATGTATGCGCAACTGGTCGCCGACGAGCGGGTCCGCAAACGCTGGATCCGCGCCCGCGATCTGTTCCAGCGGCTGGCGGAAATTCAGTTCGAATCCGGCTATCCCTACATCATGTTTGAAGATACCGTCAACCGCGCCAACCCGATTGCCGGGCGCATTAACATGAGTAACCTGTGCTCGGAAATTTTGCAGGTCAACACCCCGTCGACCTTTGATGAAAATCTGGATTATGCCAGCGTAGGCCAGGATATCTCCTGCAACCTGGGGTCGCTGAACATTGCTCATACCATGGATTCGCCAGATTTTGCCCGCACGGTCGAGGTGGCGGTGCGCGGCCTGACGGCAGTCTCTGACATGAGCGACATTCGCTCGGTGCCATCGGTGGCGGCGGGCAATGCCGCCTCCCATGCCATCGGTCTTGGCCAGATGAACCTGCACGGCTATCTGGCCCGGGAAGGCATCACCTACGGCAGTCCGGAAGGGCTGGACTTTACCAACTTCTATTTTTATACCGTCACCTGGCACGCGCTGCACACCTCGATGCAGATAGCCCGCGAGCGCGGTGAGCATTTTGCCGGATTTGAACAATCGCGCTATGCCAGCGGCGAATACTTCGAACGCTATTTGCAGGGTGACTGGCAGCCGAAAACGGCAAAAGTCCGCGCGCTCTTCGCCCACGCCGGCATCCGCCTGCCCGACCGCGACATGTGGCTGAAGCTCCGCGCTGACGTCATGCGCTACGGTATCTATAACCGTAATTTGCAGGCCATCCCGCCTACCGGATCTATCTCCTATATCAACCATGCGACCTCGAGCATCCACCCGATTGTCTCAAAGATAGAGATCCGTAAAGAGGGAAAAACCGGGCGGGTTTACTACCCCGCGCCATTTATGACCAATGACAATCTGGCGCTCTATCAGGATGCCTGGGAAATCGGCCCGCAAAAGATTATCGACACCTATGCCGAAGCCACGCGGCACGTCGATCAGGGGCTATCGCTGACGCTCTTTTTCCCCGATACCGCCACCACCCGCGATATCAATAAGGCGCAAATCTACGCGTGGAAGAAGGGCATCAAGACACTGTATTACATCCGTCTGCGCCAGCTGGCGCTGGAAGGTACCGAAATCGAAGGCTGCGTGTCCTGCGCGCTGTAAGGAGAACAGGATGACCCATTTAACGCGTATTCGCGCTATTAACTGGAACAACATTGAGGACGATAAGGATCTGGAGGTCTGGAACCGTCTGACCAGCAACTTCTGGCTGCCGGAGAAAGTACCGCTGTCCAACGACATTCCCGCCTGGCAGACGCTGACGGCAGTGGAACAGCAGCTCACCATTCGCGTGTTCACCGGACTGACGCTGCTCGATACGATTCAGAATACCATCGGCGCGCCGGCGCTGATGGCGGATGCGCTGACCGCGCACGAAGAGGCGGTGCTCTCCAACATCAGCTTTATGGAGGCGGTGCATGCCCGCTCCTACAGCTCAATTTTCTCCACCTTGTGCCAGAGCAAAGATGTCGATGCCGCCTATGCATGGAGCGAAGAGAACGCACCGCTCCAGCACAAAGCCCGGCTGATGCTGGAGTATTATCAGGCGGATAATCCGCTGAAGAAGAAAATCGCCAGCGTGTTTCTCGAATCCTTCCTCTTCTATTCCGGATTCTGGTTGCCGATGTATTTTTCAAGCCGCGGTAAAATGACCAATACCGCCGACCTGATTCGCTTGATTATCCGCGATGAAGCGGTGCACGGGTATTACATCGGCTACAAGTACCAAAAGGGGCTGGAAAACATCGCGGCCGACGAGCGGGAACAGCTGAAGAATTTCGCCCTCGATCTGCTGATGGATTTATACGATAACGAACTGGCCTACACCCGGGATCTGTACGCCGACAGCGGCTGGATTGAGGAGGTGAACGCCTTCCTGTGTTACAACGCCAACAAAGCGCTGATGAACCTGGGCTACGAGGCGCTGTTTCCGGCAGAGATGGCGGCGGTCAACCCGGCGATTCTGGCGGCGCTTTCGCCAAACGCCGATGAAAATCATGACTTTTTCTCCGGCTCCGGTTCCTCGTATGTAATGGGCAAAACGGAAGAAACCGCCGACGACGATTGGGATTTTTAACCTTACTTTCACCAGGAAAATATTGCCCGGTTTCCTGGTGATCTATTTCACATTATTAACTTTTATCACACAAAAAAAACCACATGATATTTCACTGACATTCTGCCGGAATATTAAGCAAGAATCGCGTGGTTCACCAATTATTCTCCTGTCATCTGTAAAAAATATTACCTGCTGATCATCAACGCTCAGCCCTTCTATCATGGGGAATACGCCGCAGTGCCCTCCTCTCATTTCGATGCCAATGGGACATTGAGGGTTGTCACAGAATCTGAGTATGTTAGGGTGTAAAAAGGTAATTATCTCCACCAGGTACTATATTGACATAATACAAATAACAGGAAACTCTCTATTGCATGGCAATTAAATTAGAAATTAAGAATCTCTATAAGATATTTGGCGAGCATCCACAGCGAGCGTTCAAATATATTGAAAAAGGATTTACCAAAGAACAACTACTGGAAAAAACGGGACTTTCGCTTGGCGTAAAAGACGCCAGTCTGACCATTGAAGAAGGCGAGATATTCGTCATCATGGGGCTTTCCGGCTCAGGAAAATCCACCATGGTTCGCCTTCTCAATCGCCTGATTGAACCCACCCGCGGGCAGGTGCTGATAGATGGCGTCGATATCGCCAAAATCTCAGAAGCCGAGCTGCGTGAGGTGCGCAGAAAAAAGATCGCTATGGTATTTCAGTCATTTGCGCTGATGCCGCATATGACCGTGCTCGACAATGCCGCCTTTGGTATGGAGCTGGCGGGTATGTCGACCCAGGAGCGCCAGCAGAAAGCGCTGGAGGCGCTGCGTCAGGTCGGCCTGGAGAATTACGCGCATGCTTACCCGGATGAGCTCTCCGGCGGAATGCGCCAGCGCGTCGGCCTCGCCCGCGCGCTGGCCATCAACCCTGATATCCTATTAATGGACGAAGCCTTCTCCGCCCTTGACCCATTAATTCGTACCGAAATGCAGGATGAGCTGACAAAATTACAGGCGAAACATCAGCGTACCGTGGTCTTTATTTCCCACGATCTTGATGAAGCCATGCGCATTGGCGATCGGATTGCCATCATGCAAAATGGCGAAGTGATTCAGGTTGGTACCCCGGATGAAATACTGAATAATCCCGCCAATGATTATGTCAAAACCTTCTTCCGCGGTGTCGATATTAGCCAGGTGTTCAGCGCTAAAGATATTGCCCGTCGAAGCCCGGTGGGCTTAATTCGTAAAACGCCAGGTTTCGGCCCGCGTTCGGCATTGAAATTATTGCAGGACGAAGACCGCGAATATGGTTATGTGATTGAACGTGGTAATAAGTTTGTCGGTATTGTCTCTATTGATTCACTGAAATCCGCCTTGAGCGAAGGTCAGGGAATTGATGCGGCGTTACTCGCATCCCCGCAGGCGGTAGATGCGCAAACGTCGCTCAGCGACCTGCTCTCCCACGTCGGCCAGGCACCGTGCGCGGTTCCGGTTGTGGATGAAGGGCACCAGTACATCGGCATTATTTCTAAAGGAATGCTGCTGAAGGCTTTAGATCGCGAGGGGGCAAACAATGGCTGATCAATCTAACCCGTGGGATACCGCGCCGGCGGCGGATAGCGCTGCACAATCTGCCGATGCCTGGGGCACTCCGGCATCCGCACCGACCGATGGCGGCGGTGCGGACTGGCTAAACAGCGCGCCGGCGCCGCAGGCGGAACATTTCAACATCATGGATCCGTTTCATAAAACGCTGATCCCGCTCGACAGCTGGGTAACGCACGGTATCGACTGGATCGTGGTGCACTTCCGCCCGCTGTTCCAGGGCATCCGTGTGCCGGTGGACTATATCCTCAGCGCTTTCCAGCAGCTGTTATTAGGCATGCCGGCACCGGTTGCCATTGTGCTGTTTGCCCTTATCGCCTGGCAAATTTCCAGCGTGGGGATGGGCGTGGCAACGCTGATCTCGCTGGTTGCGATCGGCGCCATCGGCGCCTGGTCGCAGGCGATGGTGACCCTGGCACTGGTCCTGACCGCACTGCTGTTCTGTATGCTGATCGGCCTGCCGCTGGGGATCTGGCTGGCGCGTAGCCCACGGGCGGCGAAAATTATCCGTCCGCTGCTGGATGCCATGCAGACAACGCCGGCGTTCGTCTACCTGGTGCCGATTGTCATGCTGTTCGGGATTGGTAACGTTCCAGGCGTGGTGGTGACCATTATCTTCGCCCTGCCGCCTATCGTCCGTTTGACCATCCTCGGGATTAACCAGGTACCCGCGGATCTGATTGAGGCTTCGCGCTCATTCGGCGCCAGCCCGCGTCAGCTGCTCTTTAAAGTGCAGCTCCCGCTGGCGATGCCGACCATCATGGCCGGGGTTAACCAGACGCTGATGCTGGCGCTGTCAATGGTGGTGATCGCCTCGATGATCGCCGTGGGCGGCCTTGGTCAGATGGTCCTGCGCGGGATCGGCCGCCTCGATATGGGGCTGGCGAGCGTCGGCGGCGTCGGGATCGTCATTCTGGCGATTATTCTCGACCGTCTGACCCAGGCCGTTGGCCGCGATTCCCGCAGCCGCGGCAACCGTCGCTGGTACGCAACCGGTCCTCTGGGGCTCATTACCCGCCCTTTCTGTAAATAGACTTCTCATCGCCCGGCGGCACTGCACCTGCCGGGCCCGCAGCTCTCCCTTCTCATTGATAAGGAATAACGATGCGACATAACACGATTATTGCCACAACGTTTGCCACTCTGCTCGCCACCAGCGCTGCCTGGGCAGCCGACCTGCCGGGAAAAGGCATCACCGTCAAACCGATTCAAAGCACCATTACGGAAGAGACCTTCCAGACCCTGCTGGTAAGCCGCGCGCTGGAAAAACTGGGCTACACCGTCGATAAGCCCAGCGAAGTGGACTACAACGTTGGCTATACCTCGCTTGCCTCCGGCGACGCGACCTTCACCGCCGTCAACTGGCAGCCGCTGCACGACGATATGTACGCTGCCGCCGGTGGTGATAAAAGCTTCTATCGCGAAGGCGTTTTTGTTAACGGCGCGGCGCAGGGCTACCTGATCGACAAAAAAACCGCCGAACAGTACCACATCAAATCCATCGATCAGCTGAAAGATCCGAAAATCGCCAAACTGTTTGATACCAACGGCGACGGTAAAGCCGATCTCACTGGCTGTACGCCGGGCTGGGGCTGTGAAGCGGTAATTAATCATCAGATTGATGCTTATGGCCTGAGCAAAACGGTGGTGCACAACCAGGGGAATTATGCGGCGATGATGGCCGATACCATTGCCCGCTTTAAAGAAGGTAAGCCGGTTATCTACTACACCTGGACGCCGTACTGGGTCAGTGACGTGCTGAAGCCGGGCAAAGATGTGGTCTGGCTGCAGGTTCCGTTCTCCTCTCTGCCGGGCGTGCAGAAAAATATCGATACCAAACTGGCGAACGGCGCGAACTATGGCTTCCCGGTCAGCACGATGCACATCGTAGCGAACAAAGCCTGGGCTGAGAAAAACCCGGCGGCGGCAAAACTGTTTAGCATCATGAAGCTGCCGATTGCCGACATTAACGCCGAAAACGCCATGATGCATGAAGGTCACGCCTCAGAAGCGGATATTCAGGGTCACGTTGATGGCTGGATCAAAGCCCACCAGCAGCAGTTTGACGGCTGGGTGAAAGAAGCGCTGGCCGCGCAGAAGTAACCTTCCCTCAGCCCCGGATAGCGACGTGCAGTCCGGGTGCCTGATTGGCCACTCTGTTGCCCCGGCGCCGGCCGGGGCAACTTTCAGCCAGTCCCGTTCTCCCGGCGAGCACCGCTTAACAAGGTGTCAAAGCGCCCCGCTCTCTGCTAAGGTAACCTCACCTGTTCAATCATGTGATATTCACGTGAATTATCAATAAATAACGCGCTATGGAAAAACCTGCCCCTGCCAGTGAGGCCACGCTGTCTGAAGGGATTAAAGACAGTCTGCCGATTGTGATTAGCTACCTTCCCGTAGCCTTCGCCTTTGGCCTGAACGCCACCCGACTCGGCTTCACGCCGCTGGAAGGCCTGTTCTTTTCCTGCATCATCTACGCCGGCGCCAGCCAGTTCGTCATCACCGCGATGCTCGCCGCAGGCAGCTCGCTGTGGGTGGCGGCCCTCACCGTGATGGCGATGGATGTGCGTCACGTTCTGTACGGCCCTTCGCTCCGTAGCCGCATTCATCGCGCGCTGGATAAACGAAAAACCGCGCTCTGGGCTTTTGGTCTGACCGACGAAGTTTTCGCGGCGGCCACCGCCAGGCTGGTTCGCGACAACCGCCGCTGGAGCGAAAACTGGATGCTCGGCATCGCTTTCACCTCCTGGATATCATGGGTGTTCGGCACGCTGATCGGCGCCTACTCCGGTAGCGGCCTGCTGGTCGGTTTTCCGGCGGTGGAGGCCGCGCTGAGCTTTATGCTACCCGCGCTGTTTATGAGCTTCTTACTGGCCTCGTTCCAGCGTAAACAGTCTCTTAGCGTGACGGCCGCCCTGGCGGGTGCGCTGGGCGGCATTATTCTGTTCTCTATTCCAGCGGCCATCCTCGCCGGGATTGTCTGCGGCTGTCTGGCCGCGCTGATTCAGGCCAGCATTCAGGGGATGCCCGATGAACAATAACGTGCTGATTATCGGGATAGTGGTCGGCTGCGTGAACTATCTGTTTCGCTATCTGCCGCTGCGCCTGCGCGCAGGAAACGCGCGCCCGACGCGTCGCGGTCCGCTCAGCGTGCTGCTCGATACCATCGGCATCGCTTCTATCTGCGCCCTGCTGATCGTCTCCAGCGTGCCGGAAATCCTCAGCGATTCCAGACGGCTGCTGCCTACGTTGGTTGGATTCACGGCGCTGGGACTGGCGTTCTGGAAGACGCGCAGCATTATTATGCCCACGCTGCTGAGCGCGTTGGCCTATGGAATAGCATGGAAAATCACCACTTTTTTATACTTTTAAAGTATCAATTTTAGTCAATAATTGATTTGATTTATTTGTCACAATAGTTATTATATCGGCTGTAATTAATGAGGTCATACCCAAATGGATAGTTCGTTTACTCCCATTGAGCAAATGCTCAAGTTCCGCGCCAGCCGTCACGAAGATTTCCCTTTCCAGGAGATTCTGCTCACCCGCCTCTGTATGCACATGCAAGGTAAGCTACTGGAAAACCGCAATAAGATGCTGAAAGCGCAGGGGATTAACGAGACATTGTTTATGGCGCTGATCACCCTGGAGTCTCAGGAAAACCACAGCATTCAGCCCTCCGAGCTGAGCTGCGCGCTGGGATCGTCACGCACCAACGCAACCCGTATTGCCGATGAACTGGAAAAACGCGGCTGGATTGAGCGTCGCGAAAGCGACAACGATCGTCGCTGCCTGCATCTGCAACTCACCGACAAAGGTCATCAGTTTTTACGCGAAGTTTTACCGCCGCAGCACAACTGCCTGCATCAGCTCTGGTCTTCCCTGAGTACCAGCGAGAAAGACCAACTCGAGCACATCACCCGCAAACTGCTTAGCCGCCTTGACCAGATGGAAGAGGATGGCGTACTGGCGGAGTCGCTGCGCTAAGCGCGGGAACTGCTCAAAACTTTTTCTGGATTGACAAGGAAAAACAGACAGGCCAGCAGATCATCTGCTGGCCTGTCTGATAAACAGGTCGGCTCAGCCGATGTGAAATAATAAGATCGTGGAGAATAACATGAGCGCAAATGCGGAGAGCCAAACCCCGCAGCAACCGGACAGCAAGAAGGGCAAACGCAAAGGCGCCCTTCTGCTACTGACATTGCTCTTTATTATTATTGCCGTGGCATACGGAATTTATTGGTTTTTGGTACTGCGTCATTATGAAGAAACCGATGACGCTTACGTGGCAGGGAACCAGGTGCAAATCATGGCGCAGGTGTCCGGCAGCGTGACGAAAGTCTGGGCCGACAACACCGATTTCGTGCAGCAAGGCGATCCGCTGGTCACTCTTGACCAGACCGATGCCCAGCAGGCATTTGAAAAAGCGAAAACCCAACTGGCCGCCAGCGTTCGCCAGACGCGTCAGCAGATGATCAACAGCAAACAGCTGCAGGCGAATATCGACGTCAAGAAAACCGCGCTCTCTCAGGCACAGACCGACCTCAACCGTCGTATCCCGCTGGGCGCCGCCAACCTGATTGGCCGCGAAGAGCTGCAGCACGCTCGCGATACCGTCGCCAGCGCCCAGGCCGAGCTGGATGTCGCTATTCAGCAATTCAACGCCAACCAGGCTATCGTGCTGAATACCCGCCTGGAGCAGCAGCCGGCGGTTCTGCAGGCGGCGACGGATGTCCGTAACGCCTGGCTTGCGCTGCAGCGTACGCAAATCGTCAGCCCGATTAGCGGCTACGTTTCCCGTCGTGCCGTGCAGCCAGGCGCCCAGATTAGCCCGACCACGCCGCTGATGGCGGTGGTGCCGGCCACCAATCTGTGGATCGACGCCAACTTTAAAGAGACCCAGCTGGCGCATATGCGCATCGGCCAGGAAGCGACCGTCATCAGTGATATTTACGGCGATGATGTGAAGTACACCGGCAAGGTCGTCGGGCTGGATATGGGGACCGGCAGCGCGTTCTCACTGCTGCCGGCACAAAATGCCACCGGTAACTGGATCAAAGTGGTCCAGCGTCTGCCGGTACGTATTGAGCTCGATGCCAAACAGCTGGCTGAACATCCGCTGCGTATTGGGCTTTCAACGCTGGTTGAGGTGAACACCACCAACCGCGACGGCGAAATGCTGGCTAACCAGACGCGCAAATCTCCGGTTTATGAAAGCAATGCCCGTGAAATCGCCCTTGAGCCGGTGAACAAACTGATCGACGGTATCATCCAGGCTAACGCGGGATAATTCGGAGTGAGCGTAATGCAACAGCAAAAACCGCTGGAAGGCGCGCAGCTGGTCATCATGACCATTGCGCTGTCGCTTGCGACCTTCATGCAGGTGCTGGACTCCACTATCGCCAACGTGGCCATTCCGACCATTGCCGGGAACCTTGGCTCATCGTTGAGCCAGGGGACCTGGGTTATCACCTCCTTCGGGGTGGCGAATGCCATCTCAATTCCGATCACCGGCTGGCTGGCAAAACGCGTCGGGGAAGTGAAGCTGTTCCTGTGGTCGACGGTGGCGTTCGCCATCGCCTCCTGGGCCTGCGGGATGTCCAACAGCCTGACGATGCTGATTTTCTTCCGCGTGATTCAGGGGATCGTCGCCGGTCCGCTGATCCCGCTGTCGCAAAGTCTGCTGCTCAGCAACTATCCGCCGGCCAAACGCTCTATCGCGCTGGCGCTGTGGTCGATGACGGTGATCGTCGCGCCGATTTGTGGCCCTATTCTCGGCGGCTATATCAGCGACAACTACCACTGGGGCTGGATCTTCTTCATCAACGTGCCGATCGGCATTGCGGTCGTGGTGATGACGCTGCAAACCCTGCGCAGCCGCGAAACCCGTACCGAACAGCGGCGGATTGACGGCGTTGGCCTGGCGCTGTTGGTGATCGGTATCGGCAGCCTGCAGGTGATGCTTGACCGCGGTAAAGAGCTGGACTGGTTCGCCTCCAACGAGATTATCGTGCTGACAATCGTGGCGGTGATCGCCATCAGTTTCCTGATCGTCTGGGAGCTGACCGACGACAACCCCATCGTCGACCTCTCGCTCTTTAAGTCGCGAAACTTCACCATTGGCTGCCTGTGTATCAGCCTCGCCTATATGCTCTACTTCGGCGCTATCGTGCTGCTGCCGCAGCTGCTGCAGGAGGTCTACGGCTATACCGCCACCTGGGCCGGTCTGGCTTCCGCGCCGGTGGGGGTTATTCCGGTGATCCTGTCGCCGATTATCGGTCGCTTTGCCCATAAGCTCGATATGCGCCGGCTGGTGACCTTCAGCTTCATCATGTACGCAGTGTGCTTCTACTGGCGCGCCTGGACCTTCGAGCCTGGCATGGACTTCGGCGCCTCGGCGTGGCCGCAGTTTATCCAGGGCTTTGCGGTGGCCTGCTTCTTTATGCCGCTGACCACCATCACCCTGTCCGGCCTGCCGCCGGAACGGCTGGCGGCGGCATCAAGCCTGTCGAACTTCACCCGTACGCTGGCAGGGTCAATAGGCACCTCGATTACCACCACCATGTGGACTAACCGCGAGGCGCTGCACCATGCGCAGCTCACCGAGTCGGTGACGCCCTATAATCCCAACGCCCAGCAGATGTATGACCAGCTGCAGGGATTAGGGATGACTCAACAGCAGGCGTCCGGCTGGATAGCGCAGCAGATAACTAACCAGGGGCTGATTATCTCCGCCAACGAAATTTTCTGGTTCTCGGCGGCGATATTTATCCTTCTGCTGGGGCTGGTGTGGTTTGCCAGACCGCCGTTTAGCGCCGGGGGCGGCGGCGGCGGCGCGCACTAAGGTTTGACCTGAAGGGATCTGCGGATCCCTTTTTTATTGCCGGTTCTACGCCAACCTTGTCCAGTTCTCGCTAGTTTCTGTCCAGTTTGCTAAAGCAGCCCGCTCTGCGCTTCGGCAGGATAAAGATCCGACACAAGGAGAGAACTATGCTGACAAATCCCGGTGAAAAATATCGCCCCTGGCCGCCCATTTCCCTGCCCGACCGCCGCTGGCCGGACAACCCGATAACCCACGCACCGCGCTGGCTCTCTACCGACCTGCGCGACGGCAATCAGGCGCTAGCCGAACCGATGGACAGCGCACGTAAGCTGCAGTTTTGGGAGCTGCTGCTGGAGTGCGGATTTAAAGAGATTGAAGTCGCCTTCCCCTCGGCATCGCAGACCGACTTCAACTTCGTCCGTCAGCTGATTGAGGAACGGCGCATTCCAGAAGATGTCACCATCCAGGTGCTGACCCAGGCGCGAGAAGATCTTATCCTGCGGACCTTTGAATCGCTGCGCGGCGCCCATTGCGCCACTGTCCATCTGTACAACGCCACCGCTCCGCTGTTCCGCAAGCTGGTTTTCGGGATGGATAAATCACAGGTCATTGAGCTGGCCACCCGCGCCACTCGCTTGATTCGCCAGCAGTGCGAAGAGCAGCCGCAGACCCGCTGGCAGTATGAATACTCCCCGGAAACCTTCTGCTTTACCGAACCGGAATTTGCCCTGGCTATCTGCGAGGCGGTAGCGGATGTCTGGCAGCCCTGCGCACAACGACCGATGATTATCAACCTGCCCGCCACCGTCGAGGTCAGTACCCCGAACGTTTACGCTGACCAGATTGAGTTTTTCTGCCGCCATTTCTCCCGCCGGGCCGATGTCTGCATTAGCGTTCATCCGCATAATGACCGGGGGACCGGCGTTGCCAGCGCGGAGCTGGCGGTGATGGCCGGCGCCGACCGCGTAGAAGGCTGTCTGTTCGGTAACGGCGAGCGTACCGGCAACGTCTGTCTGGTCACCCTGGCCATGAATCTCTACAGCCAGGGGATTACGCCGCGGCTCAGCTTCCCGGAGATGAAACGGGTAGTCGAAGTGGTGGAGAATTGCAATCAGCTGCCGGTTCACCCGCGCCATCCGTGGGCCGGCAGCCTCGCCTACACCGCCTTTTCCGGTTCTCATCAGGATGCCATTAAGAAGGGATTCGATGCCCGTCAGCCCGGCGATCGCTGGGAGATGCCCTACCTGCCCGTCGACCCGCAGGACATCGGCTGTAGCTATGAAGCGGTTATCCGCGTCAACAGCCAGTCCGGTAAGAGCGGCAGCGCCTGGTTAATCGAACAGAATCACGGACTGAAGCTGCCCCGCGCGCTGCAGCAAGATTTCAGCCTGCACGTTCAGCGAGAGACCGATACACATGGCAAAGAGATGACGCAGAATGCCCTCTGGCAGCTGTTCCGTTCCCGTTACGGGCTGGTTGCGCAACCGCCGCTGGCGCTGCTGGAGTATAAAACCGACAGCCGACAGGACGGCCAGCTTGCGTTGCAGGGGACGCTACGGGTCAACGGTGAGACGCGTCGTCTTCAGGCTCACGGTAATGGCCTGCTCTCCGCGGCCGCCAGCGGCCTCAGCGCGCTGCTGAAGCAAGCGTTCGTCATTAAGGACTATCACGAGCATACGCTCGGTGAACGCAGCGACAGCCGCTCAGTGGCCTATATTCGCTGTATTTTCCCCAATGGCGACAGCCGCTGGGGCGTTGGAATCGATAATGATGTGGCGCGCGCCTCATTGCAGGCGCTGTGTCATGCGGTCGGCGCAGATGCTCAAGCCGGCGGACGGAAGTAATCGCTGGGGGCGACGCCCATCACCCGACGAAACATCGCGCTGAAAGCGCTATGGCTGCCATAGCCCAAATCCAGCGCCACCCGCAGCACCGATTGTCCCTGCGCCAGGCGAACCAGCGCTTCCATCAGCTTCGCCCGGCGCACCCATTCACTCCAGGTGAGCGTGGTCTGCTGCTGGAAATGGCGGTTGAGCGTGCGTTCGCTCATATTGCTCTCTTTCGCCGCCTGCTGGCTGCTCCAGACTTCCCCTGGCATTTCCCGCACCTTGTGACATAAACGGCGCAGCGCCTCGCTCCGGGGCTCCAGCAGGCCAAACGGCAGCACCGTCATACCGCGAATCTCATCGAGAATGAGTTCATAAATGCGCTCGTCGCGACTGCCGGGTTCATAGCGCTCCGCCAGAGCCAGCGAGGAGACGATCAGCTCACGCAGCAGCGGCGTGATCTGCACGATCTGGCACGAGGACGGTAGATCGGCCCGGGCGAACGGATCGATAAACAGCGTACGGGCCGCGACCTGCCCGGTGATACGCAGCGCATGGGGCGTACCTGCCGGCAGCCAGACGCCGCGTCCGGGCGGGACGACCCAGTAGCCCACCGGCGTGTCAACCCGCACCACGCCGCTGAGGATATGCAGCAGCTGAGCGCAGTCATGCTGATGCCACGGTTCGCTATCACCGTGAGCGTAATCATGGGCAAACGGCACCAGGGCGCGGTATTGAAACGAGAAGGTTAAGGTCGTCGACATAGCGGCGCAGGAAGAGCGGCCCGGCGGAAATCGCCGGACCGACAAGCAGAACTAAATGTGCAGTTCTTGCAGGGTTTCTTTCGGCAGGGCCAGCTCATCGTTGCTGTTGATGCGCACATCGCGCTCGATGATATGGCGTGCGATCTCCTGAGCTTCTTCCAGCGAGTGCATGGTATAGGTACCGCACTGGTAGACGTTCAGTTCCGGGATCTGCTTCTGATCTTTCACTTTCAGCACATCGGCCATCGCCGCTTTCCAGGCGTCGGCTACGCGCTGCTCATCCGGCGTACCAATCAGGCTCATATAGAAGCCCGTACGGCAGCCCATCGGAGAGATGTCGATAATTTCCACACCATTGCCGTTCAGGTGGTCGCGCATAAAGCCCGCGAACAGGTGCTCAAGAGTATGGATCCCTCTTTCCGGCATCACTTCCTGGTTTGGTACGCAAAAACGCAGATCGAAAACGGTAATTTCATCGCCGTGCGGCGTGTTCATTTTCTTCGCAACGCGCACCGCCGGTGCTTCCATGCGGGTATGGTCGACTGTGAAACTATCTAACAACGGCATTCTTCACCTCCGATAGTGATTTTTTTTAAAATAAAATGAACTCTTCTTACACCCGCGAGTCTGAGTATATGAAAGACGCGCATTTATTATCATCATCATCCCTGAATCAGAGATGAAAGTTTGGCCACATTGATGTGGCCTTTTTCTTTTGTACCGCTTTTTGCTACGCGTGTCTTGCTAACAGGGCTTCAAACGGCTCGCTATCTTCCGCTTCCACCTTCTGCTGGCGCTTCACTGAAGCTTCACGTTCAGCGATAAAATCGTCTTCACGCAAAATTTCCAGCGGCTCTTCCCGCAGCATCGTACGATATTGATCGGCCAGCTCCCTACCGGTGCCGCCAATCCCTTCTTCAAGCATAGAACGCAGAATGCGGGCTGAGAAAGTTAATTCCGGATCGTCGAAGCTGGCAACCAGCTCGTCACACACCTGCTGGTAGGCTTCGCCACCGTGGATGCTATCTAAAGTCTGCGCCACGCGACGCAAATCACGGAACAGATCTTTACCCACTTTAGCCAGCGGGAACTGCGCGCTTTCGCAGCCGATACCCAGCGTCAGGCCCGGCTTACGGCCTTCCAGAATCACGCGATTCCAGTTGGTGCGCGTGCACAGCAGCTCATCGCTGCTCATTTCCGGCGCATCGGCCAGCACGCACCAGACCATAAACAGGTCGAGGAAACGCACCTGCTGCTCGTCAACGCCAATCGGCGAGAACGGGTTGATATCCAGCGAGCGGACTTCGATATATTCAATACCGCCGCGCAGCAGCGCATCGGAAGGGGTCTCACCGCTGCGGGTCACACGCTTCGGCCGAATTGGCGCGTAGAGTTCGTTCTCAATCTGCAGAATATTGCTGTTGATTTGCAGATGCTTGCCGTCTTTCTCGAGGCCAATCCGGGCATACTCTTCCGACGGCGTTTTAATCGCCCGCTTCAATCCTGCCACATACTCGTGGAGATCGTTAAACGTAATCCCGAGATTGCTTTGCGACTTATTGGTATAACCCAGATCGCTCAGGCGCAGCGAGGTCGCATAAGGCAGGTAGTACATGCCATTTTCCGCTTTCTCAAACGGCAGCGTCGTCGGTTTGCCCTGCAGGAACGAAGAACAGATGGCCGGGGAGGCGCCGAACAGGTATGGGATCACCCAGCCAAAGCGGTAATAGTTACGAATTGAACGGAAATAGCCGGCGGAAATCGCCTCTTTGCCGCTCTCCGCATCGTCAACGCCGCACTTCGCCTGCCAGAAAGCCATCGGCAGCGAGAAGTTATAGTGCACGCCGGAGATAGTTTGCATCAGCGCGCCATAGCGGTTCTTCAACCCCTCGCGGTACAGCGTTTTCAGACGGCCAATATTCGAGGTGCCATACTGCGCCAGTTCGATGTCCTGACCAGGAGCAATGTAGCAAGGCATGCTCAGTGGCCACATCCGCTCATCGCCCAGCTGGCGAGCGGTATAGCGATGAACATCGCGCATAATGGTGAGCATATGCTGAATGTCGCCATCAACCGGCGTAATAAACTCCAGCAGCGCTTCAGCAAAGTCGGTAGTAATCCATTTATGGGTCAGCGCCGAGCCAAGGGCCTGAGGGTGACCGGTCGTCGCCAGTGAACCATCGGCATTGACGCGCAGCGTTTCACGCTCAAGACCACGTTGGATACCCTGAAGAGCCTGTGGATTTTTTTCCAGCCAGGCCAGCGCCTGTGATACATCCGGGATCAATTTGACCTCCCGCCTGTCGAAATCGTTTGAATAAGCATAATTGTAATGGTGACCATACAGGTTATCCCAGAAGACGTTACTGTTGCCGGTTCCGCGCACGAAAACCGGAGCGCACTGGCAGTACGTGCGGATTTCGGGCACAAACCGCTAACACGGCCTGCCGGGATAGTCTTAGTTCCACAATTAGTGCCACCACGTCATGCCCTGAAGCGTTACCACCGCAATGACGATATAGCGTAACGCTTTGCCAAGGCATAAGAAAAAAAGTACCGGCCCCCAGGAGATGCGCATCCATCCCGCCAGCAGACACAGTAAATCGCCGATAACCGGCGCCCAGCTTAATAATAATGTGACCGCGCCGTAGCGCTTTAACCAGCCGGTTGCTTTTTCCTGCCAGCGCGATGTTTTGCGCAGCGGAAACAGGCGCCCCAGAATAACGTTAGTTACCCCTCCAAGGCTATTGCCGATTGTTGCTATTAATACCAGGGCCCACGGTTGGCTTGCCCCCGTAAGTAGCATAGCAACCAGCACAACTTCCGAATTGCCGGGAAGTAAGGTGGCGCTCAAAAAACTACTGGCAAACAGCGAGATCAGCGACAGTGCGTCGCTCACAACAAGCGCACGTCCACGGCATCCATCCCCGCACGCTTCGCCGCCTGCAGACCAAAATCAGCATCTTCAAAAACGACGCATGTTTCCGGCGCGACACCCATGCGCTCCGCGCAAAGCAGAAAGGTATCGGGCGCGGGTTTATGATTCTGGACATGATCGGCGGCAATCACCGCCGCAAAGTAATGACGCAGGCCGAGGTGCGCCAACAGCGCCTCAGCTACGGCGCTTTCGCTGCCGGTACCGACCGACATCGGACGGCGCCCGTGCCATGCCTTCACCACCTCTATCAGCGGTAAGGGGCGCACGCTATCCAGCAGCATGGCCTTCACGGCCACGGTTTTTTCCTCCGCCAGGCGGTGGGGATCTAAATCAGCGTGATTCAGTTCGATAATCGCCTGGGCTATACGCCAGGTCGGAGAACCATTGAGCGCGACCATCGCCTGCTCGTCGAAACGCATTCCGTATCGGCCCAGGACCTCGTGCCACGCCTTACGATGCGTCGGTTCGGTATCAAGGATGGTGCCATCCATATCAAAGATCAGTCCTGCGTAACGTTCGTACATCGTGTTCTCACAAACCGGGTAAGAAAACGTTACTTTATCGCAAAAGGCGCATGTTGTCGCGGCCAGCGCCTCAGGCAATAAAGGCGCCTTCGGGGCGCCTTTATATGATTCACATCTTGATTTATTTGATTTTTAAATCATTCTCAACCAAACGAACGCCCTGCACTCTGCGGGTGACTTCTACCGCGCGGCTGGCATCCTTCGCTGATGAGACAAAACCACTCAGCTGAACACGTCCTTTAAAGGTCTGTACGCTAATTTCAGAAGACTTAATGTCTTTTTCGTTAAACAGCGCCGTTTTAACCTTCGTGGTGACGACGGTATCATCAATATAGCCACCGGTACTTTCCTTTGTGGGCGATCCCGCACAGCCAGCTAACGATACGGCTACCAGAAGCGTCGCACAAAACGCAGGTATTGCTTTGAACCATTTCATGGATTTCTCTCCTTGCACTCATCTCACCCAAATCAGATCGATACATACGGGTAAATTATAGTGGAAAGAGTCACTTGCCAATAAAAAAAGTTCACTAAGCGGCGTTGAAAGAGATCCGCCGCCGGAATGATCTAAGCAGCTTTTGCCAGAAAAGGCAGACAAGGAACGGATAAATGGTTTGGGGTTTGGGGTTTTACGAAAAAGGAGGATCTGAAGAAGATGGTGCATCCGGGAGGATGACTCGTTTTACTCGCCCTACGGGCCGTTGCTTACGCAACGTTATCCTCCCTGGTGCTGGCGATAATTTCGCAGACCATGAAGCGACAAAGTTGATGTGAATCTGGAGAAGATGGTGCATCCGGGAGGATTCGAACCTCCGACCGCTCGGTTCGTAGCCGAGTACTCTATCCAGCTGAGCTACGGATGCATCAGGGAGAACTGCTTTACTACATTATCTTCGCTGGTACTGGCGATTATCTCGCAGACCGTGAAACAACAGTTCGACTGTCATTTCGGAGAAGATGGTGCATCCGGGAGGATTCGAACCTCCGACCGCTCGGTTCGTAGCCGAGTACTCTATCCAGCTGAGCTACGGATGCATCAGGGAGAACTGCTTTACTAATTATCTTCGCTGGTACTGACGATTATCTCGCAGACCGTGAAACAACAGTTCGGCTGTCATTTCGGAGAAGATGGTGCATCCGGGAGGATTCGAACCTCCGACCGCTCGGTTCGTAGCCGAGTACTCTATCCAGCTGAGCTACGGATGCATCAGGGAGAACTGCTTTACTACGCGTCAGTGTCACATCTAACACTTGCCACACTGAGTAAGATGGTGCATCCGGGAGGATGACTCGGCTGTCGCCTCGCCCTACGGGCCGTTGCTAATGCAACGTTATCCTTCCTGGTGCTTGCGGTTATTACCGCTACCTCAACCACCCCTTCATCGCTGAAGAAATGGAAAAATATGGTGCATCCGGGAGGATTCGAACCTCCGACCGCTCGGTTCGTAGCCGAGTACTCTATCCAGCTGAGCTACGGATGCAAAATGGCGGTGAGGCGGGGATTCGAACCCCGGATGCAGCTTTTGACCGCATACTCCCTTAGCAGGGGAGCGCCTTCAGCCTCTCGGCCACCTCACCACACGCCTCTTACGAGTGCTTCGAAGAACTTGTTTCTGCTCTTCGTCGCTGCGATGGCGCACATATTACTTTCTGGTACTTATAAGTCAAACAATTTTTCGAGACCTTTTTCCGTTTGCACACTTACCGCGCAATTAGCCTGCAAAAACGGCAAAAAGAGTGTTTTATCAACAGGAATTCAGGGGTTTCGGCCAACGGCAGGCAAAAGATAAATGTTGCGAACGATGGGCTATAAACAAAAAACAAGGTAGCAGAAGAAGAAAAGTCAGAAAGAAAAACGGGAGCTGGGGGGGTGCGCCTCACGGAATCGCGAGGCGCGAAAACCTTAGTAACTGGACTGCTGGGATTTTTCAGCCTGGATACGCTGGTAGATCTCTTCACGATGCACGGAGACTTCTTTAGGGGCATTAACGCCAATACGTACCTGGTTACCCTTAACCCCTAAAACTGTCACAGTGACCTCATCTCCAATCATGAGGGTCTCACCAACTCGACGAGTCAGAATCAGCATTCTTTGCTCCTTGAAAGATTAAAAGAGTCGGGTCTCTCGTATCCCGGCATTATCCATCATATAACGCCAAAAAGTAAGCGATGACAAACACCTTACGGTGTAAGCAGTCACGGCATCACATTCTGTTAAACCTAAGTTTAGCCGATATACACAACTTCAACCCGACTTTATCGTTATCAGTGCTTCTCTCGCAAGCTACCGTTATCCGAGGATAACGGTAGCTATGCATTTATAGTTATTACAGTTTTGCGCTGACCCAGCCTTTCACACTGGCTAACGCTGCAGGGAGAGCAGACGCATCGGTACCGCCGGCCTGAGCCATATCCGGACGACCGCCCCCTTTGCCACCCACCTGCTGGGCGACCATACCAACCAGCTCCCCTGCTTTCACGCGATCTGTCACATCCTTAGACACACCGGCAATCAGAGAAACCTTACCATCCGCCACCGTGGCTAACACAACGACCGTAGAACCCAGTTGGTTTTTCAGGTCATCAACCATGGTACGCAGCATTTTCGGTTCAACGCCGGCCAGCTCGCTGACCAGCAATTTGACGCCGTTAATCTCTTCTGCTTTGCTGGAGAGGTTTGCGCTCTCCTGCGCCGCAGCCTGCTCTTTCAGCTGCTGCAGCTCTTTTTCCAGTAGGCGAGTACGTTCCAGCGCGGCACGCACTTTATCGCCAAGGTTATGGCTGTCGCCCTTCAGCAACTGTGCAATATCGCCCAGCAGATCGCTCTGCGCGTGCAGATACGCAATTGCGCCTTCGCCAGTCACCGCCTCAATACGGCGAACGCCGGCAGCGGTACCGGATTCAGAGGTAATACGGAACAGGCCAATATCACCGGTACGCGAGGCGTGAGTACCGCCGCACAGCTCGGTGGAGAAATCGCCCATGCTCAGTACGCGAACGCGATCGTCATATTTCTCGCCGAACAGCGCCATCGCGCCGGACTCTCGTGCCGCATCGATATCCATAATGTTGGTTTCAACCGGCAGGTTGCGACGGATCTGCGCGTTGACCAGATCTTCCACCGCGCGAATCTCTTCCGGCTTCATGGCTTCGAAGTGAGAAAAGTCAAAGCGCAGCGCTTTGTCATTCACCAGCGAGCCCTTCTGCGCCACATGCGTACCCAGAACCTGACGTAATGCCGCATGCATCAGGTGAGTCGCCGAGTGGTTCAGACGAATACGCTGACGGCGAGCCCGATCGACATCAGCCTCCAGCGCATCGCCCACTTTCAGCGCGCCATGGGTCAGTTTACCGATATGACCAATGGCCTGGCCGTATTTCTGCGTATCGTTGACCGCGAAGGAGAAGCCAGCGCCTTTCAGTTCGCCTTTATCGCCCACCTGGCCACCGGATTCTGCGTAGAACGGCGTTTGATCCAGAATGACAACCGCTTCCTGGCCCGCCGTTACGCTATCAACGGCTTTGCCGTCGATGAACAGGGCGGTCACTTTCGCGTTCAGTTCCAGGTGGTCATAGCCTTTAAATTCAGAAGCGCCGTCAACGCGAATCATCGCATTGTAGTCTGCGCCAAAGCCGCTGGACTCGCGCGCACGACGACGCTGCTCTTCCATTGCGGCTTCAAAGCCGGCTTCGTCGACTTTAATATTGCGCTCGCGGCAAACGTCAGCGGTCAGGTCAACCGGGAAACCATAGGTATCGTACAGGCGGAAAGCGGTTTCGCCATCCAGCGTGTCGCCCTTCAGCTTGCTCAGCTCTTCATCCAGCAGCGCCAGACCGCGCTCCAGCGTACGCGCGAACTGCTCTTCTTCGGTTTTCAGCACATGCTCAACCTGAGCCTGCTGCTGCTTCAGCTCTTCACCGGCGGCGCCCATCACCTCAATCAGCGGAGCAACCAGTTTCCAGAAGAAGGTCTCTTTCGCGCCCAGCATGTTGCCATGACGCACGGCACGACGAATGATACGACGCAGCACGTAGCCACGGTTTTCATTCGACGGGATGACGCCATCGGCAATCAGGAATGCGCAGGAACGAATATGGTCAGCGATAACGCGCAGCGATTTGTTCGTCAGGTCGGTTGCGCCGGTGACTTTCGCGACGTTCTCAATCAGAGTGCGGAACAGGTCGATATCATAGTTGGAGTTGACGTGCTGCAGAACGGCAGCAATACGCTCCAGGCCCATACCGGTGTCGACGGATGGCTTCGGCAGCGGCTCCATGGTGCCGTCGGCCTGACGGTTAAACTGCATGAAGACGATGTTCCAGATCTCAATGTAGCGATCGCCATCTTCTTCCGGGCTTCCCGGAGGACCGCCCCAGATGTGGTCACCGTGGTCGAAGAAGATTTCGGTACACGGACCGCACGGACCGGTATCGCCCATCTGCCAGAAGTTGTCAGAAGCGAACGCCGCGCCTTTATTATCGCCAATGCGGATAATACGCTCACGTGGAACGCCGACCTCATTCGCCCAGATATCGAAGGCTTCGTCATCGGTTTCGTAGACGGTAACCCACAGTTTATCTTTCGGCAGCGCGAACCAGTTTTCCCCGGTCAGCAGTTCCCATGCGTATTTGATGGCATCCTGCTTGAAGTAATCGCCGAAGCTGAAGTTACCCAGCATTTCAAAGAAGGTATGGTGACGCGCGGTGTAACCGACGTTTTCCAGATCGTTGTGTTTACCACCCGCACGAACGCAACGCTGCGCGGTCGTCGCGCGAGAATAATGGCGTTTGTCGAGACCCAGGAAAACATCCTTGAACTGGTTCATCCCGGCGTTGGTAAACAGCAGGGTCGGGTCGTTGTGCGGCACCAGGGAGCTGCTCGCAACGACCTGGTGTCCCTTGCTATGGAAAAAATCGAGAAACGCCTGACGGATCTCAGCAGTGCTCTTGCTCATAATTATCCTGAAATCAAGCTATACACTTCACCTTTCACGCTGCCTCTACGCGGGCTGCGCTCGTTCACCTCGGCCACGTACCTCTGTACGATCCAGGTGACTCACTCCCCTGCTGCCTTGACGCAGCGCGAATGATTTTGTGTATAAGGAATAATCGTCGTGGGCGCTGATTGCCTGTTAACAGCCAGCGACCGGACGGAATAAAGTGGGAATAAGATAAGTTTTCTTTACTGGGAAGTAAAATACCCGATGGGTCAATCTGCAAAATTTCGCCAGATTTCCTGAATATCTTCCATCAGGTAGCCACGGTACAGCAAAAACCGCTGGATTTTGACTTTATCAGCAAATGCCGTCGGGAGCGGTTCGCCATATTTGCGCTGCGCCTGCTCTTTCGCCAGCGCGGCCCAGTCAATATCACACTCGCGCATCGCGCTTTCGCTGACGTCGCGGGGAATACCTTTCTGATTGAGCTCCTGGCGGATACGCGCCGGGCCATATCCTTTGCGGCTACGGCTGCCAATAAACTGGCGAACAAAGCGACCGTCGTCCAGGTAACGGTTCTCAATGCACCAGGCGACAACGGTGTCTACCTCTTCCGGCGTGACGTCCAGCGTCTCCGGGCCATTTTTGCCCAGTACCGGAGCAGCGAGTTTACGCCGCAGCTCCTGTTCGCTATGGTCGCGCATCGCCAGGATGCGGATTGCGCGGTCCAGCAGGCGGGCATAGCCGGAACGGCGGGATGAAGGTTCAGTCACGGGCACCTCGACAATCAAAAAGCAAAAGGGCTGCATCCGCAGCCCTTCGTTATCTTTTAATGAGATTATCAGAAATCTTCGTGGGTTTCTTCTGCACCCGCGCCGTTACCGTCAACCACGAAGTCCGGTGTGGAGTCCTGGTTACTCAGCAGCAGCTCACGCACTTTTTTCTCAATCTCTTTTGCCGCCGCCGGGTTATCTTTCAGCCACGAGATAGCATTTGCTTTACCCTGGCCGATCTTATCGCCGTTGTAGCTGTACCATGCGCCCGCTTTCTCGATCAGCTTCTCTTTCACGCCCAGGTCAACCAGCTCGCCATAGAAGTTGATACCTTCGCCGTAAAGAATCTGGAACTCAGCCTGTTTGAACGGCGCGGCGATTTTGTTTTTCACGACTTTGACGCGAGTTTCGCTGCCGATGACGTTATCGCCATCTTTTACCGCACCGATACGACGGATATCGAGACGCACAGAGGCGTAGAATTTCAGCGCGTTACCACCGGTGGTGGTTTCCGGGTTACCGAACATCACGCCAATTTTCATACGAATCTGGTTGATGAAGATCAGCAGCGTATTGGACTGCTTCAGGTTACCGGCCAGCTTACGCATCGCCTGACTCATCATACGCGCCGCGAGGCCCATGTGAGAGTCGCCGATTTCGCCTTCGATTTCCGCTTTCGGCGTCAGCGCCGCCACGGAGTCGACAACGATAACGTCTACGGCGCCAGAACGCGCCAGCGCGTCACAGATTTCCAGCGCCTGTTCGCCGGTGTCCGGCTGAGAGCACAGCAGGTTGTCGATGTCGACGCCCAGCTTACGCGCATAAACAGGATCCAGCGCGTGCTCCGCATCGATAAATGCACAGGTTTTACCTTCACGCTGCGCGGCGGCGATAACCTGCAGGGTCAGTGTCGTTTTACCGGACGATTCAGGCCCGTAGATTTCGACGATACGGCCCATCGGCAAACCGCCGGCACCCAGGGCGATATCCAGTGAAAGCGAACCGGTGGAGATAGTTTCCACATCCATGGAACGGTCTTCACCCAGGCGCATGATGGAGCCTTTGCCGAACTGTTTTTCAATCTGGCCCAGTGCTGCCGCCAACGCTTTCTGTTTGTTTTCGTCGATAGCCATTTTTACTCCTGTCATGCCGGGTGAAACCGGGTGGTGAATTCTGTTCTGTTGAGGCAATTATACTGTATAGTCATACAGTATCAAGTATTTTGTAGAAATTGTTGCCAGAGGAGATTTAGCGCATAAGCCGTTGCCTGACGACGCACCGCCTCCCGGTCTCCGGCAAAACATTCACGCCGGGTAACGCCCTGCCCGTTCGCGCAGGCCACGCCAAACCACACCGTTCCGACAGGTTTTTCCGCACTGCCACCATCCGGCCCGGCGATGCCGCTTACCGAAATAGCATAGGTGGCACGCGCCGCACGCAGCGCGCCAACGGCCATCTCAACTACCACCGGCTCGCTTACCGCGCCATGGCCGAGGAGCGTGACCTCGCTGACGCCGATCATCTGCGATTTGGCTTCATTGCTGTAGGTCACGAACCCTCGTTCAAACCACGCTGAACTGCCGGCGATGTCGGTGAGCACTTTCGCGACCCAACCGCCGGTACAGGACTCCGCCGTGGTCACCGTCGCACCGCGAGCTTTTAATGCCAGCCCGACCTGCTCACTCAGTTGCTTTAATTCAGAATCTGTCATTATCGCCCCGTTTAAGCCAGATAAAGAGGCCATCAAAGATAGCACTTTCAGCACAGATATGGGGATGAGGTCATGAATTTACGAGAGGGCTTCCGAAAATGAGCGGCCCCGACGACGTCGGGACCGTCAACGCGCGGGTTACTTCATACTGGCGGCGATCAGTTCGACGTTATGGCGTAACATTTTCACGTAGCTATCCGCCACGCCGCCGGGTTTCGAGAGCGCTTCCGGATAGAGCTCTCCCCCCGGCTGCGCGCCAGTAGCGGCCGCAATTTGTTTCACCAGACGCGGATCGAGCTGGTTTTCCATAAACCAGGTATGGACGCCGTCGGCCTTAATTTGTTGAATCAGCGCCGCCACCTGCGCCGCGCTGGCTTCGCTTTCTGACGACAGCCCCTGTGGTGCCAGGAAGGTCACGCCATAGGCGCGGCCAAAGTAGCCAAACGCATCATGGCTGGTGAGCACTTTGCGTTTTGCCAGCGGAATTGCCGTAAACTGTTTTTTTGCCCAACCGTCGATTTCAGTCAGTTGGCCGATATAGCGTTGCCCGGATGTCTCCAGCGCAGCCTTATCTTGCGGATCGGCTTTGATCAGGCCGTTGAGAATATTTTGCGCGTAAAGCGCGCCGTTAGCGGCGCTGTTCCACGCATGAGGATCGGTAACCGTTTTCCCCTCCTCATTGAGCGTGTGCGTTTTTACGCCGGTAGACGCCACCACCAGTTCGCCTTTAAAACCCGAAGCTTTGATTAATCTGTCGACCCAGCCTTCCAGTCCCAGACCATTAACCACCACCACATCGGCTTTGCTCAGCAAGGCGCTATCCTGCGGTGAAGGTTCAAAGGTATGCGGATCGCCGTCCGGTCCCACCAGCGTATCAACATGGACATGTTCGCCCCCCACCTGCTGCACCATATCGCCCAGCACGGAAAAACTACTCACCACGTTGAGCGTTTTCGCCATCGCACCCTGCGTTGCGAGGCCTAGCGCCAGCGCCAGAATGACTGCGGTACGTTTCATCATATTTCCTTACCCCATTAATTTACGCCAGCTGACGACCAGTCGGCTGCGCGTGCCAAAGAACACCGAAATAAAAAAGAGCCCGCTGGCGGTCAACACGATGGACGGCCCGGCCGGTAAATTCGCCGTCCACGACAGGCTTAACCCCATCCAGGCGCAAAAGCCGCCCATCAGCGCCGCCAGCAGCAAGGTACCGGGCAAGGTTCGCGCCCAGCAGCACGCCGCTACCGCCGGCAGCATCATCACGCCAACCGCCATCAGCGTCCCCAGCACCTGGAATCCAGCGACCAGATTGAGCACCAGCAGCGCCAGGAACAGACCGTGCAGCAGGGCCGGGAGCCGCGGATGGTTCACCTGCAGCCAGGCGCTATCAAAGGCTTCGCTAACCAACCCACGATAAAGCAGCGCGATGCAGAGCAGCGTCAGGCTGGCGACCCCGCTGACAAACAGCGCCGCGTCGTTATCCACCGCCAGAATCGAGCCAAACAGCAGATGCAGCAGATCAACGCTGGAGCCGCGAAGCGACACCAGCGTCACTCCCAGCGCCAGCGACCCGAGGTAAAACCCGGCAAAGCTGGCATCCTCTTTCAGCGGCGTGCGTCGGCTGACCCAGCCCGCCACCAGCGCCACGGCAATTCCGGCGATAAAACCGCCGATAGTCATGGCCAGCAGCGACATGCCGCTCACCAGGTAGCCCACCGCCACGCCGGGTAAAATGGCGTGCGACAGCGCATCGCCCATCAGACTCATGCGTCGCAGCAGTAAGAAGACGCCAAGCATGGTCGTGCTCAGAGAGAGCGCGAGGCACACCAGCAGCGCGCGGCGCATAAAGCCGAATTCAATGAAGGGCTGGAAAAAGGTATGCCAGATCATGCCAGCCTCGCAGAGCCGAAAGCGGGCAGCACGTCGTCCGTATTACCCCAGCGGGCGCGCTGCGGTTCCAGCAGCAGCGTTTCCGGGAAGTATTCAGCGACGCGCTGGTTATCATGCAACACCGCCAGTACCGTCTGCCCCTGCTGATGCATCTCAAGGATCAGCCCCATCAGCTCGCGGCTGGTAGCTTCATCAATGCCGGTAAAGGGTTCATCCAGCATAACCAGCGGCGCCTGTTGCACGATGACTCTGGCAAACAGCATTCGCTGGAACTGCCCGCCGGAGAGCGCCTCAATCGGCGTTTTCGCCATCGATGTCAGCCCCACGCGCTCCAGCGCGGCGCCGATACGCCGCCGGAACTCGCTACGGATCCCCCCCAGCAAAGAGACATGCGGCCAGGCGCCCTGACTCACCACGTCCTGTACCGTCAGCGGAAACTGCGATTCGAGGGCATGGCGCTGCGCCAGCCAGCCAATCACCGGACGCGATACCGTCCAGCGCAACCTGCCGCTGACCGGAGGAATAAAGCCGGCCAGCGTTTTCAACAGCGTTGATTTACCGCAGCCGTTCAGGCCGACAATGGCCGTCATACTGCCTGTCGCTATTACGCCGCTGAGGGCCGGCGTAATAGCCAGCTCTTCGTAACCGGCTACCAGATGATCGAGTTCAATCATGGCAGGGTTACCGCCCACCAGGTCGCCAGCCACAGGAGCGCCAGCAGCACACAGGCGATTCCTGCGCGTACCGCTGCGGATGTCATAAAAAGAGAAGTCACAGTCTTACCCAATCAATATGTTATAACGTAACAATATTAGATTGACGGAAAAATGTAAATCAGCGTCAACGGCGGGAAATGCTGCAAAATGTAACGGAACTCCCCTCATGACGAGGGGAGTATCGGGGAAAAGTTACTGTCCGCGGGCCTGAGAAACGGCCAGACCGAGCTGCCAGACGGCCATCGCGTAGTGGGTACTGTGGTTATAGCGGGTAATGGTGTAGAAGTTCGGCAGACCATACCAGTACTGGTAACCGGTACCGATATCCAGACGCAGCAGGCTGGCCTGCTGATGGTTGCCCAGCGGTTGCGTCGGCGTCAAGCCTGCCGCCGTAAGCTGCGAAATGCTGTAGTTGGTTTTGAAGCCATTCTCCAGGCCCGGCGCCTGACCCAGCGCCTGTACCGCAACCTGATCGCCGCTCACCCAGCCGTGCTGTTTGAAATAGTTCGCCACGCTGCCGATCGCGTCCACCGGATCCCACAGGTTAATGTGCCCGTCGCCATTGAAGTCCACCGCATACTGTTTATAAGAAGATGGCATAAACTGACCGTAGCCCATTGCTCCGGCGAAAGAACCTTTCAGGTTTAACGGATCATCTTGCTCGCTGCGCGCCATCAGCAGGAAGGTTTCCAGCTCACCAGAAAAATAGTCGGCGCGACGCGGGTAGCTAAACGACAGCGTCGCCAGGGCGTCGAGAATGCGGGTTTTGCCCATCACGCGACCCCAGCGGGTTTCTACGCCAATAATCCCGACGATAATTTCCGGCGGCACGCCGTACACCTGCCAGGCGCGGTTCAGCGCATCCTGATACTGGTTCCAGAATACGACACCGTTCTGCACGTTATCCGGAGTAATAAACTGTTTTTTGTAACGCAGCCAGGCGCCGTTAGGCCCTGACGGCGGCAGTCCGCTCGGCGCCTGGCGGTCCATCAGGCGCAGGACGTAATCCAGGCGTTTCGCCTGCGAGAGGATCTCATGCAGCTGCTGTCTGTCGAAGCCATGCTTGCTCACCATTTTATCGATGAACTGCTCCGCCGCCGGGTTGTTAGCGAAATCGCCCCCCATCTCCATCACATTATGCTGCGGCTCCAGCAAAAAACCGCCGCCTCCCGCCGTCTGGGGTTCTGCGGTGGTTTTAGGTTTGCTGCTACAGGCAGCGAGGAGAACACACAGGGGAAGTAAAGCCAGATAGCGACGCTTCAACATGGGACATCCGTTTAACAAATTTGGCAAAGGATAATTATGGTAAAGCATGCGGCCGTCAACAAGGAAGCGGCAATGTATTTGCGGACAAAATAGTCCCGACAGCACCGCCCTTTCCGGTTCATTATCCGTCCGTTCATCTTCCCCTGGCCTCGGCTAACCTCCCTCTGAGCACGCATAAACTTTCAAAATAAAATATTTACCTTTCATTTTGCGATCAATTTAACACTTTTAAACCTTTCAAAGTGATTAAAATGAGCTGCCAGTTAGCAAGAAAAATAACACTCTGAAGGAGAGAACAATGATTGAAGTCATTACCCACGGCGCCGAATGGTTTATCGGCCTGTTTCAGAAGGGAGGCGAGGTGTTTACCGGTATGGTCACCGGGATCCTGCCCCTGCTGATCAGTCTGCTGGTGATCATGAACGCGCTGATCAACTTTATCGGTCAGCAGCGGATCGAAAAGCTGGCGCAACGCTGCGCCGGCAATCCGATCTCACGCTATCTGCTGCTGCCCTGCATCGGCACCTTTGTGTTCTGTAACCCCATGACCCTGAGCCTCGGGCGCTTTATGCCCGAGAAGTACAAGCCCAGCTACTACGCGGCAGCCTCTTACAGCTGTCACTCTATGAATGGCCTGTTTCCCCATATCAACCCCGGCGAGCTGTTTGTCTATCTCGGGATTGCCAGCGGCCTGACCACGCTTGGCCTGCCGTTAGGTCCGCTGGCAGTGAGCTATCTGCTGGTGGGCCTGGTCACCAACTTCTTCCGCGGTTGGATCACCGATCTGACCACCTCGATTTTTGAGAAAAAAATGGGCATCCAGCTTGAGCAAAAAGTCCATCTTTCCGGAGCAACCTCATGACCCGTATTCGTATTGAAAAAGGCGCCAGCGGCTGGGGCGGCCCTCTTGAGCTGGACGCCGTTGCCGGTAAAAAGATCGTCTACATTACCGCCGGTACCCGCCCGGCAATCGTCGACAAGATCGCCAGTCTGACCGGCTGGCAGGCCGTCGACGGGTTTAAAGAAGGCGAGCCGCCGGAAGAGGAGATCGGCGTTGCCATTATCGACTGCGGCGGCACCTTACGCTGCGGCCTTTACCCGAAACGTCGTATCCCGACCGTCAATATCCACGCCACCGGCAAATCCGGCCCGCTGGCGCAATATATCGTCGAAGATATTTACGTCTCCGGGGTGAAAGAAGAGAACATTCGCCTGTTGACCCGCGACGGCACAGCGGCGCCAGAAGCGAAGCCGGGCCAGTCAGCCCCGCGGGATTACGATACCAGCAAAAAAATTACCGAGCAGAGCGATGGCCTGCTGGCGAAGGTCGGCATGGGAATGGGCTCCGTGGTGGCCGTGCTGTTCCAGTCCGGGCGCGACACCATCGACACGGTACTGAAAACCATCCTGCCGTTTATGGCTTTCGTCTCGGCGCTGATCGGCATCATCATGGCCTCCGGCATCGGTGACTGGATTGCCCACGGTCTGGCCCCGCTCGCCAGCCATCCTCTTGGCCTGGTCACGCTGGCCCTGATCTGCTCCTTCCCGCTGCTGTCGCCGTTCCTCGGCCCAGGTGCGGTTATCGCTCAGGTCATTGGCGTGCTGATCGGCGTGCAGATTGGCCTCGGCAATATTCCCCCGCACCTTGCGCTCCCCGCGCTGTTCGCCATTAACGCCCAGGCCGCCTGCGATTTTATTCCGGTTGGCCTGTCGCTTGCCGAAGCCCGTCAGGACACGGTACGCGTCGGCGTTCCTTCGGTGCTGGTGGGACGTTTTCTGACCGGTGCGCCAACGGTGCTGATCGCCTGGTTTGTGTCCGGATTTATTTACCAATAAGAGGTTCCTGAAGATGACCGTGATTTACCAGACCACGATTACGCGCATCGGCGCCAGCGCTACGCTGGCACTGGATGAGGAGATGCTGATTACCTTTCGCGAAGGCGCGCCGGCGGATATCGAGGAATATTGCTTTATTCACAATCACGGCGAGCTGTCCGGCACGCTGATGCCGGGCGCGGAGCTTCAGCTTGGCGAACAACGCTATCCGGTGACCGCCGTCGGCGATGTCGCCGAACAGAATCTGCGTGAGCTTGGCCATATCACGCTGCGCTTTGATGGCCATAGCGAAGCAGAGTTTCCGGGGACGGTCCACGTGTCTGGCCCCGTGCCGGACGCGATCGCACCCGGCTGTATATTGAAATTTGTTGCATGAGTTGTCAGGAGAAGACTATGAATCAGGTTGCTGTTGTCATCGGCGGTGGACAAACCTTAGGCGAGTTTCTGAGCCGGGGCCTTGCCGCTCAGGGGTATCGGGTTGCCGTTGTGGATATCCAAAGCGATAAAGCCACGCGCGTCGCGCAGGCTATCAACGACGAATATGGAGAAGGAATGGCATACGGCTTTGGCGCCGATGCCACCAGCGAGGCCAGCGTGATGGCCCTCGCCCGCGGCGTGGATGAAATATTCGCGCGGGTGGATCTGTTGGTGTATAGCGCCGGAATCGCCAAAGCGGCCTTTATCAGCGATTTCGCGCTCGGTGATTTTGACCGCTCGCTGCAGGTGAATCTGGTGGGCTACTTCCTCTGCGCTCGCGAATTTTCACGGCTGATGATTCGCGATGGGATCAAGGGGCGTATTATTCAGATCAACTCCAAATCCGGCAAAGTCGGCAGCAAGCATAATTCCGGCTATAGCGCAGCGAAGTTTGGCGGCGTCGGGCTGACCCAGTCGCTGGCGCTGGATCTGGCGGAATACGGCATTACCGTTCATGCATTGATGCTGGGCAACCTGCTGAAATCGCCGATGTTCCAGTCGCTGCTGCCGCAATATGCCAGCAAACTGGGTATTGCCGAGGACGAAGTCGAGCAGTATTACATCGACAAGGTGCCGCTGAAACGCGGCTGCGACTATCAGGATGTCCTGAACGTACTGATGTTTTATGCCAGCCCGCAGGCGTCTTACTGCACCGGACAGTCGATTAACATCACCGGCGGTCAGGTCATGTTTTAAACCCGGCGCGACCGGACCGGATGCCGTTTGTTCCCCGGTAGCGCTGCGCTGACCGGGCTACACGCCCGCAGAGATCTGCAGGTCCGTAGCCCGGACAGGCGCAACGCGCCGCCTCCGGGAGAATTGACCCGAACCGCCCCCCCCCCTCAGGAGACTTTTATGGTTAGTGCACTGATTACCGTCGCCGCGATCGCCTGGCTGGCACAACTGGCGCTTGGCGGCTGGCAGATTCGCCAGTTTAATCGCGCCTTTGACCGACTTTGCCAGCAGGGGCGGGTCGGCGTCGGGCGTTCATCGGGCCGCTTCAAACCGCGCGCGATCGTCGCCATCGCCTTTGACGACCACGATCGCGTCAGCGATACGCTGCTGATGCGAGGAGTGACCGTCTTCGCCCGCCCGCAAAAAATCCCCGCGATAAAGGGGCAATATCGTGAGGAATTGCGACCAGATATGATCTTTCCCCAGGATCCGCTCTGTCAGAATGCACTATCATTAGCGCTTAAACCGAAACATGTATAATTTCGTTGTAAAAGTAAATATCTTGCGAAATTATCACTTCGAAACTTAACGCAGGATAGGATACTACCGCTATGAAACCACGTCAGCGCCAGGCAGCCATTGTTGAGCACCTGCAAGCGCAGGGTAAATGCTCGGTTGAAGAGCTGGCGCAACACTTCGACACCACCGGCACCACCATACGCAAGGATCTGGTGATCCTCGAAAATGCCGGCACCGTTATTCGCACCTACGGTGGCGTGGTCCTCAACAAAGATGAGCCCGACCCACCCATCGATCATAAGACGCTCATTAACACCCATAAAAAAGCGCTGATCGCCGAAACAGCGGTGCACTACATCCACGATGGCGATTCGATCATCCTCGATGCCGGCAGCACGGTGCTGCAGATGGTGCCGCTGCTCAGCCGCTTCAATAACATCACGGTCATGACCAACAGCCTGCATATCGTCAACGCCCTCTCCGAACTGGATAATGAACAAACGATCCTGATGCCCGGCGGCACCTTCCGTAAAAAATCGGCCTCCTTTCACGGACAGCTGGCGGAAAACGCCTTCGAGCAGTTCAGCTTCGACAAACTGTTTATGGGTACCGACGGCATCGACCTGAACGCCGGCGTGACGACCTTCAACGAGGTTTATACCGTCAGTAAAGCGATGTGCAATGCCGCCAGAGAAGTGATCCTGATGGCCGACTCATCAAAGTTTGGCCGTAAGAGCCCGAACATCGTCTGCGGCCTCGAGCGCGTGGATAAGCTGATTACCGATGCCGGTATTGACCCGACATTCCAGCGGGCGCTGGAAAAGAAAGGCATCGAAGTGATTATTACTGGAGAAGAACATGAGTAACTTTCTGTTAGAAGCCGGACGCCAGACCCTGATGCTGGAGCTACAGGAGGCCAGCCGCCTGCCAGAACGCCTGGGCGACGACTTCATCCGCGCGGCGGAAACCATCATCCACTGCGAAGGGAAACTGGTGGTCTCCGGTATCGGTAAATCAGGCCATATTGGCAAAAAACTGGCGGCCACTTTCGCCAGTACCGGCACCCCGGCCTTTTTCGTCCATCCGGCGGAAGCGCTGCACGGCGATCTCGGGATGCTTGATGGTCGTGACGTGATGCTATTTATCTCTTACTCCGGCAGCGCCAAAGAGCTGGATCTCATCGTTCCGCGTCTGGAAGAAAAAGGGATCCCGCTGCTGGCGATGACCGGAAAATCGCAATCCCCGCTGGCGCTGGCGGCAAAAGCGGTACTGGATATCGCCGTCGAACGCGAAGCCTGCCCGATGCATCTGGCCCCCACCTCCAGCACCGTCAACACCCTGATGCTCGGCGACGCGCTGGCGATGGCGGTCATGCAGGCCCGCGGTTTCAATGAAGAAGACTTCGCCCGTTCACACCCCGCCGGCGCCCTCGGCGCGCGGCTGCTGAACAAAGTTCACCATCTGATGCGCCGCGATGACGATGTCCCACGCGTCGACCTTGATACCCGCGTGATGGACGCGATGCTGGAGTTAAGTCGTACCGGGCTGGGTCTGGTCGCGGTCTGCGATGCGCAAAACCGCGTGCAGGGCGTCTTCACCGATGGCGACCTGCGCCGCTGGCTGGTCGGCGGCGGGACGCTCAACGATGCCGTTGCCCAGGCGATGACCCGCAACGGCGTCACCCTGCAGGCGGAAAGCCGCGCGGTCGAAGCCAAAGAGCGGCTGATGAAGCACAAAATCAGCGCCGCCCCGGTGGTCGACGAAAACGGCCTTCTGGTTGGAGCGATTAACCTGCAGAACTTCTATCAGGCCGGGATTCTTTAAGCCCCAGACGTTTCGCCAGCCGGTGCAGGTTGGCGACATCCAGCGCCAGCGCGCGGGCGGCAGCGGCCCAGTTGCGATGGTTGTCCGCTAACGCGCGGGAAATCGCCTCGCGCTGGAATGCCTCGGTCGCCGCGCGCAGATTGATCGCCTGCATCGGCACCGCCGGTGTCGCGGCGGGCAGTCCGGGCGCGTCGACGGCAAACTGAAAATGCGTCGGATCCAGCCGCACCTCGTCGCCAGCCTGCGTCGCCCGCGCCAGCACTACCGCGCGATGAATCGCATGTTCCAGCTCGCGCACGTTGCCAGGCCACGGCCAACTGCGCAGACTTGCCCGCGTGGCGTCGCTCAACACCACCTGCGCCAGCCCCATCCGCAAACGACACTGTTCGCAGAAATATCCAGCTAACAGCACCACGTCATCGTCACGATCGCGCAGCGCCGGCACCGAGAGCGGAAACACGCTCAGGCGATGATAGAGATCGGCGCGAAAACGGCCGGCAATCACCTCCTGGCGCAGATCGCGGTTGGTGGCCGCCAGTACCCGCACGTCAACCCTCAGGCTGCGATCGTCGCCCACGCGTTGGATATCGCCATACTGCAATACGCGCAGCAGCTTGGCCTGCAGCGCCAGCGACAGCTCGCCAATCTCATCAAGAAACAGGGTCCCGTTATCGGCCATTTCAAACTTGCCGCTGCGGTGGCTGATAGCCCCGGTAAACGCCCCTTTCACATGTCCGAACAGCTCGCTTTCGGCCACGCTCTCCGGCAGCGCCGCACAGTTCAGATAGATCAGCGGATTGGCCGCCCGCGGCGACCCCTGGTGGACCGCTTTCGCCACCAGCTCTTTGCCGGTGCCTGTTTCGCCGCTAATCAGCACGTTCAAATCCGACGCGGCGACGATATCAATCTCTTTTTTCAGCTGCTGTATCGGCGCCGACAGGCCGATAATCTCCTGGCGGTCGGGGGGCGTATAGCTCGCGCTCGCCTCCGGCAGCACGTTCTGATTTTCGAGGCGGGCAATGAGCAGCGCGTTATTCAGCGCTCCTGCCACCAGCGCGGCAATCAGCCGTAGCTCCTCATCGCTGAAGCTATCGAAACGGTCGGCGTCCATACCGTCGAGGGTCAATGCTCCTATCAGGGTTTGTCCGGCAAACAGCGGCAGCCCCACGCAGGCGTGGACCTTGAGGCTCTCCTGGCCGGGAATCAGCCCGTCATAAGGGTCGGGCAGATCGCTGTCCGCCGGGAAGCGGACGACATCCCCCGCGCGAGCAATCGCCTCCAGCCGCGGGTGCCCGGCCAGCGCAAAGCGTCGCCCCAGCACATCCTGCGCCAGTCCGTCGATAGCCAGCGGCACAAACTGATGAGCGTCGTAGCGCAGCAGCGCCGAGGCATCGCATCCCAGCACCTGCCGCAGGGTGGCTATCAGACGCGAGAATCGATCGGCGTGACCAATATCGCTTTGTAAATCAATGGCGATTTTCGCCAGTACCTCTACGGAAAAGCTCATTGCAGCCTCATTGTCGTTTTGACAGTGATTATTGTCATAACGACTATTTTAACCATTGTCATTTTGACAGCAATCAGTTTAAGCAAAAACACATAATATATTTAAAATCAATCAATTAAAAAGTTGGCACGTAACTTGATATAAGCAACTCATCTTATTTGAACACGCTGAATTAATTGAGGTTGCTATGTCTATTCTGGTTAAAAATAATATTCATTGGGTTGGCCAACGTGACTGGGAAGTGCGTGATTTTCACGGCACCGAATACAAAACGCTGCGCGGCAGCAGCTATAACAGCTATCTCATCCGTGAAGAGAAAAATGTGCTGATTGATACCGTCGATCATAAATTCAGCCGCGAGTTCGTGCAGAACCTGCGTAGCGAGATCGATCTTGCCGATATTGACTACATCGTGATTAACCACGCGGAAGAAGACCATGCCGGTGCGCTAACCGAGCTGATGAACAGTATCCCGGATACTCCGATTTACTGCACCGCCAACGCCATTGACTCCATAACCGGCCATCACCATCACCCGGAGTGGAACTTTAACGTGGTGAAAACCGGCGACAGCCTCGACATCGGCAATGGCAAGCAGCTGATCTTCGTCGAAACGCCAATGTTGCACTGGCCGGACAGCATGATGACCTACATGACCGGCGACGCGGTACTGTTCAGCAACGACGCCTTCGGCCAACACTACTGCGACGAGCACCTGTTTAATGACGAAGTCGATCAGACCGAGCTGTTCGAACAGTGCCAGCGCTACTACGCCAATATCCTGACGCCGTTCAGCCGCCTGGTGACGCCAAAAATCACCGAAATCCTCGGCTTCAACCTGCCGGTCGACATGATAGCCACCTCCCACGGCGTGGTCTGGCGCGACAATCCGACGCAAATCGTCGAGCTGTACCTGAAATGGGCGGCGGATTATCAGGAAGATCGCATCACTCTCTTCTACGACACCATGTCCAACAACACCCGCATGATGGCCGATGCCATCGCCCAGGGAATTACCGACGTGGACCCGCGCGTAGCGGTAAAAATCTTTAACGTCGCCCGCAGCGACAAAAACGAAATTCTGACCAACGTCTTCCGCTCAAAAGGAGTGTTAGTGGGCACCTCGACCATGAATAACGTGATGATGCCGAAAATCGCCGGCCTGGTGGAGGAGATGACCGGCCTGCGTTTTCGCAATAAGCGCGCCAGCGCCTTCGGCTCTCACGGCTGGAGCGGCGGTGCGGTCGATCGCCTGTCCACCCGTTTACAGGATGCCGGTTTTGAAATGTCGCTGAGCCTGAAGGCGAAATGGCGCCCGGACCTCGACGCGCTGGAACTGTGCCGCGAACATGGCCGTGAAATTGCCCGCCAGTGGGCGCTCTCGCCGCTGCCGGTCGCCGCAGCACAGAGCGCGCCGGAACAGGAAAACTGCGCTTGTGCCGCCGCTGCGGCAGCCGATCTCGGCCCGTCGATGCAGTGCAGCGTCTGCCAGTGGGTTTACGATCCGGCGACAGGCGAGCCGAACCAGGATGTCCAGCCGGGGACGCCGTGGAGCGAGGTCCCGGATAACTTCCTGTGCCCGGAATGCTCTCTCGGTAAAGAGGTATTTGATGTCCTGGCAACGGAGGCAAAATGAGTGATGGTATCGTGATCATCGGCTCGGGCTTCGCGGCCCGTCAACTGGTGAAAAATATTCGTAAGCAGGATACGCACATTCCGCTGACGCTGATCGCTGCCGACAGCATGGATGAGTATAACAAACCGGATCTCAGCCACGTCATCAGCCGCGGTCAGAATGCCGAGGATCTGACCCTGCAAACCGCCGGGGAGTTTGCCGAACAGTATAACCTGCGCCTGTTCCCCCACGTCCGGGTGAGCAATATCGACGCCGAGGCCAAAGTGGTCAAAAGCCAGGATCGCGAGTGGCGCTACGACAAGCTGGTGCTGGCGACCGGCGCCGCGCCGTTTATTCCGCCGGTACCCGGACATGAGCTGATGCTGACCCTCAACAGCCAACGCGACTACGGCGCCGCGCAGAGTCAGCTCCACGATGCGCAACGCGTGCTGATCGTCGGCGGCGGTCTGATTGGCTGCGAGCTGGCGATGGACTTCTGCCGCGCCGGGAAGGCGGTGACGGTAGTCGATAACTCCGCCAGCGTGCTCTCAGCGTTGATGCCGCCGGAGGTCAGCAGCCGCCTGCAGCATCGGTTAACCGATATAGGCGTGCACCTGATGCTGAAAACCCAGCTTGCAGGGCTGGAGCAAACCGCCGACGGCATTCGCGTCAGCCTCGACCGCCAGCGCAGCGTCACCGTCGATGCGGTGGTCGCCGCCGCCGGTCTACGCCCGGAAACGGCTCTGGCGCGCCATGCCGGGTTGCTGATTCGTCGTGGCGTGGTGGTGAACAGCCGGCTGCAAACCAGCGATCCGGCAATTTACGCCCTCGGCGACTGCGCGGAAATCAATGGCAGCGTCCTGCCATTTCTGCAGCCGATTTTACTGAGCGCGATGTGCCTCGCTAAAAACCTGCTGTCACAGGCGAGCGAACTGACGCTGCCGCCGATGCTGGTGAAGGTGAAAACCCCGGATCTGCCGCTGCATCTGGCCGGAGATACGCGGCGCGAAGACCTAACGTGGAATATCGTTGCCGCCAACGACGGCCTGGTGGCTAAAGGCGTGGATGCGGAGAACCAGCTGCGTGCTTTTGTGGTCAGCGAGGAGCGAATGAAGGAGGCCTTTGCATTACTCAAACAATTGGTACGTTAAGCTGCCCGAGCGGGCGTTATTCCCGGGTGGCGGCGTAAACGCCTTACCCGGGCTACAGAGTCTGCGCCGGTATTTCTCCGGGCGCCGCGACGCTTACCCGGCCTGCCGTTCGGCATTTGTCCCGTAGGCCCGCGCAAGCGCAGCGCCGCCGGGCAACATGCCAGCTGCGTGCTTTTGTGGTCAGCGAGGAGCGAATGAAGGAGGCCTTTGCATTGCTCAAACAATTGATACGTTAAGCTGCCCGAACGGGCGTTATTCCCGGGTGGCGGCGTAAACGCCTTACCCGGGCTACAGATTCTACGCCGGTATTTCGCCGGGTGCCGCGACGCTTACCCGGCCTGCCGTTCGGCATTCGTCCCGTAGGCCCGCGCAAGCGCAGCGCCGCCGGGCAACATGCCAGCTGCGTGCTTTTGTGGTCAGCAAGGAGCGAATGAAGGAGGCCTTTGCATTGCTCAAACAATTGGTACGTTAAGCTGCCCGAACGGGCGTTATTCCCGGGTGGCGGCGTAAACGCCTTACCCGGGCTACAGATTCTGCGCCGGTATTTCGCCGGACGCCGCGACGCTTACCCGGGCTACAGATTCTGCGTCGGTATTTTGCCGGGCGGCGCAACGCCTACCCGGGCTACAGATTCTGCGCCGGTATTTTGCCGGGCGCCGCGACGCTTACCCGACCTGCCGTCCGGCATTCGTCCCGTAGGCCCGCGCAAGCGCAGCGCCGCCGGGCAGCATGCCATCCGACCTCAGGTAGCCCAGCTAAGCGCAGCGCGAGCCGGGACGATATCCCCGACCTACTGCGCCAGATTATCGTATCCGCGCCAGCGGTAATTGAGCACCGACAGCACCCAGCAGGCGACAAACAGCCCGATAACCACAAAACCGGCGTCGCCGAGATTATCGTTCAGCGCGCCGACCCAGCGCCATAGCCCGCCGCTGAGCGAAAACTTGTCCATCAGCAGCCCCAGCGCTTCCAGACCACCGATAAATAACGCCACCACCACCGACGTACCGGTAATGGTCATATTGTAATAGAGCTTGCGCTGCGGTTTGCTAAACGCCCAGCCGTAGGCGCCGACCATCAGCACATTATCGAGGGTATCCACCAGCGCCATGCCGCTGGCAAACAGCGCCGGAAAGACCATGATCGACCAGATGGACATGCCGCTTGACGCGCTGGCGGCAGAAATCCCCAGTACGCCGATCTCTGTCGCGGTATCAAAACCGAGGCCGAACAAAAAGCCGACCAGGTACATCTGCCAGCTGCGACTAATCAGGCGGAAGGTTTTACCGAACAGCCAGCTCATCATGCCGCCGCCGGCCGCCACCTCATCGCTCACCTTGCCGCCTCTCTTCCACGCGCGAAAACTGCGCCAGACGCTGCGTAAAATCACCAGGTTGATAAACGCCATCAGCAATAAAAACAGCGCCGAGATCGCTGTGCCAATCACGCTGCCGGTATCGTGAAGCCAGTTCATCTGCTGGCCGAAAGCGGTGGCGGTCGCGGCAATCGCCGCCGAAGCCAGCACCACAATCGACGAGTGGCCAAACGAAAACCAGGCTCCGACGGCAAAAGGCCGCCGCCCCTGTTGCATCATTTTGCGGGTGACGCTGTCGATCGCCGCGATATGGTCGGCATCGACCGCATGGCGCAATCCGTACCCCCAGGCCAGCAGACTCGCCGCCATCAGCGCGCCGCTATCGCCAAACGCCTGCCAGGCCCAACCCCAGGCGAGCAGATTTGCCACAATCAGTCCCAGCACCAGCGCAGCGGCACGCGGCTGCTGGCGTAAAATTGTCACGATCATGATGATATCCTGTGAGCCTGCCGACGGGCCGCGGCCACGACCGCCTGACCAAACGCGATTGCCCCATCTCCGGCAGGTAGCTGCTGCGGAAACAGCAGAGTAAAATCCGCCAGATAAAAGGTCAATCGTGAGACCAGCAGCCGGTTATGCAACACGCCGCCGCTGAATGCCAACGTAGTCATCCCGCGCGACATTGCACAATCGCGCGCCATCTCTGCCACTCCGCGGGCCAGCGCATCGTGAAAAGCCCAGGCTTTTTGTTCACGGCTCGCCCGCCACCCCAGCCACTGCGGCCAGAACGCGGCCAGATCCAGCTCCCCCGCCTGCCACGGCAGGCGAACAGGATGCGCAACGCCATCGCAGGCGGTGGCCAACGCCTCCAGCCGGCAGGCCGCCTCCCCCTCATAGCTCAGGCTATCCGGCGCGCAGCCCAGCGCGCAGGCCACCGCATCGAACAGGCGCCCGCAGGATGACGCCTTCGGCGCATTCATTCCCCGCTCAATAGCCCGCGCCAGCAGCGGCCAGTTGTGCTGGCGCAGCGCCGCGGTTTGCGCATCGTTTTGCCAGTCGTCAACGTAGGCCAGGCAGTGGGCCAGCAAATTACGCCACGGTTGACGAGCCGCCAGATCGCCGCCGGGGAGCGCCACCGCTGGCAGTCCGCCCAGGCGTTCGCACTGCCGGTAATTCACCCGCAGGCACTCGCCGCCCCACAGCGCGCCGTTTTCCCCCATGCCGATACCGTCGAGGACCACGGCAATCACATCGCCGCCATCCAGCGGCCAGCCGTGTTCCGCCAGGCAGGCGGCGGCATGAGCATGGTGATGCAGGACGCGCTCAACCGGCAGCGCCAACGAGGCCGCCCACTGCGTCGAACGGTAGCCCGGATGCGCATCGCTGACCACCAGACTGGGGGTAAAGCCATAAACCGCCTGCATCAGACGCCGCGCCTGATGCCACTGCTGTTCTACGCCTTCATCGCCGAGGTCGCCGAAGTGCTGACTCACTACCGCCTGCTCTCCGCGCGCCAGACAAAAGGTATTTTTCATATCGGCGCCGAGGCACAGCAGCGGCGGCACGTCGTGAAACCCCGGCGGTAACGGCATTGCGTCAGGCACATAGCCCCGCGAACGCCGTAGCATTTCACCACTTTGCCGCATCACCGAGTCGTCCATCCGCTGCACGATATCGCGGTTGTGCAGCAGAAAGCCATCGGCAATCCCGGCCAAATCGCGCAGCGCATCGGCGTTGGCGATCGCCGGCGGCCGCCCGCTCAGGTTGCCGGAGGTCATCACCAGAGGGCGCGCCAACGCCTGCAAAACCAGATGCTGCAACGGATTAGATGGCAGCATCACCCCCACTTCACTCAGCGCTGGCGCAATGTCGTCACACAGGCCATCGACCTGCGATTTCTCTATCAATACGATGGGCGCCGCGGGTGAAGTCAGTAACGCCTGCGCCGCTTCCGCCAGGCCATCCGCCGCCGGCAGCATCACCGCCAGCGGCTTTGCCGGACGATGTTTGCGTGCGCGTAACGCCGCCACCGCGCGCGGATTGCCGGCATCGCACACCAGATGAAAACCGCCCACGCCCTTGATGGCGACAATCTGCCCGGCCTGTAGCTGATGAATCGCCGCCTGCAATGCCGCTTCTCCGACCAGCGACTCGCCTTGCGCGCGCCACTCCAGACGCGGGCCGCAGTCGGCGCAGGCTACCGGCTGAGCATGAAAACGTCGGTCGCCAGGGTGGCGGTACTCGGCCTCGCAGCGCGGACAGAGCGGAAAAGGAGCCATCGAGGTAAAGGGGCGGTCATAGGGCATCGCGCGAATAATGGTGAAACGCGGCCCACAGTGAGTACAGTTAATAAACGGGTAGCGATAGCGGCGCTCCTGCGGATTGTTCATCTCCGCCAGGCACGCCGGGCAGGTGGCCGCATCGGGCACAATCTGGGTACGCATACTTCCGCCGCCGCTTTCGCGGATGGCGAAATCCTGCGGCGGCGTACGCCAGTGAAACGGCCGGGTTTCCACGCTGTCGATACGCGCCAGCGGCGGGCAGCGGCGGGTCAGCGCGGCGAGAAACGCCGCCTCATCGCCCAACAGGCGCACCAGTACGCCGTCACCGTCGTTACATACGTCGCCGCAGCGAGCTGACTGCTGCGCCAGCTGCCAGACAAAGGGGCGGAAGCCCACCCCCTGCACTTTACCGCGAATGCGAATCTGCACCCCGTTCATCGTGCCGCCTTACCAGGCCAGCGCCGTACGACGACGTTTTTCGATATTCATCTGCTCAAGCTTATTGCGGTCCACGCAAATCAGCGCATGCGTCGGGCAGGCCTCTATACAGGCGGGGCCCTCCTCCCGGTGATGGCAAAGATCGCATTTATTGGCTTCCGCTTTTTCCGCCATCACGTTCAGCCCGGCACCGCTATGACGAATCACCGGACGCACCACCACCTCCATCGCGCCGTACGGACAGGCCACCACGCAGGTTTTGCAGCCGATGCAGCGCTCCTGCATCACGTGAATAAAGCCTTTATCCCTGGCGATCGCGCCGTTCGGACAGACGTTGGCGCACGGCGCGTCTTCACATTGGCGGCAGGCGGTCGCCGTCGAGACGTTGACGCCTTTGATCACATGGATACGCGGTAAGAAGGATTTTGGCGTCAGCGCGGCGCAGTCCTGATTTTCCTGATGAGAGACCACGCAGGCCACTTCACAGGTGCGGCAGCCGATGCATTTGCTCGCGTCGGCAATAATGAAACGGTTCATCCATTTCTCCAGCAGTAAGAAGGTTACGCGGCGGAGTATGCATAATACGTTCCAACTTTTATCGCACTGATAATAAAGGAAATGAATCACATATAGGCGGGGAACAGATTCTGTCATCGTCACATCTGACGATGACAGATGACGACGTCAGGCGAACGGTCCCGGGGCAATAGAGTCACGTTCAAGCAGCTCGCCGGGGAAGGTTTGCTGATATTTTAAATCACCGCCGTCGAGCATAAAGATCAGTCGGTTAATGCTCTCCTTGATCATCTCCGTCACCGGTATCTTGACGCTGGAGAGCGCCGGAACCATATACGGCGCCAACACGATATCATCGAAGCCGATGACCGAGACCTGTTGCGGAATCCGCACGCCCTGCTGATGTAGCTGCTTCATCGCGCCAATTGCCATGTCGTCATTGCTCGCCACCAGCGCACTGTAACGGGCATCGCGCTGACGCAGCGTCTCTACGCCAGCAGCGCCGCTTTCCGGGGTCCATTTGCCCTCAACGATCAGGTCATTATGCAGCGAAATCCCGTGTTTCGTCAGCGCATCTTTATAGCCGGAAAGGCGTTCAATCCCGGTAGGCGAATCCAGCGAGCCGGTGATAAACGCGATATCACGATGGCCGTGGGCAATCAGTTTTTCGACCGCCGTAAACGCCGAGGCTTTTTGATCGGACCAGACGCAGTGGCTGGCGTTGCGCCGCAGTCGGCGGTTGAGCACCATAATCGGCTGCGGCTGGTTTTCTACGATTTCATCCATTTCATCAACGCTGAGAAAACGCGGATAGATGATAATGGCATCGCAGCGCAGGTCGAGCAGGTACTGGATCGCCTCGCGCTCTTCTTCCGCGCTGTGCTTGCCGTCGGCCAGAATCAGCTGCCGTCCCTTGTCTTCCGTCATCCGCGCAACGTGAAACAACAACTCGCTAAAATAGACCCCGTGATAAAGGGTGTTGGTTACCACCAGCCCCAGCGTCTGGCTCTTTTTGGTAGCCAGATTACGCGCCAGCAGATTGGGCCGGTAGCCGCTTTCCGCTACGGCCTGAAATACGCGATCTTTCGTTTCCTGGCTGACATAGCCGTTGCCCGACAGTACCCGGGAAACGGTCGCCTTCGATACTCCCGCGCGTTTCGCCACCTCCAGCATCGTTGCCATGTTGTTCTTCCTGTTGCAAAAGATGCCCGCAGTGTACTGCACGCCTCGCCGTTTTACAGCTTTGACTCGCGCGCAGCGCAGATTCTTTTTCATTTCACATAGCGATCAAAATCACAAAACTTAAAAATGATTTTTTTAGATCTTGTTAGAACAAATGAAACTCATCATGATTTTGTGGAACCGGTTTCCTATATATCCCTGATAGCGCACGATCCTCAGGTGCGATAACCAGCCAGTACCCTATTGATTAAACAGGATAAAATCCGATGTCTAAAAATTACGCAGCCCTGGCAAAGCAAATTCTGACGGCAACAGGTGGGGCGGATAACATCACGGCAGTCACCCACTGTATGACCCGTCTGCGTTTTGTGGTCAAAGATGATGCGCGGGTGGACAGCGCCGCGCTGAAAAGCCTGAAAGGCGTTCTTGGCGTGGTGCGCAGCGACAATCAGTGTCAGGTGATCATCGGCAATACGGTATCGCAGGCGTTTCGCGAAGTGGTCAATCTGCTGCCGGACAATATGCGCCCCGCGGAACCTCAGGGAAAACCGCCGCTGACGTTAAAACGTATCGGCGCCGGGATCCTCGATGCGCTGATCGGCACCATGTCACCGCTGATCCCTGCCATCATCGGCGGATCGATGGTCAAACTGCTGGCGATGATCCTCGAGATGAGCGGCGTCCTGCCTAAAGGTTCGCCCACGCTGACCATTTTGACCGTTATCGGCGACGGCGCCTTTTTCTTCCTGCCGCTGATGGTCGCCGCCTCTGCGGCGGTAAAATTCAAAACCAATATGTCGCTGGCGATTGCCATTGCCGGGGTGCTGGTCCATCCGAGCTTTATTGAGCTGATGGCAAAAGCGGCCCAGGGTGAGCACGTCGAGTTCGCCTTTATTCCGGTGACAGCGGTGAAATACACCTATACCGTCATTCCGGCGCTGGTGATGACCTGGTGCCTGTCATATATCGAACGCTGGGTCGATCGCATTACTCCGGCGGTGACGAAAAACTTCCTCAAGCCGATGCTGATCGTGCTGATCGCCGCTCTGCTGGCGATCCTGCTGATAGGGCCGCTCGGGATCTGGATCGGCAGCGCCATCTCCGCGCTGGTGTACACCATTCATAGCTATCTGGGCTGGCTGTCGGTGGCCATTATGGGCGCCCTGTGGCCGCTGCTGGTGATGACCGGGATGCACCGCGTTTTCACCCCGACCATTATTCAGACCATTGCGGAAACCGGTAAAGAAGGGATGGTGATGCCGTCAGAAATCGGCGCCAACCTGTCGCTGGGCGGCTCATCGCTGGCGGTAGCCTGGAAAACTAAAAATCCGGAGCTGCGCCAGACTGCGCTGGCGGCCGCGGCCTCCGCCATTCTGGCCGGTATCTCCGAACCGGCGCTGTACGGTGTCGCGGTGCGGCTCAAACGTCCGCTCATCGCCAGCCTGATCAGCGGCTTCATCTGCGGTGCGGTGGCCGGTATTGCCGGGCTTGCCAGCCACTCGATGGCGGCGCCGGGCCTGTTCACCAGCGTCCAGTTCTTTGACCCGGCTAACCCGATGTCTATCGTCTGGGTCTTCGGCGTGATGGCGCTGGCGGTGGTGCTCTCATTCGTACTGACGCTGCTGCTCGGCTTTGAAGATATCCCGGTAGAAGAGGCCGCAGCCGATGCCAGAGCGCGCCAGACCACGACCCGACCATCACACGTCTGAACACTATTTTTTTGCAAGCGAGGTAACGCATGTCGACTTTTCCACACGGGTTTTTATGGGGCGGCGCGCTGGCCGCAAACCAGTCTGAAGGGGGGTATCTCGAGGGCGGCAAAGGGCTGACCACCGTGGATACGCTGCCCCACGGCGCGAACCGCATGCCGGTTAAGCTCGGGCTGGAGAAGCGTTTTCAGCTGCGTGACGATGAATTTTACCCGAGCCACGAGGCCATCGATTTTTATCATCGCTACAAAGAAGATATCGCCCTGATGGCTGAGATGGGCTTTAGCGTCTTTCGCACCTCAATTGCCTGGAGCCGCCTGTATCCCAACGGCGATGAGCTGGAGCCGAATCAAGAAGGGATCGCCTTTTATCGCTCGCTGTTTGAAGAGTGCAAAAAGTACGGGATTGAGCCGCTGGTAACCCTTTGCCACTTCGATGTGCCGATGCATCTGGTCATTGAATACGGTTCATGGCGCAATCGTAAAATGGTGGAGTTCTTTACCCGCTACGCCCGCACCTGCTTTGAAGCCTTCGACGGGCTGGTGAAATACTGGCTCACCTTCAACGAAATCAACATCATGCTCCATAGTCCCTACTCCGGCGCCGGATTGGTGTTTGAAGAGGGAGAGAACCAGGAGCAGGTGAAGTACCAGGCGGCTCACCACGAGCTGGTGGCCAGCGCGCTGGCCACCCAAATCGCCCACGAGGTTAACCCGCACAACCAGGTCGGCTGTATGCTGGCGGGCGGCAATTTTTATCCCTGGTCCTGTAAGCCGGAAGATGTGTGGATGGCGCTGGAAAAGGACCGGGAGAACCTGTTCTTTATCGATGTTCAGGCGCGCGGCGCCTACCCGGTATGGGCAGCGCGGGTATTCCGTGAAAAAGGGGTCGTGATCGCCAAAGAGCCGGGCGATGACGAGATTCTCAAGCATACCGTGGATTTTGTCTCTTTCAGCTATTACGCCTCGCGCTGTGCCTCAGCAGAGATGAATGCGCATAACACCAACGCTGCCAATATCGTTAAATCACTGAAGAACCCGCATATTCAGGCCAGTGAATGGGGCTGGGGCATTGACCCGCTCGGCCTGCGCATCACTATGAATATGATGTATGACCGCTATCAGAAGCCGCTGTTCCTGGTGGAAAACGGCCTCGGCGCCCGCGACGAGATTGATGGCAACGGCGAGATTCACGATGACTATCGCATCAGCTATTTGCGCGAGCATATCAAAGCGATGCGCGATGCTATCGAGGACGGGATCCCGGTAATGGGCTACACCAGCTGGGGCTGTATCGATCTGGTTTCTGCCTCAACCGGCGAGATGAGCAAGCGCTACGGCTTTGTCTATGTCGATCGCGATGATGCCGGCAACGGTACGCTTGAGCGCAAGCGTAAAAAATCGTTCTGGTGGTACAAGAAGGTGATTGCCAGCAACGGTGAAGACCTCGAGTAGCGCGTATTGCCGGGCGGCGCTGCGCTTGCTCCGGCCTACAAGACCGTAGGCCCGGTAAGCCAGGAGCCCGGCAGGTGCGCGGCGCCGCCTGCGGGAACTCGCCGGGGCCGCTGCGCTTGCAGCGGCCTACAAGACCGTAGGCCCGGTAAGCGCAGCGCCACCGGGCATGGCTCAGAGCGCGGAAAATCCGCCGTCGCCAGCCCACCCATCCAGCCGCGCATACACCGTCGCTACCGCATCCTTAATGGGCTGGGTCATCGGGTAATAAAAACCGACGATATCCGGCTGAATCCCAAGAAAAATCACCTCCCCCACGTCCTCTTGCAACTGATCAATCAGATAGTTAAGCGGCATATTGTGGGTGGTCATCATAAACATTTCGGCAATATCGTCCGGGTCAACGAGGCGGATTTCTCCGGGGTTGAGTCCCATATCGGTGGCATCGACGATCAGCAGGCGCTCGGGACGCAGTTCGCGAATGGCGACGATGTCGTTTTCCGGGGCGCTGCCGCCATCAATCACCACCCATTCACCGACCGGGTTGGCGGTGCACATCTCCGCCAACAGCGGGCCTGCGCCATCATCGCCCATCATGCTGTTGCCAACACAAAGTAAAACGTCAGTCACGGAGTCTCCTCACCATCAGATAGATGGCGCTTTCCTGGTGAATATCGTGCAGCATGCTGAGCATCGTTTTGCTCCACGCCTGCTGCTCGGGGGTCTGCCGGGCCTGCGCTTTATCGAAGGCGTTGGCGAGCATCGTGACATGATTGCTGTCGATCACTATCTCGCCGTACTTCGGCACGCCTTCCATTTTACGCCGCGCGGTGCTGCCCTCTTCGAGAGTGGCAATCCACGCCAGATATGCCTGCCACGGGCAGCTTAGCGCCGCCTCCAGACAGTCGATGACGCCGAGGTGGTGGCCAATCGCCAGGCTGTAATAGACCACCTGCTGCGCCTGATCGGGCGTCGCGTCGTTCTCATCAATAAATTTACGGCTCAGCTGACTGAACACCACCGTCTCGCTCATCGGATACGCGCCCCCTCGACCACCTGGTTCAGATGGGTGACTATCTCGGTCAGACGCGGATCTTTTTCCGCCTCCAGCCAGCGCACCACCTGACTATCGCCCTGCGCCAGCAGGCGCATATAGTCATCGGCAATCTGGCGGCCATAGCGATAGCCCGCCAGGCGACGCGCTTCGCGGTCGATACGCACGCGCAGCGGCTGCACCATGCCGGGGTGGAGAATTTCCGCCGCTTTGTCATCCTGCTCGCCCGGTAGACGGGCATGAATTTTCTGTTCCAGCAGACCCAGCGCCATCGCAAAGCCGTATAGCGTGGCGGCAGGAGTCGGCGGACAGCCCGGAATATAGACATCCACCGGAACAATTTTGTCGGTTCCGCCCCACACGCAGTAAAGGTCGTGGAAAATACCGCCGCTGTTGCCGCAGGCGCCGTAGGAGATGCAGATTTTCGGATCCGGCGCCGACTGCCAGGCACGCAGCGCCGGCGAACGCATGGCGCGAGTCACCGCGCCGGTAAACAGCAGAATATCGGCATGGCGCGGTGACGGCACCACTTTGATCCCGAAGCGTTCGGCATCAAACAGCGGTGACAGGGTGGCGAAAATCTCGATTTCGCAGCCGTTGCAGCCGCCGCAGTCCACGCGATAGACGTAGGCGGAACGCTTAATTTTCTTCAGCAGCGATGCCTTCATGCTGGCGATGGACTCCTCCACCGTCATCGGCAGCGGAATGCCGTTTTCATCGCGCGGGCCTAGTAAGTTGCTCATCAGCTGGCCTCTCTCATATGGCGAGTCAGTTCAATACGGTCGGACGGCACCAGGCACTTCTGGCGTTTACACTCCGGGCAGGTCTCGAAGCTTTCGCGATGGAGCTCGGCGCGGGTATCGCCGTTGTGCCCGAGCAGCGCAATGGCGTAGTCGATCTCTTTTTGTACGGCGAACGGGCGTTCGCACACCCGGCAATGGCAGATGGCAAAGCGCGACTGCTGGAGGAAATCCTCTTTCTTCCACACCGCCAGTTCATACTCCTGCGATAGCTTGATGGCCGCCGTCGGACACACCTCTTCGCAGCGGCCGCAGAAGATGCAGCGCCCGAGGTTGAACTGCCAGGCAAGCTCGCGCGTCACCAGGTCCGTTTCCACCGTCAGCGCGTTCGACGGGCAGGCGTTCACGCAGGCCGCGCAGCCGATACACTGCTGCGGCGTATGTTCCGGTTTGCCGCGAAAGTTTTTATCTACCGGCATCGGCTCCAGCGGATAAGCGTGCGTCGCGTTGCCGGTTTTGATCACTTTTTTGATAAAGGTAAACATGGCGATTCCTTATTTCAGCGGCGAGTTTTTACGCTCGATGCTGTAGCGCTCCAGCTCTTTGTACGGCACCACTTTGCTTTTTTTCTTCCGCACATCGACCACGGTCATGCGGTCGGTACAGGAGTAGCAAGGATCGAGGCTACCGATAATCAGCGGAGCGTCGGAGACGGTGTTGCCGCGCAGCATATAGCGCAGGGTCGGCCAGTTGGCGTAGGTGGCCGCCCGGCAGCGCCAGCGGTACAGTTTCTGATTGTCGCCGGTCATGCTCCAGTGGATATCATCCCCGCGCGGCGCTTCCGAGAAGCCCAGCGCAAAACGGTGCGGGATATAGGTAAAGCCTTCCACCGCCAGCGGGCCGCCCGGCAGATTATCGAGGCCGAAGTCGATCATATTCAGCGCAGTGTAGACTTCGTTGATACGTACCTTCAGACGCGAAATCACGTCGCAGCCCTGTTCGCTGTGCACTTCCATCGGCAGCAGGCCGTAACCGACAAACGGGTGGTCGGCGCGGGTGTCGCGGGCGTGGCCGCTGGCGCGCACCATCGGGCCGACGTTGCTGAAATCACGGGCGATTTGCGGGTCGAGGCGGCCAATCCCCACGGTACGCTGCTCCATATTCGGCGTGCTGAGCAGCATATCGACCAGCTCCTGCACGTCGCGGCGCATCTGCTGCGCCAGCGCTCTTGTCTGGATCATGTCCTCTTTCAGCAGGTCGCGACGGATGCCACCAATCAGGTTCATCCCGTAGGTTTTACGCGCCCCGGTGAGAATCTCCGCCATCTTCATTGACGTCTCACGCACGCGGAAGAACTGCATAAACCCGGAGTCAAAACCGGTGAAGTGGCAGGCGAGGCCGAGGTTCAGCAGGTGCGAGTGCAGGCGTTCCACTTCCAACAGGATGGCGCGGATCATCTGCGCACGTTCCGGGACGACGATCCCCATCGCATTCTCGACGGAGGTGGTATAGGCCGTACTGTGGGCAAAGCCGCAGATACCGCACACCCTGTCCGACAGGAAGGTCACTTCGTTATAACCCATGCGGGTTTCCGCCAGCTTTTCCATGCCCCGATGGACATAGAACAGGCGGTAATCGGCGTCGATAATATTCTCGCCGTCGACAAACAGGCGGAAATGGCCGGGTTCATCGGAGGTGACGTGCAGCGGGCCAATCGGCACCACGTTATTTTTCTTACTACCCAGCTCGTTGATGAACTCGTAGGTTTCCGCATCGGTGGTCGGCGCCGGACGCTGACGATAATCCATGCTGTCTTTACGCAGCGGATAAAGTTCATCAGGCCAGTCGTCCGGCAGCACCAGCCGGCGCTCATCCGGCAGTCCCACCGGTATCAGACCGTACATATCGCGCACTTCGCGCTCGCCCCAGACGGCGGCAGGCACCCGCGGCGTCACCGACGGATATTCCGGCTTGTCGGCATCCACTTCGACGCGCACGGTGATCCAGCACCGGGTCCCCTGCTCCATCGACAGCACGTAATACACGGCATAGTGGCCGTTAAGCTTACGTTCGTCGTTACCGAACAGCACCGACAGCCAGCCGCCCTGCTGGTAGTAGAGAAACTCCACGACTTCCGGGAGATAGTTGACCTTCACCGTCACGGTGAGCTGATCTTTGGTCTGCCAGGCTTCGTCGAGCACCACGCCCGGGAAGGCCTGATGCAGCGCGGCGAGATAGTGTTGACCGATTTTTTCTTCAGACATGCTCAAACTCTCTTAATCACGCCGCCAGCAAGGAGACGAAAGCTAAAAACGCAAAGCCAAAACCGGCCCAGGTAACGCGGGAAGTGGCACAAAAACGCAGACGCGCCATGCTGTTTTCAAACAGCGCGATAACCAGCACGCCTGCCACCAGCTTGACGATGGCAGCGACCAGCGCCAGCAGCAGGCCGCCGAGGCTAAAACTGGTCATCGCTCCCCACGGAATAAAGACGCCGACAAACATCTGCAGCACGACCAGCTGTTTGAGGCTGATGCCCCATTTCAGTACCGCAAAGCCGCTGCCGCTGTATTCGGTCAGCGGCCCTTCCTGCAGCTCCTGCTCCGCTTCCGCCAGGTCGAACGGCAGCTTGCCCATTTCGATAAAGGTGGCGAACGCGCAGGCGCACAGCGCCAGGACCAGCGGTACCGAGTGGGCTGCGGGCCAGTGATAAATGGTGGCGGCGATCTGGCTGATGTGCGTGGAGCCGGCAACCTGCGCCGCAACCCATAGGCCCAGCAGCAGAATCGGCTCCACCAGCACGCCGAGCATCGCTTCGCGGCTGGCGCCGATCGCGGTAAACGGGCTACCGGTATCCAGACCGGCAATCGCAAAGAAGAAACGGGCAATCGCGAACAGGTAGATCAGCGTAATCAGATCGCCCAGTCCCGCCAGCGGCGACGAGACGGTCACCACCGGCAGCGCGCTGGCAATGGTCAACATCACGCCGACCATCACGAAGGGGGTCAGGCGAAAGACCCAGCCGGAAACATCCGGCCCGACGCTCTGGCGGCCCAGCAGCTTGAAGATATCCCGGTACTCCTGCAGCACGCCCGGACCGCGGCGATTATGCAAGCGAGCGCGGGCTACGCGGGTGATGCCGGACAGCAGGGGCGCGGCGGCAAACAGCAGCAGCGCCTGTAATAGTGCAATTAAAACGCTCATTCTCAGGCTCCTCGCGAAATGACAATGACCACCAGCGCCGCCAGCTCGACTAACGCCACGCCGCGGAACAGCGCGGGCGCCGAGGCGGACTGCCAGCCGGGAACCAGACGTACCGGATTCAGCCAGTGACGCAATTTCAGCAGCGGCGCGAAGGCCTCTTTAACCGGCATGGCAAAACCATGAGCGGTGATGACCATCGATTTTTCATGGTCGTAGCCGCAGACCCATGCCGCACCGCGGGAGCGCGCAGGCAGACGGTCGCCTTTAAAGAAGATCATCAGCAGGAACGGCAGCAGCGGACAGGCCAGCAGCAGAATGGCGATCAGCGGCTGCGACACCACGCTTGAGACCTGCGCCTGAACCGGTAGTACCCCGCCGACCAGCGTCAACAGCCACGGCGCGGCGACCCCGCCCGCCACGCAGCAGAGCGCGGCGAGTACCACGCTGACCGTCATCAGCAGCGGGGCGCGGGTGGCGTTCTCCGCTTCCGGAGTCCGCGGTGCGCCGAGGAAGGTCACGCCGTACACTTTCGCCATACACATCACCGCCAGCGCGCCGGTAATCGCCAGGCCAACGGCAAGCAGCGGCCCAAGCAGACGGCCGATAAAGGCGTCGCTGGTGCTCAGTTTGAAGAAGGACTGGTAGATAACCCACTCGCCGGCAAAGCCGTTCAGCGGCGGCAGCGCAGCCATCGCCATCAGGCCGACCAACATAGAGAGCGAAATCAGCGGCATTCTTTTGCCCATCCCGCCCAGTTTTTCGATATCGCGGTGGCCGGTACGGAACCACACGGCGCCGGCGCCAAGGAACAGCGTCGTTTTGAACACACTGTGGTTGATCAGGTGGTACATGCCGCCGATGAAACCCAGCACCATCAGGCTACTGCTGTTGAGCGCCAGACCGGTGACGAAGGCGCCAAGCCCCAGCAAAATAATGCCGATATTTTCGAGGGTGTGATAAGCCAGCAGACGCTGAATATTGTGCTCCATCAGGGCATACAGTCCGCCGATAAACGCGGTTATCATCCCCACGACCAGCAGCAACACGCCCCACCACAGCGGCGGCGCGCTCCCGGCAAGCGAGACCGTTAAGATGCCAAACAGACCGACTTTCATCACCACTGTGGAGAACAGCGCGGCGGCCGGCGCGCTGGCCCCGGCGTGCGCCTGCGGCGCCCAGCCGTGCAGCGGGATAACGCCCGCCAGCAGCGCGAAACCGACGAGCGCCGGCAGCCACAGCAGCATATTTTGCGGGGCATGGGCGGCGAGCAGGCTAATCTGCCCCAGGTCGAGGGTGCCGTAGAACGACCACACCAGCCAGCAGCTCCACGCCATCAGCAGCGTTCCCAGACGTCCCAACGCAAACCACAGCTTTGCGGATTGCGCGCAGCCGGTCAGAAATGCCCCGCACAGGGCCATCATCTCCGCCATCACCACCAGCGTGCCGAAGTTGGTTGCCACCACGGCACAAGTTGCCGAAGCCAGCAGCAGATTGACCAACAGACCGTTGGCTTTCACCTGCGAATGACGGTGCCAGACGATATTAAACAGGGCGATGGGCAGTGCGCTGAGGCCAATGGCGAGCAGCCATAGCGCATTGATGCCGTTCACCCGAACCGGTAAAGAGAGCATCTGCAGCATGCCGTCGCTCACCTGCTCAGGGGTTATCAGCGTCGCGAGGGCGGCGACGATCAGCATCGCGCTGGCCACCGCGCCGCCGATCCCGGCAATCGCACCGCTTAACGGTTTTCTCAGGGTAAAGATAAATGCCAGCACGCCGCTGGCGGCATACCACAGCACCGCCTGATTCACTAAAGAGATCACGCTCATTTCACGCCCTCCTGTTGCGACTGAAACAGCGACAAATCGCCGAGGTCGGTATTAAAGGTCAGCTCACGCTTGCGCTTGCTGGCCTGGGCGATATCGCGGATATCCACCAGCAGCAGCGCTTTCGTCGGACAGGTACGCACGCAGGCGGGTCCCTGCTCATCGAAATGGCACAGGTCGCATTTCACGGCGATAGCGCGCACGCCGGGCACCCAGTCGAGCAGCGAACTGACGCGGGCTGGCGCCGGCGGCGCAGCGGGCGCCATAGGGGTATTGGCGTTGGCCGGAATATCCAGCGGACGACTGCCGGAAAATTCAATCGCCCCGAACGGGCAGGCAATGGCGCACAGCTTGCAGCTTACGCACAGGCTTTCATTCAGCTGAACCGCGCCATCGACGCGATTGATAGCATTAACCGGACACACCGCGGCGCAGGGGGCGTCTTCGCAGTGGTGGCACATTTGCGGCGCCGATTCTTTTTCATTACGCATGACCTGTAGTCGCGGCATGGCCTGCAGGCCGTACTGGCGATGCGTCTCTGAGCAGGCGGCTTCGCAGGTGCGGCAGCCGATACAGACGGTGGAGTCAGCAATTACAAAACGGTTCACCGGGCAATCCTCGGGTGAAAGTCATTTTTGACGAAATCAGGGAGTTCAGATGTCATTTTCGACACGTGTCGACACCTTACGATTAATGGGCCAGCGCCAGATGGCTTAAATCCACCGGCTGGTCGTGTTCCATGGCGTCATACAGACGGTCATAGACGCTGGCAATAATGGCCAGGTAATGTTCCAGCACCTGTTCGCGCGAACGGTTGCTGATCCGGCCGTCAACGGTACCGTCGGATGCCAGCGTTGCCTGAGCAATCAAGCGCTTATCATCACCATTGCGCGTTTCGACGTAGTACTCGATGGTGTGGTTGTTGAACCCTTCCGCCAGCGCGACATACACCTGAAAATGTTCAAACAGGACGAAGCACAGCTCTTTGTCCGGCGCGCAGCTCATCGCATGATGCAAACGCGCTTTTGACAGGGTGATGCCCTGAACCAGCGAATTGCAGTACTGGCGCCACTGATCCTGATAGCGGCGGTGACGGTCGGCGATGTAGTCCGCCTTTTCACTTATTTCCCAAATAGTCATCTCGGTCTCCCCGGTTGCATGAGATGCACCGTACAAGCATTTTCCATGCCAAATTTTAATTTGTTGATATTTAATGACTTTAATAAAAACACGGCGTGGTGCTGACATGTCGATGACATCCGTCAGCTGTCGTCATCGACAGTTGATCCGACAGTAGCGATGACCTGGCATCGTTATTGCATATATGGCCCATCGCGATACGGAGGCGACCATGCACGAAATCACTCTTAGCCAGCGGGCGCTGGAAATTATTGAACAGCAGGCGCAGCAGGCCGGCGCGCGTCGGGTTACCGGCGTGTGGCTGAAGGTCGGCGCATTTTCCTGCGTGGAAGCCAGCGCATTGACCTTCTGTTTTGAGCTGGTGTGCCGCGGCACGCTGGCGGAAGGCTGCGAACTGCATATTGCCGAACAACAGGCCGAATGCTGGTGCGAATCCTGCCAGCAGTACGTGCAACTCATCTCGCAGCACGTGCGGCGCTGTCCGCAGTGCCACAGCGACACGCTGCAGATTGTGGCGGACGACGGCCTACAGATTCAGCGAATAGAAGTGATCCCCGTTAATTCGGATTATCTCGCGGCGGCCAGCGAGCCAGCCGGCAAAGAGACAACGTGAGGATAACGGGACAGACCAGGAGTAAAACTATGTGTACAACTTGCGGCTGTGGGGAAGGCAACCTTTATATCGAAGGTGATGAGCATAACCCCCACTCGGCGTTTCGCAGCGCCCCCTTCGCGCCAGCCCCGCGCCAGACCATGACGATTACCGGCGTCAAAAGCGATAGCTTCTCCCCCACCCGTTCAGAGAGCGGCGACCTGCACTACGGCCACGGCGAAGCGGGTACCCATGCACCGGGTCAAAGCCAGCGCCGGATGCTGGAAGTCGAAATCGACGTGCTGGATAAAAACAATCGTCTGGCGGCCCGCAACCGCGCGCGCTTTGCCGCACGCGGCCAGCTGGTGCTGAACCTGGTCTCCAGCCCGGGCTCCGGCAAAACCACGTTGCTCAGTGAAACCTTGCTGCGTCTGAAAGGAAAAATCGCCTGCGCGGTCATCGAAGGCGACCAGCAGACGGTCAATGATGCGGCACGCATTCGCGCTACCGGCACGCCGGCCATTCAGGTCAATACCGGGAAGGGCTGCCACCTTGATGCGCAGATGATTGCCGATGCCGCCCCACGTCTGCCGTTGGCGGATAACGGTATGCTGTTTATTGAAAACGTCGGCAACCTGGTATGCCCGGCGAGCTTCGACCTCGGCGAACGTCACAAGGTGGCGGTGCTGTCGGTCACAGAAGGCGAAGATAAGCCGCTGAAGTATCCGCATATGTTCGCCGCCGCCAGCCTGATGCTGCTGAATAAAATCGACCTGCTGCCGTACCTCAACTTTGATGTAGAGAAGTGCCTCGCCTGCGCGCGGGAGGTCAATCCCCATATTGAAATCATTATGCTGTCCGCCACCAGCGGCGAAGGCATGGATAAGTGGCTCAGCTGGCTGGAGGCGCAGACATGTGCATAGGCATTCCGGGGCAAATCTGCGCCATTGACGGTAACCTGGCGAAGGTCGAAGTGTGCGGCATCCAACGCGAAGTCGATCTGACGCTGGTAGGAAGCGTTGATGAACAGGGGCAGCCGCGACTCGGCCAGTGGGTTCTGGTCCACGTGGGCTTCGCCATGAGCATTATTAATGAAGCGGAAGCCCGCGATACCCTTGAGGCGCTGCAAAATATGTTTGAAGTCGAGCCTGACGTGGGCGCGCTGCTGTACGGCGAGGAGCGATAATGCGTTTTGTTGATGAATATCGCGCGCCGGAGCAGGTGATGCAGCTGGTTGAACATCTTCAGGCGCGCGCGCATCTGCTGCCTCATACCGCCGGGCATCCGCTGCGTATTATGGAAGTGTGCGGCGGCCATACGCACGCCATCTTTAAATTCGGTCTCGACCAGCTGCTGCCGGAGAATATCGAATTTATTCACGGCCCCGGCTGCCCGGTCTGCGTCCTGCCGATGGGGCGCATCGACACCTGTATCGATATCGCCAGCCGCCCGGGGGTGATGTTCTGCACCTTCGGCGATGCCATGCGCGTCCCCGGTAAAAACGGCTCCCTGCTGCAGGCGAAATCCCGTGGCGCCGATGTGCGTATCGTCTATTCACCGATGGATGCGCTGAAGCTGGCGCAGCAGAACCCGCAGCGGGAGGTGGTCTTCTTTGGCCTCGGTTTTGAAACCACCATGCCCGCTACCGCGCTGACGCTGCGCCAGGCTCGCGAGCGCAACGTGGATAACTTCTTCTTTTTTTGCCAGCACATCACCCTGCTCCCGACCCTGCGCAGTCTGCTCGACCAGCCTGATAACAGCATCGATGCCTTTCTTGCCCCGGGTCATGTCAGTATGGTCATCGGTACCGAAGCCTACGGATTTATCGCCAGCGACTACCGGCGTCCTTTAGTGGTGGCTGGTTTCGAACCTCTTGATCTACTGCAAGGCGCGGTGATGCTGGTTGAGCAGACAATAGCGCAGTGCAGCCAGGTCGAAAATCAGTACCGCCGCGTGGTGCCTGATGAAGGCAACCCGCTGGCGCAAGCGGCGATTGCCGACGTTTTCTGCCTGTCCGGCGATAGCGAATGGCGCGGGCTGGGGGTCATCAACAACTCCGGCGTAGGCCTGACGCCCGCCTATCAGCGCTTTGACGCTGAAGCCCATTTTCAGCCGGCGCCGCAGCGCGTCTGCGACGATCCGCGCGCCCGCTGTGGCGATGTGCTGACCGGCCGCTGTAAGCCGCATCAGTGTCCGCTGTTCGGGCAAGTGTGTAACCCGCAAAGCGCGTTTGGCGCGCTGATGGTCTCATCAGAAGGCGCATGCGCCGCCTGGTATCAATATCGCAGTCAGGAAAATGAAGCATGAAAAGCGTCCAGTTAGCTCACGGTAGCGGGGGTCAGGCGATGCAGCAGCTGATCGCCTCCCTGTTTATGCAGGCGTTCGCCAACCCGTGGCTGGCAGAGCAAGAAGATCAGGCGCGTCTCGATCTGGCGCAGCTTACCGCTCAGGGCGATCGTCTCGCCTTTTCCACCGACAGCTACGTTATCGATCCGCTGTTTTTCCCCGGCGGCGACATCGGCAAGCTGGCAGTATGCGGCACCGCTAACGACGTGGCGGTCAGCGGTGCCCTGCCGCGCTATCTCTCCTGCGGATTTATTCTCGAAGAGGGGCTGGAGATGGCTACCCTGGAACGGGTGGTCAACAGCATGGCCCGTACCGCGCAGGCCGCTGAGATTGCCATCGTCACCGGCGATACCAAAGTCGTCCCGCGCGGCGCGGCGGATAAACTGTTTATCAATACCGCCGGGATCGGCGCCATTCCGGCGGATATTCGCTGGGGGGCACAACAGATCGCTCCCGGCGACGTCCTGCTGGTCAGCGGCACGCTGGGCGACCACGGCGCCACTATTCTCAACCTCCGCGAACAGCTGGGTCTGGACGGCGCGCTGGCCAGCGACTGTGCGGTGCTGACGCCGCTTATTCAGACGCTGCGCGCTGTTCCCGGCATCAAAGCGCTACGCGATGCGACCCGCGGCGGAGTGAACGCGGTGGCTCATGAGTTCGCCGCCGCCAGCGGCTGCGGCATTGAGCTACATGAACAGAAGCTGCCGGTGAACGAGACCGTGCGCGGGGTGTGCGAACTGTTAGGCCTGGAGGCGCTAAACTTCGCCAATGAAGGCAAGCTGGTGATAGCCGTCGCCCGGGAAGCGGCGGAGGCCGCGCTGGCGCAGCTGCAAAGCCACCCGCTTGGCCGCCACGCCGCGATTATCGGCGACGTGGTTGAGCGTACCGGCGTGCGCACGATCGGCCTGTATGGCGTGAAGCGGACGCTGGACCTTCCCCATGCCGAGCCGCTGCCGCGAATTTGTTAACGGAAAACGGCTCCCCGGATTGCGGCTAACGCCTTATCCGGGCTACCGGCTACACACGGACCTGTAGCCCGGCTAAACGCAGCGCGAGCCGGGAAAAACCAGCATCATTATCCGGCCCAAATCTGCGGGCGACCTCGGATGGGTTGGCGGCGGCAACAACCGCTTTATTAACATACTATTATTTGTGTCACCACTTTCTTACGTGCCGCTTTGCGGGTGCGTTTTGGACTTCAGTAATGTCGTATACACCATTGGGCGATTTCGGGCAGCAAGGGCTGTTCGATATCACCCGTATTTTATTACAGCAGCCTGACCTGGCGGCGCTGAGTGAAACGCTAACCCGTCTGGTTCAGCAATCCGCGCTGGCGGATCGTGCGGCGATTATTCTGTGGAACGCCGGGAACCATCGTGCGGCAAGGTACGGTTGTGACGAAGCGGGTCTGCCGGTCAGCTATGAAGATGAGACCGTACTGGCACACGGGCCGGTGCGTCGCCTGCTGTCGCGTCCCGATGCGCTGCACTGTGACATGGCGACCTTTGTCGAGGCCTGGCCTCAGCTGGCCAGTAGCGGACTCTATCCACCGTTTGGCTATTACGGCCTGCTGCCGCTGGCGGCGGAAGGCCGCATCTTTGGCGGCTGCGAGTTTATCCGCGACGACGCCCGACCGTGGACCGAGAAAGAGTTCCAGCGGCTGCATACCTTTACCCAGCTGGTTGCGGTGGTGACCGAGCAGATCCAGAGCCGGGTCAGCAACAACGTCGATTACGATCTGTTGTGCCACGAGCGCGACAACTTTCGCATTCTGGTTGCTATCACTAACGCCGTGCTCTCCCGGCTGGATATCGATGAGCTGGTTAGCGAAGTCGCCAAAGAGATTCACCACTATTTCCGTATCGACGCTATCAGCGTGGTGCTACGCAGCAACCGCAAAGGCAAACTGAATATCTACTCGACCCATTATCTCGACGCCAGCCATCCGGTTCACGATCAGAGCGAGGTGAATGAAGCCGGTACGCTGACCGAACGGGTGTTCAAAAGCAAAGAGATGCTGCTGCTCAATTTACACGAGCACGACTCGCTGGCCCCGTACGAGAAAATGCTTTTTGAGATGTGGGGCAACCAGATTCAGACGCTGTGCCTGCTGCCGCTGATGTCTGGCAATACGCTGCTGGGCGTGCTGAAACTGGCGCAGTGCGATGAGAAGGTGTTCACCACCACCAACCTCAAGCTGCTGCGACAAATTGCCGAACGGGTGTCGATCGCCGTCGATAATGCCCTCGCCTATCGCGAAATTCAGCGGCTTAAGGAGCGGCTGGTGGATGAAAATCTGGCGCTCACCGAACAGCTGAATAATGTCGAGAGCGAGTTTGGCGAAATCATCGGCCGCAGCGAAGCGATGCACAGCGTACTCAAGCAGGTCGAAATGGTGGCGCAGAGCGACAGCACCGTGCTGATCCTCGGCGAAACCGGCACCGGCAAAGAGCTGATTGCCCGCGCCATTCATAATCTCAGCGGCCGCAACGCGCGCCGAATGGTCAAGATGAACTGTGCCGCGATGCCCGCCGGGCTGCTGGAAAGCGATCTCTTCGGCCATGAGCGCGGCGCGTTTACCGGCGCCAGCGCTCAGCGCATCGGCCGTTTCGAACTGGCGGATAAAAGCTCATTATTTCTCGATGAAGTGGGCGACATGCCGCTGGAGCTGCAGCCGAAGCTGCTGCGGGTTCTGCAGGAACAGGAGTTTGAACGTCTCGGCAGCAACAAGCTGATCCGCACCGATGTCCGGCTGATCGCCGCCACCAACCGCGATCTCAGGCAGATGGTCGCCGATCGCGAATTCCGCAGCGATCTCTACTATCGTCTGAACGTCTTTCCGATCCATCTGCCGCCGCTGCGCGAGCGTCCGGACGATATCCCGCTGCTGGTCAAGGCGTTTACCTTTAAAATCGCCCGCCGCCTCGGGCGTAACATCGACAGCATTCCGGCAGAAACCCTGCGTACGCTGAGCCACATGGAGTGGCCGGGTAACGTTCGTGAGCTGGAAAACGTGATTGAACGCGCGGTGCTGTTAACCCGCGGCAGCGTGCTGCAGCTGTCGCTGCCGGAGATGAATATCGACGCGGAGACGATGACGGCCGAAGTGCTGCCGCAAGAGGGCGAGGATGAATATCAGCTGATCGTCCGGGTATTGAAAGAGAGCAACGGCGTGGTCGCCGGGCCGAAAGGAGCGGCGCAGCGGCTGGGATTAAAGCGTACAACGCTGCTTTCCCGCATGAAACGCCTGGGCATTAACAAAGATGAGCTAGTATAAGTCCTGTACTCACTTAATCAGCCACACAAGGAGATTTTATGGCGGTATCAGCACGTAACCAGCTGACCGGCACGGTCAGCGCAGTTGCCGCCGGCGCGGTCAACGATGAAGTGGAATTGACCCTCGCCGGCGGCGCAAAACTGGTGGCGATCGTCACCCACAGCAGCAAAGAGGCGCTGGGTCTGGTTGCCGGTAAAGAAGCCATCGCGCTGATTAAAGCGCCGTGGGTCACCCTGGCCACCGAGGATTGCGGCCTGAAGTTCTCCGCGCGTAATCAGTTTGCCGGGAGCGTCACCCGCATCACTGAAGGGGCGGTCAACGCGACGGTGCACATCAAAACCGACGCGGGCTTCGCTATCATCGCCGTCGTCACCAATGAAAGTCAGGAAGAGATGAAGATGGTCGAGGGCAGCCGCGTGATTGCGCTGATCAAAGCCTCGGCCATTCTCCTCGCCACCCGCGCGTAATCCGCACTCCAACGCCGCTTCACACGAAACGGCGTTCTTTGATACGTCTTGCCATTTTCCCCGCGACAGCCGGTTTGTACGGCTTTCCTCTCAGCATTTAAATAATAATCATTTTCATTTATAAATAGCCTGTGCTATATAACATAGCAATGGCTATAATAGATGATTAATTAACCACAATGATGTGAGGGATCCTATGCTGCACCTGCCGCCTCTGAAGCACCTGATCTTTACCGCTCTGCTCGGCCTGTTGGCGATCGCCCCGGCTCAGGCCAGCGAAAAATTCAAAGTGATCACCACCTTTACGGTGATTGCCGATATGGCGCAAAACGTCGCCGGAGAGGCGGCCCAGGTCAGCTCGATTACCAAACCCGGCGCCGAGATCCACGAATACCAGCCGACGCCCGGCGATATTAAACGCGCCCAGGGGGCACAGCTGATCCTCACCAACGGTCTGAACCTCGAACTGTGGTTCGCCCGCTTTTATCAGCACCTGAAAGGGGTCCCGGAAGTGGTCGTCAGCGAGGGGATTCAGCCAATGGGGATCAGCGAAGGTCCCTATAACGGTAAGCCCAACCCCCATGCGTGGATGTCGGCGGATAACGCGCTGATCTATGTCGATAACATCCGTGATGCGCTGAGCAAATACGACCCTGCGAATGCGCAGACCTATCGTCAGAATGCCGCCATCTATAAAGAGAAAATCCGCCAGACTATGGCGCCGCTGAAGGCGGAGCTGGCGAAACTGCCGGTAGAGAAGCGTTGGCTGGTGACCAGCGAAGGCGCGTTCTCCTATCTGGCCCGCGACAACGGGCTGAAAGAGCGCTACCTGTGGCCAATCAATGCCGACCAGCAGGGCACGCCGCAGCAGGTGCGTAAAACCATCGACACCATGAAGAAAGAGCATATCCCGACCATCTTCAGCGAAAGCACTATTTCAGATAAACCGGCGCGCCAGGTGGCGCGGGAAGCCGGCGCCCATTATGGCGGCGTGCTTTATGTTGACTCCCTGAGCGCCGCCGATGGCCCGGTTCCCACCTACCTGGATCTGCTGCGCGTTACGACGCAAACCATCGTCCAGGGCATCAACGATGGGATGAGGAAACAGCCATGACCGCCGATCTGCCTGGCCTCTCGGTCAACCGGGTCAGCGTAACCTATCGCAACGGCCACACCGCGCTGCGCGATGCCACCTTCAGCGTACCACGCGGCTCCATTGCCGCGCTGGTGGGCATCAATGGTTCGGGAAAATCGACGCTGTTTAAAGCGCTGATGGGCTTTGTTCGTCTGTCCCATGGCGAGATTGCCATACTTGGCCAGCCGGTTCATCGCGCGCTGCGCCAGAACCTGGTGGCCTATGTCCCGCAATCAGAGGACGTTGACTGGACCTTCCCGGTACTGGTGGAGGATGTCGTCATGATGGGCCGCTACGGACATATGGGCTGGCTGCGACGGGCCAAAGCCCATGACCGGGAAGTGGTTGATGCGGCGCTGGCCCGCGTCGGGATGAGCGACTATCGCCACCGGCAAATCGGCGAGCTGTCCGGCGGACAGAAAAAACGGGTGTTCCTTGCCCGCGCCATCGCTCAGCAGGGCAAGGTCATTCTGCTGGATGAGCCGTTTACCGGCGTTGACGTCCAGACCGAAACCCAGATCATCACCCTGCTGCGCGAGCTGCGCGACGACGGCTGTACCCTGCTGGTTTCGACCCACAATCTCGGTTCGGTCAGCGAGTTTTGCGATTACACGGTGATGGTCAAAGGCACCGTGTTGGCCAGCGGACCGACGGAAACAACCTTTACCGCTGCCAACCTCGAACTCGCTTTCAGCGGCGCGCTGCGCCACGTGGTGCTCAGCGGCGGAGAAGAGCAGATTATCACCGACGATGAACGGCCGTTTATCAGCCGTCGGACGACGGGAGGAGAAGGATGAACTGGCTAATCGAGCCCTTCGGCTATCAGTATATGCTGAATGCGATGTGGGTATCGGCGCTGGTGGGCGGCGTGTGCGCCTTTCTCTCCTGCTACCTGATGCTGAAAGGCTGGTCGCTGATTGGCGATGCCCTCTCCCACTCCATCGTACCGGGCGTGGCGGGAGCGTATATGCTCGGCCTGCCCTTCGCCGTCGGCGCTTTTCTCTCCGGAGGACTGGCGGCGGGCAGCATGCTGTTTCTCAACCAGCGTTCGAAGCTCAAAGAGGATGCCATTATCGGTCTGATTTTTTCGTCGTTCTTCGGTATCGGGCTGTTTATGGTGTCGCTCAACCCAACCTCGGTAAATATCCAGACCATTATTCTCGGCAATATCCTGGCGATCGCCCCGGAAGATATTATTCAGCTGGCGGCCATCGGCTCGATTTCAATGGTGATTCTGCTGCTGAAATGGAAAGACCTGATGGTGACCTTTTTCGATGAGAGCCACGCCCGATCCATTGGCCTGAACACCACCGGGCTCAAGCTGTTGTTCTTCACGCTGCTGGCCGCCTGTACCGTGGCGGCATTACAAACCGTGGGCGCCTTCCTGGTCATTTGCCTGGTAGTCACTCCGGGAGCGACCGCCTGGCTGCTGACCGACCGCTTTCCACGCCTGCTGGCGATTGCCGTCGCTATTGGCAGCCTGACCAGTTTTTTCGGCGCCTGGCTGAGCTACTATCTGGATGGCGCAACCGGCGGCATTATCGTCGTGGCCCAGACCTTGCTCTTTCTGGTGACCTTTGTCTTTGCTCCCAAACATGGCCTGCTGGCCAACCGCCGTCGCGCCAGGGAGGGATCATGCTGCTGACCACGCTTCTCGAACCGTTCCAGTTTTCGTTTATGGTCAACGCCATGCTGGTGGCAGCCATCGTCGCCATTCCCTGTGCGCTGCTGTCGGTTTTTCTGGTGCTGAAAGGCTGGGCGTTGATGGGGGATGCCATGAGCCATGCGGTCTTTCCCGGCGTGGTGGTGGCCTATATTGTCGGGATCCCGTTCGCCATTGGCGCCTTTGTTGCCGGGCTATTCTGCGCCATCGCGACCGGCTATCTCGACGATAACAGTCGCATCAAGCGCGATACCATTATGGGTATTGTCTTTTCCGGGATGTTTGGCGCCGGGCTGGTGCTGTATGTCGCTATTCAGTCCGAAGTCCATCTCGACCATATTCTGTTTGGCGATATGTTGGGGATTTCCGCCAGCGATATTGGGCAAACGTCGACGATTGCCCTGGTGATTGCGCTGATTATCGGGCTAAAGTGGCGCGACTTTCTGCTACACGCCTTCGATCCGCATCAGGCTAAAGCCAGCGGATTACGCTGCGGCCTGCTGCACTACGGACTGCTGTGCATGATTGCCCTGACCATCGTGGCGACGCTCAAAGCGGTGGGGATTATTTTGTCAATCTCGCTGCTGATTGCTCCCGGGGCCATTGCTCTGCTGCTGACCCGGCGTTTTATCAGCGCGCTGCTGCTGGCGGTGGCGATTGCCGTGAGCTGTTCGCTGGGCGGCGTGTGGCTATCGTTTTACCTTGATAGTGCCCCGGCGCCGACCATCGTGGTGTTGTTTACCGCGCTGTTTATTATCACCTTTGTCTGGACGTCGGTTCGCGACAATCAAACCCAGGCGACGTCCGCAGAGACCCCGGGTAGCGGCTGACGCCTTACCCGGGCGACCGAACCGCCAGACCGCACGCATTGTCGCCCGGCTAAGCGCTGCGCAAGCCGGGAAAGCCACCGCTACTTTTTAGGCCGGTATTTTTCCGGAAGCTCCGGCACGGGACGCCGGTCATCAATCAGGTGGCGAATCGTCAGAATCGGGTGACGCCAGAGCATTCGCGGCCCCGCCCAGCGCATGATCTGCTTCATTTCTTCGCGTTTTGCCGGCTGGTAGCAGTGGACCGGGCACTGCTTACAGGCCGGCTTCTCTTCGCCAAACACGCATTTATCCAGCCGCTTATCGGCATAGGCGTTCAGCGCCTGGTAATGCTCCACGTCAGCCTGCGCGTCCGGGCAGCGGCGCTGATAGAGCGAAATCATGCTGCGGATAGTCTTTTTTTCCCGGTCGATGCGTTGACCCGCCATTGCGCTTCCCCATCAATAAAGATGCAAAAATAATACACCTTTATGACCTCTGGCGCAGCCGTTTTCCCCTCTCGCTTACGCCGGGTCGGCAGACTTATCGAGGTGGCCCAGCGACTTCTCGGGGAAACAGACATCCCGTACCCGGCGCTTGAGTTCAGCCGCATCCGGGAAACCCTCATCCTGCTTGCGGTCCCAGATTTGTACGTCGTCGACGGTAATGGTGAAGATGCCGCCGGTGCCCGGGACCAGCGTGACCGAGCCGATATCGGTACTGAACGTATGCAGCAGCTCCTGAGCCATCCAGCTGGCGCGCAGCATCCAGTTGCATTGAGAGCAGTAGTTGATCGTAATCGCGGCTTTGTGACTCATGACTTTCTCGCTGTATCTAAAAGGGCTGATTGTAAACAAATTGCAGATTAAATGGGGAATACATGATTATTTTGTTGCAAACGATAATACCTATCATTACCATTCGCAATCAATAATCATGGAGAAACAGAGTCCGCTAACGGAAGCAACGGGACTCACCTGCAAATCTGGAAGTAACGCGTGAGCCGATACTAATAATTATCAAGGCGTGGCTACTATGTACAAATCCACTCAATCACCGGCCTGGTTTAAGAAAAGCCTGCTGGTGACTTCGTTGCTTGCAGCAATCTATCAGACGACCGCCGGGGCAGCTGATACCACCGCACACACCACCACCAGCGACACCTCATCGGATAGCTCCGAGCAGATGACCGTCACCGCACCCGCTCCCCTGCTCAAAGCCGGCAGCGAACATTCGGTCAGCGCGCAGGAGCTACAGGACAAAGGGGCCAAAGATTTTGGTTCCGTCATGCGTTACGAACCGCTGATCGGCGCGACCGGCGCCAGCGGCGGCTCGGGTAATGGTAAAAGCGGCTTCGACCGCGGCGGCTATACCGGTTATAACATTCGCGGGCTGGAAAGCAACCGCGTCGGGATTGATGTCGACGGCATCGCGCAGCCGGATGCGACAGGGCGCGGCTACGTCGGCCGTGCCGGCCTGAATACGTTTGGCATCGGTCGCGATTACATCGACCCGTATATGTACGGCAGCATCGATATTCAGTCCGGTGCCACCTCGACTGAAACCGCCAACACCTCTATCGGCGGCAACGTCTCCTTCCAGCCGAAATCTGCCGATGATTATCTGCGCCCGGGAAAAACCAGCGCCTTCGGCTACCGGAGCGGCTACGACTCTGCCGACCGCAGCTGGCATAACGGCGTGACGGTGGCCGGCGGAGATGAAACCCTACGCGGCATTTTCGTCTACAGCCGCCGCGACGGCCAGGAAACCCAAAATAACAGCGATAAGATTGACGCCTATCCGGCCAACTGGCACTCCGATGCCTTTATGGCCTCCGGCATCTGGCAGCCAAATGATGAACACAAGCTGACCAGCACGCTCGACTACTACCATAAAACCAACCACACCCACTTTGACAGCTGGGATAGCAGCGGCAACAGCATCATTGGCGATGCCAACCAGACCAGCCAGACTCGTCGCTGGGGCATCAGTCTGAAAGACGACTGGACGCCAATGAATGACTATCTCGACAGTATGTCGACCAAAGTCTACTACCAGCACACCGAGGCCCATGACTGGACCTGGATGCCGGACAGCACCACCGGATCGATGGAAACGGTCAACTCTGACTACGATACCGACACCTGGGGTATTCAGACCGCGCTGGCGAAATCCATTGGTCGCCACGACCTGAGCGCCGGGCTCAACGCCAGCACCACCAAAACCCAGCGCCCGTTCAGCCAGTCGCCGGTCCCGAGTATCTACAGCGAGATCATGCAGCCGGAAGCCGACAGCCGGGGCTACACCCTTGGCGGCTTCGTTCAGGATAAGATCAACTTCGATCTCGACAGCCACAACTTTGCGGTGATCCCGGGCGTGCGCGTGGTGCATCAATCCACCAAACCGGAGAATCTCGGCGATCTGACCACCAACAGCAGCGTGCTGACGGAGTCCTCCGTCGCCAGCCTGTACGGTAAAAACTCCGATACTCAGGTGCTGCCGTCCCTGACCTTCCAGTACGATATCACTCCGCGTACCATGACCTACCTGCAGTATAAACGCGGCGCCGAGTTCCCCAACGCCAGCCAGCTGTACGGCTCCTGGAACCTCGGCTCCAGCTACGCCGGACGAGCGCAGTATGCGCTGATTGGTAACACCGATCTGAACACGGAAACCAGCGACAATTTCGAATGGGGCTTAAAAGGCGAAGTGGTCGAAGGGATCACGATGCGTACCGCCCTGTTCTACAACAGCTATAAGAACTTCATCGCCTATAGCCGCTACACCCGTTCCGGCAATCCGGACCACTTCACCAACGTCCCGTCGAATATCTATACGATTTATCAGGCGGAAAACCGCGATAAAGCCTATATCTACGGCGGCGAAATCAGCGCCAAATTCAACTTTGGCACCTGGTTTGAAGAGGTTAACGGCCTGAGCGCGACGCTGGCCTACGGCTATAGTGAAGGGAAATCGAAATCCAGCTATCTCGGCGACAAATACATCGACCTCGACAGCGTGGCGCCGATGAAGGCTATCGTCGGCGTAGCCTGGGACGATCCGGCGAAACGCTACGGGACCGCGTTGACCGCCACCTTCGTGAAAGGTAAGCAGGCCAGCGCCACCAACCGCGAAAGCTATACCAACACGGGTTCCGCCATTACCGACTCCTCCAGCGAATACATGCGCGTGCCTGGCTACGGCATGCTGGACCTGACGGCCTGGTGGCAGGTGGCGAAAAACGTGCGTATTAACGGCGGCGTTTACAACATTACCGATCGACAATACTGGGATTACCTGAGCAGCCGCAATATTGAGACGTCGACGAATCAGGACGCCTACGATAAAGCGCTGGCGACAATGCCGGGCCGGACCTGGCAACTGGGCGTCAACGTCGATTTCTGATAGCCCGGAGAATAATAAACCCCATGGATTTCAGCATGCCAAGCGGCAGCAGCAGCGTGGGTCGCGATACGCAGACTCAGGCCGGCAGTGCAACGTCCCGTTCGCAACATGCTGAAAGACAGCGGGGATGAACCTGCTCCCCGGTCACGGCCGGGGATATTCATCGTAGAGAAGGATGTGAATCATGCAACACAACGCAAACGAACTGTGGCAGCGCTATCAGGCCGCCAAAGCGCAGGCTTCCGCTAAATATGCCCGTGATATCGCCGCTGAAATGGGCATTAGCGAAGCGGAATTAACCGCCGCTCGCGTTGGCCACGATGCCGTTCGCCTGCAGGACGACATGCGGGCAATCATCGCTGGACTGGAAAGCGTCGGCGAGACCAAATGCATCTGCCGTAATGAATATGCGGTGCATGAGCAGGTGGGCCAGTTTACCCACCAGCACCTTAGCGGCCATGCCGGGCTGGTGCTGAACCCGCGCGCACTCGATCTGCGCCTGTTCCTCAGCCAGTGGGCCTGCGCCTTCCACCTGAGTGATAACGGCCGCCAGAGCATTCAGTTCTTCGACCATCACGGCGACGCGCTGTTGAAAGTCTATGCGACGGCTCAAACCGATATGACGGCGTGGGAAGCGCTGATTGCGGGGCAGACCCATGCCGCCCCGACACCGTTGGCTATCCGCCCCGTTGATGCCCCCCGCTATGCCGCTTCCGCCGACGGCGCGGCGCTGGAAAATGAATGGCGCGCCATGACCGACGTCCATCAGTTCTTCGGGCTGTTGCGAAAATATAACCTCTCTCGCCAGCAGGCTTTCCGTCTGGTCAGCGATGACCTGGCCTGCCGCATTGACCACGATGCCCTGCCGCACCTGCTGGAAACCATTCGCGAAGAGGGCAATGAGATCATGATTTTTGTTGGCAACCGCGGCTGCGTGCAAATCTTTACCGGCGCCCTGGAAAAGCTGGCCCCGATGCGCGGCTGGCTCAACATCTTCAATACCACCTTCACCCTGCACCTGCGCGAAGACAGTGTTGATGAAGTCTGGGTAACGCGTAAGCCGACCTCGGATGGCCACGTCACCAGCGTGGAGCTGTTTGCCCATGACGGTACGCAAATCGCCCAGCTATACGGCCAGCGTAGCGAAGGCCATCCGGAGCAGGCGACATGGCGTAGCCAGGTTGACCGTCTGACGACGGAAGGACAGAGCGCATGAAACGCTGGCTGATGTTATTTGCCGCTCTTCCCCTGTTTGCGCATGCCGCCGCAGAACGCATCATCTCTCTGGGCGGCGATGTCACAGAAATCGTCTATGCCCTGGATGCACAGCAGCAGTTGGTCGCTAAGGACAGTACCAGCACCTGGCCTGCTGCCGCGCGATCGCTGCCGGACGTCGGCTATATACGCCAGCTGAACGCCGAGGGGATCCTGTCGTTACGCCCGACAATCGTCCTGGCGAGCGCGCAGGCCCAGCCTTCGCTGGTCCTGCAAAAGGTAGAGGACAGTCGGGTAAGAGTGGTTAATATCCCGGGCGGTAACGATCTGTCGGCGATTGATAAAAAAATCGTCGCGGTTGCCGACGCGCTGGGTAAGCAGGCTGAAGGTGACGCCCTGCGCCACACCGTTGCCGCACAGATAGCGCAGATCCCCACGCAACCAGTCGGCAAACGGGTGCTGTTTATTCTCAGCCACGGCGGAATGAACACGATGGTCGCCGGGCAAAAGACTGCTGCCGATGGTGCTATTCAGGCCGCCGGGCTGCAGAACGCGATGCAGGGATTCGACCATTATCGCAGCATGTCTCAGGAAGGCGTGATCGCCAGCCTGCCGGACCTGGTGGTGATCTCCGCCGACGGGCTTAAAGGTATGGGCGGTGAAGCCGGCTTATGGAAACTGCCGGGGCTGGCGCAAACGCCTGCCGGTCGCCATAAACAGGTGCTGGTGATTGACGATATGGCCCTGCTCGGCTTTGGACCGCGGACGCCGCAGGCGGTCAGCGAGCTGAGGAAAAAAGCGGAGCAGCTCCCCTGATGCGCTCCACTCTCTCTCGCCATCTGTGGTTAATGACGCTGCTGCTGGTGAGCCTGACGCTGTTCGCGACTACCCTCGGCGCAATGCCTCTGCCGCTCGCCAGTCTGTGGCCGCCGGGGGATGAGGTGCTGCGCCATATCTGGCTCACCATTCGTCTGCCGCGCGTCCTGCTGGCGCTGCTGGTCGGCGCCGCGCTGGCGCTCTCCGGCTGCGTCATGCAAGGGCTGTTCCGCAACCCATTAGCCGATCCCGGCCTGCTGGGGGTCAGCAGCGGTGCAGCGCTGGCGGTGGCCTGCTGGCTGGTTCTGCCGCTGTCCGTTCCGGCGCTGGTGGCGCTGTATGCTCCCATGCTGGCGGCGTTTATCGGCAGTATCGCAGTCATGGTGGTCATTTTTATCCTCAGCCAGGCGAATGAGGGTTCGCTATCGCGCCTGCTGCTGGTCGGGATCGCCATCAACGCGCTGTGCGGCGCGCTGGTGGGGGTGCTGGCCTGGATAAGTAACGACACCCAGCTGCGCCAGCTGTCGCTGTGGGGGATGGGCAGCCTCGGCCAGGCGGAGTGGTCCACGCTGCTGGTCGCGGCCACCTTAATCTTTCCTGCTTCGCTGATCATCTGGCTAATGGCTTCCCGCCTCAACCTGCTACAGCTTGGCGATGAAGAAGCCCACTACCTGGGGATTAACGTCCGGGCCGTGCAGCGTCTGCTGCTACTGTGCAGCGCGCTGCTGGTGGCCTCTTCGGTGGCAATCAGCGGCGTGATTGGCTTTATTGGCCTTGTGGTACCGCACCTGATACGAATGTGGCTGGGGCCGGACCACCGCGCGCTGGTGCCAGGATCGCTGCTGGCCGGGGCGATCTTACTGCTGCTGGCCGATACCCTTGCCCGCACCGTCGCCGCACCAGCCGAAATGCCGGTGGGTCTGCTGACCAGCATGCTCGGCGCACCGTGGTTTTTGTGGTTAATTTTCCGCCAGCAAAGGACGACATATGGATAATCGTGATAGCACCTGGCGCGCCACGTCACTCTCTCTGCTGCTGGGCAAACGCCGGATCATCGATGATGTGTCGGTCCGGCTGTCCGGTGGAGAGATGACCGCGCTGATTGGCCCAAACGGCGCCGGTAAATCAACGCTGCTGCGGCTGTTGACCGGTTTCTTATCCCCAAACGACGGCGAACGTCATGTAGAAGGACGTTCGCTGGAACACTGGTCGTCGGAAGCGCTCTCTCGCCGCCGGGCGGTGATGTTGCAACGTACGCAGCTCCATGCCGACTGGCCGGTGGAAACGGTCATCGCCATGGGACGCTCGCCATGGGGTAAAAATCCGGACCCACAGATGATTCAGCAGGTGATGGCGGAAACCGGTTGCGACCACCTGGCGGGCAGGCGCTATCCTTCGCTTTCCGGCGGCGAACAGCAGCGGGTGCAGTTGGCCCGTTGCCTCGCTCAGCTGTGGCATGACGACGCTCCACGGGGCTGGCTGTTTCTCGACGAACCGACCTCGGCGCTGGATCTTTACTATCAACAGCATCTGCTGCGTCTGCTAAAACGGCTGACCCGCAGCGGCCAGCTGCACGTCTGCGTCGTACTGCACGACCTCAATCTCGCCGCGCTTTGGGCAGACCGCATTCTGCTCCTCCATCAGGGAAAGCTGGTGGCCGAGGGAACCCCTCAGGAGGTCATTCGCCAGTCGGTTATCAGCCGCTGGTACGGGGCTGAAGTGCGAATGGCTGAGCATCCCGATATTGCCGTCCCGCAGGTATATCTGGCGCCGTGAGTTGATGACACTATTGTGCCTGTTTTCTGCCGGGCGGCGGCGAACGCCTGGCCCGGCCGACAAAAAACGGTCAATCGTCCGGCGCCAGCCAGCAACGCTTTCCCGGTTCGCGCTGCGCTTTGCCGGGCGGCAATGGTGCTGGTGGGTCAGGCAGAATACCCGGTATGTAGCCGGGTAAGCCGCTAGCCGCGACCCGGCGATGCCAGGGAGGGCGCACGTTGTCAGCCGGACATTGACGCCCTTTCCGTTGGTGATTAGCCTTTTACGGTCTTGAAGCCGTGCCATCCGGCGTCCGCGCCATCGTCCATGAAGGAATGCCGCCTTCGCACGGATACTTCGCCGCTTTGGCTTCATCAATATCAATTCCCAGACCTGGCTTGTCGTTCGGGTAGGCATAACCGTGATCTATCTCCGGGCATCCCGGGAAGACATCGCGTAGTGCATCATTCATCGGCGTGTACTCCTGAATACCAAAGTTAGGCGAGCTCAGATCAAGGTGCATGTTCGCGCAGACGCCGACCGGTGAGATATCGCCAGGCCCATGCCATGCAGTGCGCACGCCGTTAAGCTCGCTATACACCGCCAGTTTCTTCGCCGGCGTAATACCGCCGATAGTGCTGACGTGGCAGCGAATATAATCGATCAGCTTATTGTCAATTAAGGGTTTCCACTCATTCACATTCACAAACAGTTCCCCCATGGAGATCGGTGTGGAGGACTGCTGGCGGAGCATTTTAAGCCAGTCGATATTTTCCGGAGCGACCGGATCTTCAAGGTAGAAGAGCTGATATTGTTCAAGCGTTTTGGCAAGATGAATCGCGGTCACCGGCGTCACGCGCTCATGCACGTCATGAATAAACTCAATACCAAATCCCAGCTTGTTGCGCAGATGGTCAAACAGGCGAGGAACACTTTTAGCGTAAGCGTCCGGGTCAAAATAGATTCCCGGCGTTTTGCTGCGCGGGGAACGCTTCGGTTGGATATTTTTCGCCCGCGCCAGCTGGGTCGCAATCAGCTTGAGATCGTCGGTACCCGCGCCGCCATACATGCCCATCTGACAGCGTACATACTGGTATCCCTCTTCCATTCTGGCGCGGATATTGTCTTCGACTTCCACTTCGTCACCGCCATCGGTATGGCAATACAGCGGAATGCCGTCGCGGCATTTACCGCCTAACAAATCATAAACCGGCATGCCCGCGAGCTTACCTTTGATATCCCACAGCGCCATATCCACGCCCGATAGCGCGTTGTTCATAATCGGTCCGTTGCGCCAGTAACCGCTGACCGCGCCAGACTGCCAGATATCTTCAATTCGCGTTGGATCTTTGCCAATGAGAAAAGGCGCCATGTACTCATCGATAGCGCTTTTCACGGCGAAGATTCGCTGGGTAAACGTCGCGCAACCCAGACCATACAGGCCTGGCTCGTTGGTTTCGACCTTCACAACCGCCAGATCAATGCCACCGGGTGCCGTCAGAATCGTTTTCACGTTAGTGATTTTCAGGTTACTCACTTTAACTCCTCAGTTCAGAGAATTAACTGCCTGTCATGCTGCAAGAGAATGCCATCGCTAAACATGTAGGTTGTCCTACAACTTTGCGTTGTTATAACACACCAGCCAGGCGATCGTTCCCTGAACATTTAATTCTGTGATCGCGATCATGCCACAATCACAAATATAAATATAAATCAATCAGTTACGATAAAAAATCGCAATGGAGATGATGGTTAATGCGAGGTGTTTGTGATCCATATTGCAAATTTATTTTTAGCGTATTGCTTTTGCCTCGCCAAAAAACCAATCTTAAATAAGACAGTCGTCATACAAGTAAATTCAACGAGGAAATAAAATGAGCGCATTATTCGATTTAACGGGAAAAACGGCTCTGGTCACTGGATCGGCGCGCGGTCTGGGGTTTGCCTATGCGGAAGGACTCGCCGCTGCGGGCGCCAGAGTGATACTGAACGATATTCGCGAAACGCTGCTGGCGGAGTCGGTCGATGCGCTGGCAAGTAAAGGTTACAGCGCGCACGGCGCGGCGTTCGACGTCACCAGCGAAGAAGCGATTGAGAAAGCGTTTGCCGAACTGGATGCGCAGGACATCCACGTGGATATTTTGATAAACAACGCCGGGATTCAATACCGCAAACCGATGGTAGAGCTGGAGCTGGAAAACTGGCAAAAAGTGATTGATACCAACCTGACCAGCGCTTTCCTGGTCTCGCGCACCGCGGCAAAACGAATGATCGCCCGTCGTTCCGGCGGGAAAATTGTCAATATTGGTTCGCTGACCAGCCAGGCTGCACGGCCCACCGTCGCGCCCTATACGGCCGCGAAAGGTGGGATCAAAATGCTGACCTGCTCCATGGCTGCAGAGTGGGCGCAATTCAATATACAGAGCAACGCCATTGGCCCAGGCTATATTTTGACCGATATGAATACCGCCCTTATCGAAGATAAGCAGTTCGACAACTGGGTGAAAGACAGTAACCCATCGCAGCGCTGGGGTCGCCCGGAAGAATTGATTGGGACTGCGGTCTTCCTGTCCTCAAAAGCCTCTGACTATATCAACGGACAGATTATTTACGTCGACGGCGGCTGGTTGGCGGTACTGTAATCATTTCGCCAATCATCAACCTCCGTGCGTAAATCCTATTTTGGAATAGAGATCATGATAGATAAAATACAAACAAAACTAGCTCCTTTACGTTGGAAAAAGCTAATACCGCTGGCATTTATCACTTATAGCCTGGCCTATCTGGATCGTGCTAACTATGGATTTGGTGCCGCATCCGGTTTAGCGGAAGACCTCAATATCACTCCCGGAATATCATCATTATTAGGTGCTTTATTCTTTCTTGGGTATTTTTTCTTTCAGGTTCCCGGGGGGATTTACGCTGAAAAACGTAGTGCTAAAAAACTGATATTCTGGAGCCTTATTCTATGGGGAATCCTGGCAACCGCGACAGGGATGGTGCATGATGTAAAAGTCCTTGCGGTGATTCGCTTCCTTCTTGGCGTGGCAGAAAGTGTGGTGATGCCCGCGATGCTTGTTTTCTTAAGCCACTGGTTTACAAAGAAAGAGCGTTCAAAAGCTAATACTTTCCTTTTCCTTGGCAACCCTATTACCGTGCTGTGGATGTCCGTTCTTTCGGGCTATCTTGTTGATGCCTTTGGCTGGCGAGGAATGTTTATTATTGAAGGCGTTCCGGCAATTATTTGGGCGGCGATATGGTGGTTTATTTTTGTTGACCGTCCCGCGGATGCCAAATGGTTAACACAACAAGAAAAAAATGATATTGAAGCCGCGCTGGCCGCTGAGCAAACTAACATCAAAGAAATAAAAAACTACAGTGAAGCTTTTCGTTCAGGAAAAGTCCTTTCCCTTTCCTTCATTCATTTTTTCTGGAATATAGGAATGTATGGTTTCATTATGTGGCTTCCGTCTATACTGAAATCAGCATCAGGTTTGAGTATTGTCGCGACGGGTTGGTTATCGGCAGCCCCTTATCTGCTGGCCGTGCCTCTTATGCTAGCCGCCTCCTGGTATTCAGATAAATTTCTGAATCGCAAAATTATTGTTCTGCTCTTTTTAGGTCTGGGCGCAGTCTGCTTTATCGCTTCCTTCACCATCGGTGCCGCCAATTTTTGGTTATCCTATGTGCTGCTGATGATTGCGGGTGGGGCGATGTACACGCCATATGGTCCATTTTTTGCGGCAATACCTGACATGATCTCAAGGAATGTTATGGCTGGAGCGATGGCCTTCATCGTCAGTTTTGGGGCACTTGGCTCATTCGTTGGCTCATGGATTGTGGGCTATCTGAATGGTTTAACCGGTGGGCCAGGCGCTTCGTATATATTCATGGGGAGTTCGCTTGTCCTCGCCGTCTTACTGACTTCAATGACCGCTTTTACCAGTAAAGAGTCCAGCAGTACGAAAGTACAGACTTGTTAATATTCGGCGCCCTAACGGGCGCTTTGTTTTGAAAAATGATATATTACCCGACTGTTTATCACTCACACGGACAGCGATCTTGAGCATAAAATCCATTCAAAAACAGAATGTTGTAAATGAAATTTATGATCAGATAAGCGCAAAGCTGCTGGATGGTAGCTGGCCGCCGGGTAGCCGCCTCCCGTCTGAAGCGGAGCTTACCACTTCCTTTAACGTCAGCAGGGTCAGCGTGCGCAGCGCGGTCCAGCGCTTTCGCGATCTCGGCATCGTCGTCACTCGCCAGGGGAGCGGTAGCTTCGTGAGCGATCACTTTACGCCGCAGATGCTGAGCAACGATCCTCGTCCAATCATGCATCTCAGCCGCGAAGAGTTTCACGACATGATGATCTTCCGCCAGACCGTGGAGTTCAAATGCGTGGAGCTGGCCGTCACCCATGCCACCGAGGAAGATATTCTCCAGCTTGAGCAAGCGCTCAATAATATGCTGATCAACAAAGGCGACTACAAAAAGTATTCTGAGGCAGACTACGCTTTTCACCTGGCTATCGTCAGGGCTTCACACAACAGTGTCTTTTATAATGTGATGAATTCCATTAAAGACATCTATTATTACTACCTTGAAGAGCTTAATCGTGCGCTAGGTATCACCCTTGAGAGCGTTGAAGCCCATATCAAAGTCTATATGTCTATCAAAAATCGCGATGCCAGCACGGCGGTGAAAGTGCTTAACGAAGCCATGTCGGAAAACGTTACCGCGATCGATAAGATTAAGTCTTCGACGAACAGCAACGATTGAGTGACCGTCTTCCCCCCTTCCTGCATCATTTCGTTGCCGGTATGGTTACCGGCAACAGCGGATTTTTATTGCATTAGAAAATTTCCCGATACCGCGATTTAATCTCTTCCAGCTTCGTGTCGCGCGGGTTGCCGCCGGTCGCAGCCTTCAGGTTGGCTGGCATGCTGCTCACCATTTCAGCATCGATGATCGTCACTGCCGGGATACTTACAGTCCCACCGCCTCCTTCTTGTTTTCCTGATATAAAGACTCCGTTATCATGCTGTCTATATGTAAATGAGCAGAAATGCAGAATGTCACGGGAACCAATGAGCACAGTACGGCGTAACGAGAACAATAAACTCCGCTAACTCATTAAAACTTAAAAATGGACATCATAACCTGATGAGCACACTAGAGAATCTTGACGCCCATACCCCGATGATGCAGCAGTATCTGAAGCTGAAGGCTCAGCACCCGGAGATCCTGCTGTTCTATCGTATGGGGGACTTTTACGAGCTGTTTTATGACGATGCCAAACGGGCTTCACAGCTGCTCGATATCTCGCTAACCAAACGCGGCGCCTCGGCGGGCGAGCCCATTCCGATGGCCGGGATCCCGCACCATGCGGTGGAAAACTACCTCGCCAAACTGGTCAACCAGGGTGAATCGGTGGCCATTTGCGAACAGATTGGCGACCCGGCCACCACCAAAGGTCCGGTCGAACGCAAAGTGGTGCGTATCGTCACGCCTGGCACCATCAGCGATGAAGCGCTGCTGCAGGAGCGTCAGGATAACCTGCTGGCCGCTATCTGGCAGGACAGCAAAGGCTTTGGCTATGCGACGCTGGATATCAGCTCCGGTCGTTTTCGCCTGAGCGAACCCGCCGACCGCGAAACCATGGCCGCCGAGCTGCAGCGTACCAACCCGGCGGAACTGCTGTATGCCGAAGATTTTGCCGAATCGGCGTTGATTGAAGGACGCCGCGGCCTGCGCCGTCGTCCGCTGTGGGAGTTTGAAATCGACACCGCGCGCCAGCAGCTGAATTTACAGTTTGGCACCCGCGACCTGGTCGGTTTCGGCGTCGAAAATGCGCCGCGCGGTCTCTGTGCCGCAGGCTGCCTGTTGCAATATGTCAAAGATACCCAGCGCACCTCCCTGCCGCATATTCGCTCCATCACCATGGAGCGCCAGCAGGACAGTATTATTATGGATGCGGCAACCCGCCGTAACCTGGAGATTACCCAGAACCTGGCCGGTGGTTTCGACAATACGCTGGCGTCGGTGCTCGACTGCACCGTGACGCCGATGGGCAGCCGGATGCTCAAACGCTGGCTGCATATGCCGGTGCGCGACACGGCGGTGCTGGTCGAACGTCAGCAAACCATAGGCGCGCTGCAGGAGCGTTATACCGAACTGCAGCCGGTGCTGCGTCAGGTGGGCGATCTGGAACGTATTCTGGCGCGACTGGCGCTGCGCACCGCGCGTCCGCGCGACCTCGCCCGTATGCGTCATGCGTTCCAGCAGCTGCCGATCCTGCGCGAAATGCTGGCCGACGTCAGCTGCGCGCCGGTCCAGCAGCTGCGCGATAAAATGGGCGAGTTCAGCGAACTGCGTGAACTGCTCGAACGCGCAATTATCGACGCACCGCCGGTACTGGTGCGCGACGGCGGCGTTATTGCCCCGGGTTACCATGAGGAGCTCGATGAATGGCGCGCGCTGGCGGATGGCGCCACCGACTACCTCGATAAGCTGGAGATTCGCGAACGCGAGCGCCTGGGGCTGGACACGCTGAAAGTCGGTTACAATGCCGTGCACGGTTACTACATTCAGATCAGCCGCGGCCAGAGCCAACATGCCCCGATTCACTACGTCCGCCGCCAGACGCTGAAAAACGCCGAACGCTACATTATTCCGGAACTGAAGGAGTATGAGGATAAGGTACTGACGTCGAAAGGGAAAGCGCTGGCGCTGGAGAAACAGCTCTACGAGCAGCTGTTCGATATGCTGCTGCCGCACCTTGCCGACCTTCAGCAAAGCGCCAGCGCGCTGGCGGAGCTGGATGTGTTGGTTAACCTCGCCGAACGCGCGGAAACCCTGAACTACTGCTGCCCGACCTTTAGCGACAAACCGGGTATTCGCATCAGCGAAGGCCGTCACCCGGTGGTCGAACAGGTGCTGAAGGAGCCGTTCATCGCCAACCCGTTGAGCCTGGCGCCGCAGCGCCGGATGCTGATTATTACCGGCCCGAATATGGGCGGTAAAAGTACCTATATGCGGCAGACAGCGCTGATTGCCCTGCTGGCCTATATCGGCAGCTACGTCCCGGCAGAGAAGGTTGAAATCGGCCCTGTCGATCGCATCTTTACCCGCGTCGGCGCGGCAGATGACCTGGCAAGCGGCCGTTCCACCTTCATGGTAGAAATGACCGAAACCGCCAATATTCTGCATAATGCCACCGAACACAGCCTGGTGCTGATGGATGAAATCGGCCGCGGGACCTCCACCTACGACGGTCTGTCGCTGGCGTGGGCCTGTGCGGAAAGTCTGGCCAATAAGATTAAGGCGCTGACCCTTTTTGCCACCCACTACTTCGAACTGACCCAGTTGCCGGAGAAAATGGAAGGCGTGGCGAACGTCCATCTTGATGCGCTGGAGCATGGCGATACCATCGCCTTCATGCACAGCGTCCAGGATGGCGCCGCCAGCAAAAGCTACGGTCTGGCGGTTGCCGCACTGGCGGGCGTGCCTAAAGAGGTGATTAAGCGCGCGCGGCAGAAATTGCGCGAACTGGAGAGTATTGCCCCAGGCGTTGCCGCCACGCAGGTCGACGGTACGCAGATGTCACTGCTCTCCGCCCCGGAAGAGACCTCGCCAGCGGTAGAAGCGCTGGAAAATCTCGATCCGGATTCTCTGACCCCGCGTCAGGCGCTGGAGTGGATTTACCGGCTGAAAAGCCTGGTGTAACGCCTGCTTGTTCAGCTGAAGTGACAAAAGGGCAGCCCGTTAAGCGCTGCCCTTTTAGCAAAATAAATGGCTGCGAGAAGCCGTGACCTGACAAGCCATACGCGGGGTTCTCCCCGCGCCGTTGCTTCTTGTGCGATTGGTAAGCGAGAACAGCGTTCAACCCCATACTACGCGCGTTGATATTCAGCGCGCATAATGAGCCGCCTGCCATTAGCATAAATCCCGGCAGCGTAGTCCACGGTATAATGATTGCCGCAGGGGCATATCTTGCCTCCCTGCAAAGAACAGACTGGCATCTGAATTGTTCAGATTCATACGCCAGCCTCAGTGGATAGACATATCTCCTGGGACTTTCGCCTGTCCGGGCCCTGTCAATGCTCAAAGCCAGCCTCAAGCACCCGCCGCTATGCTCTCCCCACCGGCTGGCAAAAATTATCAGACGGAAATAAAACGGGATGGTTTTATTAGCGATTGCGAGAAGGCTCACAAATACTCAGATGCTATTAATCCTTCCCGTCATGTTAATGAAGAAATAGTTTTCATTGATGAGAAAATATAAAAACAGTCCGGTTGTGCGATAAAAAGCGCCATCCGCGTTCCCCCTTCATCCACAAGCTCATGACGCAAAAAAAGTTAGCCCTGGCGCTCGCGTAGAAAATCAATAAAGGCCCGGACCCGGGTCGGGATATGCTGCGCATCCGGATAAACCGCATACACGCCCTGCGGGGGAAAGGTAAACCCGGGCATCACCTGAATCAGTCTGTGCTCCGCCAGTGCCGGCGCCACCAGCCACTCGGGCAACAGCGCAACCCCGCAGCCCGCCAGCGCGAACGCCAGCAGCGCGCTGGCGCTATCCGCCGACAGTCGCGGCACCGCTTTAATGTCAAAAGCCACGCTCTCGTCGCGTGGTCCGGTGAGCTGCCAATGGCGTGGCGCGGACAACCGCTCATGAATAATCCATGCCGCCCGGGCCAAATCTTCAAGCGTCTCCAGAGGATGTTCCGCCAGCCATGACGGCGCGGCAACCGGGACAATTGCAAAACGGGAGATCAGCGCCGCGCGGTAGCGCGAATCCGCCAGCGTTCCGAGGCGGATCGCCACATCAAAACGCTCAGAGATTAAGTCCGCATGGTGCGAGGAGGAGACGTGGCGCACCCGCAGCGCCGGATGCCGCTGGCTGAACTCAGCCAGCGCCGGAATAATCACCTGGGTGCCGTACTCCGGTGTGGTGGTGATACGGAGTTCACCGCTCAATCCGCTATGGCTGGCCCGCACTTCATCCTGCAGGTTTTCCGCCGTTTTCAGTAACGCCAGGCCGCGATGATAGAACAGAGAACCGGCCTCAGTAAGCGTGAGTCGTCGCGTGGATCGTAACAACAGCGTGACGCCAAGTTCGCTCTCCAGCTGGCGCACGTTAAAACTGACCACCGCCTTGGTTTGCCCCAGGGCCGCCGCAGCCGCGGTAAAACTCCCGCTTTCCACCACCGCGACAAACATGGTCATACGTTGCAGATTCAGCATATTCACTTCACTTATTGTCAAAAACTTTCAGACAGTATATCCCCGGATGTCCTGTTTATCCGCCTGTCCCGGCGGCTTAGAGTAGCGGCCTTCTGATGAGGAATAAAAATGACAGTACGCAGCAAGGTCGCCACCGTTTTTTTACTGGGTTTCTTTCTCGATTTAATCAATATGTTTATCGCCAGCGTCGCCTTCCCCGGCATGAGCCGGGCGCTCAACGCCTCCGTCAGTGAACTGGCCTGGGTGAGTAACGGCTATATCGCCGGCCTGACGCTGGTCGTGCCATTCAGCGCCTGGTTGACGCAGCGCTGCGGGGCTCGCCGGCTCTTTATGCTTTCGCTCACGCTATTCAGTGCGGCAGCGCTGGCCTGCGGACTGAGCGACTCGCTGGGCAGCCTGATTTTCTGGCGCGCCCTGCAAGGGATGGGCGGGGGATTGCTTATCCCCGTCGGACAGTCTCTGACCTGGCAGCTTTTCCAGCCGCACGAGCGGGCGAAACTGTCGGCCGCCGTGATGCTGGTCGGTCTGCTGGCCCCCGCCTGTTCTCCGGCAGCAGGTGGACTGCTGGTTGAAACATTCAGCTGGCGCGGGGTCTTCTTTGCCAGCCTGCCCGTAGCGCTGATCACTCTGGCGTTAGCCGGCGTATGGCTAAAAAATGACGACGGCCCGGCACGGCCTTCCCGTTTCTTACATCTGCCGCTGCTGGCCGATCCGCTGTTGCGTTTCGCCATGTTGATTTATCTCTGCGTACCCGGGGTCTTTATTGGCATTAACGTGGTTGGCCTGTTTTACCTGCAGACAATAACCGGCATGTCGCCTTCGGCAACGGGCGCTCTGATGCTTCCCTGGTCGCTGGCGTCATTTGTGGCTATCTCTCTGAGCGGCCGTTTTTTCAATCGCCTCGGCCCTCGCCCCTTTATTCTCTCCGGCTGCCTGCTTCAGGCCGCCGGGATCCTGCTGCTGACCGGCGTCACGCCGCAAAGCTCAATGGCGTCGCTGGTTTTCGCCTTTATCCTGATGGGCGCCGGCGGCAGCCTGTGCAGCAGCACCGCCCAAAGCTGTGCATTTCTCAACATCGCCAATGGCGACATGCCGGATGCCAGCGCACTGTGGAACATCAACCGTCAGCTCAGCTTTTTGGCCGGAGCCGCATTGCTGTCCGCATTGCTGGCGGTCCTGCAGGTTTATTATCCGGCAACACAGGCCTGGCACGGGGTGTTTATCATCGCCGCGTGCCTGACGCTTATCCCGCTTCTGGGCTGCCTGTACCTTAATAACCAGGCGATAGTCACGCGCCTGCATCAAAAAATGGAGATCCCATGAACCCGTATATTCAGGAAACGATCGACGCCCATGTGGCTATTGAACACTGGCTGAGTCACAAACAAGGTGCGGTAGAGGCCTTAATGGCACGCTTTTCCCCTGATTTTTCAATGGTTGGTATCGGTGGAAACGTCATGGACCACCGGGCACTCAGCGCTTTCTTTACGACCGCGGGCGGCAGTCGTCCAGGCTTGAGCATCATCATTGATAGCACGACCACGCTCGCCGAATGGCACGATGGCGCGGTGATATGCTATCGGGAAAGGCAGCGTGTACCCGAACAGAGCGAGACTTTCCGCTGGTCAACGGTCCTGTTCAGGAAAAGTGGAGGGCGCATTTTGTGGCGTCATTTACATGAGACCCGACAGGCCTAGCATGCAAAGAAAAAGGCCCGATCGGACGATCGGGCCTTTTTGAGAGGAAAATTGCTTATTCGCGGAATAGCGCTTCGATGTTCAGCCCTTGTCCTTGCAGGATTTCCCGCAGGCGGCGCAGGCCTTCGACCTGGATCTGACGTACGCGTTCGCGGGTCAGACCAATTTCACGGCCAACATCTTCAAGCGTAGCGGCTTCGTAGCCCAACAGGCCAAAACGACGCGCCAGGACTTCACGCTGCTTGGCGTTCAGTTCGAACAGCCATTTAACGATGCTTTGTTTCATATCATCGTCCTGCGTGGTGTCTTCCGGACCGTTGTCTTTCTCATCGGCCAGAATATCCAGCAGCGCTTTTTCCGAGTCGCCGCCCAGCGGCGTGTCCACTGAGGTAATGCGCTCATTGAGACGCAGCATACGGCTCACGTCATCAACCGGCTTATCCAGCTGCTCGGCAATCTCTTCCGCACTCGGCTCGTGGTCCAGCTTATGGGACAACTCACGTGCGGTACGCAGATAGACGTTCAGCTCTTTGACAATATGGATAGGTAAACGGATGGTACGGGTTTGGTTCATGATCGCCCGTTCAATCGTTTGACGAATCCACCAGGTGGCATAAGTCGAAAAACGGAACCCACGTTCCGGGTCAAACTTCTCAACCGCGCGGATCAGTCCCAGATTGCCCTCTTCAATCAGATCCAGCAGCGCCAGACCACGATTGCTATAACGACGAGCAATTTTCACCACCAGACGCAGGTTACTTTCAATCATCCGGCGGCGTGAAGCCACATCACCACGCAATGCGCGACGGGCGAAATAGACCTCTTCTTCGGCCGTCAGCAGTGGGGAATAACCAATCTCTCCCAGGTAGAGTTGCGTCGCATCAAGCACACGTTGTGTTGCGCCTTGCGACAGAAGATCTTCCTCGGCCAGATCGCTATCACTGGGTTCCTCTTCTACTAAGGCTTTCTCATCGAAAACCTCGACTCCGTTCTCATCAAATTCCGCGTCTTCATTTAAATCATGAACTTTCAGCGTATTCTGACTCATAAAGATGGCTCCTACCCGTGATCCCTGAGCAAAGCACCTTCGCTATACATCATTCAACGACGCCGGACGGAGACTTTTTGCCCCGGTTAAGGGGCTGTTGCGACCGGCCTGGCGTCTGCTAACTGATGTGACGCTTATCCGTACTTCGCCAAATTATCGCTGCGGTAAATACTGCAGCGGGTTGACGGATTTCCCCTTGTAACGAATTTCAAAATGCAATCTTGTAGAGCTGGTGCCGGTGCTACCCATGGTAGCGATTTTCTGCCCCGCTTTGACTTCCTGTTGCTCCCGGACCAGCATTGTATCGTTATGAGCGTAGGCACTCAGGTAATCATCGTTGTGTTTGATGATAATAAGATTACCGTAACCGCGCAGCGCGTTACCGGCATAGACGACGCGTCCGTCAGCGGTCGCGACAATAGCCTGTCCCTTACTGCCTGCAATATCAATACCTTTATTGCCGCCTTCTGCGCCACTAAAGTTCTCAATAACCTTGCCATCAGTCGGCCAGCGCCATGTGGAGATAGGCGAACTGGTTGACGTACTGCTTGCAGTCGGTTGGTTTGTGCTAACAGCGGGAGCCGTCACTGGCGCGACGGTAGTCGTCGTCGCTGGCTTATTGTTCGGCAACATCTTATTAGCATTCTGTTCACCTGAGGATTCAGAATACGTAATAGTTGGTTGTGACGCAACCACTGCGGTCGATTTTTGTGCAGTATTTGAGGCCGCCGTCGCACCTCCGCTTGCCCGTACGCTTGCCGCAGCAACGGCGTTATCACCGGTGATTGGCTGGCCAGCAGAGTTGCCAACCTGCAGCGTCTGACCAACGTTCAGACCGTATGGCGCAGGGATGTTGTTGCGTTGCGCGAGGTCACGGAAATCGTTACCCGTTACCCATGCAATATAGAACAGCGTATCGCCGCGTTTCACGGTATAGGTGCTGCCACCCGTATAGCTGCCTTTCGGAATATCGCCATATTTACGGTTATAGACTATCTTGCCGTTCACGGTCTGCACCGGCTGCTGAGCCATCGGCTGAATCTGCGTCGCAGGGGTCTGAACCGGCTGTACCTGAGGTGTATGCGGAACAATGGCGGATCCTGTTGTCGACGGCGGAGTGATCAGCATCCCGGAATTCGTACCCGAGGATGAGGCTCCACCCGCCGAGCTAACCGGCGCAGGCGGATTATTGGTATTGGTACAACCTGCCAGCCAGAGTGAAACCAGTGATAACGCCGCAATACGGCTTAAGGTAAATTTTGGGCTTCCCGCGCTCATTTATCCCCCAGGAATATGTTAACTGCCAATATCTTGCTTACCGGACAACACCCGGCCAGGACACTGAAAATGTGTCCACCCTACGCCTAAAGTCAGGCAAAAAAAACCTGGATAAATCCGGGTCTCACGCCAGCTCCCCTTGCACCAGGGGAACAAAGCGCACGGCTTCGACGGTATCCATCACAAACTCATTACCGCGACGACGGATCCGTTTCAGAAACTGATGCTCCTCGCCCACCGGTAATACCAGCACACCTCCCTCATCCAGCTGCGCCAGCAGCGCTGGCGGCACTTCCGGCGGCGCGGCGGTGACGATAATCGCATCAAAGGGAGCGCGTGCCTTCCAACCCTGCCATCCATCGCCATGACGGGTTGAAACATTATGTAAATCAAGTTGTTTCAGGCGACGACGCGCCTGCCACTGTAAACTCTTAATCCGTTCGACCGAACACACATGATGAACGAGGTGCGCCAGTATCGCCGTCTGGTAGCCTGAGCCGGTGCCAATCTCCAGCACCCGCGATTCCGGCGTCAGCGTCAGCAGCTCCGTCATCCGCGCCACCATGTAGGGTTGCGAGATGGTTTGCCCCTGGCCGATAGGGAGTGCGGTGTTCTCCCACGCCTTGTGTTCGAAGGCTTCATCAACGAATTTTTCACGCGGTACCAGGGTTATCGCCTCGAGCACGCGCTCGTCAACAATGCCCTGAGTACGCAGCTGATTCAGCAGGCTTTCAACACGTTTGCTTACCATTGTGTTTCCACTCCGACGCGATCCAGCCAGTCGGCCACCATCCCGTGAGCCTGGTGGGCGGTTAAATCAACGTGCAGCGGCGTCACGGAGACATAGCCTTCATCGACGGCCGCAAAATCGGTATCCGGCCCGGCATCGTGCTTCTCTCCCGGCGGGCCAATCCAGTACAGCGTATTGCCGCGCGGATCTTTTTGCGGAATAACCTGATCGGCGGGATGTCTGCTGCCGCAGCGGGTCACGCGAATGCCTTTAATCTGCTCAAGGGGCAGATCGGGCACATTGATATTGAGGATGCGACCGGTACGCAGCGGCTCGCGGCCTAAAGCACGCAGGATAGAGCAGGTAATTGCCGCCGCGGTGTCGTAGTGCTGATGGCCATTCAAGGAGACGGCCAAGGCCGGAAAGCCGAGATGACGGCCTTCCATTGCGGCAGCGACGGTGCCGGAGTAGATGACGTCATCGCCGAGATTGGGGCCGGCGTTAATGCCGGAAACCACGATATCCGGACGGGGACGCATCAGGGCGTTGACGCCGAGATAGACACAGTCCGTTGGCGTCCCCATCTGGACAGCAATATCGCCGTTATCGAAAGTGAAAGTGCGTAGCGAAGATTCAAGAGTCAGGGAGTTCGATGCGCCGCTGCGGTTACGATCGGGTGCAACTACCTGGACCTCAGCAAACTCCCGTAAGGCCTTCGCCAGGGTCTGAATACCCGGCGCATGAATCCCGTCATCGTTACTCAGCAATATTCGCATAGTCACCCGTTGTATTGATAAGTTCCCTTACCACGCTGGTGGCGAAGCTGCCCGCCGGCAGCCAGAAACGCAGTTCAACGGTTACGTCATCCCACCAGTTCCAGCTCATCTGCTGCGGATAGAGCAGCATCGCCCGGCGCGCCGCTTCCACTTTTTCCCGCACCAGCAGAGCCTGGAGCTGCGTCTCTTCTGCAACGGCCGCCTGCTCGGCGGCCAGCGCCTCGCGTTGGCTGCCCCACTCACCGCTTCCCGGTAACGCCGCCGTAATCATCAGTTCACGGTTATCAACCCGCTCCTGCAGCTGCGCACGTTCCTCAGGCGTGGCGACAAACCAGCTCCCGCGCCCCGCTAATTGTAGCGCATCGCCATCAACAACCTGATTAAATTCCGGTTTTTTTAATCTAATACTGACCTGTTGATTAAACAAGCCGCTACGCGCCGCCGACAGCCAAAAACTGCGTTTATTGCGATCGCGAACCGGTGCGCCGCTCTCCGCCCAGCGCAGCGCGCCCAGCAGATTGCTGCCGCCGATACCAAAGCGCTGGGCGCCGAAATAGTTCGGCACACCCTGCGCGGCAATGGCCTGCAGACGCCGCTCGACATCCTCGCGATCGCTAATCTCCCGCAGGATCAGGGTAAACTGGTTGCCCTTCAGCGCGCCGAGGCGCAGCTTGCGTTTATGCCGCGCGTACTCCAGCACCTGGCAACCTTCCAGCTGAAACTGGCTCAGATCGGGCATCTCTTTGCCCGGAAGCCGGGCACACAGCCACTGCTCGGTCACGGCATGTTTATCTTTCTGCCCGGCAAAACTCACTTCACGCGCATGGATTTTAAGGAACTTAGCCAGCGCATCAGCCACAAACCGCGTATTGCAGTCCGTTTTCAGAATCCGTACCAGCAGATGCTCGCCTTCGCCATCCGGCGCAAAGCCAAGATCTTCGACCACCACGAAATCTTCCGGGTTGGCTTTCAGTATCCCCTGCCCCTGCGGTTTACCGTGCAGCCAGGTGAGGTCATTGAAAGCGATCATGGCTGCACCTTATGCAGCAGCGCTACCGCTTCGCAGGCGATGCCTTCACCGCGGCCGGTGAAACCCAGCTTCTCGGTAGTGGTGGCTTTCACGTTGACGTCATCCATATGGCAGCCGAGGTCTTCGGCGATAAAGACACGCATCTGCGGAATATGCGGCAGCATTTTCGGCGCCTGAGCGATGATGGTGACATCCACGTTTCCGAGGGCATAGCCTTTGGCCTGGATCCGCCGCCAGGCTTCGCGCAGCAGCTCACGGCTGTCGGCTCCCTTGAAGGCCGGGTCGGTATCCGGGAACAGCTTGCCGATATCCCCCAGCGCCGCCGCCCCAAGCAGGGCATCGGTCAGCGCATGCAGCGCCACATCGCCGTCGGAGTGGGCCAGCAGCCCTTTTTCATAGGGAACGCGTACCCCGCCAATGATGATTGGGCCTTCACCGCCAAAAGCGTGTACGTCAAAACCGTGTCCAATTCGCATTAAGCCTTCTCCTGGTGTCGGGAACGGGTAAGGTAAAATTCTGCCAGCGCCAGGTCTTCCGGGCGCGTCACTTTAATATTATCAGCTCGGCCAGCGACCAGTTCGGGATGGAAGCCACAGTACTCCAGCGCCGAGGCTTCATCGGTAATGATCGCGCTTTCATTGAGCGCGCGCGTCAGGCAGTCGAGGAGGAGCTCACGAGGGAAAAATTGCGGCGTCAGCGCATGCCACAGATCGTTACGGTCGACCGTGTGCGCAATGGCTACCTTGCCGGGTTCCGCGCGTTTCATGGTGTCGCGTACCGGCGCGGCGAGAATGCCCCCCACGCGGCTGGTTTCGCGTAGCGCCAACAGGCGCTGAAGGTCGTCCTGGTGCAGGCACGGGCGCGCGGCATCGTGCACCAGCACCCATTCGGCTTCAGGCAGCGCCTGCAGACCAGCCAGTACGGAGTCAGCGCGCTCGGCTCCGCCGTCGACGACGGTAATCTGCGGATGAGTGGCCAGCGGCAGCTGGCTAAAGCGGATATCGCCGGGACTGACGGCAATCACCACGCGCTGCACGCACGCGTTCGCCAACAGCGCGGCGACCGCGTGTTCGAGAATCGTTTTGTTACCGATTGAGAGATATTGTTTCGGGCATTCCGTTTGCATGCGGCGGCCAAAACCGGCTGCCGGTACCACGGCGCAAACACCCGGAAAAGTGGCTGCCATGTCGTAATCCTGGGCTTGTTTATCGATTGTTCTGCGCCGACCCCTGGTTGCGCTTAGACGCATCCGGGACCAGACGATAAAATGTTTCGCCCGGGCGGGTCATGCTTAGTTCATTGCGTGCGCGCTCTTCGATCGCTTCCTGACCGCCGTTAAGGTCATCGATTTCCGCAAAGAGTTGATCGTTGCGCGCCTTTAATTTGCTGTTAGTGGCTTGCTGCGCGGTGACGTCGTCATTCACCCGGCTATAGTCATGCAGACCATTTTTACCGAACCACAGCGAGTACTGTAGCCAGACCAGCAAAGCCAATAGTAGCAGCGTTAATTTACCCATTCTGCCCCCTGAAAAACGGCATCATCATCCCATAACTCGCCCGAGTATTTCACTCCGACGCGCGGACGACGCCGCGTAACGCGGGGACTGTAACACATTTCTGTCGCCGATACCCAGGCTTGATTCATACGCAGAAAGGACTATCCCAACAACCAGAGGAACAGCAGACCAAACATCAGCCCCACGGTCAAAATCGTCGCGCAGACGCTGTACAGGAGCTTACCGTTCAACAGCGAGTGCAGCGCAATCCCAACAACCACGGCAACCGGCATTAAGGCGAGAAAAAAGGGCCAGGTATAGAGGAGGAAAAAAAGCGTATTACTGCCATACATGAGGAAGGGAATACCCAGCGCCAGCAGCCATGAAATAAAGCCCACGGCAGCGCCTGACAAAGACCAGGTGGTCTCGTCATGGGCCACCGGTGGTGGTTCTGAGCGAATAATACTGATGTTCTGGGTATTGCGCATATCGAATCCTGTTGACCGGGCGACCGGCATCTCAATGCCGCCGCCGTTTCAGGATCTGATAATATCGCTCTGTCTGAGGAGGTCTAATAGTTGGTGCACCAAATTTGTTACCAATTGTTCACCATCCAGATGAATTTCCGCCTTTTCCGGCGATTCATACACTGAATCAATCCCGGTAAAATTACGCAATTCACCCGCACGCGCCTTCTTGTATAACCCCTTTGGATCCCGCGCCTCACAGATAGCCAGCGGCGTATCGACAAACACTTCGATAAAGCGCCCTTCGCCTAAGCGCTCGCGCACCATCTGCCGTTCGGCACGGTGCGGAGAGATAAACGCCGTCAATACCACCAGCCCGGCATCCACCATCAGTTTCGCCACTTCCCCGACGCGACGAATATTCTCTTTACGATCGCTATCGCTAAAACCGAGATCGCTACACAGACCGTGCCGCACGTTATCGCCATCCAGCAGATAGGTGCTGACGCCCAGCTGATGCAGCGCCTCTTCCAGCGCGCCAGCAACGGTGGATTTACCGGAGCCGGAGAGCCCGGTAAACCACAGCACCACGCCGCGATGGCCGTGGTGCTGTTCGCGCTGCTGCTGGGTAACCGGATGGGCGTGCCAGACGACGTTTTCGTCATGCAGGGCCATTACTTGCCTCCCAGCAGGTCACGCGCGTCCCAGTGCGGGAAGTGTTTACGGATCAGCTGATTCAGCTCCAGCTCAAACGCGCTGAACGCTGATGCTGACGCCTGGCGCTGTTCCAGCGGTTCGCGCACCATACCGGCGCCTACCGTGACGTTGGTCAACCGGTCGATGAAGATCAACCCGCCGGTTACCGGGTTATGCTGATATTTGTCCAGCACCAGCGGCTCGTCGAAGGTCAAATCGACAAGGCCAATCCCGTTCAGCGGCAGCGACTCGACTTCACGCTGGGTCAAATTGTTGATATCAACCTGATAGCGAATGCCGTCGACGCGAGCGCGGGTTTTCTTGCCGGCAATTTTAATGTCATAGCTCTGGCCCGGGGCTAACGCCTGTTCGGCCATCCAGACCACGTCCACGCTGGCGCTCTGTACCGCAGGCAGCGTCACCTGAGCATCCACCAACAGATCGCCGCGGCTGATATCAATTTCGTCTTTCAGTACGATGGTAATCGCTTCACCGGCGCCAGCTTCCTGCAGGTCGCCGTCAAAGGTCACGATCCGCGCCACGCTGGATTCCACGCCCGACGGCAGCACCTTCAGACGCTGTCCGACCTTGACGCTACCGGAGGCCACGGTCCCGGAGAAACCGCGGAAGTCGAGGTTGGGCCGGTTAACGAACTGGACCGGGAAGCGCAGCGGCTGATTTTCCACCACGCGACGAATTTCAACAGTTTCCAGCACTTCCAGCAGCGTCGGGCCGCTGTACCACGGCATGCTGGCACTCTGGGTCGCGACGTTGTCCCCCTCGAGGGCAGAAAGCGGAACAAAGCGAATATCGACATCGCCCGGCAGCTGCTCAGCAAACGAGAGGTACTCTTCGCGAATGCGATTAAACGTCTCTTCGCTAAAATCCACCAGGTCCATTTTGTTCACCGCCACCACCAGGTTTTTAATCCCCAGCAGCGTCGAGATAAAGCTGTGACGACGGGTCTGATCGAGCACGCCTTTGCGCGCATCCATCAGCAGAATCGCCAGATCGCAGGTGGAAGCGCCGGTGGCCATATTACGGGTGTACTGCTCGTGCCCCGGGGTGTCGGCGATAATAAATTTGCGTTTCTCGGTAGAGAAATAGCGATAGGCGACATCGATGGTGATGCCCTGCTCGCGCTCAGCCTGCAGGCCATCCACCAGCAGCGCCAGATCCAGTTTCTCACCCTGCGTACCGTGACGCTTACTGTCGTTATGCAGCGATGAGAGCTGATCTTCGTAAATCTGCCGGGTATCGTGCAGCAGGCGGCCAATCAGGGTACTTTTCCCGTCATCGACGCTGCCGCAGGTCAGGAAGCGCAGCAGGCTTTTGTGCTGTTGCGCGTGCAGATAAGCTTCTACGCCGCCTTCATTAGCAATTTGTTGGGCAATGGTCGTGTTCATGGCGGCTCCTTAGAAATACCCCTGACGTTTCTTCAGCTCCATGGAGCCGGCCTGGTCGCGGTCAATCATACGACCCTGACGCTCGCTGGTGGTGGAAACCAGCATCTCTTCAATAATCTCCGGCAGCGTTTGCGCATTGGATTCCACCGCGCCGGTCAGCGGCCAGCAGCCTAAAGTACGGAAGCGCACCATCTGCTTTTTGATCATCTCGCCCGGTTGCAGATCGATACGATCGTCATCAATCATCATCAGCATACCGTCGCGCTCAAGCACCGGACGTTCGGCCGCCAGATACAGCGGAACGATTTCGATATTTTCCAGATAGATATACTGCCAGATATCCAGCTCGGTCCAGTTGGAGAGCGGGAAGACGCGGATGCTTTCGCCCTTGTTAATCTGGCCGTTGTAGTTGTGCCACAGCTCCGGACGCTGGTTTTTCGGATCCCAGCGGTGGAAACGGTCGCGGAAAGAGTAGATACGCTCTTTGGCGCGGGATTTTTCTTCGTCGCGACGGGCGCCGCCAAACGCAGCATCAAAGCCGTATTTGTCCAGCGCCTGCTTCAGACCTTCGGTCTTCATGATGTCGGTGTGCTTGGCGCTGCCGTGAACAAACGGGTTAATCCCCATCGCCACCCCTTCCGGGTTTTTGTGCACCAGCAGCTCGCAGCCGTAGGCTTTGGCAGTACGGTCGCGGAATTCATACATCTCGCGGAATTTCCAGCCGGTATCAACGTGCAGCAGCGGAAAAGGCAGGGTTCCCGGATAAAACGCTTTACGCGCCAGATGCAGCATGACGCTGGAATCTTTACCGATGGAGTACATCATCACCGGGTTAGAGAATTCGGCGGCCACCTCGCGAATAATGTGGATGCTTTCAGCCTCCAGTTGCCGCAGGTGAGTGAGTCGTTTTTGGTCCATAACCGTTCCTTAAGCCAGATTCACCACAGAGGCGTTAAACGCATCTGCTTGAGTTGTTTGTTGAAACCAGGCGAGCTGATGGTGTAATTGCACCACTTCGCCCACGACCAGCAGAGCGGGCATCGGGGCATCTTTCGCCAGCTCTTCGAGCTGCTGTAATGTGCCCGTTATCGTTTGCTGATCGGCGCGGGTACCGCGAGAAATCACCGCCACCGGCGTATTACTATCCCGACCGTGGGCGATCAGCTGTGCGCTGATTTCCGCCGCTTTCATCGTGCCCATGTAGATAGCCAGCGTCTGACGGCTTTGCGCCAGTAGCGACCAGTCGTGCGCGGCGCTGTCGGCCTTGTAATGACCGGTGACGAAGGTGACGCTCTGGGCATAATCGCGATGGGTCAGCGGAATGCCGGCATAGGCCGTCGCCCCGGCAGCAGCCGTTACGCCCGGAACCACCTGAAATGGAATTCCTGCGGCCGCCGCCGCCTGTAGCTCTTCGCCGCCGCGTCCGAAAATAAACGGATCGCCGCCTTTCAGGCGCACCACCGTTTTGCCTTCTCGCGCCGCTTCGACCAGCATCTGGTTCGTTTCATGCTGCGGCACCGAGTGTTCGCCCGCGCGCTTACCCACGCAGATCATCTCGGCATCGCGGCGCACCAGCTCGCGGATCTCCGGCGTCACCAGATGGTCATAAAACACCACGTCCGCCTTCTGCACCGCCTGCAGGCCGCGCAGCGTCAGTAGCCCTGCATCGCCCGGCCCGGCGCCGACGAGAATAATTTCACCCAGCCGTTTTTCCGGATGATGCAGTTCTTCTTCCAGCACCTTATCGGCGGCGGCTTTATTTCCGGCAATCATCAGACTGGCAAAGCGGCCATTGAAGACCCGCTCCCAGAAGCGCCGACGTGCTGCCGTCGTCGTCAGATGCGTTTTGATATGATGCCGCCAGTAGCTGGCCGCCTCGGCGACGCGTCCCAGGTTGGTGGGCAGCAGCGCTTCAATTTTTTCGCGAATCAGCCGCGACAATACCGGTGCCGAACCGCCGGAGAATATCGCTATCAGCAGCGGAGAACGGTCCACGATGGAGGGAAACACCACCGAACAGAGCGGCTGATTATCGACAACGTTCACCAACCGGTAACGGGCGTTGGCGGCAGCGGAAACTCGCTGATTGAGCGCGTCATCGTCAGTCGCGGCAATCACTAAAAAGACGTCGTCCAGCTGTGGTTCTTCAAACGCGTGGGCCCGCCACTGAATCTCCTGGCGTTCAACCAGAGCGGCAACCTCTGCAGATAATGCTGCCGCCACGACCTGTACGTTGGCTCCTGCCCGGCGCAAGAACATAATTTTGCGCGCCGCAATATCCCCGCCGCCAATAACCAGCACCGGTTTTTCTTTCAGTTCGGCAAACAGGGGCAAATAGTCCACGTTGCAACAACTCGCTTACAATCAGTCATAGAGCGACTATAGGGTGCTGTTTAGAGCAAATGAAATTACTAAATGGAATGAGTAGTTACCCAAAAGAATAACGACCTGAAAAAGCAAATATCAAAAAGTGCTTAACGCGCGATTTTTCCGCTATTTAAGAGCAAATGAAATTGTTTAACCGCAGTCACAGTTTCATACTATGAGCGTTAAATTTTTCCCTCGAGAAAGGACCCCCGCTATGTTTTCCGCGTTGTGCCGCCGCCTCCTTCCCCTGGCGCTTGGCGCAGGTTTTGTCTTCTCCGCCCCGGCTTTCAGCGCCATGGGCGAAACCGCAAATACCCAGGCTCGTCATATCGCGACTGTTTTTCCCGGAAGAATGACCGGTTCGCCCGCTGAAATGCTATCGGCGGACTATGTGCGTCAGCAGTTTGCCCAAATGGGCTATCAAAGCGATATCCGCAGCTTCCATGCGCGCTATATCTACAGCAATACGGATAAACGGAAAAACTGGCAAAACGTTACCGGCAGCACCGTCATTGCCGCCCACGAAGGTGCGGCACGCCAGCAGATCATCGTGATGGCACATCTCGATACCTATGCGCCGATGAGTGATGCTGATGTAGAACGCAACCTTGGCGGCCTGACCCTGCAGGGCATCGACGATAATGCCGTCGGCGTGGGCGTATTGCTGGAGCTGGCCGAGCGGTTGAAAAATGTGTCCACTCACTATGGCATTCGCTTTATCGCTTCAAGCGGTGAAGAAGAAGGGAATCTCGGCGCGCAAAATATACTGAAGCGAATGAGCGATGCAGAGAAGAAAAATACGCTGCTGGTGATCAATCTCGATAATCTGGTGGTTGGCGATAAGCTCTATTTCAATAGCGGGCGCAGCACGCCCGCCTCGATTCGCAAACTCACCCGAGACCGCGCTCTGGCTATTGCGCGCAGCAAAGGGATTGCCGCCTATACCAATCCTGGCCTCAATCATGATTATCCGCAGGGCACCGGCTGCTGTAATGACGCCAGCATATTTGATGGCGCAGGGATCCCGGTCCTGTCCGTGGAGGCCACGAACTGGTCTCTGGGTAAGAAAGATGGCTCTCAGCAACGCAACAAATCCGCCTCCTTCCCGCGAGGAACCAGCTGGCATGACGTACAGCTGGATAACCAGCAGCATATTGATAAAGCGCTGCCGGGTCGTATCGAACACCGCAGCCGCGATGTCGTCAAGGTGATGCTGCCGCTGATAAAAGAGCTGGCGAAGGCAGAAAAGCAGAGCTAATCCACTGCCCGGCGATATGAAAAGCCCTCGTCGTTCAGACTGAGGGCTTTGTCTTAGCACAACCGTCGTCGGTGATTTAGCCTTCGTGCAGCCCGCACTCGCGCTTCAGGCCGAAGAAACGGGTCTCTTCTTCTGCCATCCCCGGTTCCCATTTGCGGGTGGTGTGGGTATCCCCTACCGAAAGATAGCCCTGTTCCCACAGCGGATGGTATGTGAGGCCGTGCTTTTGCAGGTACTGATAGACGGTACGGTTATCCCAGTCGATGATCGGCAGCACTTTAAAGACCCCGCGCTGAATGGCCAGCACCGGGAGCGTGGCGCGGCTGCCGGACTGTTCCCGGCGGAGCCCCGCAAACCAGGTTTGCGCGTTCAGCTCTTCCAGGGCCCGGTTCATCGGTTCGACTTTGTTGATCTCATTGTATTTCTCAATGCCTTCAACGCCCTGCTCCCACAGCTTACCGTAGCGAGCCTCCTGCCAGGCGGCGCTCTCCTTCGCCCGATAGACCTTCAGGTTCAGCTTGAGCTTATCCGTTAACTCGTCGATAAACCGGTAGGTTTCCGGGAACAGATAGCCGGTATCGGTCAGAATGACCGGAATATCCGGCCGTACCTGATTGACCAGATGCAGGCTCACCGCCGCCTGAATACCAAAGCTCGAAGAGAGCACGTATTCGCCCGGAAGGTTTTCCAACGCCCACGCCACGCGCTCTTCCGCGCTCAGCTTTTCCAGCTGGCTATTGGTTTCCGCCAGTTGCAAAATGCGATCGACCTTCGGTAATTCGTTAAGGACATTTAGATCGAGTACGGACATAAAGACCTCATTTGCCTGTTTTGCCGGGCGTACTGCGTGTGCCCGGCCTACAAAACCAGTACCCGATAAGCTTAGCGCTACCGGGCGATGCCGGGCTATTCCCAGAAATCACGGGCTGGGTCGAGCACCGGGCGAATGATGCCCGCACGCACCGTAAAGTCGCCGAAGCCTTCACCCGCTTCGCGCTCTTTCGCCCAGCGCCCTACCAGTTCGTCGATCGAGTCGAGAATCTCCGACTCGGTAATGTTCTCGCGATACATCCGTGGAATACGCGTCCCGCTGCGGTTACCGCCGAGATGCAGGTTGTAGCGACCCGGCGCTTTGCCCACCAGCCCGACTTCTGCCAGCATCGCACGACCGCAGCCGTTCGGGCAGCCGGTCACGCGCGTCACGATATGCTCATCGCTCACGCCGTGCTTGCCCATGATCCCGTCGACCTTATCAATAAACGACGGCAGGAAGCGTTCTGCTTCGGCCATCGCCAGCGGACAGGTCGGGAAGGAGACGCAGGCCATCGAGTTTTCACGCTGCGGGGTGACCGCATTCATCAGACCGTGGTCGCGCGCCAGTTTTTCGATCCGCGCTTTTTCCGTCTCCGGTACGCCGGCAATAATCAGGTTCTGGTTCGCCGTAATACGGAACTCGCCCTGATGGATCTTCGCGATCTCCAGCAGACCGGTTTTCAGCGGACGGCCGGGATAATCAAGAATACGTCCGTTTTCAATAAACAGCGTCAGATGCCATTTTTTGTCGATCCCTTTGACCCAGCCGATGCGATCGCCGCGACCGGTGAACTCATACGGGCGGATCGGTTCAAACTTGATCCCCGCCCGACGCTCCACTTCGGCCTTGAAGGTCTCGACGCCGACGCGCTCAAGAGTATATTTGGTTTTCGCATTTTTACGGTCGGTACGGTTGCCCCAGTCGCGCTGGGTGGTGACGACCGCTTCCGCGACCGCCAGCGTGTGCTCCAGCGGCAGATAGCCAAACTCGCTCGCCGTACGGGCGTAGGTTTTCTTGTTGCCGTGTTCAATCGACAACCCGCCGCCCACCAGCAGGTTAAAGCCCACCAGCTTGCCGTTTTCGGCAATCGCCACAAAGTTCATGTCGTTGGCGTGCAGATCGATGTCGTTCTGCGGCGGGATCACCACGGTGGTTTTGAACTTACGCGGCAGGTAGGTCTGGCCGAGGATCGGTTCTTCATCGGTGGTGGCGACCTTCTTCTGATCGAGCCAGATCTCCGCATAGGCGCGGGTACGCGGCAGCAGATGTTCGGAGATCTTTTTCGCCCACTCGTAGGCTTCGGTATGGAGCTGAGACTCGTTCGGGTTAGACGTGCACAGCACGTTACGGTTCACGTCGTTGGCGGTCGCCAGCGCGTCCAGCCCCACGTCGTGCAGCATTTCATGGGCCGGTTTCACGTTCTTTTTCAGAATACCGTGAAACTGGAAGGTCTGCCGGTTAGTCAGACGGATGCTGCCGTAAATGGTGTTCTCACCGGCAAATTTATCAATCGCCTGCCACTGTTTAGTGGTGATGACCCCGCCCGGCAGGCGGCAGCGCAGCATCATCGCATGGCGCGGTTCGAGTTTCTGCGCCGCGCGCTCGGCGCGGATATCACGGTCATCCTGTTGATACATGCCGTGGAAGCGGATCAGCAAAAAGTTATCGCCGTTGAAACCGCCAGTCAGGCCATCCTGCAAATCTTCTTTAATGGTGCCGCGCAGGAAATTGCTCTCAAGCTTCAGCCGTTCGGCATCAACCAGTTTGCCTTCGACCACCAGAGGGCCGGGGTGTTTTTCGCTCATTAGTAGACATCTCGCTGATAACGGCGCTCAACGCGCAGCTCACTTAAAAATTCGTCCGCCGCTTCGGCGTCCATCGCGCCGAATTCGGCAATCACGTCCAGTAACGTCTGCTCAACGTCTTTCGCCATACGATTGGCATCGCCGCAGACATAAATATGGGCGCCGTCATTAATCCAGCGCCACAGTTCGGCCCCCTGCTCGCGCAGCTTGTCCTGAACATAGACTTTTTGTTGTTGATCGCGGGACCAGGCCAGGTCGATACGGCTCAGCACGCCTTCTTTGACATAGCGCTGCCACTCCACCTGATAGAGAAAATCTTCCGTAAAGTGCGGGTTGCCGAAGAACAGCCAGTTCTTGCCTTCCGCGCCATCCGCCGCACGCTGCTGCATGAAGGCACGGAACGGCGCGATGCCGGTACCGGGGCCAATCATGATCACCGGCGTCTGCGGATTAGCAGGCAGGCGGAAGTTGTCGTTGTGTTCAATAAAGACGCGAACTTCGCCATCTTCTTCGACGCGGTCAGCAAGGAAGCTGGACGCACCGCCGGCGCGGGCGCGGCCTTCGATGTCGTAGCGAACGGCGCCCACGGTGATATGGACTTCGCTTTCTACTTCCGCCTGCGATGAAGCAATGGAGTAGAGACGCGGGGTCAGCGGACGCAGCAGGCCAATTAACGCGTCGGCATCCAGTTGCGCCGGAGAGAAACGCACCATATCGACAATCGGCGTGGTCGCGGCGTATTGCTGGAGCTGCGCTTTATCGCCAACCAGCGGCAGCAGGGTTTCGCTGCGGGTTAAGGTGGCGTAATTCTCAACGATGTTAGCGGTATTAACCGTTAACTCGAAATGCCATTCCAGCGCTTCCGCCAGCGGCAGGGTTTTGCCGTCAACCGTGACCGGCTCATCACCCTTCAGCCACAGCAGCTCAACCAGCTCTTTCACCAGAGCCGGATCGTTCTGATACCAGACGCCCAGCGCATCGCCCGGCTGATAACGCAGCCCGGAGTCAGCGAGGTCGATTTCAATATGACGCACATCTTTTTCAGAATCGCGGCCGGTAATTTTCTGATTCACCGCCAGTGTCGCCGTCAGCGGCGCTTCTTTGGTATACGGGCTGGAGTGAATGTCATTCACCGCCCCGCTCGTCGCTCCCTGGGCCGGAGCCGCAACGGGGGCACGGGATTTCAATACTTCAACAACCCGCGCGCGCCATTCCGCCGCCGCAGGCTGGTACTCGACGTCTGCATCAACGCGATCCAGCAGACGCTCCCCGCCCAGTTCAGCCAGACGGCTGTCAAAGTCTTTCCCGGACTGGCAGAAGAATTCGTAAGAGGTATCGCCTAAGCCAAATACCGCAAAGGCGGTACCCTCAAGCTTCGGCGCTTTTTTGGAAAACAGGAATTTATGCAGCGCAACGGCCTCTTCCGGCGACTCGCCCTCACCTTGCGTCGACGTCACGATAACCAGCAGCTTTTCGGAGGCAATTTGTTTGAATTTATAGTCGCCTGCGTTCACCAGTTTCACGTTCAGCTGCGCGGCGATCAGATCGTCACGCAGCGCTTCAGCCACGCGGCGTGCGTTGCCGGTTTGCGATGCTGAAATCAGCGTAATGCCCGGCATTTCTGCAGCCTGAGCAGGAACCGCTGTTGCCGCGCCGGAGTGCTGATTCAGCACGCCCCAAAAGTAGCCCGAAACCCAGGCAAGCTGAGTCGGGGTGAAGTCTGTCGTGGCCGCCTGAAGGCGCGCCAGTTGCTCCGGGTTCAGCGGGAGCAAATTGGAAGGTGGGGCCTGTGTCGTCATGCGTCGTTATGTTCCAGTAAGCAAAGCTGTTATTCGCACCCTGTCAGCGCGGCAAAAACAGAAGAGAATGTAAGGTTAACGGCGCTGATAGTAACAATTAAAGAAGGGATGGAAATAACAAATAACCAAATGGACTAACCTGTTTTAGTTATAGTTATTAACAACAAAAACGATTAATCAACTCTATGAAATTAAAAAGGATATTACGTTACCCGTGGGCAAATACGTCGATATTTCGCTCAGGGCCGTTTTAGTTAATGATAAAAAAACCGCTTTCCGGTACCCTACGGCGGTTTTTTTGTCTTATTGAGAGTAAAAGATGTCCACCACCCTGTTTAAAGATTTCACCTTCGAAGCCGCCCATCACCTGCCTCACGTACCGGAAGGTCATAAGTGCGGTCGCCTGCACGGCCACTCTTTTATGGTGCGCCTGGAGATTACCGGTGAAGTCGATCCCCACACGGGCTGGATCATGGATTTTGCCGAGCTCAAGGCCGCGTTTAAACCGACCTACGATCGCCTGGATCACTACTATCTGAACGATATTCCTGGTCTGGAAAACCCAACCAGCGAAGTGCTGGCGAAGTGGATTTGGCAGCAGATGAAACCGCTGGTGCCGCTGCTGAGCGCCGTAATGATCAAAGAGACCTGTACCGCAGGCTGTATCTATCGCGGCGAATGATGCGCTGGCCGGGAGCGGACGTTTCCTGGCCGCAGAACAGAAAGGCCCGGTGCGCAGCCTGCGACCGGGCCTTTTTATCAGGCAATGTTCAGATATTTATGCGTCTGCATCGATAACCGCCAGTTACGGGCAATACAGGTCTCGATACACAGACGCGTGGCGTCGTCTTTCTGACTGATGGGCTGCAGGGCGATGATGCGCGGTTTTTCATCGCTCAGCGTTTCCAGCAGTTCATCCAGCGCTTCGATATCCCGCACGCGCCCTACCGGATGCTTAATTTCATCCGCACGCAGCAGGGCTTGCGACAGCACATCATAGCCACCGCGCATATTGACCTTTGGCGATACCGTCACCCAGGTATTGGGGCTGCAGCGCACTTCATGGGTACCGCTGGTTTCAATCTGGCAGCTGAATCCGTTCTGCTCCAGCAGCGTGGTCAGCGGGGTTAAATCGTGGATGCAGGGTTCGCCGCCGGTGATGACCACGTGACGTGCGGTCCAGTCCTGACGCCCGATAATCGCCAGCAGGTCTTCGCCGCTTGCCGGGCCCCATTTATCACTCTCTTTGGTTTTCGCCAGAATACTAAACAGCGACACTTCCCGATCCGCAAGCTTATCCCAGGTATGTTTGGTATCGCACCAGGCGCAACCAACCGGGCATCCCTGCAGACGAATAAAAATGGCAGGCACGCCGGTGAAGTAACCCTCGCCTTGCAAGGTCTGGAACATCTCGTTAATCGGGTACTGCATAATCATCTCTGTTTAGGTTCGAAACGCGCATTATCGCAGATTTAGCGGCCGAGGTCTTGTCCTCAGCGGCGATTATCAACGCGCTGTTGTTGCTGAAATCAGACTAAGATTATAGCCTGTTGAGCAATACCAAACGATCTCTTCCGCTTTATTTCCCGCTGGCTTTAAAGACCTTCAGCGACGGGAGAAATAAATCGCCTCGACTTATTTCTGCATGTATTACGTTTTTTATACGGCGACTTTTGATGTAACTAAATATGTTTAAAATTACCTTTAAACAACGATGACAACACCATTCAGAATATAACAATAACTATAAAAATCATATATGTACAAATGGAAACATGAAAAACAGAATCTTCTTCACTCCGCAGATGTCCAATACTATTCACGCCCGTTCGTAACCTTAATTCTGGCTTAAGAAAGCCTTCCGGCTCGCCATTTTCCATTGACTCACCGTTTAGTTTCAGCCGCCTAGAATCCAGCCGACCAACCATGATGAGACGGCGTTCATGAATACATTATTAATTACAGGCGTTACCGGTTTTCTGGGGGGAGCGGTTTTAGAGAATATCCTGAACCAAAATAACGGGATGAATCTGCTGCTTTTAGTTCGAGCCGATAATGATGACGCGGCGCTTGCCCGGGTCAAAGAAAACATGCGCAAGTTCAATGTCTCTGAGGAGAAACTGGCGGCGCTGGGCACGCAACATATTCTCGCGGGCGATTTGGCTAACCCCGCAGAATTCCTCTGCGACCCACGTCTGGAGCAGGTGACTCACGTGCTCAACTGCGCGGCTGTCGCCTCCTTTGGCAATAACCCGCTCATCTGGAAGGTGAACGTGGAAGGCACCCTGCAGTTTGCCCAGCGTATGTCCCGGGTTGCCGGACTACAGCGCTTCCTGCATGTGGGTACGGCCATGTCATGTTCCCCTGAGCCCGATTCTCTGGTCGCGGAAAGCGCCGAGTTTCGCGAGCGTGCCGAACACCTTGTCGAATACACCCACTCTAAATCAACAATCGAGCAGCTGATGCAGCAGACCTGCCCGACGCTTCCGTTGACGATTGCCCGTCCCTCGATTGTGGTGGGCCATACTCATCACGGCTGTCAGCCCTCCAGCAGTATCTTCTGGGTATTCAGCATGGGCTTAATGCTGCAAAAATTCCTCTGCTCAATGGAAGACCGGATCGATGTGATTCCGGTCGACTATTGCGCCGATGCGCTGATGATGCTGCTTGATAACCAGCTTGCGCAGGGGGAAGTCGTGCATATTTCGGCAGGTGAAGAAAATAGCGTGAAATTCGCGGAGATCGATCGCGCCATGGCCTCTGCGCTGGAGCAGGTGCCCGTCGGCGACAGGTATGCGCAGGTCAGCTATGAGACGCTGGTCAAGATGCGTCGCGAACTGAAGGATATCTTCGGCCCCTGCAATGAACGTCTGATGCTCAAAGCCATGCGCCTCTATGGCGCCTTCGCTACCCTTAACGTACGCTTCAGCAACGATAAGCTGCTCAGCATGGGCATGCCGAAGCCGCCGCGCTTTACCGATTATATCGATCGCTGCGTGCAGACCACCCGCGGGCTTTCGATTCCGCAGCAGATGGCGGTCGACTTTAAGTAATTATCGGCGCGAAGGTAAAAGCGAAGGTAAAAAAAATGCCAGTCCGAAGACTGGCATTTTCATATCAGAGAAAGACGGGCTTATGCCTGACCTTTGATCTCTTTACGACCGTTGTACGGTGCTTTTTCGCCCAGCGCTTCTTCGATACGAATCAGCTGGTTGTATTTAGCAACGCGGTCAGAACGGCTCATAGAACCGGTTTTGATCTGGCCTGCAGCAGTACCAACAGCCAGGTCAGCAATGGTCGCGTCTTCAGTTTCGCCAGAACGGTGAGAGATAACGGCAGTGTAGCCAGCGTCTTTCGCCATTTTGATCGCAGCCAGAGTTTCGGTCAGAGAACCGATCTGGTTGAATTTGATCAGGATGGAGTTAACGATGCCTTTCTCAATACCTTCTTTCAGGATCTTGGTGTTGGTTACGAACAGATCGTCACCAACCAGCTGGATTTTGTCGCCCAGGACTTTAGTCTGGTATGCGAAGCCATCCCAGTCAGATTCGTCCAGACCGTCTTCGATAGAGACGATCGGGTACTGTTTGGTCAGCTCTTCCAAGAAGTGAGTGAACTCTTCAGAGGTGAACGCTTTGTTGCCTTCGCCAGCCAGAACGTATTTACCGTCTTTGTAGAATTCAGACGCTGCGCAGTCCATCGCCAGAGTGATGTCTTTGCCCAGCTCGTAACCTGCTGCTTTAACCGCTTCAGCGATAACAGCCAGAGCTTCTGCGTTGGAACCCAGGTTCGGCGCGTAGCCGCCTTCGTCACCAACTGCAGTGTTCATACCTTTCGCTTTCAGAACTTTAGCCAGGTTGTGGAACACTTCAGAACCCATACGTACGGCTTCTTTCAGGGATTTAGCGCCAACCGGCTGAATCATAAATTCCTGGATGTCGACGTTGTTGTCAGCGTGCTCACCACCGTTGATGATGTTCATCATCGGAACCGGCATGGAGTATTTGCCCGGAGTGCCGTTCAGCTCAGCGATGTGTTCGTACAGCGGCTGGCCTTTAGAGGCAGCGGCTGCTTTGGCGTTAGCCAGGGACACAGCCAGAATTGCGTTCGCACCGAAGTTAGATTTGTTTTCAGTACCGTCCAGGTCGATCATGATTTTATCGATGCCAGCCTGATCTTTGGCGTCTTTGCCAAGGATAGCCTGAGCGATCGGGCCGTTGACAGCGCCAACAGCTTTCAGTACGCCTTTACCCATGAAACGGGATTTGTCGCCATCGCGCAGTTCCAGCGCTTCGCGGGAACCAGTAGAAGCACCTGACGGAGCTGCTGCCATACCAACGAAACCACCTTCCAGGTGTACTTCGGCTTCAACAGTCGGGTTACCACGGGAGTCGATGATTTCACGACCGATGACTTTAACGATTTTGGACATTAGGTTTTCCTCAGTACAAGTTAAACTAAAACTCCAGACAAACAATGCACCCGAATGGGTGCATTGCCGTTCTAACTCTTTTACTTCGCCTGACGCTTTTGATACTCGCTTGCCGCTTTCACAAAACCTGCAAACAGCGGATGGCCATCACGCGGCGTCGAAGTAAACTCCGGATGGAACTGACAAGCAACGAACCACGGATGATTCGGTACTTCGATGATCTCGACCAACTGATCATCCCCGGAACGGCCCGCAACACGCAGGCCCGCATTTTCAATCGGTTTCAACAACATGTTGTTGACTTCATAGCGGTGACGATGTCGTTCAGTGATGGTCGGCTCGCCGTACAGCTGGCGAACCAGGCTCGCGTCGTCCAGCTGGCACTGCTGCGCGCCCAGGCGCATGGTGCCGCCGAGGTCGCTCTTCTCAGAGCGCACTTCAACGTTGCCTTCTTCATCACGCCATTCAGTAATGAGTGCCACTACCGGGTACTTACAGTCTGGCACAAATTCTGTGGAGTTGGCGTTTTCCATCCCCGCTACGTTGCGCGCGAACTCAATCAGCGCAACCTGCATACCCAGGCAAATACCCAGATACGGAATATTATTTTCACGCGCGTAGCGCGCAGTGGCGATCTTGCCTTCAACACCGCGGTAGCCGAAGCCGCCAGGGATCAGGATAGCGTCCAGATTCTTCAGAATTTCGACGCCGCGCGTTTCCACATCCTGCGAATCGATCAGCTTGATGTTAACGGTCACGCGGTTTTTCAGACCACCATGTTTCAGCGCTTCAATCACGGACTTGTACGCGTCCGGCAGTTCAATGTACTTGCCGACCATACCGATCGTGACTTCACCTGCCGGGTTAGCTTCTTCGTAAATCACCTGCTCCCATTCGGCCAGGTTCGCTTCCGGACAGTTTAAGCTGAATCGTTTACAAATATAATCGTCCAGCCCCTGAGATTTCAACAGGCCTGGAATTTTATAAATGGAATCGACATCTTTCATTGAAATAACGGCTTTTTCTGGCACGTTACAGAACAATGCAATTTTTGCACGTTCGTTAGCCGGGATCGCACGATCGGAACGGCAAACCAGAATGTCAGGCTGAATACCGATAGACAGCAGCTCTTTTACCGAGTGCTGAGTCGGTTTGGTTTTGACTTCACCAGCAGCGGCCAGATAAGGCACCAGGGTCAGGTGCATGAACAGCGCGTGTTCACGACCGATATCCACTGCCAGCTGGCGAATCGCTTCCAGGAACGGCAGGGATTCGATATCACCGACGGTACCACCGATTTCAACCAGCACCACGTCGTGACCTTCGCCACCCGCCAGAACGCGTTCTTTGATCGCGTTAGTGATATGCGGAATAACCTGTACGGTTGCGCCCAGATAGTCACCGCGGCGCTCTTTACGCAGAACGTCGGAGTAAATACGCCCGGTGGTGAAGTTGTTGCGGCGGCTCATTTTGGTACGAATGAAGCGCTCGTAGTGACCCAGGTCCAGATCGGTTTCAGCGCCGTCTTCAGTAACGAACACTTCCCCGTGTTGGATTGGGCTCATGGTGCCCGGATCGACGTTGATGTACGGATCCAGTTTCATCATGGTTACGTTAAGCCCACGGGCTTCGAGAATAGCGGCCAGGGAGGCTGCGGCAATGCCTTTACCCAGAGAGGATACGACCCCGCCGGTCACAAAAATATAGTTCGTTGTCATGCTGAACCTGAGAAGTTAGGGTGAAACGATGGAATAACCAGGACGGGAAAGTAGTATACCCGAACACGACGAGCGCCACAAACTTTCATTCTCCGTCTCCTTTCCAGGTCATGACAAACATAAGGAGTGAGAAAATAGCCCCTTTTGGGTAAATGTTTTTGACGCAAATCAAGCGCTTGTCATTTAAAAAATCACACAAATAGCGCTTGATCGCAAAATTTCGTTAGAGATCAGTTTCCTGGCGTTTTACCTCTTGCCACACGTCTTCCATGATATCGAGGTCTACGCCGGTCATCTCCAGTCCGCGGGCGGCGACAATTCGTTCAACTTCCCGGAAACGACGTTCGAATTTGAGGTTCGCTTTCTGCAAGGCGACTTCAGCTTTTACCCCTAAATGGCGGGATAAATTGACCGTTGCGAACAGCAGATCGCCCATTTCCTCCTCCAGTTTAGCTTCATCTACGACCGCCTGCTGCGCCTCGTGCATGACCTCATCGATCTCTTCATGCACTTTATCCAGCACCGGGCCGAGCGAGGTCCAGTCAAAGCCGACTGCCGAGCAGCGACGCTGAATTTTATGCGCGCGCATCAGCGCCGGCAGGCTGTGCGGAATATCGTCCAGCGCGGAATGCTGCGCCTTTTCCGCACGCTCAGCGCTTTTTATTTGCTCCCAGCGCGCCAGCACTTCGGCGCTATTGCCGGCAGTAGCATCGCCGAAGATATGCGGATGACGGCGCTCGAGCTTGTCGCTGATGGCGGCACAGATGTCGTCAAATGCGAAGCGGCCCTCTTCCTGTGCCATCTGGGCGTAGAACACCACCTGAAACAGCAGGTCACCCAGCTCTCCGCGCAGATCGTCAAAATCTTCACGGGCGATGGCATCCAGCACTTCGTACGTCTCTTCAAGGGTATACGGGGCGATGGTGGCGAAGGTCTGCTCTTTGTCCCACGGACAGCCGTTTTCCGGATCACGCAGGCGTTTCATAATGGCAAGCAGGCGATCGATTTGGGTCATAGTGATTCCTTGCAACATATTGGTTTTATTTATCTTCCCCGGATAAAACACGGGAAAAATCAGCGAGGTTCGCGGAGAAACGACGCGCAAAACCCTCTCTCCGTCGGAGAGAGGGTCAGCATGGGAGGAAAAGCGGTTAGCCGCCGTGCAGGCGGCGGGCATCAATCACATCCGGAACCTGATTCAGTTTCCCGAGCACGCGGCCGAGAACCTGCAGGTTGTAGATTTCAATGTTCATATCGATGGTAGCCAGCTGCTGTTTGGTGTCACTGCGGCTGGCTACGCCAAGCACGTTTACTTTTTCGTTAGCCAGAATGGTGGTGATATCGCGCAGCAGGCCGCTACGATCGTTTGCCACCACGCGGACGACCAGCGAGTAGCCCGCGGAGTAGCTTTCTCCCCAGACCGCGTCAACGATACGCTCCGGGGCGTGCGATTGCAGCTCAGCCAGCTGATCGCAGTCCGCCCGGTGAACGGAAATTCCGCGCCCCTGGGTGATGAAACCGACGATCTCGTCGCCTGGAATCGGCTGACAGCAGCGGGCGATGTGGTGCATCAGGTTGCCCACGCCCTCCACCACAACGCGACCGTTATCTTTGCTGCGATTCTGCGGCGCCCAGGTTTTCTGCTGCAGTTGTTTCAGCGCCGCCGCATCCTGCTCTTCGGCGCTCGGCTTATTGAACTGCGACTGCAGGAAGTTGACCATCTGGTTAAGGCGGATATCTCCGCCGCCAATGGCCGCCAGCAGCTCATCCAGCTCATTGAAGTTGTAGCGCGGCAGCAGATGCTTCTCTGCCTCCTTGAGGCTAATCCCCAGATGCTCAAGCTCATCATCGAGAATCTGCCGCCCGGCGAGAATATTCTTGTCGCGATCCTGCTTACGGAACCAGGCGTGGATTTTGGAACGTCCGCGGCTGGTCGTGACATAGCCGAGGTTGGGGTTCAGCCAGTCGCGGCTAGGGTTTGGCTGTTTCTGGGTAATGATTTCAATCTGATCGCCCATTTGCAGCTGATAGGTAAAGGGGACAATGCGCCCGCTGATTTTGGCGCCGATGCAGCGGTGGCCGACATCGCTATGGATATGGTAGGCAAAGTCGAGCGGCGTGGAGCCGGCAGGTAAATCGACCACATCGCCTTTTGGCGTAAAGACGTACACCCGATCGTCAAAGACCTGGCTGCGCACCTCATCGAGCATTTCGCCGGAGTCGGCCATCTCTTCCTGCCAGGCGATCAGCTTACGCAGCCAGGCGATACGATCTTCATAGCCACGTCCGCCGCCTGCCGCCGCTCCGGCGCCTTCTTTGTACTTCCAGTGCGCGGCGACGCCCAGCTCCGCATCTTCATGCATCTGCCGGGTACGAATCTGGATCTCCACCGTTTTACCGCCCGGCCCCAGCACCACGGTATGAATCGACTGATAGCCATTTGGTTTTGGGTTGGCAACGTAATCATCGAACTCATCCGGCAGATGGCGATAGTGAGTGTGTACTATCCCCAGTGCGGCATAGCAGTCCTGCAGGCGCTCCGCGACAATACGTACCGCGCGCACATCAAACAGCTCATCAAAGGTGAGGTGTTTTTTCTGCATTTTCCGCCAGATACTGTAGATGTGCTTCGGTCGGCCGTAGACTTCAGCCTTCACGCCTTCGGTTTTCATTTCTGAACGCAGATGACCGACGAACTCATCAATGTAGTGTTCACGATCGATGCGACGCTCGTGCAGCAGTTTGGCAATACGCTTATATTCGTCGGGATGCAGGTAACGGAAGCAATAATCTTCCAGCTCCCATTTCAGTTGGCCAATGCCTAAACGGTTGGCCAGCGGGGCGTAGATATTGGTGCACTCTTTAGCCGCCAGCACGCGTTCGTCTTCGGGCTCATCTTTGACTTCCCGCAGGTGGGCGATACGTTCAGCCAGCTTGATGACCACGCAGCGGAAGTCGTCGACCATCGCAAGCAGCATGCGGCGAATATTATCGACCTGCTCGGATGAGACCGAGTCGGTATGGGTGGCTTTAAGCTGGCGAATCGCCGCCATATCGCGCACGCCGTGAATCAATGTCACGACGGACTTACCGACGCTCTCCTGCATCACCTCTTCGGTGACGACATTGCCATCCGCCAGCGGGAACAGCATCGCGGCCCGCAGCGTATCGATATCCATGCTCAGCGTAGAAAGGATTTCCACCATCTCGACGCCGCGCCATAAGAGCAGATCCGCTCGAGGATGTCCCTGCGTTTTCTCGCGACAATAGTCCCAGGTTTCGGCTAAGCGTTCACACGACTGCTGGCTGGAAATTCCCAGACTCGCGATCCATTTCTTCGGGTCAAATTCACCAGCTTTATTTAAATGTGCACTTCTTACCGCAACCATTGTCCTCTCCTTAAGGGACCTGGCCTGCCGAAGTCGGCAAGCCTCAACGTTGACACTTCATCCTTCAGTACGCCGGGGGGTTGGCTGCCTCGGCCTGATCCGAACGATTCTATGTATCTCTGTGCTCAAACAACACCATTGATTCCAGATGTCCGGTATGCGGGAACATGTCCAGCATCGCCAGGCGTTGAATCTGATACCCCGCCTGCAGCAGCAGGTCGCTATCGCGCGCCAGGGTCGCCGGATTACAGGAGACATAGACGACGCGACGCGGGGCAAGTTTTATAATGTGTGACATAACGCCCGGCGCTCCGGCTCGCGCCGGGTCGAGTAATATTTTATCAAAACCATGCTGCGCCCAGGCCTGGCGGGTCACATCTTCTTCCAGATTTTCATGAAAGAATGTCACGTTGTGCAACTGATTGAGCGCGGCATTTTCCCGCCCTTTCTCGACCAGCGCCGGGACGCCTTCAACGCCCACGACATTGGCCGCGCGCGTAGCCAGCGGCAGAGTAAAATTCCCCATGCCGCAGAACAGATCGAGGACCCGATCCTGAGGCTGAATATCCAGCCACGCCAGCGCCGTTTGCACCATCAGCTGATTGACGCCATCGTTCACCTGGATAAAGTCGCGCGGGCTAAACATTAAGCGTAGCCCGTCTGAGGTATACCATGGGGCTTCCCCACTAATATGTTCCAGTATCTCGCTTTGCGGCGCCAGGTACAGCGCGAGACCGTGAGATTGCGAAAATCGTTCCAGTTTTTCTCTATCGCCCGCCGGTAACGCTGCCGTGTGGCGCAGGACCATCAACGGGCCATTGTCCGCCAGCACCAGCTCAACATGCCCGAGCTGACGCGGCGATTTCAGACCGGACAAACACTCGCGCACCGCCGGCAGCAACGCCTCAAGATCGGGCGCCAAAATGGGGCACTGCACCACGTTGATAATGTCGCTGGAGCCCGCCTGACGAAAGCCCATCTGTAATTGTTGGGTCTTTGGCTGATAATTCAAGCTCAGACGTGCGCGCCGACGATATCCCCACGGCGAAGCGGCTATAATGTCATCGACATCCCGTTTCATCAGCCGGGCAAGCGCGGCGCGTTTACTTTGCTGCTGGAGCTCAACGCTGGCATGCTGCTGCTGGCAGCCGCCGCAGGTACCGAAATGCGGGCAGCGCGGCGCCTGGCGCTGTGGGCTGTCATTAAGACGGCGTTTAACCTGCGCCCGGGAGTACTGTTTTTTGTCTTCAACGACGACAACTTCAGCCTGTTCCTGGGGCAATAAGCCATTAACAAATAGCGCTTTACCATGGTGACGAGCAACGCCCTGACCAAAGGGATCGAGGTCATTGACTGTAACGGTTATGATCTGGCGCGTCGTCACACGCCGTTTTGCAGAGTAGAATTGCGCCATCGTAGAGATTTGTCTCAATCAAATAAACTGACTCTATACACGAGTCCATTCAAGGTGCATCTGGGCAGCCAGTAAGCGTTCCGGCGGCGAAGATCGGCCCGTCGCCGAAACCGCCAACGCAGAGGCACTTGATGGATGAAGAGTATATTCTCCCATAACGGAACCGCATGACCAACTACAGCCTACGTGCCCGCATGATGATTCTTATCCTGGCGCCAACCGTACTCATCGGTTTGTTGCTCAGCATTTTCTTCGTCGCGCATCGCTATCACGACCTGCAGCGTCAGCTGGAAGACGCCGGAGCCAGTATTATTGAACCCCTGGCGGTCTCCAGTGAATATGGCATGAATCTGCAAAACCGCGAGTCTATCGGCCAGCTGATTAGCGTGCTGCATCGCCGTCATTCCGATATCGTACGCGCTATTTCCATTTACGATTCGCAAAACAGGCTGTTCGTCACCTCCAATTTTCAACTCAATCCCAGCGAGCTGCGTCTGGAAAATGGGGAAAAATTTCCTCGCCAGCTGAGCGCGGTGCGCAAGGGCGACGTTATGATTTTGCGTACGCCTATCGTCTCGGAAAGTTATTCACCCGATGAATCACCGATGACCGATGCCAAAATGCCCGGCAACATGCTGGGCTATGTCGCCCTCGAACTGGATCTCAAATCGGTGCGGCTGCAGCAGTACAAAGAGATTTTCATCTCCAGCGTCATGATGCTGTTCTGTATCGGCATCGCGCTGATCTTCGGCTGGCGCCTGATGCGCGACGTCACCGGGCCGATCCGCAATATGGTGAATACCGTCGACCGCATTCGTCGCGGCCAGCTCGACAGCCGCGTCGAAGGGTTTATGCTCGGCGAACTGGATATGCTGAAAAACGGCATCAACTCCATGGCCATGTCGCTGGCGGCCTACCACGAAGAGATGCAGCACAATATCGACCAGGCAACCTCCGATCTGCGCGAAACCCTTGAGCAGATGGAGATTCAGAACGTTGAGCTGGATCTGGCGAAGAAGCGCGCCCAGGAAGCGGCCCGCATCAAATCAGAATTCCTCGCCAATATGTCTCATGAGCTACGAACGCCGCTCAATGGCGTCATTGGCTTTACCCGCCTGACCCTGAAGACCGATTTAAATACCACTCAGCGCGACCACCTCACCACGATCGAGCGCTCGGCGAACAACCTGCTCGCTATCATTAACGACGTGCTGGACTTCTCGAAGCTGGAAGCGGGTAAACTGATACTTGAGAGCATCCCGTTCCTGCTGCGTAATGCGCTGGATGAGGTCATGACTCTGCTGGCGCACTCCGCTCACGATAAGGGGCTGGAGCTGACGCTGAACATCAAAAATGATGTTCCGGACAATATTATCGGCGACCCTCTGCGCCTGCAGCAGATCATCACCAACCTGGTGGGCAATGCCATCAAGTTTACCGAACATGGCAATATTGATGTTCTGGTCGAACAGCGCGCGTTGAGCAACACCAGCGTACAAATCGAAATTCAAATCCACGATACCGGGATCGGCATCCCCGAGCGCGATCAGTCCCGCCTGTTCCAGGCATTCCGCCAGGCCGATGCCAGCATTTCCCGCCGCCACGGCGGCACCGGGCTCGGGCTGGTGATAACCCAGCGGCTGGTAAGAGAGATGGGCGGCGATATCTCATTCCACAGCCAGCCGAATCGCGGCTCCACGTTCTGGTTCCATATCAACCTCGACCTCAATCCCAACGCGGTTCAGGAGAGCCCGTTAACCCATGGTCTGGCGGGCAAAACGCTGGCCTACATCGAGGCCAATGCGGCGGCGGCGCAGTGTGCCATGGAGCTGCTGACGACCCTGCCGCTGGAGGTGGTCTACAGCCCGACGTTTTCCGCGCTGCCGGAAGCCCACTACGACATCCTGCTGGCCGGTCTTCCGGTATCGATGCGTGACCTGAGTCAGCAAAAGGATAACCTGGCGAAAGCCTGCGCCATGGCCGACTACTTACTGCTGGCGCTCCCCTGCCATGCGCAGATCAATGCCGAAACCCTGAAGCAAGACGGCGTTGCCGCCTGCCTGCTCAAACCGCTGACCGCCACACGGTTAATCCCGGCGCTCACCGCCTCCTGCCGCGCCAGGACACCGATCGTCCTGCCCCATTCTGACAGCAGTAAGCTACCGATGACGGTGATGGCGGTAGATGATAATCCGGCGAACCTGAAGCTTATCGGCGTGCTGCTGGAAGATCTGGTCCAGCACGTCACGCTGTGTGATAGCGGCCAGCGCGCCGTAGAGCAGGCTAAGGAGATGCAGTTGGATCTGATTCTGATGGATATTCAGATGCCGGATATGGACGGCATTCGCGCCTGCGAGCTGATTCGCCACCTTCCTCATCAGCAACAAACGCCGGTGATCGCCGTCACCGCCCACGCGTTTGACGGGCAAAAAGAGAAGCTGATGAAGGCCGGGATGAACGACTACCTGGCGAAGCCCATCGAAGAGGATAAGCTGCACAGCCTGCTACTGCGCTATCAGCCGGGAAAGCATAGCGCGCCGCTGCGGGCAGCGGAACCTGTCGAACCGCCCATCGACTACAACGTGACCCTCAACTGGCAGCTGGCGCTACGCCAGGCCGCCATGAAACCGGATCTGGCGCGGGAGATGCTGCAAATGCTGATCGCCTTTATGCCAGAAGTGCGTAATAAAGTGGAAGAACAGCTGGTTGGCGAAGAGCCTGAGGGGCTGCTGGATTTGATTCATAAGCTCCACGGCAGCTGCAGCTATAGCGGAGTGCCGCGGCTGAAAAAGCTGTGCCAGACCCTCGAAAGCCAGCTGCGCGGCGGAACCGCCGCCGAAGAGCTGGAGCCGGAGCTGCTGGAACTGCTGGATGAAATGGATAATGTCACGCGGGAAGCGTGCAAAATGCTGGGCATATAAATCCTCTTCCCCGGATAGCCCGGCGCCTGTCCGGGCGTCCATGTAAAGGGTATCGCCCCGGCAGGCATCACGCGACCGGGGAAACCGTCTTACAGCTTGCGTCCCATGTTCAGCACCGCGGCAACATTCCTCGCCGTCATGCGCACGTTTTCTGCCGCGTTCTCCAGCGCCTCCTCCAGAGTACAGACCGAATAGATCACGCTGAATACCGCATCCAGCCCGTGCTGGTGAACAATCCCCACATCAGCGGTCAGGCTGCCGGCAATAGCAATAACCGGTACGTTATAGCGCTGCGCAACCTTTGCCACCCCCACCGGCACCTTGCCATGGATCGTCTGACTGTCAATACGCCCTTCACCAGTAATCACCAGATCTGCGTCCGCCACCAGCTCCGCCAGATGCAGCGCATCGGTCACAATCTCGATCCCTGGACGCAGTCGCGCGCCACAGAAAGCATACAGGGCGGCGCCCATACCGCCTGCCGCACCACCGCCCTCAAGATGAAGTACGTCGACGGCTAAATCGCGTTGAATGATGCGTGCATAGTGCGCCAGCGCGCGGTCGAGACGGACAATCATCTCTGCCGTCGCCCCTTTTTGCGGCCCAAATACCGCCGTAGCGCCTTCCGGACCCGTTAGCGGATTGGTCACGTCGCAGGCCACATCGATGCGGCAATCGGCCAGCCGGCTATCCAGTTCGCTCAAATCGATTCGCGCCAGCTGTTCCAGCGCGCCGCCGCCGGAGGCAATCTGTTGATTATCCGCCGTCAGTAACTTTCCGCCCAGCGCCTGTACCATGCCGGCGCCGCCGTCATTCGTCGCGCTACCGCCGATACCGATAATAATCTGCTGTACGCCGGCATCCAGCGCGTGGCGAATCAGTTCCCCGGTGCCCCAGGTGGTCGTTAACAATGGGTTACGGCACGCCGGCGGGACGCTTTCCAGTCCGCTGGCCGCCGCCATTTCAATAAAAGCGCAGCGTTCATCGCCGGAAAGGCCGTAAAAAGCGTCTACCGGTTGGTTCAACGGACCGGTAACCGTAACCTGCACCAGACGCCCCTGAGTGGCGGCAACCATCGCTTCGACGGTCCCTTCGCCGCCATCGGCAACGGGCAACTTGACATACTCCGCATCAGGATAAATCTCCTGAAACCCCGCTTCTATCGCCGTCGCAACATCCAGGGCACTCAGGCTCTCCTTGTATGAATCCGGTGCAATCACTATTTTCATCCGCTGTCCTTAATATGAACAAACACCCGGTAGCAAAACCATTCCGGTTCCCGCAGGAACCGGATTTTCCTTAGCGCACCATACACGGACGCTTGTTATCAAACGTCCAGTTCGGGATCAGATACTGCATGGCCATCGCATCGTCACGCGCGCCCAGCCCGTGCTTTTTGTATAGCTCATTTGCCTGCATCACGCGGTCCATATCCAGCTCAACGCCGAGGCCCGGTGTGGTGGGCACCTGCACCATACCACCTTTGATCTCAAAAGGTTGTCGGGTCAATCGCTGATTACCTTCCTGCCAGATCCAGTGGGTATCGATGGCGGTAATGTTGCCCGGCGCCGCCGCCGCAACGTGGGTGAACATCGCCAGCGAGATATCGAAATGGTTGTTGGAGTGCGAGCCCCAGGTCAAACCAAACTCATGGCACATCTGCGCCACGCGAACCGATCCCTGCATGGTCCAGAAGTGCGGATCCGCCAGCGGAATGTCCACCGATTGCAGAGACAAAGTATGTCCCATCTGACGCCAGTCGGTGGCAATCATATTGGTCGCCGTCGGCAGGCCGGTGGCACGGCGGAACTCCGCCATCACTTCCCGGCCCGAGAAGCCCTGTTCAGCGCCGCAGGGGTCTTCCGCATAGGCCAGCACGCCTTTCAGCTGTTTGCCAATTTTGATGGCTTCATCCAGGCGCCAGGCGCCGTTCGGGTCAAGCGTCACGCGCGCCTGCGGGAAACGTTTAGCCAGCGCCACGATGGATTCCGCCTCTTCCTCACCCGCCAGCACGCCGCCTTTGAGTTTAAAATCGTTGAAACCATATTTTTCGTAAGCGGCTTCTGCCAGACGCACGACGGCGTCCGGGGTCATGGCCTCTTCATGACGAAGCCGGTACCAGTCGCACTTCTCATCGCCCTGACTTTGATAGGCCAGCGGCGTGGCGTGACGGTTACCCACGAAGAACAGGTAGCCCAGCATTTCAACTTCGCTACGCTGTTGGCCCTCGCCCAGCAGAGAGGCGACGTTGACGCCCAGATGCTGTCCCAACAGATCCAGCAGCGCGGCTTCAATCCCGGTGACAACGTGAATGGTGGTACGCAGATCAAAAGTTTGCAAACCGCGGCCGCCGGCGTCACGGTCGGCAAAGCGGCTGCGTACTGCCCCAAGGACGTTTTTATATTCGCCGAGCGTTTTCCCGACAACCAGTTCAGCGGCCTCTTCCAGCGTCTGGCGGATTTTCTCTCCGCCGGGGATTTCCCCTACGCCGGTATGGCCTGAGTTATCTTTGATAATCACAATATTGCGGGTGAAATACGGGGCATGAGCTCCGCTAAGATTCATCAGCATACTGTCGTGGCCGGCAACCGGAATAACCTGCATAGCGGTGACGACGGGGGTAGAAAACTGCGTGGTCATGATGAAATCCTTTTGTTATTGATTGGCGACAGCGGTGCGGCCGAACACGGGACGCTTGCGGTCAAATTTCCAGCCGGGGATCAGATACTGCATCGGCGCCGCGTCATTACGCGCCCCCCCCGGCAGCGCCTTATAGGCTTGATGGGCTTTTTGCACCTGCTCCCAGTCCAGCTCGATACCCAGGCCAGGCGCATCCGGTACGGCAATCTTGCCGTTCTCAATTTGCAGCGGATTTTTGGTCAGACGACAGTCGCCTTCCTGCCAAATCCAGTGGGTATCGATAGCCGTCGGATTGCCCGGCGCGGCGGCGCCGACGTGAGTAAACATCGCCAGTGAAATATCGAAGTGATTGTTCGAGTGGCAGCCCCATGTCAGCCCCCAGTCATCACACAGCTGGGCGACTCGCACCGCGCCGGAGAGCGTCCAGAAGTGCGGATCGGCTAATGGAATGTCTACCGCGTTGAGCATCACCGCGTGCCCCATTTCCCGCCAGTTGGTGGCAATCATATTGGTGGCGACCGGTAGCCCGGTGGCGCGACGAAATTCCGCCATCACCTCCCGCCCGGAGAAGCCCTGCTCGGCGCCGCACGGATCTTCCGCATAGGTCAACACATCCTGCAGGCCCTTGCACAGTTCAATCGCCTCATCCAGCAGCCAGGCGCCGTTCGGATCGACGGTAATTCGCGCGTCCGGGAAACGTTTCTTCAGCGCGCGAGCGGTGTCAATTTCCTGCTCGCCCGGCAATACGCCGCCCTTAAGTTTGAAGTCTTTAAAGCCGTAGCGATCCTGCGCGGCCTCGGCAAGACGCACCACGGCGTCACTGTTCAGCGCTTCCTGATGGCGCAGGCGATACCACTCATGATGCCCTGGGGTACTGTCCAGATAAGGCAGGTCCGTTTTATTGCGATCGCCGATATAGAAGAGATAGCCCAGCACGGTAACCGCATCACGCTGTTTACCCGGCCCCCAGCAGTTCGCAAACCGGGACATTGAGCGCTTTGCCTAGCAGATCCAGCAGCGCGGCCTCCAGCGCCGCCACCGCGTTGACCCGCAGCTCAAAGGTCCAGGCGCCTTTACCAAAGGTGTCGAAATCCGCCGCCTGATTACCTTTGTGAACCTGTTGAACCACCTTATTCAGGCGCGCAATCTCCTGCCCCAGCACCTGCGGAATGGCATCGACCAGCGTCTGATAAATCACCTCTCCGCCGGGCGCCTCGCCGATGCCGGTATTGCCCGCACTGTCGGTCAGAACCACGATATTGCGGGTAAACCAGGCACTATGCGCCCCGCCGATGTTCAACAGCATGCTGTCGTGGCCGGCCACCGGGATAACTTTCATATCGGTGATAACGGGTGTGGATTGAGTACTCATCATTAACGCTCCGTAACAGGTTTCAGTTCAATGCGTTTGATATCGCCCACCAGCACCAGATAGCTCAGTACCGCTACCAGCGCATGCACCCCGACGTAAATCAGCGCGCCGTTGAATGACCCCGTGGTCCCGACGATGTAACCAATCGCAATCGGCGTGACGATGCCGGAGATATTGCCGAACATATTGAACAGGCCGCCCGACAGGCCGCTGATCTCTTTCGGCGCGGTATCGGCCATCACCGCCCAGCCCAGCGCGCCAATCCCTTTGCCGAAGAAGGCCAGCGCCATGAAGCCGATAATCATCCACTCAACGTTAACGTAGTTACAGAACACCATAACCATCGACATCAGCATGCCTGCCACAATCGGGGTTTTACGGGCAATATTGAGCGAGCCAGTACGGCGCATTAGCCAGTCGGAGATAATCCCACCCAGTACTCCGCCGGCAAAACCGCAGATTGCCGGCACCGAGGCGACAAACCCGGCTTTCAGAATCGACATGCCGCGCGCCTGCACCAGATAGACCGGGAACCAGGTGATAAAGAAGTAGGTCAAGGCGTTGATGCAGTACTGACCAATGTAGATCCCGACCATCATGCGCGAACCGATCAGCTGTTTAATCTGGCCCCATTTTTCACTGAACGGCACCTTCTGCACGCTTTTCTTCTGATCCATGTTGATCAGCGCACCGCCTTCGGCAATGTACTCCAGCTCTTTCTTGTTCACGCCGGGATGCTGATTCGGTTCATGGATGACTTTAAGCCATACAAAACTGATGATAATCCCCAGCCCACCCATAAAGAAGAAGACGTGCGACCAGCCCACTTCATGGGTTAACCAGCCCATGATGGGCGCGAAGATAACGGTGGCAAAGTATTGCGCGGAGTTGAATATCGCCACCGCGGTTCCCCTTTCCTGCGCCGGGAACCAGGCCGCTACGATGCGACTGTTGCCAGGAAACGAAGGCGCTTCCGCCAGCCCGACCAGAAATCGCAGGGTAAACAGCGCGATAATAATACCGAAGCCGCTAAAGATATCGACGAAGCCCTGTAACAGGGTAAACATCGACCAGATGAAGATAGACCAAAAATAGACCCGTTTTGAACCGAAACGGTCAAGCAACCATCCGCCGGGGATCTGACCAATAACGTAGGCCCATGAGAACGCGGAAAAAACGTAGCCCATGCCCACCGCGTCCAGGCCAATATCTTTGGCCATTTCCGAACCGGCTATCGATAGCGTTGCGCGGTCACCGTAGTTGAAAGATGTGACGATAAACAGCATCACCACAATCCAGTAGCGGGCATTGGTGCGTTTTTCCGCGCCGCTCGCCGCCTGACTTAATGTACTCATTGTTGCACTCCTGAATCATAGCCGTTAGCTACGTTCATTCTGAATGGCACAACCTGTAGGGTAGTCAGAATGACGCGTTTGAGTTTTTCATTGTTTTCGTTATATCTGGCGTGCTGCCTTTTTAACTGGCAGGGAAAGTATAAAAAGAGGACCTGACCGGCTCACCGTGCATACACACAGCTTTAGCGGAGATTTAGAAATAGATTTATGGCTTATGCCTGACTGGATGGGGGGTAGTTCACGGAAATGAAAAGCTGGCGCGAGGAACAGCGGAAATGGCGGGACAAACAGCAGGAGTGTGAAACGTCTCTCTTGACCCGGTGGAAAGCACCGGAAAAAACCGTGTAAGATGAAGGGTTGTAGGGCAAATGCCTGAAGCCTGGGCCAGGCAGAGTTGATAAACTCTCTTCGATCGTTTATCTGGCACTGGTATCGATAAGGAACGCCCTCTACGTAGGGAGAGGGCGCAACTTTTAGCTAATGTATTTGTTTATTCGAGCAGAGTCGCCCACTGTTCAACCCATGGGTTCGACACGCTCTCGGGTTCAGGGTCTTCGCTGGCATCGATCATAAGCATGTCGCCGATACGTCTGGCGCCCTGCTCCTGCAGCAAGGCATCGAACGTCTTACCGCCGCCGCAAAAATTCGCGTAGGTGCTATCGCCAAGAGCGATAATCCCGTAGCGCAGGTGCGGCTGATACATGTCTTTCATCCCTTCATACAGCGGGACGATGCTGTCCGGCAGATCGCCCTGACCGGTGGTGGAGGTGACTACCAGCACATATTTGCCGCTATACGGCTCCCAGTCCTGAATCTCCGGGTCTTCGAACACCTTTGCTTTATGCCCCAGACCACTCAGAATGGCTTCAGCCTCTTCGGCTACCAGCAGCGCGTTTCCATACATCGTGCCTACAAAAATACCGATATCTGCCATGATTATCTCCCTGAATTGACCTCAATCTCTTCATCCTGACCGCTGTCGTCAGCAAACTCAACCCTTTCATTTAGCGGCAGAAGACCGCGCCAGCCAAACTGCGACAGCGCCCGCATCCAGACGTCGTCCAGGCCCGCACGGATAGCCAACGGCTCGCCGGTAAAGGGATGCGTTAACGATAGCTGGCTGGCGTGAAGCATCAAGCGGTCAACGGAAAAATGCTCTGCGGCGCTACGGTTTTGTCGCAGATCGCCATGTTTACTGTCGCCGATAATCGGGTGACGTAAATGCGAAAGATGGCGGCGCAGCTGGTGTTTACGTCCGGTTTTGGGCTCCAGCTCAACCAGGCTGTAGCGCGTTGTCGGATAACGTCCGGTCGCCACCGGCATTTCGACTGTCGCCATTCCGCGATAGTGCGTGACCGCCGGCTGAGGCTCTTTATCGTCGCGGGCAAATTTATCAGCGATCTTATCCAGCTCTTCGACCAGCGGATAATCCAGTACCGCTTCGTCGGTCAGCCAACCGCGCACCACCGCGTGGTAGCGCTTTTGCATCTGATGCTGTTCAAACTGCTGAGACAGGCGCCTTCCCGCTTCGCTCGACAGCCCCATCAGCAGGACACCCGATGTCGGGCGGTCAAGGCGATGGGCGGTAAACACGTGCTGACCAATCTGGTCGCGTACGGTTTGCATCACCACCACTTTTTCATCGCGGTCCAGCCAGCTGCGATGAACCAGCCAGCCGGAGGGTTTGTTCACCGCCACCAGCCATTCATCCTGATAGATAATCTCCAGCATCAGGCGTCATCACCGGCAAACAGCGTATCCAGCAGCAGCAGCTCCGCCAGCACCCGCTCGCGCAGCGGATGTGCGGCATCGAGAGCCATTTCATAATAGGGCGCGACGGCGAAATTCTGCGGCAAGGGCTGCTCGCTATCGAGTAAGTGATGCATACGAGGAATCAGGACCCACTGCAGCCACTCCAGCGGTTCAAGCGTGTCCATACAGAAAGGCTGTTGGCTGGCAAACGCGCGACTTTCCGGCGCATTGTCTTGCCAGTGGTCCGTTTCGCGCAGCAGCGCTTCAAGGGCGTGCAAACGCTCGCGCACGCTATGGTGAAGAGTCATGGGAAACCTCGATGAGTTGTAAACCGGACGCAGGATAGCAAATACAGCAGCGAAAACTACTCAAAATCATAGCGCCGTCTCCCCTCCAGTCATGACCATGGGTGTGCAGCCATGCGCCAGAGTGGTATGGGCCAGACACATTGCCCCAGCCTGACCTGAAGCACGACCCAGGCGATTTGGCCTTCGTTCAAATGCCCCAGCCAAAGGTAATGCGATAAAAAGAGGCATAAAAAAAGGGAGCACTGTATAAACAGTGCTCCCGGTTCGTTTCGCAGCAATCCAGCTACATTGGTGCTCCCTGCTCGTCCATGAAAACTTTTCCTGAGGTCTCCTGACCATGTTCATCCGTAAACCTGTGCATCCTGCTTCCACACCACCCCGATGTGAAATCACTTATCCTTAAGTCTGTCCCGATCTTCCTGATCCACCGTTCATCATGAGCGGCTCACGTTCTCCATCCTGGAGGTGTCCTTTACGCGTTCCTGCGTTATCCTGCGCTTCATCCTGAAGCCTGTCCTTGCAACGCCTTCCCGGCGGGTCCTGCATGAAGAGTCATCATCCTGATGTTCACTTCATTTCGCGACTCCCTGTCGACACACATAGGATCACTGATTCCGCTTCGTCTTACAAGCCTTCTTAAGAGAATCTCTTAAGGTTAATCCCTGGTCAAACAGGCAAAAAGAAGAATAACTCACTGAATTATATTGACTTACAAGAAATAAAGCCGCGAAAAATTGGCTTAAATGATGACGATCTCTTACAGGTCTTGTAAGAGATCTCTCACAAACGGGTGGGAAAAATGGATTACAGCACCGGATCAAGCTGCTCAAGGAAGCTTGCCAGAGAAGGCGAAAGGATTGTCCGTTTACGCGTGCCGAGCGTCTCTTTGAGCACTTCGCCGCTCAGGTTGCACACCGAAATGACCTCCAGCTCGCTCTCAAGCGTGGCGATAAAAAGTGTTGGCGACAGCTTCAGCCGTTTTTGCACCACCAGGTGACCGATTAAATTCTCCTGCACGCGCCGGAAGTCATCCGGACTCCAGGTTTGCAGCAGCAGCATCGTCTCACCAGCAAAGCGCGCGGCCATATCGCCGGCGAACTGAGTGGTATAATAACTATGAATCGGCTGTTGTATCACAATATCCAGTGCCCGTTCAACCGCGCTGATATTTTGTTCTGCGCTAAAGGGCTGCGGCTGCCAGAAAACGGCGTCGTCGTCCGTCGCGCTGATACAGGGTGACGGCACGCCATAAAGCTCTTCGCTACGCGGCAGGCTGCCGCGCTGCTGCTGCCAGGCAGCGCAATAACGTTGGGTGAAGGCTTGCAGCGCTTCTGCGGTTTGATAGTCCACCGGTTTCTCTCTTCACGTCAGACAGGATACACTTGGCGTATAGTGTACCCGCTTTACTATGGTGAAACATGTCTTCTTACGATAATCATCAGGCGCTTGCCGGCCTGACGCTCGGTAAATCAACCGATTACCGCGATACTTACGATGCCTCGCTGCTACAGGGCGTACCGCGCAGCCTGAACCGCGATCCGCTGGGCCTGCACGCGGACAATCTGCCTTTTCACGGCGGTGATATCTGGACGCTGTACGAACTCTCCTGGCTCAACGCTAAAGGACTACCGCAGGTCGCCGTAGGCCATGTTGAACTCAATGACACAACCGTGAACCTGGTAGAGTCGAAGAGCTTTAAGCTCTATCTCAATAGCTTTAACCAGACCCGCTTCGCCGACTGGCAGGAGGTCGAGGCGACGCTGGCGCGCGATCTCAGCGCCTGCGCGGAGGGGGAAGTTAAAGTGTCGTTGTATCGTCTTGATGAACTCGAAGGCCAGCCGGTAGCACATCTGCACGGCGCCTGTATCGACGATCAGGATATTGAAATCGATAACTACCAGTTCAGCGCCGACTATCTGCAGGATGCCGCAAGCGGCAAAGTCGTCGAGGAGACGCTGGTCAGCCATCTGCTGAAGTCCAACTGCCTGATCACCCATCAGCCGGACTGGGGTTCGGTGCAAATTCAGTATCGCGGCGCCAAAATCGATCGCGAAAAACTGCTGCGCTACCTGGTGTCGTTCCGCCACCACAACGAATTCCACGAGCAGTGCGTAGAGCGCATCTTCAACGATATTCTGCGTTTCTGCCAGCCGGAAGCCCTTTCCGTTTATGCGCGCTACACGCGACGCGGCGGTCTGGACATCAACCCGTGGCGCAGCAACACCGATTTTGTTCCGGCCATCGGTCGCCTCGCTCGTCAATAGTCAACATTTTCACAATTTGCGTGCGTTAACCCGCGCGCAAGGTTGTGAAAACGCCATCAGCAAGGCTATTGTAATCACAGGAAGACGATAATCGTCCTGTAAGGAGTTCACTTGATTACACATGTTAGCCCGCTTGGTTCAATGGATATGCTGTCACAGCTGGAAGTGGATATGCTTAAACGCACCGCCAGCAGTGACCTCTATCAACTCTTTCGTAACTGCTCGCTTGCTGTACTCAACTCGGGGAGCCTGACCGATAACAGCAAGGAGCTGCTGTCTCGTTTTGAAAACTTCGATATCAACGTGCTGCGTCGTGAACGCGGCGTGAAGCTGGAACTGATCAATCCCCCGGAAGAGGCCTTCGTTGACGGGCGTATTATCCGTTCCCTGCAGGCCAACCTGTTCGCCGTGCTGCGCGATATCCTGTTCGTTTACGGGCAGATTCACAACACCGTGCGCTTCCCGAATCTCGATCTTGAAAGCTCGGTGCATATCACCAACCTGGTGTTCTCTATTCTGCGTAACGCCCGTGCGCTGCACGTCGGCGAAGCGCCGAATATGATTGTCTGCTGGGGCGGCCACTCGATTAACGAAAACGAATATCTGTACGCCCGTCGCGTCGGGACCCAGCTGGGTCTGCGCGAACTGAATATCTGCACCGGCTGCGGTCCGGGTGCGATGGAAGCGCCGATGAAAGGCGCCGCGGTCGGCCACGCCCAGCAGCGTTACAAAGACAGCCGCTTTATCGGCATGACCGAGCCATCAATTATTGCCGCCGAACCGCCTAACCCGCTGGTTAACGAGCTGCTGATCATGCCGGATATCGAAAAACGTCTTGAGGCGTTTGTCCGTATCGCCCACGGCATTATTATCTTCCCGGGCGGCGTCGGCACCGCGGAAGAGCTGCTTTATCTGCTGGGGATTTTAATGCACCCGGCCAACACATCGCAGGTCCTGCCGCTGATCCTCACCGGTCCGAAAGAGAGCGCCGACTATTTCCGCGTGCTGGATGAGTTCATCGTCCATACGCTGGGCGAGTCGGCGCGTCGCCACTATCGCATCATTATCGACGACGCCAGCGAAGTGGCGCGCCAGATGAAGAAAGCGATGCCGCTGGTGAAAGAGAGTCGCCGGGAAACCGACGATGCCTACAGCTTTAACTGGTCGATTCGTATCACCCCGGATCTGCAAATGCCCTTCGACCCGACACATGAAAACATGGCCAACCTCAAGCTTTATCCCGATCAGCCGGTCGAGATGCTGGCGGCAGACCTGCGGCGCGCGTTCTCCGGTATCGTGGCCGGCAACGTCAAAGAGGTGGGTATCCAGGCGATTGAAAAATTCGGTCCTTACAAGCTGCACGGCGATCCGCAGATGATGCGTCGGATGGACGATCTGCTGCAGGGTTTCGTCGCCCAGCACCGCATGAAGCTTCCGGGCGGCACTGCGTATATTCCTTGCTACGAAATCTGTTCCTGATAGCTAATCTGTCATTCCGGGTTACGGCGCGTGCTGCCGTAATCCGCTTTCCCCCTCTTCCCGTATTAACCTCCTTTAACCTCCTTTGACCTCTCTTAACCTCTCTTAACCTCTCTTAACCTCTTTTAAACTTCTCAGGCCCGCTTTCCCAATAATTCATTTATTTTAAGAATGCTTTGTAACATTTTAACAAAAGCCAATCGTTTGCGTTTCCATAAGAAGCAATAAATATCACTGATAAAAAGGCATTTAAGCGCGAAAACATCGTCAGTATCTCATTTTTACAGTAAAAACATCGTTATTAAGCCTGCCTTCTTTTATCTCATATCCTGTAAATGGTAGCCTTCGCGCCACAAATACCTGGCTGATCACCAGAAACAGACTGTTGAACTAAAAATACCCACCTCGAAAGTGGATTATTGCAATTGGGATCGCGATCACTGATGCATTTACCAGATAAATGTATCTTTCCGCCCCACTTGTTGCGGAGAAAATCATTAAAAAACCGTAATCAAACACATTTAATATTACTTAATTGATTTTAATCATTATATTTGGTCGCTTCCTCCAGGAGATACAGATGGAAACCACTCAAACCAGCACTATCGTATCGGGCGAAACCCGTAGCGGATGGCGCAAAACAGATACCATGTGGATGCTGGGACTGTACGGTACGGCAATCGGTGCGGGCGTGTTGTTCCTGCCGATTAATGCCGGCGTCGGCGGGATGATCCCCCTGATCATCATGGCAATTCTTGCTTTCCCGATGACCTTTTTCGCCCACCGCGGAATGACCCGTTTTGTCCTTTCCGGTAAAAATCCGGGTGAAGACATCACGGAAGTGGTAGAAGAGCACTTCGGTGTCGGCGCAGGTAAACTGATTACTCTGCTCTACTTCTTCGCCATCTACCCGATTCTGCTGGTTTATAGCGTGGCTATCACCAATACCGTCGAAAGCTTTATGACCCACCAGCTGCAGATGACCGCGCCGCCGCGTGCGATCCTGTCGCTGATTCTGATTGTGGGCATGATGACCATCGTGCGTTTCGGCGAGCAGATGATTGTTAAAGCGATGAGTATTCTGGTGTTCCCGTTCGTTATCGCTCTGATGATCCTCGCACTGTACCTGATTCCTCAGTGGAACGGCGCGGCGCTGGAAACCCTCTCCCTGAACAGCGCTACCTTTACCGGTAATGGTCTGTGGATGACTCTCTGGCTGGCGATTCCGGTAATGGTGTTCTCCTTTAACCACTCGCCGATCATCTCCTCCTTCGCCGTGGCGAAGCGTGAAGAGTACGGTCAGGGCGCAGAGAAGAAGTGCTCCAGCATCCTGGCTCGCGCTCATATCATGATGGTATTGACCGTGATGTTCTTCGTCTTCAGCTGCGTACTGAGCCTGTCTCCGGCCGATCTGGCAGAAGCAAAAGCGCAGAACATCTCGATTCTGTCTTACCTGGCGAACCACTTTAACGCACCGGTCATTGCCTGGATGGCGCCGATCATCGCGATGATCGCCATCACCAAATCCTTCCTCGGCCACTACCTGGGCGCACGTGAAGGCTTTAACGGCATGGTGATTAAATCCCTGCGTGGTAAAGGCAAATCCATCGAAATCAATAAACTGAACAAAATCACGGCGCTGTTCATGCTGGTGACCACCTGGATTGTGGCCACGCTGAACCCAAGCATTCTCGGGATGATCGAAACCCTCGGCGGCCCGATTATCGCGATGATTCTGTTCCTGATGCCGATGTATGCCATCCAGAAAGTCCCGGCCATGCGCAAATACAGCGGCCACATCAGCAACGTCTTCGTGGTGATTATGGGCCTGATTGCTATCTCCGCGATTTTCTACTCTCTGTTCAGCTAATCTCTCCCCCGCGCCGCCAGCAGGCGGCGCGCTCCCCGACAGTACTGGATGCAACATGATCAGCGTATTCGATATTTTTAAAATCGGCATTGGCCCTTCCAGCTCCCATACCGTTGGACCAATGAAAGCGGGCAAGCAGTTCACGGACGATCTTATCGCGCGCGGGCTGCTTGCCAACGTCACCAAAGTCGTTGTCGACGTTTACGGCTCCCTTTCCCTCACCGGTAAAGGCCACCATACCGACATCGCCATTATTATGGGTCTTGCGGGCAACCTGCCTGACAGCGTTGATATCGACGCCATCCCGGCATTCATTCAGGACGTCAACACCCACGGCCGCCTGATGCTGGCGAACGGCCAGCAGGAAGTTGAATTCCCGGTCGACCAGTGCATGAATTTCCATGCCGACAACCTGTCGCTGCATGAGAACGGTATGCGCATTACCGCCCTGGGCGGCGACAAGGTGCTCTACACCCAGACTTATTACTCCATCGGCGGCGGGTTTATTGTCGATGAAGAACATTTCGGCCTGACCAATGAAGCGCCGCCGGTGGTGCCTTATCCGTACAAAAATGCGGCCGACCTGCAAAGACACTGCCGCGAAAGCGGGCTCTCGCTTTCCGGCCTGATGATGCAAAACGAACTGGCATTGCACAGCAAAGAGCAGCTGGAGCAGCACTTCGCCGCCGTCTGGGAAGTGATGAGCAGCGGTATTGAGCGCGGCATCACCACCGAAGGCGTACTGCCGGGCAAGCTGCGGGTTCCGCGTCGTGCCGCCGCCCTGCGCCGGATGCTGGTTAGCCAGGACAATACCAACAGCGACCCGATGGCGGTGGTTGACTGGATCAACATGTTTGCCCTGGCGGTCAACGAAGAGAACGCCGCCGGTGGACGCGTGGTGACTGCGCCCACCAACGGCGCCTGCGGCATCGTGCCGGCGGTACTGGCCTATTACGACAAGTTTATCCGCAAGGTGAATGCTAATTCGCTGGCGCGTTACCTGCTGGTAACCAGCGCGATCGGCTCGCTGTATAAGATGAACGCCTCGATTTCCGGCGCCGAAGTCGGTTGCCAGGGCGAAGTCGGCGTGGCCTGTTCGATGGCGGCGGCCGGTCTCACCGAGCTGCTGGGCGGTAGCCCGGGTCAGGTGTGCATCGCGGCAGAGATCGGTATGGAACACAACCTCGGTCTGACCTGCGATCCGGTTGCCGGCCAGGTACAGGTTCCCTGCATCGAACGTAACGCCATCGCCGCCGTCAAAGCGGTCAATGCCGCGCGAATGGCGCTGCGCCGCACCAGCGAACCGCGCGTGTGTCTCGATAAGGTCATCGAAACCATGTATGAAACGGGCAAAGATATGAACGCCAAATACCGCGAAACCTCGCGCGGCGGCCTGGCAATGAAAATCGTCGCCTGCGATTAACGATACCTGCCCGGCAGCCGATTCTGCCGGGCAGCTTCCCCGCAATCTCTTCTCCCTCGCCAGACATTTCAGTTATATCAATTACAATTTAGTTATTTATTGGTTATAAGGACAATTTGTTACCTTACGGCAAACCGCCAAAGGAGAACACATTATGTCCAAAAGGTTGCATCTGGCCGCGCTGCCGCTGCTGCTCGGGCTGTCTGCGTCCGCGCTGGCTCAGGCGCCGGAAACCGTCAACATTGGCTATCAGAAGGCCAATATCTTCGCCCTGCTCAAATACCGCGGTTCCCTCGATGAGACCTTCAAAAAACAGGGCATCGCCGTGCGCTGGGTGGAATTCCCGGCCGGCCCGCAGATGCTGGAAGGTCTGAACGTCGGCAGTATCGACCTGGCGGCCACCGGCGATGCGCCGCCGGCCTTTGCCCAGGCCGCTCAGGCGGATCTGGTCTACCTCGCGCACTCACCGGCCAACCCCAAAACTGAAGCGATCGTGGTGCCGGAAAACTCAACGATTCACAACGTGGCCGATCTGAAAGGCAAGCGCGTGGGGCTGAATAAAGGCTCCGACGTCAACTACCTGCTGGTGGCCGCGCTGGCAAAAGCCGGGCTGAGCTATAAAGATATCACCCCGGTCTATCTGCCCCCGGCCGATGCCCGCGCCGCCTTCCAGCGAGGCGCCATTGATGCCTGGGTTATCTGGGATCCGTACCTTGCCGAAGTCGAAACCAACGCGAAGGCGCGGCAGATCAGCAACGCCGAAGGGCTGGTGCCGCATTACACCTTCTACCTCGCCAGCCGCAAATTTGCCGAAAACCACCCGGATACGGCAAAACAGGTGGTGGATGAGTTAAGTCAGCTAAGCGACTGGGCGAACGCCCATCAGGACGATGCCGCCGGGATCCTCGCCACGTCAACCGGGCTGGATAAGGCTATCTGGTTGAAAGCGCTTGCCCGCCTGCCCTATGGCGCCGAACGCATGACGCCTGCGGTCTATAACGAGCAGCAGGCGCTGGCGGATACCTTCACCCGTATCGGCCTGCTGCCGGTGAAGGTGGACGTGCGCAGCGCCACCTGGTCGCAGGATAAATAACCGTTGTCGGCGACGGGCCTCCCCGTCGCCTTCTCTCTTTTTAGCCCTGCGCCTTTTCGCCATCGCCAATCTGCCAGATAAAGGTCGGCGCCTCGCCGTTGACCAGCCAGTTGCCAATATTGCGCGCTTTGTAGATAACCGGGTTATGCGAGGCCACCGTGCGCGCGTTGCGCCAGTGCCTGTCGAGCGCCTTACCCGCCCGGGTGTCCGACGCGCCGAGGGCGTTAAACAGCTCGGTCGCCGCACGCGGCACCCACTCGCTGGCAACCACCTGCGCCTGCGCCGCTTCGACTTCCGCCAGCCGATTGCGCTGTTCAATCAGCGCTTCATCGCCGCTGGCATGAACGACATAGGCCTGCTGTAAAGACTCCGCCGCCTGCAGCACCGCCGCGCGGGTCGCCCACGCCCAGCTGCTGATTTGCCCCACCACCTGCAGGACCTGCGCATCCTCACGCGGGACCGCGGCGTTGCCATGGCTGTACATGCGGGTGCGTTTTTTCACCCCCTCGGCGGCATCGCGTTCCACCGCCAGGCCGATCCCCGCCAGCGTCGCCAGTAAGATATGCTGATAGAAGGCGGTCTGATACCGAAAGCGTTCAGCAAAATCATAGACATGTTCCTGCTCAACCTGTGCCTGCTTAAAGCGGGTGGTACCGCTGCCGGTCAGACGCTGACCAAAGCCATCCCAGTCGTCTTCGCGTTCCACCGCGCTCTGCCGGGTGCTGACCAGCGCAATAACGTCGCCCTGGTTGTCGCTGCGGCGGGCAAAGACATCAATCCAGTCGGCGTACAGCGTCCCGGTGCTGTAAAACTTCTCGCCGTTTAACCGCCAGCCGCGATCGTCCGGCGTCACCTGGGTAATCACCTCCCCAAGCTTGACCCCGCCGGTTTCGGTCCAGCCGCTGCCCACCAGCTCCCCGTCGAGAAAACGTTGCAACCAGCGATCGCGCTGCGCGGAGTCGGGCTGATTCAGGCGATCTTCAACAAAGGCAAAATGGGCGCGCAGCGCCTGCGGCAGGTTGGAGTCGGCCTGGGCCAGCTCAATCAGCAGGGCAATCAGCTGCGGCAGCGACGCGCCCCAGCCGCCCTTTTCCCGCGGAATGCGAACCGTGCCGAACCCCGCTTCCTTCAGCCAGCGAATCTGCTCGTCGGGCAAAATACGGTGCTGTTCGCGGTTCGCGGCTCCCTGCGCAATGCGCGAGAAAATCGGCCGGAAAGCCGCGGCCAGCTGTTCATAATCGGTACCGGTAGAGAGTAATGTCATCATCTGTTCCTTAATGGTGGCTGTCGTCAATATCGTGACGCGTCGGCTCGTGGCGGACCGCAAGCAGGAAGAAAATCGGAATAATGGCGGCCAGCGACACCACCCAGAACATCTGAGTGCCGAGGGAGGCCTGCAGCAGCGGCAGCACGAACAGCGCCAGCGCGCTGCCGATACCGGAGAGCGCCCGGCTGAAGCCGACGCCGGTGGCGCGAATCGCGGTAGGATAGGAAAGCGCCGGATAGATCATCAGCTGCGCGCCGGGGCCGAAGCCCTCGGCAAACAGCCACAGGCCGAGCATCGCGATCGCCAGCACGACCCCGACGGTGGCCTGCGGCTGGCCGACCAGCGCAAGGACGATCAGGGCGATAAACTGCAGCGCGAAGCCGGCAATCGCCACGTGGCGCGACGGGTATTTCCACGCCAGATGCATCCCCAGCAGCCCGCCGGTAAAGGCAAACAGCGCATTCAGCCCCAGCGAGGCGGAGATGGTTTCAAACACCCCGGCCCCGAGAAACCGGGCGAGGATCGACGGCAGGAAAAAGGCGATGGCGGTGTACTCAAAGGAGATACAAATATTCATCACCCCGGCGACGATGGTGCGCTCGCGATACGGCTTTTCAAACAGCACGCGGAAGCTCACTTTCGGCGGCGGCGCGGGACGTTCGGTCGGCGCTTCATGGGCGACAATGCCGTATGAGTCGCGCAGAATGCGCACCGCCGAAGTCAGGTCCCCCTGGTTTGCCGCCCACAGCGGCGATTCATTCATAAATTTACTGCGCACGGCGATAATCAGCAGCGCCGGGACGGCGCCAAACAGCAGCGAGGCGCGCCACAGCCAGTCGAGGTGCGCCTGCGGCAGCAGGAAATAGAGACCGAAGATAATCAGGAAGCAGACCGTCGAGGCGGCGTACCACATCGGGCACCAGGCGGCGAGGCGCGCGGCCTTATTGCCTTTGCCGGTAAAACGGGAAAACTCAGCGAGGTAGGACATGGCGACCGGCAAATCGATACCGACGCCGATCCCCATCAGGAAGCGCGCGCCGATCAGCACCCAGACGTTGGGGGCCAGACCTGCGGCAATGGCCGAGACGACGAAAAACAGCATGTCGGCCATAAACACCGAATAGCGGCCATATTTATCCGTCAGCCAGCCGCCGATTAAGTTGCCGATAATGGTGCCAACCATAATGGATGAGGTGACCAGCCCGGTCAGCAGCGGCGAGAGCTGGAATTCACGCACCACATCGTCGATGCCGTAGGAGAGCGTGGTTAAATCATAGGCGTCGAGAAAGACGCCGCCAAGAGCGAGGAAGACAATCATCCGCGCATATTTAGCCTGATCCTTGCCCGAATTGATCAACCGCGCCACATCCCCGACGCTACTCACCGGTGCGGAGGCCACGCCGGGATTATCAACAGACAGCGTACTCATGTTTTCACCTTATTATGTTGTGCAGGTGATCGCAGTTATAGGCCGCCCGCTGATAAAGTGGAACCAACAAATACGCATATAAAAATCAATATATTCAATAAGTTAATTAAATAAAACGTCAAAATCAGGACGCGCTTTCGCCCGTCCTGCGAGATCGATCATCAGCGCAGATTATTCCGCGGAAACCGGCACCAGTACGTCTTTCACCAGCGGGTCGTCGGTGGTTTTCAACCAGCTCTGAATGCGCGGGTCGGAAAATGCCTGCTGCAATTTAACGATATTCTCCTGTGACAGATAAGGCGTCCCGATAACCAACTGCGACGCAAAAGTCCGCGGCGCCGGCGGGAATAAGATCCCCTTATCGCGCGATACTTTCCCGGCATCAAACTGCGAGACATAGCCGATGGCCGCGTCCACCGAATTGAGCGCCCGCGGCATGGTTAACAAGTCCAGCTCTTTGAAATTAAACTGATGCGGGTTGCCGACGATATTTTTCAGCTTTGCCGTACGCGGCTCCACCTTCGGGTCGAGCGTAATCAGGCCAATGCGCTGCAGCAGCCACAGCGCCTGCCCCTGGTTGGCACCGTCATCTGGCACCACGATCGTCGCGCCGTTCGGCAGATCCTTGACCGATGTATAGCGATCGGAGTAAATCCCAAAGGCCCACTGGAATACCGGTACCGTGGTTGAAAGCGCGAAGCCATTGGCGTCCACCACCTGCTTCAGCCACCATTGATGCTGATAGATGGTTCCGGCGTATTCCCCTTGCGCCACCGCCCGGTCCGCCTGCACCGGATCCTGCACGCCCACCGCCTCCAGCTTCAGGCCATAATCCGGCGCAATATTCTGGCCGATGTACTCGATAATTCGCTGTTCGCCGGCCATCGCCGGTTCATAATGGATTTTCAGGGTGGAGCCAAACACCACCTGCTGCGACCGGGCCTCTCCCCGCCACCACCAAAAGGCGACGGCCAGCGCCACAATCACCACCAGCGCCGCCAGCCACGGCCAGCGGCGGGCCTTACGTAACTCAAATTGTTCTGTTGTCATGAAGCGATCCCCTGCGTGTGGCGAAGTTTGTTGACCAGACGGTCACCGAAAAATTGAATCAGCTGAATCGTGGCGATCAGCGCGATAATGGTGGCGATCATGATGTGGTTGTCGAAGCGCTGGTAGCCGTACACCACCGCCAGATAGCCGATGCCTCCCGCGCCGATGGTGCCGGCAATCGCGGAATATTCGATCATTGAGACCAGATTGAGCGTCACCGCCGCCACTAACGCCGGCAGGGCTTCGCTCAGCTGGGCGCTGCGGATGATCTGCCAGCGCGAGCCGCCGCACACCATCCCCACGGCGGTCACTTCCGCCGGCAGTTCGCGCAGCGCGTTTTCCACCAGCCGGCCAAAAAACGGCACCCCGGCGGCGATCATTGGCACCACCGCGGCAGGAATGCCGATCGTTGTCCCGGTGAGCCAGAAGGTGAAGGGAATAATCGCCGCCATCAGCACCAGAAACGGCAGAGAGCGCCCCATATTCATCACCCAGTTCAACACCCGGTACAGCGCGGCATGCGGGAATAATCCGCGCGCTGAGGCATTGAATAGCACCACCCCGACCACACCGCCCAGCGTCACCACAAACAGCATCACGATGGCCACCATCAGCCAGGTCTCAGCGTAGGCGGGCAGCAGCAGCGTATGGATCTCGCTCCAGGGAGTATCCTGACTGATTACCGTCGGCTTCATACCGCCTCCTTGAGTTCCGGCGCGTCGTCAAGGACCTCCGCCGCGATACCGAGCTGGGCCAGCAGCGCCAGCACCCGCGACGGCGGCAGACGCTCACCCTGGAACCGCACCCCCACCTGTAGCCTTCCCGCCAGCCGGCCGTTGATCACCTCAACGTGGCCGCCGAGCAGATCGATCTGCAGCGCAAACTGCTGGCTCAGGCGGCTGATCCAGTCGGTCGCCACCGGGACATCCCAGCGATAGCTCAGGCGCAGCAGCAGGTCGCTGTGAGCCGCGACCGGAGAGAGCGGCAGCAGCTGCTGGCCCAGCAGTGAATCCGGGCGCGCCAACAGCTCTTTCACCTGACCGAATTGCACAATTGCGCCATCGCGAATTTCTGCCACCGCATCCGCCGCCGCGCGGACCGCATCCATCTCGTGGGTGATCAGCACGATCGCCAGACGGTATTCATCGCGCAGACGTTTGAGCAAATTCAGCACCGTTGCGGTAGCCTGCGGATCCAGCCCCGAAGTCGCTTCATCCGCCAGCAGCACCGACGGGCGTAGCGCCAGCGCACGCGCAATACCAATCCGCTGACGCTGGCCGCCGGAAAGCTGGGCCGGCCAGGCATCCGCCTTATGGCTCAACCCGACGCTTTCCAGCAGTTCGCCGACGCGGGCTTTAATATCGCGCTCGACAACCCCGAGATATTCCAGCGGCAGGGCGATATTTTGCCAGGCCGTTTTACGACTGAGCAGCGCGGAGGACTGAAAAACGGTACCGATCGTGCGCCGCTCGCGACGCAGCGCCTCGCCGCTGAGCAACGACAGGTCGTTGCCGTTCACCCGAATACTGCCGCTGTCGGGGCGCTCCAGCAGGCTGATAAGGCGCGCGAGGGTCGATTTTCCCGCACCGCTCGGCCCCACGACCGCGGTGATGGAGCGGGTCGGTACCCGCAGCGACAGCCCTTTCAGCACCTCGCTGACCCGCCCGTCCGCCGCGCGGTAGCTTTTATGCAGGTTATCTATCTCGATCATGTCACCTTCTCCCCTGCCGCGACGTCGATGCGGGCGCCGCGACGATACCCCGCCCCCGGATGCGGCGCGACCAGACGCGGCCCGGCGCCGAACAGTTTTTCGCGCAGGGTGCCTTCGCGATACTCCTGCTTAAAGACGCCGCGTTTTTGCAGTTCGGGAATGAGCAGATCCACGACATCGCGGAAGGTTTCATGGGTGACGGCATACGCCAGGTTGAAACCGTCAACATCGGTCTCCTCAACCCATGACTGCAGCTCATCGGCGACGGTTTGCGCACTGCCGACAATCAGCGGGCCGAAGCCGCCAATGCCGACCCAGTCGGCCAGCGCCTGTACCGTCCACTGGCGATCGGGATCGGCGGTGGAAAAGGCTTCAACCGCCGACTGAATCGCGTTGGTATGCAGGTATTTCAGCACCTGATCCGGCTGATACTGGCCGAAGTCGATCCCGGTCCAGCCGGAGATCAGCGCCAGCGCCCCTTCATAGCTGACGTACGATTTATACTCCTGCCATTTGGCCTGCGCCTCGCGGTCGGTTTCGCCGACGATGACCGTTTGCAGGTTGAAAATCAGAATGCTGCGCGGGTCGCGTCCGGCTTCGGCGGCGCGGCGGCGAATATCCGCCACCGTCTTTTTGAGCAGCACTTTCGACGGCGCGGCGACAAAAACGCACTCGGCGTGACCGGCGGCAAACTGTTTACCGCGGCTGGAGGCACCGGCCTGATAAAGCACCGGCGTGCGCTGCGGCGACGGTTCGCAGAGGTGGATCCCCGGCACGGTGAAGAAGTTACCCTGATGATTGATCGGATGAATTTTTTGCGGATCGCTGAAGATCCCGCGCTCGCGATCGCGCAGCACCGCGCCATCTTCCCAGCTCCCTTCCAGCAGCTTATAAACCACGTCGAGATACTCATCGGCGTAGTCATAGCGCGCATCGTGATCGGTCTGCGCCTGATGGCCAATGTTGCGCGCCCCGCTTTCCAGATACGAGGTGACGATGTTCCAGCCCACCCGGCCCTTGGTCAGATGATCGAGGGTTGAGAGACGGCGGGCAAACGGGTACGGATGCTCAAACGACAGTGACGCGGTCAGGCCAAAGCCCAGATGCTCCGTCACCAGCGCCATCGGGGTAATCAACGCCAGCGGATCGTTCACCGGCACCTGCGTCGCCTGGCGAATCGCCGCGTCGCCGTTGCCGTTCAGCACGTCGTAGATGCCCAGCACGTCGGCAATAAACAGGCCGTCGAACTTACCGCGCTCCAGCAAACGCGCCAGGTCAACCCAGTAATCCAGGTCCTTATACTGCCAGGAGCGGTCGCGCGGATGGGTCCACAGCCCCGGCGACTGGTGACCGACGCAGTTCATATCAAAAGCATTCAGGCGAATTTCACGTTGTGATGACATAGCGCTCTCCACGGTGCATTCCGTCAACGGAACGCACGCTTAACACATCAAGGAATAAGGGGAATGGGGGGGTTAGATCGTGGGACATCGGGCGGATTGCCCAATCCCCAGCGCCTGTAAAGCTTCAGCGGCGACGGCGGCGGCATGATCGGCCACCTGCGGCAGCCCCATCAGTTCGCCAAAATAGCCGCGAGCCGCCGGGCCAGAGATCAGCAGGTTGGGTATCGCACGCCCGTCGCGGCCAATCGCCCGGGAATGAGCATCCACGTCCAGCCCAAGACCCAGCTTATCGGCGCGAATCAGACCACGACGGGCCAGTTCGCGCAGCAGCGGCTGGCTGTCGATCAGCCCGCCGTGGGCCGGGCCGGTGGTCAGAATCAGGTGGTCGACGGTCAGCGCAATGCGCTCGCCCGCGCGAGGCGCCAGGGTGAGGCTCAGCGTACGGGAATCGCCTTCCAGCGCCGTCAGCCGTGCAGCCAGCACCTGCAGGCTCCCCTCGCGCTGCCGTTGCTCGAGCACCTCGGCAATCTGCGGCGCAATGCGATAACGATGCACATCCCAGTAGCGCCGCAGATGACGCTGGAAACGCTGGCGGTCGGCAAACGTCAGCGCCTGCCAGATGCTCTGACCCTGATGACGCACCGCATCCAGCACCACCTGCCAGGGAAGCCCCTGCTCCGCGGCACGCCTGATATCGCTGCGAACCTGCCGCAGCCGCTGGCGCAGCGTGCCGTGGCGATACTCGCCCGGCCATTGCGCCGCCGCGCTGCTGACGTTCCCGCGGGACAACAGGCCGTGGCGGGAAAAGGCGGTAATCGGCCCACGGTGGCCGAGCCGGGATAAGGTGGCGATGCAATCCGCCATTGTCAGCCCGGTTCCCATCACCGCCACCCGCGCGTCCGGGGCGATCGCCGTAAGGCTGTCCGCACGCCACGGGTTGGCAATCAGCGCCGGATGGTCATGAAAAGGCGCCGCCAGCCGCGGCAGCGCCGGCGGCGGATGGCTCACCGCCAGGATCAGCAGATCGCTTTGCAGCCGACGACCGCTCTCGGTCGTGATACCGCTTTCGTCAAAGGTCAGCGCCTGTTCGCGCAGGTGAACCAGTCGCCCGGCGCTCACCCGTACCGCCTCGGCAAAACGCTGACTGACGTAGCGCCCGAACTGGCCGCGCTGGGGGTACAGCGAGCCATCTTCACGCCACGCCTGCGGATCGTCGGCAAAAGCAGGTTGACTACGGTACCAGCGGTCAAAAGCACCCTCCTCCTCACCGGCCAACTGCATCCGCGAGGCGGGCACGTTGATGCGGTGGCTGGGTTCGGCGGTGGAATAGGCCACGCCGGCCCCGGGCACGGCGCGCGGCTCCAGCAGTGTCACCCGTACTCCTTCCGGCATCAGGTCAAGCAGATGAATAGCCACCGCCGCGCCGCTAAAGCCGCCGCCGACGATCGTGATATGAGGTTCAGCTGGCATAGGCCACCGCCTTATGAAAGAAGAAGCGAAACATTGCGACCTCCGCTCAGCTGGCGCTGACCTGTTTTACCGGGCGCTTATCGCCGCCGATGGTTTCCCCGAACGGCCCGGTATTAACGCCGCGCGCTTTTGGCTGGGCGTTGCTGGCCAGCGGCAGCAGCGGCATCACCAGCTCGGCAAAGCGGTGCGCCTCTTCCAGATGCGGGTAACCGGAGAAGATAAAGTTGGTGATCCCCAGCGCCTGATATTCACGGATGCGCTCCGCCACCTGCTGCGGATTGCCGACCAGCGCCGTCCCCGCCCCGCCGCGTACCAGCCCGACGCCGGCCCACAGGTTTGGCGCAATTCGCAGATTGTCGCGCGAGCCGTTGTGCAGAGCGCTCATCCGCGCCTGGCCTGCGGAATCCATGCGCGAGAAGATCTTCTGCGCCTGAGCAATGGTGTCATCATCCAGGTGGGCAATCAGTCGGTCGGCGGCGGCCCAGGCCTCCTCTTCCGTTTCACGGACGATCACATGCAGGCGAATACCGTATTGCAGGATACGCCCGCGCGCCGCAGCGCGTTCACGAACGATAGCCAGCTTCTCCGCCACCAGCGCCGGCGGCTCTCCCCAGGTCAGGTAGCTGTCGATTTGCTCAGCGGCGACGTCGATGGCCTCCTCCGAAGAGCCGCCAAAGTACAGCGGCGGGCCGTTTTCCTGCACCGGCGGAAACAGCACTTCCGCCCCTTCAACGTGAATATGCTCCCCGTAATAGTCCACCTTTTCGCCTTTCAGCAAACGAGAGTAGACATCGAGAAATTCGCGGGTCACCTGGTAGCGTTCACTGTGGTTGAGGAAGATCCCATCGCCTTTGTTCTCCACCGGATCGCCGCCGGTCACCACGTTGATCAGCAGCCGCCCCTCCGACAGCCGGTCGAGGGTGGCCGCCATCCGCGCCGCCAGCGTCGGCGGCTGTAAACCCGGACGCACCGCCACCAGATAGCGCAGGCGGCGGGTTAACGGCGCCAGCGCCGACGCCACCAGCCAGGAGTCCTCGCAGCTTTTTCCGGTCGGAATCAGCACGCCGTAGTAGCCGAGGCTATCGGCGGCCAGCGCGACCTGCTGGAGATAAGGCAAATCCACCGGGCGACCGCCTTCGGTGGTCCCGAGATAACGGCCGTCACCGTGGGTGGGCAAGAACCAGAACACATTGATCGTATCGCTCGCTTTCTGCGTCATTATCCATTTCCTATATAACCATATTCGATATTCATCGAAGAGATGTTTTAATTTGGTTATATGAGTGTTAGCGATAATCATGCCAAAGGTGAATAAAAAATTAATTCAATAAAATCAGTTAATTACAATTTCACCCTACCCATTTTGCTGTTGCAAATACGCCAGTTCATGTGCGCCCGCTGTTGAGTTTGCAACAGCCTGACGTCGCGACCCTCTGGTTTCTGTCGCTGGCAAAGGATAAGTTCAAGGCGTCATTTACCGGAGGTCCACCATGCTCAATCCTGAATCCCTGTCCGATACGCCCGTGCTGGTCGACCCGGCGTCGAAAGCGTTTCAGAGCCTGCTGGATAAGCTGGCGCCAACGGAAGCCACCGTACTGATCGTCGGCGAAACCGGCACCGGTAAAGAGGTGGTTGCCCGCTATCTTCATCATCACAGCACACGTCGTCACCAGCCGTTTCTCGCCGTTAACTGCGGCGCGTTGACCGAAAGCCTGGCGGAAGCTGAACTCTTCGGCCATGAAAAAGGCGCCTTTACCGGCGCGGTGCAGAGCCACCCCGGCTGGTTTGAAGCCGCCGAGGGCGGGACCCTGCTGCTCGATGAGATCGGCGAACTGAGCCTGCCGCTGCAGGTCAAGCTGCTGCGCGTGCTGCAGGAGCGGGAAATTACCCGCGTCGGTTCGCGCAAGGCCATCAAAGTGAATGTGCGGGTCATCGCCGCCACCCATGTCGATTTAGCTCAGGCGATCCGCGAACGCCGCTTCCGCGAAGACCTCTACTACCGTTTGAATATCGCCATCGTGCCGCTGCCGCCGCTGCGCCAGCGCCGCCAGGATATTCCCCAGCTGGCCAATCACTTTTTAACGCTGTATGCCCGCCGGCTGGGTCGTCCGACCCGCCGCCTGGCGCCGGAAACGCTGGCGAGGCTGATGGACTATCCGTGGCCCGGCAATATCCGCGAACTGGAAAATACGTTACATAACGCGGTTCTGCTCAGCAAAGAGGAGGAGATTACGCCCGCGCAGCTGCGGCTGAGCACGTTGTACGATACGCCGACGACAACCACCGATAATGAACTGGATAGTTTTATCTATCAGCAGCTTAACCAGCCAGGCGAGGCACTGTGGGAGCGCATCACCGGGGCGCTGATCCGCGGAGCGATGGCCCACTGCGATGACAACCAAAGCCAGGCGGCGGCGCTGCTGGGCATCAGTCGCCATACCTTACGTACACAGCTGGCCAACATTGGACTGATTAAAAGCCGTCGGCGGGTAGAGACCACGCAGCGCCCGCTGTCGGCCGCCGTTTCCGCCGACCGCGAGTTACGTATCGGCTATCAGCGTTTTGGCAATCTGGGCATTTTAAAGGCCCGACAGAGCCTGGAAAGCGCCTTCGCCCATCTCGGGGTCAGCGTGCTGTGGAGCGAATTCCCTGCCGGGCCACAGCTGCTGCACGCCCTCGCCTGTCACGAAATTGATTTTGGCACCACCGGCGAAGCGCCACCGGTCTTTGCCCAGTCCGGCAACAGCGAGCTGGTGTACGTAGCGTGGGAACCGCCCGCGCCGCAGAGCGTGGCGATGGTTGTCCCGCAACATAGCGCGATCCGCACGATTGCCGACTTGCGCGGGAAGCGTATTGCGTTGAACAAAGGGTCAAACGTGCACTGGCTGCTGTTGCAGATTCTCGAGGAGGCGGGGCTGGGCTTAAATGACGTCAGGATTGTCTACACCCCGCCCAAATACCCGCTGACCGCCAGCGACTATCTGGCGGTGGATGCCTGGATGATGTGGGATCCGCTGTTAAGCGACGCCGAACACACCGGGGAGTTGCGGGTGGTAGCCAACGGCGAAGGTCGGGTGCACAACCATCAGTTCTACCTGTCGCGCCGCGACTACGTAACGCGTCATGGCGATATCATGCAGCGCCTGCTGCACGAGCTGACGCAAACCGGGCAGTTTATCGATCGTCGACGGGATGAAGCCGCCGGGCTGCTGGCGGCGGAGCTGGGGATTAACGTCGCCTCGCTGTCCCTGGCGTTGGCCCGCCGCAGCCATCGCCCGCGGATGATGGACCTCAAAGTGATCCGCGCGCAGCAAACTATTGCCGACCGTTTTTATGCGCTGGGCCTGATCGGCAAGCCGGTTGCGGTCCGCGAAGCGGTCTGGTACGGCGAGGCCACCCACAGCGAACCGGGCCTGCTGCTGCACGCCGATTAAGCCTCTTTGCGGCGCATCTTCCCGAATCTCCCCGTGCCGATAGCCTCTCCGCCACGGCAATGATACCCTTAAGGTTCTGTGAATAAGGGCCTGTTTCGCCAGGCTCGCCAGGAGGTATCTGTGGCCGTTCATCTGTTAATTGTCGACGCACTCAATCTGATCCGCCGCATTCATGCGGTGCAGGGGTCCCCCTGCGTTGACACCTGCCTGCACGCGCTGGAGCAGCTCATCGTTCATAGCCAGCCAACCCATGCCGTGGCGGTTTTTGATGACGAAGATCGCGCCCACGGCTGGCGACACCAGCGCCTGCCGGAATACAAAGCCGGGCGCGCGCCCATGCCGGAAACCCTCGAAGCCGAAATGCCCGCCCTGCGCGCGGCCTTTGAGCAGCGCGGGATCCGCTGCTGGGCTTTAGCGGGCAATGAAGCGGACGACCTCGCCGCTACGCTGGCAATCAAAGTCGCCCATGCCGGACATCAGGCGACGATCGTCTCTACCGATAAAGGCTATTGCCAGCTGCTGTCGCCGACGATTCTGATCCGCGACTACTTTCAGAAACGCTGGCTGGACGCCCCTTTCATCGCCAAAGAGTTCGGCGTCACGCCGGAGCAACTGCCTGATTACTGGGGGCTGGCGGGGATCAGCAGTTCAAAAGTCCCGGGCGTGGCGGGGATTGGCCCAAAGAGCGCGGCGCAGCTGTTAACGGAGTATCAGGATCTGGAGGGCATCTATGCTCAGCTGGCGAAGGTGCCTGAAAAATGGCGTAAAAAACTGGAAGAGCATAAAGAGATGGCATTTACCTGCCGCGAGATAGCCCGCCTGCAGACCGATTTACAGCTCGACGGCAATTTACAGCAGCTGCGGCTGGCCCCTCAGGCATAAACAAACCGACAGGGCGACGCTGGCATCGCCCTGTGCAGTGACCGCCTGAGGCACTACCACGCAGTATGATACAGGGTCATGATCTCCTCCAGGCTGGCCTCACGGGGGTTCCCCCCGGTACAGACATCAGCAAAAGCCGCCTGTGCCAGCGCCGGAATATCCTCTTTACGTACCCCAACGTCACGCAGATTTGGGGGAATACCGACATCGCGGTTAAGACGGAAGACGGCATCAACGGCGGACTGGCGCGCCTGCTCCAGACTCACGCCATCCACGTTCTCCCCCATTGCGCGAGCGATATCGCGGAACTTCTCGCCGCTGAAGTCGGCGTTGTAGCGCATCACGTGGGGTAACAAAATAGCATTCGCCACGCCGTGCGGGGTGTTGTAAAACGCCCCTAAAGGATGCGCCATACCGTGCACCAGCCCCAGCCCGACGTTGGAAAACCCCATGCCGGCAATGTACTGTCCCAGCGCCATCGCTTCGCCTGCCTGACTATCGCCGGCTACCGAATCTCGCAACGCGCCGGCAATCACCTCAATGGCTTTAATATGTAGCGCATCGGTCAGCGCCCATGCCGCCCGGGTGATGTAGCCTTCAATCGCATGGGTCAACGCATCCACGCCGGTCGCGGCTTTTAACGCCGGCGGCATGCCGTCCATCATATCGGCATCGATAAAGGCCACCTGAGGGATATCATGCGGGTCGACGCAGACGAATTTACGCCGCTGCGCTTCATCGGTTATCACATAGTTAATGGTCACTTCCGCCGCGGTTCCTGCGGTGGTCGGAATGGCCATGATCGGTACCCCCGGATTGCGGGTCGGCGATAGCCCTTCCAGGCTACGCACGTCGGCAAACTCCGGGTTAGCGTGGATAATGCCGATCGCCTTGCAGGTATCCTGCGGCGAACCGCCGCCAATCGCGATCAGGTAGTCGGCGCCGCTGCGTTGAAACGCTCCGAGCCCCTCCTGCACCACGGCAATCGTCGGATTAGGGATCGCGCCGGAAAATATCTCCCAGGCCAGGCCCGCGTCATCCATCCTGCGCGTCACCTTGTCGACCACGCCGCATTGCGCCAGATTCTTATCCGTCACTATCAGCGCCTTGCGATATCCCCGACGGGTCACTTCATCGGTTAATGCCGCCACCGCTCCCCGACCGAACCATGCCGTCTCGTTTAAAATCATTCTGTTCGCCATCGTCGCCTCCCGCTCGCTTTGCGAATCACTCTTCGATACGTAACCCATAGGTTTTGAATTTTTCCAGTACGATGGCAATGGCCTCGTCGTCCAGCACCGGTACAGGATCGACGATCGCCAGGGTACTGAGATAGAGTTGAGCCAGAACCTCGACTTCATGCGCCAGCCACAGCGCTTTTTCCAGATTCTCTTCACAGGCAATCAGGCCATGGTGCTGCAGCAGCGTCGCTTTGCGATGCTTTAACGCCACGGCGACAAACTCTGACAGTTCGCGAGTCCCAAAGGTGGCGTACGGCGCACAGGGAATGGAGTTCCCTCCGGCAGCGGCGATCATGTAGTGGATCGCCGGGATCGGGCGATTGAGGATCGACACCGCCGTGCAGTGCACCGCGTGATTATGCACCACGGCCTGCGCATCGGGCCGGGTCTGGTAGGCGGCCAGATGAAAACGCCACTCGCTCGACGGCAGTTTCCCCTGCTCGTGCTGGCCGTTGGCATCGATCCACACAATGTGAGATTCAGTGAGTTTTTCATAAGGAATACCCGTCGGCGTAATCAGCATCCCCCCGTCATAACGCACGCTCACGTTCCCGGCGGTGCCCTGATTCAGCCCCAGTCGGGTCATTTCCAGGCAGGTATCAATAATCTGCCGCGCCAGTCTGTTCCGTTCCATTTATTTACCTCTCTCAGCGATTCAACACCGGGCCAACAGAAACGCTTTCGCGTTGCATTCCGGCCCTGTTGAGTCAGTTTTATATTTACTGGCTATCATCATATTGAATAATCAGAAAGGAATTTACATTCACGTATTCTGTGACCGCCATCAATTAATTTCCCTGGTTTAATCAGGCCGCAATATTTTTCAGCCGTGAAAAATGACCGTTATTATTTTTCTCGTTCTAAACGGGCAATTTAGATTGTCATTTAACAACTGACCGTTTTCACCACAATAAATTAAATCGGGCAACCATCCTGTGGCTTTTAAATTAATTTCACTCAAACGGTCATTGTTTTACAGAAATTAAAGTGATAGCAATCACATAAAACCACCGTTATTGGGTGAAGTGTGACCGTTATCATATTAAAAGACCTTTTTTATTTGAAAATGACCTCATGAGTTCATTCACACCCCCTAATTATTCAAGAGACGCTCTCGCGGCGGGATGAGAATAACGAGGACGTCGGCACAGGAACTCACCCGGTTGCCGGTCTGGTGAGTCATACCAACCGCACGCCTGAGATGCTGAACACGCTTCTTAACTGATGAGGATGCTATGGGAAATACAACAATACAAACGCAGAGTTTTCGCGCGGTGGATGTCGGTCAACGTCAGCGCTACATTATTCCATTCGCCTTGCTGTGCTCATTATTTTTTCTTTGGGCTGTCGCCAATAATCTCAATGATATTTTACTGCCCCAGTTTCAACAGGCCTTTACATTAACCAACTTCCAGGCTGGTCTGATTCAGTCGGCATTTTATTTTGGCTACTTTGTCATTCCGATCCCCGCCGGAATACTGATGAAGAAACTCAGCTATAAAGCCGGGATCATTACCGGGTTATTTTTGTATGCTTTCGGCGCTGCGCTATTCTGGCCCGCTGCTGAAATTATGAATTATACGTTATTTCTCATCGGGCTTTTTATTATTGCCGCCGGTCTCGGGTGTCTTGAAACGGCAGCAAACCCTTTCGTCACGGTATTAGGCCCGGAAAGCGGTGGTCACTTCCGTCTAAATCTGGCGCAAACCTTTACCTCTTTCGGCGCCATTATTGCAGTTGTATTTGGGCAAAGTCTTATTTTGTCTCATGTGCCACATCAATCGCCGGAGGTGCTCGATAAAATGGCGCCTGACCAGCTCAGCGCCTATAAACACAGCCTGGTCCTGTCGGTCCAGACCCCGTACATGATTATCGTCGCCGTGGTGCTGCTGGTCGCTCTGCTGATTATGCTGACAAAATTTCCGGCTCTGCAAAGCGACGACCACAGTGAAAGCGAACCCAGCTCCTTCGTGGCCTCATTCAGCCGCCTCGCCCGCATTCGCCACTGGCGCTGGGCGGTACTGGCGCAGTTCTGCTACGTCGGCGCGCAAACCGCCTGCTGGAGCTATCTGATCCGCTACGCCATTGAAGAGATTCCCGGCATGACCCCAGGTTTCGCCGCCAACTACCTGACCGGCACGATGGTGTGCTTCTTTATTGGCCGCTTTAGCGGGACCTGGCTTATCAGCCGCTTTGCCCCGCATAAAGTCCTTGCCGCCTACGCCCTGCTGTCGATGGCGCTGTGCCTGATCTCCGCCCTGAGCGGCGGGCATATCGGCCTGCTGGCCCTGACGCTGTGCAGCGCGTTCATGTCCATTCAGTACCCGACCATTTTCTCTTTGGGGATCAAGAGCCTGGGACAGGACACCAAATACGGATCGTCGTTTATCGTCATGACCATTATTGGCGGCGGGATCGTCACGCCGGTGATGGGCTTTGTCAGCGATGCCGCCGGCAACATCCCCACCGCAGAACTGGTTCCGGCACTGTGCTTTGCCATCATCTTTATTTTTGCCCGTTTCCGCTCACAAGCGGTAACGAACTGAACATTTTCCGAATAACGTGAGGAGTCTGTAATGAAAAGAATCAGCTTACCCAAAATTGGTATTCGCCCGGTGATTGACGGACGTCGTATGGGAGTACGCGAGTCGCTGGAAGAGCAGACCATGAATATGGCAAAAGCTACCGCCGCGCTGATTAGCGAGAAACTCCGTCATGCCAGCGGCGCGCAGATTGAATGCGTGATTGCCGACACCTGCATCGCCGGCATGGCGGAATCCGCCGCCTGCGAGGAGAAGTTCAGCAGCCAGAACGTCGGCGTGACGATCACCGTGACCCCTTGCTGGTGCTACGGCAGCGAAACCATCGACATGGATCCGCTGCGCCCGAAGGCCATCTGGGGATTTAACGGCACGGAGCGCCCCGGCGCCGTCTATCTGGCCGCCGCGCTGGCCGCCCACAGTCAGAAAGGGATCCCGGCGTTCTCGATCTACGGCCATGATGTCCAGGATGCCGACGACACCACCATCCCGGCCGACGTTGAGGAAAAGCTGCTGCGTTTTGCCCGCGCCGGGCTCGCCGTTGCCAGCATGAAAGGGAAAAGCTATCTCTCCGTGGGTGGGGTTTCGATGGGCATCGCTGGCTCCATCGTCGACCATAACTTCTTTGAATCCTGGCTGGGGATGAAGGTCCAGGCGGTTGATATGACCGAACTGCGCCGCCGCATCGACCAGAAAATCTATGATGAAGTCGAGCTGGAAATGGCGCTGGCCTGGGCGGATAAAAACTTCCGCTACGGCGAGGACCAGAACGCGCAGCACTATAAGCGCGATGAAGAACAGAGCCGCGCGGTGCTAAAAGAGAGCCTGCTGATGGCGATGTGTATTCGCGACATGATGCAGGGCAACAAGAAACTGGCAGAAAAAGGGCTGGTCGAGGAGTCGCTGGGCTACAACGCCATCGCCGCCGGCTTCCAGGGTCAGCGCCACTGGACCGATCAATATCCGAACGGCGACACCGCCGAGGCGCTGCTCAACAGCTCCTTCGACTGGAACGGCGTACGTGAGCCTTTTGTCGTCGCTACCGAGAACGACAGCCTCAACGGGGTAGCGATGCTGATGGGCCACCAGTTGACCGGTACCGCGCAGGTATTTGCCGATGTGCGCACCTACTGGTCGCCGGACGCGGTTGAGCGCGTGACCGGCCAGCCGCTCACCGGGCTGGCGGAACATGGCATTATTCACCTGATTAACTCGGGCTCCGCCGCGCTGGACGGTTCCTGCAAACAGCGGGATGAAGAGGGCAAACCAACGATGAAACCGCACTGGGAGATTTCGCAGAAAGAGGCGGATGCCTGCCTGGCGGCAACCGAATGGTGTCCGGCGATTCATGAATACTTCCGCGGCGGCGGCTACTCCTCACGCTTCCTGACCGAAGGCGGAGTGCCGTTTACCATGACCCGGGTCAACATCATCAAAGGTCTGGGACCGGTGCTGCAAATAGCCGAAGGCTGGAGCGTCGAGCTGCCAAAAGCGATGCACGACCAGCTGGATGCCCGCACCAACTCCACATGGCCCACCACCTGGTTTGCCCCGCGCCTCACCGGCAAAGGCCCGTTTGCCGACGTCTATTCGGTGATGGCCAACTGGGGGGCTAACCATGGCGTGCTGACTATCGGTCACGTCGGCGCTGACTTTATTACCCTGGCGGCCATGCTGCGGATCCCGGTCTGCATGCATAACGTGGAAGAGGGCAAAATCTACCGTCCGTCCAGCTGGTCCGCCCACGGCATGGACACGGAAGGCCAGGACTACCGCGCCTGTCAGAACTACGGTCCGCTGTATAAACGTTAATGGCTTTGCCCGGTGGCGCAAGCTTACCGGGCCTACGGGCACGTCAGCCGTAGACCGGATAAGCGCAGCGCCATCCGGCGACGTTTATGGAGTTAATATGAAAAATGAAGTCATCCTCGTCCTCGACTGCGGCGCCACCAACGTGCGGGTTATCGCCGTCGATCGTCAGGGTAAAATTGTCGCCCGAGCCTCAACCGCCAACGCCAGTGAGCGCGCCGCGGAGAACCCCGCGTGGCACCAGTGGTCGCTGGAGGCTATTTTGCAACGCTTCGCCGACTGCTGTCAGCGCCTCTCGGCCGAACTGGCCGCGTGCCGGATTCGCGGCATCACGGTGACCACCTTTGGCGTTGACGGCGCGCTGGTCGATGAGCACGGTACGCTGCTCTACCCGACGATCAGCTGGAAATGCCCGCGCACGCTCGCAGTGATGGAGAACATCGGACAGCTGATCGCCCCGCAGCGCCTGCAGGAGATCTCCGGCGTCGGGGCATTCAGCTTCAATACCCTGTATAAACTGGTGTGGCTGAAAGAGCATCACCCGCAGCTGCTGGCAAAGGCCCACGCCTGGCTGTTTATCTCCTCGTTGATCAATCACCGTTTAACCGGCGCCTTCACGACCGATATCACCATGGCGGGCACCAGCCAGATGCTGGATATTCATCGGCGGGATTTCAGCCCCGAGATTCTGGAGGCTACCGGGATACCGCGTCGACTGTTCCCGACGCTGGTCGAAGCGGGCGACAGGATAGGTTCGCTGCGCCACGATGCCGCTGCGCAACTGGGGCTTCCCGCCGGCCTGCCGGTGTTCTCCGCCGGCCACGATACGCAGTTTGCGCTGTTTGGCGCCGGTGCTCAGCAGGATGAACCGGTGCTCTCCTCCGGTACCTGGGAAATCCTGATGGTACGTAGCGGCGAGGTCAACACCGCCTTGCTCAGTCAGTATCCCGGCTCAACCTGCGAGCTGGACAGTCTGGCCGGGCTGAGCAATCCCGGGATGCAGTGGCTGGCCTCCGGGGTGCTGGAGTGGGTTCGTCAGCTGCTCTGGACGCCCCAAACGCCCTGGCAAACGCTGATTGATGAGGCGCGGCTGATTCCCGCCGGCGCAGAAGGCGTGAAGATGCAGTGCGACCTGCTGGCCTGCCAGCATGCGGGCTGGCAAGGCGTCACGCTCAATACGACCCGCGGCCATTTTTATCGCGCGGCGCTGGAGGGGTTAACCAGCCAGCTGAAAAATAACCTGCGCACTCTGGAAAATATCGGCCATTTTAAGGCCAGAGAACTGCTGCTGGTCGGCGGCGGCAGTCGCAATGTGCTGTGGAATCAAATCAAAGCCAACATGCTCGATATACCGATTAAGGTGCTGGATGACGCCGAAACCACCGTGTCAGGGGCTGCGATGTACGCCTGGTCTGGCGCCGGCGAGTTTGCCAGCGCCGGGCAGGCCCGATCGCAGGTCCACTATCAGTACCGCTACTTCTACCCGCAAACCGAACCCGAACTGTCAGAGGGAGTATGAAATGTTAAAAACAATCTCTCCGCTCATTTCCCCTCAACTCCTCAAGGTCCTCGCCGAGATGGGTCACGGGGATGAGATTATTTTTTCTGATGCGCACTTCCCGGCCCACAGCATCGGGCCACAGGTGCTGCGCGCCGATGGCCTGCAGGTGAGCGATCTCTTACGCGCGGTAATTCCGCTGTTTGAGCTCGACAGCTATGCGCCGCCGCTGGTCATGATGGCGGCGGTCGAAGGCGATACGCTCGACCCGCAGGTGGAAATGCGCTATCGCGACGCCCTCTCACCACAGAGTCCATGTCCGGATATCGTCCGTATCGACCGCTTTGCCTTCTATGAGCGGGCGCAAAAAGCCTTTGCGATCGTTATCACAGGCGAACGCGCTAAGTACGGGAATATTCTTTTAAAAAAAGGGGTAACGCCGTAATCTCATGCCGGAGCGTCCGCCTGATGCGGACGCTCATCGAATGACAGGGTGAGAACATGAAAGCGGCACGCCAGCAAGCGATAATAGACCTGCTGATCAACCATAGCAGCCTGACGACGGAAGCCTTATCGCTACAGCTCAACGTCAGTAAAGAGACGATTCGTCGCGATCTGAGCGAGCTGCAGTCGCGGGGAAAAGTGCTGCGTAACCACGGTCGGGTCAAAATCATTCATCGGGAAAGCCAGGACAGCGGCGACCCTTTCCATATTCGCCTCAAAAGCCACTATGCCCATAAAGCGGATATCGCCCGCGGCGCCCTGGCCTGGATTGACGAAGGGATGGTGATTGCCCTCGACGCCAGCTCCACCTGCTGGTATCTGGCCCGCCAGCTGCCGGATATCAACCTGCACGTCTTTACCAACAGCCAGCCGATTTGCCAGGAGCTGAGCAAACGCGAAAACATTCAGCTCACCTGCTCCGGCGGCACGCTCCAGCGCAAATATGGCTGCTACGTCAGCCCTTCGCTGATCTCACAACTCAAATCGCTGGAGATCGATCTGTTTATTTTTTCCTGCGAAGGTATCGATAGCCACGGCGCGCTGTGGGATTCAAATACGGTGAACGCCGATTTTAAATCGCTGCTGCTCAAACGCGCGGCGCAATCGCTACTGCTGATCGACAAAAGTAAGTTTAATCGTTCGGGGGAGGCCAGGATTGGTCATCTGGATGATGTGACACACATTCTTTCTGACGCGCAGATAGCGGCAAAATAACCGGCGGGACAAGAGAACCCGGATAACGCTGCCGTTATCCGGGACACGACGCGAGCTTAGCGTTCGTCGCGACGACCGCCAACGGCCGCCCACAGGCGACGGACGTGAACGGTCACCTCTTCACGATCGTGATACAACTGACGCGCCTGGATCTGGGCATTAATCCCGTGTTCATCCAGCTGTTCCTGGATATAGGCAAGGTTGCGCGACAGCTCCTCATAGCGCTTTTTCATCGGCAGCTTAAGGTTAAAGATGGTTTCCCGGCACCAGCCGTTCACCAGCCACTGCGCCATCAGCGCCGCTACTTTCGCCGGTTTCTCCACCATATCGCACACCATCCACGAGATGTTGTTGCGCGTTGGCCGATACTTGAAGCCATCTTCACGCAGCCAGGTCACCTGCCCGGTATCCATCAGACTCTGCGCCATCGGGCCGTTATCCACGGAGGAGACCCACATATTGCGTTTCACCAGCTGATAGGTCCAGCCGCCGGGGCAGGCCCCCAGATCCACCGCATACATCCCGTTGCCCAGACGCTCATCCCACTCATCTGCCGGGATAAAGACGTGAAACGCCTCTTCCAGCTTCAGCGTAGAACGGCTCGGCGCATCAGACGGGAACTTCAGACGCGGGATCCCCATATAGAACGGCGAGTTGTTGGTGGTGTACGAGTAACCGGTATAGCAGCAGCCGGGGGCAATAAAGAACACATGCACCACCGGACGCTTCGGCGTTTCATAGTTGGTGAGCACGCCCGCTTCACGCAGCGCCGCGCGCAGCGGAACCGTCAGTTTACGGCAGAACTTCATCAGCTCTTTGCTTTCATTGGTATCGGCCACTTCCACCCGCAGATCGCCGCCCTTCTCGACCACGCCCTGCAGCATCCCGACAATCGGCGTGATGCGATCTTCCGGCGGCAGGTCGCGCAGCAGTTCGCCGGCCACAAACATCTGACGGGCGAAAACCAGCGAGCTGAACGGCAGTTCACGCACCAGTTTGTCGCCATCTTCCATCTGATAGCATTCAAAAATGACATAGCCAGAGTCTTCTTTCACTCGGGCAAAACCAAACACCTCAAGGCGGGAGGCCTTATCAGTAATTTCTGCTGCGCACTCCTTCTCAAACCCGGGGCGACAATAGAGGACAACCTTATTCATGAACAACGCCCTTACGTTTCAGACGAATTGCACCAATTAACATTAAAACCCAACCGGCGAGGAAGCTCACGCCTCCTACCGGCGTCACGAACGCCCACAGGCGTAAATGCGACAGCGCCAGGCAGTAGAGACTGCCGCTGAACAAAACGGTACCGAGCGCCATAAAGACGCTACTCCAGTAGAACCAGATACTGATACGGCGCTGCATCGCCACCGCCAGACCAAAAATAGCCAGCGTATGGAAGGCCTGGTACTCAAGCCCGGTATGAATCCAGGCCATTTCCGCCGCGCCTAACGACCGGCTTAATACATGCGCGCCAAAGGCGCCCAGAGCAACAAAGACGAAACCGCTTATCGCGGCAAATATCAGCATAAATCGGCTGGTCATGTTTTTACCCTACAATCATTTATTGTTCGTAACGAAAACGAAATTTTTCTTGTTCGCTCGCCGCTTTCGCCAGTATCCATTGCCGGAAGGCGGCTATTTTACCCAGTTCAGCCTGACTGTCATGACAAACGAGATAAAACGCATTCTTACTGACCAGAACATCATTAAACGGGCAGACCAACCGGCCGGCCTCGATCTCGGACTGGGACATCACATTATTGGCCAGGGCGACCCCTTGCCCGTGAATAGCCGCCTGCAGCACCATCGCGCTGTGGCTGAAAATAGGCCCCTGCTGCACATTAATATGGCTTAGACCAAGCTGACGGGTATAAGTTTGCCAGTCGCGGCGGGAAGCATCGTGCAACAGCGTATGTTGCGCCAGATCCGCAGGTGTTTTCAATGCCTTGTCACCGGTCAGCAGCGCCGGAGAACAGACGGGCAGCAGATATTCGGCGTACAATTTTTCGACGCGCAGACCTGGCCAGTTGCCGCGGCCATAGAAAATCGCCACGTCGACGTCATCCGCCAGTTTGTCCTCCTGACGGTCCACGGCCTGGATTCTGACATCAATCCCCGGATAAGCTGAGTTAAAGCTTGAGAGTCGCGGCACCAGCCACTGGATCGCAAAACTGGGCAGTAAACTTACCGTTAAGGCCCCTTTCGCGCTTCGGGCCTGTAGTTTACGCGTCGCCTCGGTCAGCTGCGAAAAAATCTCTTTAATATCCTGAAAATAGCTCTGGCCTTCTTCCGTCAGCAGCAGCGATCGATTGCGGCGGCGAAACAGCTTCAACCCTAGAAAATCCTCTAGTGACTTGATTTGGTGACTTACTGCGGCCTGCGTCACAAAAAGCTCATCTGCTGCGCGAGTGAAGCTTAAGTGACGTGCGGCTGCATCAAAAACACGTAATGCATTCAGGGGCGGTAATCGCTTTGACATGGTTATTCTGGCTTAGATGTTAAGGCGTTTTAACAAACAGGAAACAACAGTTAACCTATTAGTTTTTTTTATCTGAGCCATTATAATTTGTCCGTTGAGGTTCTACCAGCAAATACCTATAGTGGCGGCACTTCCTGAGCCGGAACGAAGAGCTTTTTTTGGAATGCGTGTTCCAACAAGCTTTTGGCTTACGGTTGTGATGTTGTGTTGTTGTGTTTGCAATTGGTCTGTGTTTGCAGACCATGGTAGTAAAGCTACCCTTTTCACTTCCTGTACATTTACCCTGTCTGTCCATAGTGATTTAATGTAGCACCGCAACATGCGGTGCTTTTTTTTGCCTGTCTGCCGCCGCGCTGACCTGAATCTCCTCCTCTCTTCCTTTCGCCAGCCTTGCCCTGATGACTAAATTGCGCGACGATCGTCGTATTGCAACGAGGAATTCCATGAACGCATTCAATCCTGCTCACTTTCGCGCCCAGTTTCCTGCGCTGGCCGATGCCGGCGTTTACCTTGATAGCGCCGCGACGGCGCTGAAGCCACTCGCCGTCATCGACGCCAGCGACCAGTTTTACCGCCTCAGCGCAGGCAACGTTCATCGTAGCCAGTTTGCCGCCGCCCAGCGCCTGACTGAACGCTATGAAAATGCCCGCGAACGCGTGGCGGCGCTGCTCAATGCCCCGTCCGCGAAAGATATCGTCTGGACGCGCGGCACCACCGAAGCCATCAATATGGTGGCGCAGAGCTATCTTCGCCCGCGCCTGCGGCCCGGCGATGAAATCATCGTCAGTGAAGCGGAGCACCATGCCAACCTGGTTCCCTGGCTGATGGTCGCAGAGCAAACCGGCGCCCGGATCGTGAAGCTGCCCGTCGCTGCCGATCGCCTGCCCGACGTCGCCCTTCTGCCTTCTCTTATTACGCCGCGCAGTCGGCTGCTGGCCATCGGCCAGATGTCCAACGTGACCGGCGGCTGCCCGGACCTGGCGACGGCAATCCGCCATGCGCATGACGCCGGTATGGTGGTGATGGTTGACGGTGCTCAGGGGGCGGTTCATTTTCCCGCCGACGTTCAGCGGCTGGACATCGATTTTTATGCGTTTTCCGGCCATAAGCTGTACGGACCAACGGGTATTGGCGCGCTGTACGGCAAAAGCGCGCTGCTGGATGCCATGTCGCCCTGGCTCGGCGGCGGCAAAATGATTACCGAGGTCACCTTCGCCGGGTTTGCCACTCAGCCGGTTCCCTATCGCCTGGAAGCCGGGACGCCAAATATTGCTGGCGTCATTGGCCTGAGCGCCGCGCTGGAGTGGCTGGAGGAGACCGATATCGCCCAGGCCGAAAGCTGGAGCCGTAGCCTGGCGACGCTGGCGGAAGATGAGCTGGCGAAGCGGCCTGGCTTTCGTTCCTTCCGCTGTCAGGAGTCCAGCCTGCTGGCGTTTGACTTCGCCGGAGTACATCACAGCGACATGGTAACCCTGTTGGCGGAGTCGGGTATTGCGCTGCGTGCCGGACAGCACTGCGCCCAACCGCTGCTGGCGGCACTGGGCGTTAGCGGTACCTTGCGCGCCTCGTTTGCCCCCTATAATACTCAGGATGATGTTTACGCGCTGGTGCATGCCGTTGACCGCGCCCTGGAAATACTGGTGGATTAATGACGACTTCTCATCCTTTTGGTACCAGCATCACCGAAGAGACCTTACGCCAGACGTTTATTCCGCTCAGCCAGTGGGAAGATAAATACCGCCAGCTGATTTTATTGGGTAAGCGACTGCCTGCGCTGTCGGATGACCTGAAAGAACGGGCCAAAGAGATTGCCGGATGTGAAAACCGCGTCTGGCTGGGCTATACCGTTGATGATGACGGTAAGCTGCACTTCTTCGGCGATAGCGAAGGTCGGATTGTGCGCGGTATGCTGGCGGTGCTGCTCACGGCGGTAGAAGGAAAAAGCGCCGCCGATCTGCTGGCTCAGGATCCGCTGACGCTGTTTGATGAGCTGGGGCTGCGCGGTCAGCTGAGCGCCTCGCGCAGTCAGGGACTGAGCGCGCTGAGCGAAGCGGTGCTCGCCGCCGCTCGCGAGGCTTAATTACTCTTTTAACCTCCCCCGGCGGCGCTGCGCTGACCGGGGCTACAGTCAGCGCCGTATCATAGCCCGGGCAAGGAGTTCGCCGCCCGGGTACACCTTCCCCCGGCGGCGCTGCGCTTACCGGGGATACAGTCAGCGCCGTATCGTAGCCGGGCAAGGAGTTCGCCGCCCGGGAGAATTACCCGGCAGAAGCCGCTTCACGCTCCGCCTTCGCCAGCATTTTCTTCAGCGCATGGGACACGGCGACAAAACCGAAGGTCGCGGTGACCATCGTCGCTGCGCCAAATCCGGAGGCGCAATCCATCCGTTTCGGGCCCTCGGCGGTGCTCTTCATGGCGCAAACGCTGCCGTCGGCCTGCGGATAGACCAGCGCTTCGGTGGAAAAAACGCAATCCACGCCAAGCTTACCTTTGCTGTTCTTCACCACCCCGAACTGACTCTTCAACCGCTCGCGCAGCTTTGCCGCCAGCGGATCCTGGATGGTTTTCGCCAGATCGGCTACCTGAATCTGCGTCGGGTCGATTTGCCCGCCCGCACCGCCGGTGGTTACCAGCGGCACCTTATAACGGCGACAATACGCGATTAACGCCGCCTTGGGACGTACGCTGTCAATCGCATCGATCACATAGCTGAAGCCGACGCCGAGATACTCAGCAACGTTTTCCGGCGTGACAAAATCGTCCACGACCGTTACCCGACACTCGGGGTTAATCAGGCGAATACGCTCGGCCATCACTTCGGCTTTCGCCAGCCCGACGTTGCCCCCCAGGGCATGAACCTGTCGGTTAGTGTTAGTGACGCAGACATCATCCATATCAATCAGGGTAATCGCGCCAATTCCGGTTCTTGCCAGCGCTTCCGCCGCCCAGGAGCCCACGCCGCCGATACCGACGACGCAAACATGCGCATCGGCAAAACATTGCAGCGCTTTTTCACCATATAAACGCGCCGTGCCGCCAAAGCGTTGACGCCAGGCATCGCTGATTACAACAGACATAAAACCTCAGAATGCATCGGGGCCTGCCAGCGCAAGCCCCATAGTGCGAATAAAAGATCAATGCGACCGCCAGGCGACCCCGGAGACGGCGCGTTGCGCCGCTCCGGGCGACAAACTACCAGACGGTAGCGCGTTAACCGCTAAAGACGTTGCCGGCGCCCGGCGCATTTTTCAACACCCAGACGCGACCATAGTGGTTATACCAACCGGCACGATGACCGGCGTCTGCTCCGATCCCCTGGTAGATATCAAAGTGCTGGCCTTTAATCGCCCCACCCACATCCAGCGCGACCATCAGACGCAGCTCGTACTGCCCGTTAAACTTGCCGCTATTATCCAGCAGAGGCACTTCCGCCAGCAAGGTCGTTCCCGGCGGAATAATACTGCGGTCGGAAGCCACCGAGGCACGACCAATCAGTGGCACCGCGCTGGCGCCTTTTACCGGGGCAAAAGACTGTGGTTTAAAGAAGACGAACGACGGGTTCTGTTCAAGCAGCTCGCGAACTTCGGCTTCACTGTGTTTCTCACCCCATTCACGGATCGCCTGCATCGACATATCTTCTTTCTTCACTTCACCGCGATCGATCAGGACTTTACCAATGCTGCGATATGACCAGCCATTTTTCCCGGCATAGCTAAAGAAGTTCAGCGGAGAGCCGTCGCCAAAATCAATATAGCCGCTGCCCTGCACGTCCATAATAAAGTTGTCCATCAGCGAGTTGCTGTAGGCCAGAATATAGTCGTCGCTCAGGGCGCCGGCATAAATGCTGGCGCGGGACGGCAGCTTACCGCGCTTCGGCGGCATGCGATAAATCGGGTACTGGAATTCGCCCTGGCGAGTATGGCGCGCCTGCACCACCGGAGTGTAGTAACCGGTGAACTGAACGTTGCCATAGCTATCGGCGCCCTGCATCTGCCAGGCATCAATGCCGAACTGGCTCAGAGTGCGGGTATCGCCACCGGCGCGCAGCCACTCCTGCAGCGCGTTATAGACGTTGCTCTGGCTATTATAAAGGCGCGGTGAGGCGCTGCGAATCTGACGGACCTGCTCGGAGAAGTCCCCGGCGTTAATTGGCGAACCAACCGCATCAGGCTGGTTAACCAAAGAGAACGGTTGGGTCAACTTCCCTTCATTATACTGCTGACCGCGATCGGTCGGTTTTGAGGAACAGGCGGCGAGCATCGCCAGCATTGCTCCTGTCGCTATATACTTTGCCCAACATCCTTTCATGGTATCTCTTCTTTATGCTGCTTAGTCGCGGTTCGTGATGAGGGAAGATAACAAACCCCCAGGGCTATTGAAATGCGCGAAAGCACCACAAATACAATCTTGCTCAAAAAACAAGCCGAAAATGGTTCTTTATACACCGTTTATTACAAATTTGATGATTTTACTGAAAAAGGGTTGCATCAAAACGCGAGCGGAGTATAGTGCGCTTCCACGGACGCGGGGTGGAGCAGCCTGGTAGCTCGTCGGGCTCATAACCCGAAGGTCGTCGGTTCAAATCCGGCCCCCGCAACCAATTAAAATCAGATAGCAGTAAGCTTTACTCGATGGAAGAGTAAAGACGGACGCGGGGTGGAGCAGCCTGGTAGCTCGTCGGGCTCATAACCCGAAGGTCGTCGGTTCAAATCCGGCCCCCGCAACCAATTTAAAATCTGATGCATAATTTACTCGATGAAGAGTAAAGACGGACGCGGGGTGGAGCAGCCTGGTAGCTCGTCGGGCTCATAACCCGAAGGTCGTCGGTTCAAATCCGGCCCCCGCAACCAACACAATGAACACCCTGACGGGTGTTTTTTTGTTTCTGCGCACCGCGTACGGTCGCGCCAGCGCAATGCCCCGCCCTCTCTGACAGACTGACCCGGCGCCAATCAGGCGCGATTTCTCCCTGTCCGCATCAATACGCGCCTTTTCTTGCCCGCATGATGCCAGACGCGCCATCGCCTCCCCTTGCGGAGCAGACATGGCGCGCGATGCCCCATCGCCCGCTACAACTTATCGCGTAGCCTGACTCATAGCAGAGCCAACAGGAAAACCAGCTCGCCCAGTTCAATCGCCGCCCCGAGCGTGTCACCGGTTTGCCCACCCAACGTACGTTTCAGCAGCTGTCCGAGGATAAAAATGGCCACCATGGTGATCCCCAACGCCGCCACGCCGTGCATGCCAGGCAGCAGCATGGCGGCGATAATTACCGCTAACCCTAGCGTCACGCAGGTTTGTCGGCCGCTCACTTTGCCGATAAATACGTTACCCAGTCCTTCTTCGCGGGCGTAGCGATGGCGGTACATCAGCAGCACGGCGACGCCACGCCCGGCGGCACAGGCGGCCGCCAGCGCGGCCAGCACCGACGTTCCACGCAGCGCCAGCTCGCTGACAACCAGCACTTTTGCCAGTAAAACAAAAATAAGCGCCAGCCCGCCATGGGTCCCCAGTCGGCTGTCACGCATAATCTCCAGCATCCGTTCCCGACGACGGGCGGAAAAGACGCCGTCGCAGGTATCGGCGAGGCCATCGAGGTGAAAACCACCGGTCAGCAGCGCCAGCGCTAAAATGCAAAACAGCGCCGCAAGCGGAAGACCGCACCAGGACTGAACGGCAAGAAATACCAGCCCGCTCAAACCTCCCAGCAGCGCCCCGACCAGCGGAAAAGTGACGATCCCCCGGACATACCGATCGATCTCAAGCCCCTGAGACCAACGATCCGGCACCGGTAAGCGGCTGAGAAAAGAGAGCGTTGCCCAGAATAATTTGATCATTTAATTTTGACTCCAATACCTGATACCACCAGCCAGACCTCATCTGCCGCCGCCGCCAGGCGCTGGTTAACCCGGCCGGCAATATCGCGAAAATGCCGCGCAAGGCGGTTTTCCGGGACAATCCCCATCCCCACTTCATTGGTAACCAGCACCACTTTTGCCGGGCAGCGCTGGCACGCCACAATCAGCGAATGAATCTCATCGTCTATCATCCGCTCCATTGCCGCATAATCCCAGTCGTCCGGAGAGATCTCGCCCCCCTGAGCAAACAGCATGTTGGTCACCATGGTCGTCATACACTCCAGCAGCACGGCTTCTTGCGGGTCGTTACGCGGCGTAATAACCTCATCGAGATGGTGCCAGCGTTCGACGGTGCGCCAGTGCGCCGGGCGGCCATCGCGGTGATGCTGGATCCGCTGCGCCATTTCGTCATCCACGATTTGCGAGGTCGCGAGATACAAAACCTGCGGTGAATCGGCGACGAGCGCCTCGGCGTGGCGGCTTTTCCCGCTGCGGGCACCGCCGGTAACCAGAATCAGCATGATGGCTCCTGATGCTGCTGCATGATGTGATAAATCTTTTCGATATCAATATGCTGGCGCATGGCGGCGGCCAGGATATCGAACTGTTGCGATTTGTATTGCGCATAGTGAAGGGCGGTATCCAGCGCATCCAGCCCTTTGCGCCGACGCAGGCCGTTGACCAGCGCGCGGGTGAAATCATCGCTGTCGAACAGGCCGTGCAGATAAGTCCCGAATACGAGTCCGTCATCCGTCATTGCGCCATCCGCCACCAGCTCGCCATCTTTCTCCAGCTGCATCAACGGACGGCAGCTCCCGTTAAGGATCGTTTCCCCCATATGAATTTCGTAACCTCGCACCCGCAGGGCAGACGCGCCCGCCAGCCAGTCCGGCAGCGCGCTCGCCATTGTCGCGTCGACCTGAGTGGTGGTTTTATGTCGGGCAAACTGCGTCACGGTATTGAGCAGACCGAGGCCGGGCTGCGTCCCCAGGCCGGATTCCACCTCATCGACAATCGTCTCACCCAGCATTTGATAGCCGCCGCAGATCCCCAACAGCGGAATCCCCTGCTGACGTGCCTGCAAGACGCCCGCCGCCATCCCAGAGTCGCGCAGCCACAGCAGATCGCCCAGCGTATTTTTACTGCCGGGCAGGATAACCAGATCGGCCTGCGCCAGCTCCTGCGGGTGCCGCACGTAGCGCACGCGGACATCCGGCTGCGCCGCCAGCGCGTTGAAATCGGTGAAGTTTGAGGTATGGGGAAGCTGAACGACCGCGATGTCGATCTCGCGCTTCGCGGTGCTCAGATACTTCCCTTTCTGCAGCGCCACGCTATCCTCATCCTCCAGATCGACCTCCAGCCACGGCAGTACTCCCAGTACGGGGACGCCGGTTAATGCTTCGATCTGTTCGATTCCGGAATAGAGCAGCGCAATGTCGCCGCGGAATTTATTGATAATTACCCCTTTCACCCGGGCGCGCTCCTGCTCCTCAAGCAGCGCCAGCGTCCCGTAGATCGCGGCAAAGACGCCCCCTCTGTCGATATCGGCAACCAGGATCACCGGGCACTGCGCCATCTCCGCCATCCCCATATTGACGATATCGCGATCGCGCAGGTTGATCTCCGCCGGGCTACCGGCCCCTTCCAGGACCAGCACATCATACTCCTGCGCCAGGCTGCGATAGACTGAGAGGATCTGTTCGCGCAGGCGCGGTTTATACTCGTGGTAACTCACCGCATCCATATTCGTCGCCACTTTGCCCATCAGCACCACCTGAGCTTTCAGGTCGCTGGTGGGTTTCAGCAAGACAGGGTTCATCCGCACGTCGGGTTCGATACCGGCGGCCTCGGCCTGAAAGATCTGCGCCCGGCCCATCTCTTTGCCGTCCGCCGTGATCCCCGAATTGAGCGCCATATTCTGCGATTTAAACGGCGCCGTACGCCGGCCATCCTGATAGAAAATGCGGCATAAACCGGCCACCAGCACGCTTTTACCGACATCGGACGCCGTCCCCTGCAACATAATTGCCTGCGTCATGAGGCCTCCTCGTTCGCGTTTTCTCGCATTATTTTCCCATCCTGCTCTGTTATGTTGCCACTGCCCCGCTGCCAGAAGGTGATGCGGATTTCTCCTCAGGCCATCCCTGTCCATAGATACCGTGCGGCCATAAACATCACCAGCGCCAGCGTCGAGGCGACCCACATCAGGCGCAGGGCACGGGGAATATCCTCGGGCGAAATATCGCGTACGGCGTCGCCAATCCAGGGTTTGTCCACCCGCTGGCCAAAATAGTCATTCGGGCCGCCGAGCCGGATGCCTAACGCGCCGGCGACGCTGGCTTCCGACCACGCGCAATTGGGGCTGCTGTGCTGATAGCGATCGCGCCAGCCGATACGCAGGGCGCCCGCGGCGTCGTAGCGACATAACCACGCCGCGAGGCTGAACAGCAGCCAGCTCAGACGCGCGGGAATACAGTTCGCCACATCATCAAGGCGGGCGCTGACCATACCAATGGCGCGGTATTTTTCATGTTTATACCCCACCATGGAGTCGAGGGTGTTGACCGCTTTATAGGCCATCGCCAGCGGCGCGCCGCCCAGCAGCAGGAAGAACAGCGGCGCAATAATGCCATCGACGGTGTTTTCTGCAACCGTCTCCACCACCGCGCGATTGATCTGTTCAGGTTGGAGCTGCGCGGTTTCGCGCCCGACAATCCAGGAGAGCTTTTCCCGGCTGAGCGCCACATCGCCCGCGCGCAGCGGACGTTCGACTTCCCGGGCGGAATCCGCAAGGCAGCGCCCGGCCAGGAGCGTAAAGATCATCCACACTTCAACTCCCCAGCCCAGCCAGGGATGGAGGCTTGCCGCCAGTTTCAGTAGGCTCCAGGAGAGGAGCCAGGTCAGGCCAACCACCGTCAGCCACATCAGCGCGCCGCCAACGCGCAGCGCACGGTCGCTATGGCAATACCGGCGTACGATACGTTGAGTCAAGGTGATGAGATTGCCGATCCAGCGTACCGGATGCGGCCAGCGCGGCGGGTCGCCGATGAAAAAATCGAGAATCCAGGCCACGCACCAGGCAAGTAACGTCATTGCCCGGGCCTCGTTGCCGCCCGCCAGCGGGCGGCAATGGATGAATGGAGTCGTACCGCCATACCCTGTTCCTGTTCAGGGTGGTCGGGGTGTAAAGGTGCGCCTGACGCCGTCTTGCGACGGCACGCATCTGAGCAACCCACTTCCCACCGAAGTTGTTGGTAATGACCGACAGGCAGGTTTTCTGGCTTAGCGTCATCCTCGCCCGCCCTTCCCGGATTCGCGGCCGGTGGTATTTACGGGGTCGTCAGCATCACAGCAGCGGGGGCTGCGGAGGCGTTTCACCCCCTTCCCTTGCACCTGTTGGTTATCCTGCGGCTGCATCCGGACGCTCGTCAGACCGGGTATCTGAAGCAACAGGCGGCCTATTATGCCATACGGAGAAGCCGGTCGCTTGCAGTCAGAGGGGAGCGGCAAGGATAGCGCAGAGCGCCGTAAGCAGCAGTTGATTCTCCTCAGGGCTGCGAATCGCTACGCGGTAATAACCGTTTCCCAGTCCCGGATAGTTAGCGCAGCTGCGAATCAAGATATGCTGCTGCAGCAACGCCTGCTGCAGATCGAGCTCCGGGAGATGGCAACGTAAAAAGAGATAGTTCGCCCGCCCCGGATAGACGCTCAGGCCGGGAAGCTGACGGAGGGCCTGATAGAACCGGCTTCCCTCCTGCGCCAGCCATCGCCAGGTGGCCTGCTGATAGGCGCGATCCTTAAGCGCTATTTCCCCCGCCAGAGCGGCAAACGCGTTGATCGACCACGGCATTTGTTTCTCGCGCAGTCGGGCCACCGCCCGTTCATCGCTGTTAACCAGGTAGCCCAGACGCAGGCCGGGAATGGCGTAAAATTTGGTCAGCGAGCGAAGCACCCAGATATGCGGATTGTTTTGCAGAAAGGGGATAAATCCCGGCTGGTCAGGAATGAAATCGATAAACGCTTCATCAAGAATCAGCGCGATACCGGCGTCCCGGCAGTGGGCGGCAATCGCCTCAAGCAGCGGGCGCTCCGGCAGCAGGCCGGTCGGATTATTGGGTGTACAGAGGAACAAACAGTCCAGCTCTGGCGTCAGCGCCTCGAGAATCGCGTCGGTCAACTGCCAGCCATCCTCTTCACGCAGCGCGAACTCGAGGATAGTGCAATCGACCGTCTGCAGCGCGCGGCGATATTCTGCAAAACCGGGTTTCACCACCATCGCCGTGCGCGGCTTTAGCCCGTGAACGAGCGTAAAAATGGATTCGGTTTCGCCATTGCCTGCCAGGATCCACGATGCGGAAATACGGTGGTGTTCCGCCAGCGCAAGGTGCAACTGCGGGTATTCAACGTCAGGGTAGCGCTCCGCCAGGGCCAGATTATCGATAAGCGCGCGTCTGACGCTTTCCGGCATGCCAAGAGGATTAATATTGGCGCTGAAATCCCGCAGCTGGTGCGCCTCAATGCCCAGCAGCGCAGCGGCTTCCCGGGTATTACCGCCGTGCGCGCTCTTCAGTAGCGCCATCTCCCGCTCCCGTATTATCCGCGCCTTGCCAGCGTGGCGCCATCGGCGAAGTAGGCTTTAATCCCCGCCAGAATCGACTCAGCCACCTGCTGCTGGAAGGTCGCCGTTTTCAGCTTACGCTCTTCTTCTACGTTACTGATAAACGCCGTCTCCACCAGGATCGACGGAATATCCGGCGCCTTCAGCACCGCAAAGCCCGCCTGCTCCACCTGATTTTTATGCAGATTATTGATTCTGCCCATTTTTTGCAGCACCGCTTTACCAAACTTCAGGCTGTCGGCGATGGTCAGCGACTGCACCATATCGAACATCGTATGGTCGACATAGCGATCGCCGCTCTTGCTGACGCCCCCGATCAGGTCAGAGGCGTTCTGGGTCTGCGCGAGGAATTTTGCGGCGGTACTGGTGGCGCCTTTGGTCGACAGGGCAAATACCGATGAGCCTCGCGGCTGTCGGCTGGTGAAGGCATCGGCGTGAATCGACACGAACAGATCGGCGCGCTGCTTTTGCGCTTTGGCCACGCGAACCTTCAGCGGAATGAAGACATCTTCATTGCGGGTCATGTAGGCCCGCATGTTGCCCTCTTTTTCGATGAGCGCCCGTAGCCGCCGGGCAATCTGCAGCACCACATCTTTCTCACGGGTATGGTATTTGCCGATCGCGCCGGAGTCTTCACCGCCGTGGCCCGGATCGAGCATGATCACAATAGGTCGGTCGCGCCCGGCTTTACCCGGCTTCGGCCCGCTTTCTGCAGGAGGGACCTGACGTTCGAGATCGCCCTTGTTGTAATCTTCCAGTAACGCCAGCAGCGGATCCTGAACATCGGTGGCGGTCGAAGGATAGAGATCCATCACCAGACGTTCCTTAAAGCCGGCCACCGGCGCCAGGGCAAAGAGCTGCGGTTTGATGTTCTGCTTGAGTTCAAAGACCATGCGCACGGTTTGCGGATCAAACTGGCCGACGCGCGCGGACTTAATATAAGGGTCATCATCGCGAATACTCGCCCCCATGCCTTTTAGCACGGAGTTAAGATTGACGCCTTCCAGATCGACCACCAGCCGTTCCGGATTGCTCAACGCAAACTGCCGATATTTCAGCACATGACTGGATTCTACCGTAACGCGCGTATAGGTTGACGACGGCCAGACGCGTACGGCGACGACCTGCGCGGCGGCCGCTAAACCCAGCGGGCTGACGCTCATTAACCACATTGCGCCCGCCCCCTGTAAAAAACGACGACGGCTTAATCCTGACTTGTATCCCGGCATGCCACTCCCAAGCAATAAAACGTATTGGTACTCAAAACAGACAGATTGACCGGAAACTTTAACGAAAGCTGCATAACCTGTCATCAATAAAAGGGTAAACAATCTTAGGCAACACGCATTTGATCACAGATTTTTATCAGTTTCGTCGCAAATTTAGACTTGCGTTTAACCACGAAACAGAATAAAAATACACTAATTACGAATAATCATGCATTGAGGGTTGAGTCATGGTGAAGGAGCGTCGCACCGAACTGGTAGAAGGATTCCGCCATTCTGTCCCCTATATTAACGCTCATCGGGGAAAAACGTTTGTCATCATGCTCGGCGGCGAAGCAATTGAGCATGAGAATTTCTCCAGTATTGTCAATGACATTGGCCTTTTACATAGCCTGGGCATCCGCCTGGTGGTGGTCTATGGCGCGCGTCCGCAGATTGATGCCAATCTGGCAGAGCATCACCACGAACCGGTTTACCATAAACAGACCCGCGTCACCGACGCCAAAACCCTCGAGCTGGTGAAACAGGCTGCGGGCATGCTGCAGCTGGAAATTACCGCGCGTCTGTCAATGAGCCTGAATAACACCCCGCTGCAGGGCGCCCATATCAACGTGGTGAGCGGCAACTTTATTATCGCTCAGCCGCTGGGCGTCGACGACGGCGTGGATTATTGCCATAGCGGACGCATCCGCCGTATTGATGAAGAGGCGATCCATCGCCAGCTGGATAACGGCGCTATCGTGCTGATGGGTCCGGTTGCCGTTTCCGTCACCGGCGAAAGCTTCAATCTGACCTCGGAAGAGATTGCCACCCAGCTGGCCGTGAAGCTGAAGGCGGAAAAGATGATCGGCTTCTGCTCTTCGCAAGGGGTTTACAACCAGGATGGGGTGATTGTTTCCGAACTGTTCCCCAACGAAGCTCAGGCGCGTGTGGAAGAGCTGGAGGCGGAAGAGGATTACAACTCCGGCACAGTGCGTTTTCTGCGCGGTGCCGTCAAGGCCTGCCGCAGCGGCGTGCGTCGTTGCCACCTGATCAGCTATCAGGAAGACGGGGCGCTGCTGCAGGAGCTGTTCTCTCGCGACGGTATCGGCACCCAGATCGTCATGGAAAGCGCCGAGCAGATTCGCCGCGCCACCATTAACGATATCGGCGGTATTCTTGAGCTGATTAGCCCACTGGAGCAACAGGGCATTCTGGTGCGCCGCTCCCGCGAACAGCTGGAGATGGAAATCGATAAATTCACAATTATTCAGCGCGATAACACCACGATTGCCTGCGCCGCGCTCTATCCGTTCCCGGAAGAGAAAATCGGCGAAATGGCCTGCGTCGCGGTGCATCCGGACTATCGCAGCTCATCGCGCGGTGAAGTGCTGCTGAACCGCATCGCCACCCAGGCGAAGCAGATGGGATTGAGCAAATTGTTTGTCCTGACCACCCGCAGTATTCACTGGTTCCAGGAGCGCGGCTTTACGCCGGTCGATATCGATCTGCTGCCGGAAAGTAAGAAAGAGATGTACAACTACCAGCGTCGTTCCAAAGTGATGATGGCCGACCTCGGCTGATGTCACCGCCCCGGATAACGGCGTAAACGCCTTATCCGGGCGCCCCTCCTCTGCCCCCCTGAGTCAGCGCATCCCACATGTAGCCCGGCTAAGCACAGCGCCAGCCGGGGAAAACGCTGACGCTTGAGTCGGCAATCCCCGGCGGGCAGAGGAAGGTTGAGATTACGCGCCGCTGGCGAAGATGTCCGCCAGCCCGCTGCGCCGCTCGGTACGGGCGACAATGGACTGGGTTAGCACCTGTTCATCGGCATAAATCGATAGCCGCTGTTTTGCCCGCGTGATCGCGGTATAGACCAGCTCGCGGGTGACCAGCGGTACGATTTTGGCGGGCAGAATCAACGCCGCATGGTCAAACTCTGACCCCTGCGATTTATGCACCGTCATCGCCCAGGCGGTGTCGTGCTCCGGCAAACGACTTGGCTGCACCGATTTAATGCTGCCATCCGGCATCGGGAACCAGACGCGCAGCCCCTCTCCTCGCTCCAGTGCAATACCGATATCGCCGTTAAACAGCCCCAGCGCGCTGTCGTTGCGCGAAATCATCACCGGACGCCCTTCATACCAGCGGGAATGCCTCGGCAGCGTTATCGCCCGCCGACGGTTAAGCATCTGCTCCAGCTGTTCATTCACCCCGCTGACGCCGTATGGGCCGTCGCGCAGGGCGCACAGTAGCTGAAATTCACCAAAGGCGGCGATCAGGGCCTCCGGCTCGGCCCGCTCGCGCAGTAGCTGCAAATAGCGACCGTACCCCGCCTGCGACTGCTCTAGCATGGCTTCATATTCTTCAGTCGTACTCAGCGGATGCAGCACAATATCCTCGAAGGCCTGGCGCAACGTCGCTCTGACGCCGTGGCGATCGCCGTTGTTCACGGCGCGAGCCAGGCTACCGATGCCGGAATGACTGCCAAAACGATAGCTTTTTTGCAGCAGGCACAGGCTGTCGCGCAGCGCGCCGGCAACATCACTTTCGCCCGCCGGTACCGGGTGGCCGGTCAACCTCTCCAGCTGCGCCGCTCGTCCGGCGGTATAGCCGGCATTGACCCAGGCACAAATATCCCCGAGTACCGCTCCGGCCTCCACCGACGCCAGCTGATCGCGGTCGCCGAGGAAAATAACCCGCCCGTGTTCCGGCAGGGCATCAATCAGCCGCGCCATCATCGGCAGGTCAATCATTGAAGCTTCATCCACCACCAGCACATCGAGATGCAGCGGATTGCCGGCGTGGTAGCGCATCCGTTGGCTACCGGGCTGAGCGCCCAGCAGACGATGCAGCGTGCTGGCTTCGGTAGGTAACAGCGCCTTCTGCTCATCGGTTAGCGGCAGGCGACGCAGCGCCTCGCCCAACGATTCCGTCAATCGTGCCGCCGCTTTCCCGGTCGGCGCCGCCAGTCGGATGCGGCAGCGCGGTTGCCGGGTTGTCTGAATCAACGCCGCCAGCAGCCTGGCGACGGTGGTGGTTTTCCCGGTGCCGGGACCGCCGGAAATCACCGAAATACGACGGGTCAACGCCACTGCGGCGGCAACCTTTTGCCAGTCGATCTCATCGCTGGCGGGGAAAAGAGCGTCCAGCGTTTGCGCCAGCAGGGCCTCATCAACGTCCACAACCTGGTTAGCTTCGTTGAAGAAGCGGGCAACGGTCAGTTCATTACGCCACATCCGGTTGAGATAGAGTCGGTCGCCGCACAGGACGATCGGCGTCGGACGTTCGCCGTCGCTGACGGCTTCCGAAGCAAGCAAAAGCGCAGACCAGTCATCGGGTACGCCCGCCTGGGCCAGCAGCTGTTCACGCAGTTCATTGGTTTTACCGCTCAGAAACTCGTCCGTCCGCAGACGCGATATCGGCAGACAAACGTGCCCCTCGCCAGCATCACGGCTGAGCACCGCCGCCGCCAGCTTCACCGCCGGATGCGCCTCTTGCGCCACCATCAGGGCAAACTGGACATCTAACGGGCGCAGCAGGCGCTGACTGGCCGCTTCCAGCAGCAGTTCATCCATCGTCATGACAGAACCTCCAGGACGTCTCCGGCAAACAGCGCATCGAGACCGTCAATCAGCGGCTGCACGGGACGGGTAGTGAAAATGCCCTGCTCGCCGCTCTGCCCGTCCATGCCGCGTAAAAAGAGATAAATCACGCCGCCAAAATGGCGTTCGTAGTCGTAGTCCGCAATGCGGTGACGCAGGTAGCGGTGCAGCGCCAGACTATAGAGCTGGTACTGCAGATCGTAGCGGTGCGCCCGCATCGCCTGTTCCATCGCCTGTCGGGTATAGGCCTCGCGGTCCGCTCCCAGCCAGTTCGATTTATAATCCAGCAGGTAATATCGGCCGTTATGGCGGAAAACGAGGTCAATAAAGCCTTTTAACATCCCGCGAACCTGGCGGAAGTCGAGGGGCGGGCAATCCACGGAGAGCGGATCGTAGCGGCGAATCAGCGCATCCAGACGCAGCGGTTCCAGCGGGCGTTCGATAGGCAAATAGAAGGCCATTTCGACCTGCTTATCATTCGTGGAAAGTTGGTTCAGCGCGATCCCGGCCCCCGGCAACGGAGTACGTAGCACATCATCCAGCCACTGCGTCAGCACCGGCGTCCACTGCTCGCCGAAGCCGCCGGACTGCAGTTTTTCCGCCATCCAGTCAGCCGGGACCGGTTGGGTAAAATCGAGATCTTCAAACAGGCTATGCAGGAATGTCCCCGGCGATGCGCCGCGCGGAAACTGATGCGGCGTAAGCTGCGGCTCCGCGGCGACGTCACCGACGCCGGCGGCATCAACGTCAAGGCGCGGCAACAGGTCCTGAGCCGCGCTCTGACCATGCTGCTGTAATCCGGAATAGCTGGTCACCCGCCAGTCATCGCTAACCTGACGCACAAGGCTCCTGGCGGACAGCGGCGGCAGCGTTTCCTGCGGCGCCTGCCAGGGCGTTGCATCCGGAGCGGTAGGCATTTGCAGCGCGATATCCTCGCCGCAGAAGGCCTGCAAACGCGCGGCCAGCCCAGCGGCATCCATGGCTTCGCCGCCCTGTAGCAGACGCCCGAGCGCGCTGTGATGAAAATCGCTGGCGCCGGGTTTGTCGCTGCGTCGGGTACTCAACGGGGCCACGCCGAGGCTACAGTGCCAGACCGCGCGGGTCAGCGCGACGTACAGCAGGCGCAAATCTTCCGCCAGGCGCTCCGCTTCCGCCAGCTCCAGACTGCCCTCATCCTGACCAAGATCGAGCACCGCGGCAAACGAGTCGCGATCGTGATAAAACGCCTGATCCTGTTTGCGGAAACGAGCAATAAACGGCAGCCAGACCAGCGGGTATTCCAGCCCCTTCGATTTGTGGACGGTGACGATTTGCACCAGGTGCTTATCGCTTTCCAGGCGCATCTGCTGACTGGACGCATTGCTGTCCGGTTCGGCGATATGCTGCGTCAGCCAGCGCACCAGCGCATGTTCGCTTTCCAGCTGGCTGGCTGCCTCCTGCAGCAGTTCGCTGATATGCAGGATGTCGGTTAAACGGCGTTCACCGCCGACCGTCACCAGCAGATTTTCCGCAATCTGCCGCGCGCTCATCAGCGCACGCAGCATCGGCATCACCCCGCGCTGGCGCCAGATTTGCCGGTAGATGCTGAACTCTTCAACCAGCGCGTCCCACGCTCGTTCATCCTGATTGAGGCGTTCAATATCCAGCGCATTCAAGCCGAATATCGATGTTGCCAGCGCACTGCGTAGCGTATTTTCTCGTTCGGGAGCCAGTACCGCCTGCAGTAGCCATAAAATCTCCTGCGCTTCCGGCGTGTCGAAAACGCTATCGCGATTAGAGAGATACACCGACGGGATCGCCAGCGCCCGTAAGGCATCCCGGATCAACGAGGCTTCCTGACGGTTACGTACCAGAACCGTGATATCGGAGGCCTGAACCGGCCGGGCTGCTTTGTCATTACGCCAGAGCAACGCGCGCCCCTGTTGACCGGCGCTTAGCCAGTCGCGAATTTGCGCCGCGCACAGCTGCGCCATATACGTCTGATAGTCACCGGATCCCACGGCCTCGCCCGGCATCAGCCAGATGTTCATTGCCGGAACCGCGTCGTTATCCACGGTAAAGCGCAGCCCGTGGTTTTTCCCGGCCGGTTTGACCGGCAAGAAAGGGATCTCCCGGAACATAAAGGGGTTATCGCTCAGGCTGAACAGGCGGTTAACGCTTTCAACCACCCCGGGAGCAGAGCGCCAGTTGGTATCCAGCGTATAATGAGCCGCCACATCGCCACGCGCTTTCATATAGGTGAAAATATCCGCGCCGCGGAAGGCATAGATGGCCTGCTTGGGGTCGCCGATAAGCAGCAGCGCCGTCTCCGGCTGCTGCCGCCAGATACGGCGAAAAATTCGGTACTGCTGCGGGTCGGTGTCCTGAAATTCATCAATCATCGCCACCGGGAAACGCTGACGAATGGCGCTGGCCAGCGCTTCTCCGCTCTCGCCGCGCAGCGCATCATCCAGCCGACTGAGCATGTCATCAAAACCGAGCTCGCCGCGCCGACGCTTTTCCCGGGCGACCGCTTCGCGGATCTCCACCATCGCCCTGGCGATAACCAGATCCGTCAGCGTCAGCGGAGAAGAGAGCAGCTCTTCAACCGCACTGAACAGCGGATGCACCGGCGGCTCACCGCCGGCTTTAGTTCGTTCATGTAAGAAGGCCTGCGAGAATTTCTCCAGCGCGTCAGGAAGCTGATAACCGAGCGTCTCTTCCTGCGCCCAGGCGTTGATTTTCTCTATCCACTTTCCCTGGTTGCCGCGATTGAACTTACGGCGGTCGAGACCGGAGTTCTCCAGCACCCCCTCAATCTCAGCAACCTGTTCCCGCCACTGTGTTTTCATGGCGTTAATGCGCGCAATAATGTGCTGATGGCGTTCGGCCAGCGTCTCTTCCGCTGCCGGCGGGGATTTGAGCTGCGGAGCTTCGCCCTGCAACCAGCGATCGAGGGATTTCAACAGATCGCGCGGACCTTTCCACGCCTCATGAATGACGGCGGCGATCTCCCGCGGCAACGGATAGCAATGTCGACGCCAGAAGTCTGCGCAGGCCTGGTAACGCAGCCGGGATTCATCTTCGATCAGCTGCTGCTCAAAGAGCATGCCGGACTCAAAGGCATTGAGACTCAGCATCCGCTGACAAAAGCCGTGAATGGTAAATACCGCCGCTTCGTCCATCTGTCGTTCCGCCAGCAGCAGCGTATTCGCCGCCTGGTTCTTATCCGCAATTTCAGCCAGCAAAGCGCTATAGAGGGGATCGGTCGCGCTGTCGCGCAGGCAGGCAATGCGCAGCTCGTGGATATTGCTGCGAATACGGCCGCGCAGTTCTTCGGTGGCCGCTTCGGTGAAGGTCACCACCAGCAGCTCTTCCACGCTGACCGCACGAGGAAAGGCGGATTCCCCGCCAAGCCCCAGCAGTAGCCGCAGGTACAGTGCGGCGATGGTAAAGGTTTTTCCGGTGCCCGCAGAGGCTTCTATCAAGCGCTCACCCGTCAAGGGCAAGCGCAGGGGATCCAGAGACTCGGCGGTTTCGGTCATTCGTTCTCTCGCATCAGGGGTAAGGATTTCTGCAATGCGCTGACGTTTTCCCAGACTTTGCCACCTTCAGGATGGACGTAATCGGTCTTGCCATTCTGGCTGCCGGAAATCTGGGACAATATCGCCATGCCTTGCGGAACCACCACCGTCTGATGGAAGAAGTCGGCAAGTTTTTGCGGCGTCAGCAGTTTTATCTGAGCCACTACTTTATCACGTGAATCGAAGCGCATATTACCGCGATCGAAATCTTTGCTCAGCTGCGAGGCTTCGCCGCCCAGGGTTTGCGGCGCCTGAGTCATCTGGCTTATCACCGCCTGCTGGATTTGCGCAAACTCTGCCGGGCTCATCGCCCGCAGTTTAGCTTCCGCGGTCGGGAAGAACGCCTGGAAGCGCTGCCAGAGGAAAGCAGGCTGTTTATCGCTGCTTTGCAGCAGGAAGCCCATCCCCCACTGGCGCCCGACGTTCATCGGGAAAGCAAAGACCGCGTAGCCAAGCTGCTCTTCGGTACGCAGCTGGTTATAGAACCACGGCTGAATAATCTGCCCGAGCAGGGAGCTGGCGGCGGAGCTGCTGTATTCATCCACGTTCGGCGGGGCGAAGACGGCGGCCAGCGCCGAATCGGTGCTGTTACCGGTTTTTTCAAAAATCGCCAGCTGCTGACTGTTGATCAGGACGTCTTTGTTGCGACACCACTCATTGCCATCAGATCCCAGCTGCTGCTGGATCTGACGCGCCATGGCGGTGGACTGTTCAGCGGTGAGGTTGCCGATCACCAGCAGCTCCGGGCGCCCTTTCGCTTTCAGGTTGTCGCGATAGGCCAGTACCTCTTGCAGGCTAATTGACGGCAGCAGCGCCCGGCGCTCCTCGCGCTGGAAATAGGGCACCTGGGACAACATCTGAACCGGCATGATCGCCTGGTCGTAGGCTTTACCTTTGTCCGCCGAGTCCATCATCTGCGCATACCAGGATTTGGCCTGCTCCAGCTGCTCTTCGGTCGGCGTATAGCTGAAATAGCCGTCCAGCAACGCGGTAAACAGCTGCGGCAGCCGCTGGGTATAGCCATTGGCATTGACCATTAATCCGTTATTGGCGCCGGTTGAGAAGGAGATGCCGCCCACCGCTGCCTGGTTGCTGAGCTGATCGAGAGCGATGCCTGCCAGATAGTCATTCAGCGCGAACATGACCTGGCTACGAGCGCTGTCCATGGCCTGCGGATTACGCAGCACCAGAGAAACGTCAGCCTTTGGCTCGCTGGCGAAGAACTGACTGGGCGCATAGACCACCCGCAGCGTCGGCTCATCAACGATCAGCTGCGGATGCGGGTAGGCTTTATCGCTTTTAATCAGCGTAAAATCGTCAGGAATATAAGGGTTCAACACCGGCAGCTTCAGGTCGATAGCGCTCGCCTTCTGCTGCCAGTCGCTAAAGGTTTGCGCGCTGATCTTGTCGACCTGATACGGCGCATTCACAAAGTAAGCGGTTTTGTTATGCGGCTCTTGCGGGCTGATATACCAGACGCGTGCATTTTGCGGCGTCATCATGGCCAGCCGGTCTTTAATCGCCTGCGGATCGTAGCGATCGGCGATGTTGACCACGTCCAGCGCATGTTCCACCGGTACGCGAATCATGGTGTCCGCCAGCCATTCCACGTAATCCATATCGCGGCTGATCGACGGATAGCGGAAATCAAGCGCCAGAACATGGGACAGCTCATCGAAATAGCGTTTGTCGATGCCCTGGCTACGCAATAGGTTGAGGTAGCTGAAGATCGCCGCCGCCACTTCATCACGGTGCGCCAGACCTTTGTCGGTCAGGGTCGCCGAAATCGCCAGCACGCCGCTGTTGCCGTTGACCGCCGGATCGGAGTCCGCGCGAATCCCCTCGACCAGGCCTTGCTGCTGCAGCCAGTCAGATAAGGTTCCCGGGCTGCGGTTGCCGATCATGTAGGTCACCAGCTCGTCGGTTTTGCTGCGGAATTGCTCGCTGTTGTTATCAATACGGAATTCAACGCGCAGCACTTTGCGCGGCATTGCCGGGACGTAGTGAATGATGATGCCCTTTTGCGCATCGGTCACGACCGGGACGGTGATTTCCGGTTTGTTGATATTGTGGTTTGGCACCCGGCCATAGGTTTTCGCCGCGATGCTCGCCAGTTCTGGCAGCGGTTTGTTGCTGTAAATGACCGCCTTCATCAGGTTCGCCGAGTACCAGCTGTCGCGGAAAGTATGCAGGGCGTCGAGCACCGGTTTACCGGGCTTGTCGCTAAGCGTCTCAAGGTTACCGCCGGAAAAATGCGAAGCCGGGTGCGCCGGGTTAATGGTTTCGGCACTCACCTGGGCCATGCGCATCCCGTCACGGGTGCGCGCCATGGTCAGCTCGGCGTTGACCGCATTGCGCTCGCGATCGGCATATTTCTTATCCAGCAGCGGAGCGGCAATGGCATCCGCCAGACGATCGACCGCGCCGTCAAGGGCATCGTTTTCGACTTCAAGATAGAAGGCGGTGCGATAAGGCGCGGTACTGGCATTATGGCTGCCGCCGTGCATTTTCAGAAATTCGGCGAGGCTGTCCGGCTGCGGATAATTTTGCGAGCCCATCAGCGTCATGTGCTCCAGAAAATGCGCCAGCCCCTGATGATCGACGGGATCCTGCAGCGACCCCACGGGCACCACCAGCGCAGACAGGGATTTCACCGCCTGCGGATCGGAAACCAGCAGGACCACCATGCCATTATCCAGGCGAATGGCCTGATACTGTCGGGGATCTTTTTCGCTTTTACGAATGGTTTCCTGAATCGGTTGCCATCCGGTATCTGCCTGACTTAACGGCGCCCAAAGGGCAGCCAGTACTAAAATAACCTTGAACCATACACTGCGGGGCATTCACGAACCTCATCATTAACAAACTTTGCGCTGACTGCGTCAGCGTTATGCACATCAGTCCGTGATTGGTTGCGCATGATAATTGAACACCTTATTCTGCGCAATTTTTATACTATTACAAATTTATTCGGACTGATGGAAACGAAATATCGGCAACAGGTAGCGCTGTGTTTGTGTGATAATTTCTTCATAGTAAGCCGGTTCAAGCGTGCGCCAGAGGCGTTGATACCACACATCCGTCCCTTCGCCGCTGACCACCATATTACCTTCATAGACCTGAAGAAATTTGCTACGCGCTTTTTGTTGCGTCTCTTCGTCCGTTAACATGACATCCTTTTCAGCGTCATAACAGACTTTTAGCCATGCACCGCCGCTTTCCGGCAGTAACAGCAGCGGTCTGGACATGCCTTGCAGGTAGCCTTCTACCAGCTGATCAAGGTACGCTTTGGCCTGTTCCTGCGCCAGAGGCGGGAAACGCCACTCGCCCTCTTTGCGCACCAGCAGCCGGCTTTCACCGGTTCCGCCGCTAGCACAGTAGACAAGGTGTTCCAGCCAAAGTTGCATCCCCTGCGCGACGCTCAGCAGCGACGGCCGCCAACGCAGCAGACCGTCAGATTGTACCTGCTGTAGCCACCCCGTAATGTTGACTCCGTGACATTGCAGATCGATTTCCATGCTCTGCCCCGGCTGACGGCTGGCAATGACCCGCTCCGCAAGGTTCTGCATCTCCTGACGCTGCGTCTCCCAGGCCAGCTCACCAAAAGCGCCAAACGGCAGTTCTCCCGCGGCGCGGAAGCGACGATACATCGTCGACGCATCCTGTTGTTCAATCAGCGTATTCAGCAACTGCTGGTTCAGCTGATAACGGCTAAGTCCTTCGAGGGTGAACGGCTCGTCATCGGGAATTTCACTCTCTTCAGAACGGAAGTTAACCCGCAGGCGCTGCTGGAAAAAGGCGCGTACCGGGTGTTGCCAGAATCGCAGCAGCTGTTCAAATGGCAGCGTTTCGATAACCGGCGCCGGCAACGGCTGGATAAAGTCGCCATGCGCCTCTCCCTGCTGGCTGGCAGCCGCCAGCCACTCCCGGGCGTAGCTCTGATATTCATCATCACGGAAATTGGCCGCATCAAAGGGCATGCGCGTATGCAGATGGGTGATATGTGCTTTGACGCGTCGCTCGCTGGCGTCACAATCCAGCGCTTCATCCCCGGCCAGGCAGTGGCTCTGGCCAATATAGTCCGCCAGTTCTTGCACCAGCACCGAAGGATAGCGTTCGCTATTGTCCTGAATTGAGCGGCCGATGTAGCTGATATACAATGTCTGTTCGGCGGACATCAGCGCCTCCAGGAACAAATAGCGGTCATCATCACGACGGCTGCGGTCGCCGCGCTGCGGTTTCTGACTCATTAAATCGAAGCCCAGCGGCGCCAGCGTCCGCGGATAAACGCCGTCGTTCATCCCGAGCAGGCACACCACTTTGAACGGTATAGAGCGCATCGGCATCAGAGTACAGATGTTTATCGGCCCGGCGAGGAAGCGCTGGCTGATACGCTGCTGGTCCAGCCGCTGCGCCAGCTCATCGCGCAATAAAGACAGAGGAACGGACTGCTCATATTGTGCCTGGGCACCTTCGCCAATCACCGTCTGCCATTGCTGTTCAATCAGCGCCAGCGCCGCTTCGGTGTCGCCGTCGGGCAAGAAAAAGTCATTGAGCAGTTCGCGACAAAGCGGCAGCCATTCCGCCAGCGGACGTTCCTGCGCCAGCTTCCGGCGCCAGAGGTTGAGCTGCATCAGCAACGAAGCCAGATTACCCACCAGTTCAGCGATCAGCCCGCTGGATTCATCATAGGGCAGGACCGACTGCCATTCGCCCTGGCTGCTGTCCATCGCATAGCCCAGCAGCATCCGCGTCAGGCCAAAGCGCCAGGTGTGTTGCCCGGTGGCAGGCAGATCCAGTTCGCGCACATTATCGTCATCCATTCCCCAGCGCACGCCGGATTCATTAACCCACTGACGCAGATAGCGCAGCCCCTCTTCGTCAATGTTAAAGCGCGCGGCGAGCACCGGAACATCCAGCAGAGCCAGGACATCTTCGCTGGCAAAGCGGCTGTCGGGCAGAGCAAGCAGCGTAATAAATGCCTGCAGAGCCGGATGCGATTCTGTGGCGCGCCGGTCGGAAATCGCCCACGGTAGCCAGCGTTCGCCGCTGGCGCTGCCGAATACCGCCTGAATGTAAGGGCTGTAGCTGTCGATATCCGCCACCATCACGATAATATCGCGCGGCGTCAGTTCAGGATTCGCCTCCAGCATCGCCAGCAGCCGGTCATGCAGCACCTCGACCTCACGCTGCGGACTATGGCAGACGTGGAGGGTCAGGCTACGATCGTCGAGTGCCAGCGGGCGTTTGCCGTGACTGTGGGCAAACTCTTCGGCGCTTCTTCCGGCCACTGCGGTATTGCGCAGTTCGAGGATATCCGCCTGCAAATTGTGCAGCAGATTATCCGGCGTAATATCGACAAAGGCATCCAGCTCTTCATAACGATCCAGCCCGGCCAGCAGATAGATGTAGTCGCGACCCAGCTTCCCCCAGGAAGCGAGCAGCGGATTACCGACGTCCTGTTCCCCCGCATCGTTAAACAATGCTGGCGCCTGCCCGGTATCGCGAAACAGCGGGAGTTCGCGCGGTTCACGATGATGACGGCGCTGGCGTGACAGCAGTTTCGCCAGAAAGGCCGGGTCTTTAATATCGCCCCAGTAGTAACGACAGGGGTTGGTGAACAACACATACACATCGACGTGCTTGCCCAGCGCCTGAAGCGCCTGCAGGTAAACCGGCGGCAGCGCCGAAATTCCGCAAATAAAAACCCGCGAAGGTAGCCCGGCCGGAGGTTCATCCGCCGCTTCCAGCGTGCTGATAAAGCGCTGGTACAGATTGGCACGATGCCAGAGCGGCTGCCCCAGCGCAGCGGTATGGTCGACCAGCGCCTTCCATAACGGCGCCTGCCACTGCTGGGCGTCGCCGAGGCCATCGACGCGCTCATTGGCCTCCCAGCGCATCAGCCATTCCGGGCGATAGACCAGATACTGGTCATAGAGGTCGGCGACCCGGGCTGCCAGCTGAAACAGTTTGCGCTTGTCGCTATCGTCGCTGAGATAGTGGCGTAACAGCGTAAAAGCCTCATCGTCAAGATGTTGCGGCAGGAGGGTCATCAGTTTCCAGCTCATGCTCTGCTTACTGAAGGCGCTTTCCCCGGGTATATCCGACAGTACGCGGACAAACATGTCCCAGATAAAGCTCGCCGGCAGCGGGAAGTCGATATTGGCGGCAATGCCAAACCGTTTTGCCAGCGTCATCTGTAGCCACTGCGCCATCCCGGTACTTTGCACCAGCACCATTTCCGGCATGAAAGGGTCATCCAGCCGCTGGCGCTCGACGATAAATTCCATCAACGCTTCAAGAACATCCAGACGGTTTGAGTGGTACACCCTTAACATATTCGCTCCTGACTACTGACTGACCGGGCAATGCAACCGGGTCATCTGCACCCGTTTATCCACGGGCATGGTGATCGTTACCGTGATGCTGACACATCTGGCCGCCGATGTCTGCAAGCGGGTAACGGACCCGCCGGGTGGGATCTCCGGAGGGTTCATCTGACCATAGCGCCACGCGTCGCGCCACAGCTGGCGATATTGATTTAACTGGATAAAACCATTGGCCAGCCCACGCTGGTAGCCGCCAAGGGCGGTCACCACCATAACCAGTAACGTCATCGCCAGCAGCGTTTCCGGCAGGCTAAACCCTTGCTCATGGTTCACGGCATCCGACACAGATTCGCCTCCGTTAGTGGACAAAAGTCGCTCCAGCCGTGGGGAGAAAAGCGCACCACGCCCTCTTCAACCCGACCAGATTGCCACAGCAAAATGCGACCGCCGCTGGCGATTAACAGGGCGGATGCATCGTCAAAAATGCGCAGGCAGGCGCGCCAGCCCCCGGCAGCAGAATCACGGCAGGCGTTGGCATCGTGTACCGTCCACGCCAGAGTTTTTCCCCACTGCAGCGCGGAGTGCGCACCGGCCGTTTCGCGGATCGCCTGAGTTTCACCCGCGGTTTGCGCCAGCAAGGAGCGCTGCTGCTGGTTCAGCCCTTGCAATAACATACTGCCAAGCGCCAGCAGCAAAAGCACCATCAGCAACGAGGAGGCTCCCCGCTGGCGGTTCATAAGTTATACCCGGTCACGCGGTATTCCGCCTGAGCCGAAATATGGGGATCCGCAACCGCATGCGCCGCCAGCATGACGGTAAGCTCCGGAGCAAATCCGGCGATATCCTGGCGGGTAACCTGAAAATGAGTCACGTTGAGTGCTCCGGGATTCGTCATTTTTTCCCATCCCCCGTCGCTGCAGCTGGTCACACCGCGCCGCGTTTCCAGCGCCCCGTTGTTCAAACGAAATCCTGTCGCATCAGACATTGCTTCCGGCGTGGCATCCCACGCGCCGTTGCTATTACTATCCCAGCGGACGATCGCACAGCGACCATCGCTGGCGATAAGCAACGGTTGTCCCACGCACTCCCCGGCGCAATAGCCCGCACGCTGCAGATGTTTTGCTACCGTATACACGCGCTGCCAGAGTTCGTTATCCAGAGACTGCTGCTGCGTCTGCCGCAGTGTCTGCCGTTGCAGAGCAGGCAGAAAACGCGATGCGCCCATCAGTAAAATCGCGCTGATGGCCATTGAGATAAGCGTCTCGGCCAGCGAAAAACCTCGGGGAATCAGAGGCACGATGCGTTCTCCTCGTTGCGGCACAGGCGAATTCGCCCCCAGCCAGATACGATAATATTCCAGCTCCCCCCCGCGCTTTGCAGCCGGATATGTCCGGCCCAGGCGCTGTTACGCAACCCGTAAAAACCTAATCCCGGCGTGATGTGGCTGAGCGCCACTTCCGGCCAACGCGGCAGCAGCGTAAACGGCGTTACTGCCGCACACTCCGCCAGCGTATCCTCGGCGCTCAGACACCAGACGCCGCCGCTTTGCCCCACGCTCACCAGCCGATTGCGGTTATGCCAGTTCGCGTCGTCGCGTAGCAGCACCAGGTAGTCGCGCACCTGGCTGGCGGTTTGCCATAAGCGCTGTTGTTGCTGCCAGCTCTGCCAGCCGTACAGCCCTCCTGCGCTGAGAATAAGCACCAGCGTCAGCGTTATCAGGGTTTCAATCAGGGTGTAGCCACGTTGTCTGTTCATGGCGCGAGTATGGGGAAAAAACGGCGCGGAGACGACGGGCAAAATAGCCTTTCGCGAGGCGTGCCGAAGCCAGGCATCAGGTTTGCAGACGATTACAGAAAATCAGGAAGCGAGTTTGCGCAGGCAAAAAAAACCGGCGCCTCAGGCACCGGTTTTTATCTCTTTACGACATCCTGTGCCGGGCGAATTAAATCGCCACCGGCGCTTTAATTCCCGGATGCGGGTCATAGCCTTCGATGTCGAAGTCTTCAAAACGGTAGTCGAAAATCGACGCTGGTTTCCGTTTGATGATCAGCTTCGGCAATGGACGAGGTTCGCGGCTCAGCTGCAGATCCGTCTGTTCAAGGTGGTTGCTGTAGAGGTGAGTATCCCCACCGGTCCAGACAAAATCACCGACTTGCAGATCGCACTGCTGGGCGACCATGTGCACCAGCAGCGCATAGCTGGCGATGTTAAACGGCAGGCCGAGGAACACATCGCAGGAACGCTGATACAGCTGGCAAGAGAGTTTGCCGTCCGCGACGTAGAACTGGAAAAACGCGTGGCACGGCGCCAGCGCCATTTTATCCAGCTCGCCGACGTTCCACGCAGAAACGATGATGCGACGTGAATCCGGATCGTTTTTCAGCTGTTCCATCACCGTGCTGATCTGGTCGATATGGCGGCCGTCCGGCGCAGGCCAGGAACGCCACTGTTTGCCGTAAACCGGCCCCAGATCGCCATTTTCATCCGCCCACTCGTCCCAGATAGTGACGTTGTTTTCATGCAGATACGCGATGTTGGTGTCACCCTGGAGGAACCACAGCAGTTCATGGATGATGGAGCGTAAATGACAGCGCTTGGTCGTCACCAGCGGGAAGCCTTCCTGCAGGTTAAAACGCATCTGATGGCCGAAGATGGAGAGAGTGCCGGTACCGGTGCGGTCATTTTTTTGCGTGCCCTCGGCGAGCACTTTCTGCATCAAATCAAGATACTGTTTCATGGTTCCTCAAGAAGTTTGTTGCTGCGGACGACGACGGTACGCCCAGACCATCATAATGATACCCGCAAGCACCATTGGGATCGAAAGAATCTGCCCCATGCTGATGTACTGTACCCATTCACCGGTGAACTGCTGGTCTGGCTGGCGGAAGAACTCCACGATAATGCGGAACAGGCCGTAGCCAATCAGGAACAGACCGGATACCGACCCGGTCGGACGCGGTTTACGGATAAACAGGTTCAGAATCAGGAACAGGACGACCCCTTCCAGCGCCAGCTCGTACAGCTGCGAAGCGTGACGCGGCAGCGCGCCGTAGGTATCAAACAGCGATTGCCATTCCGGATGAGACGGCAGCAGCGCCAGATCTTCCGCGCGCGAGCCGGGGAAAATCATCGAATAATGGAAGCTCGGATCGACGCGGCCCCACAGTTCACCGTTGATAAAGTTGCCCAGACGCCCCGCCCCGAGGCCAAAGGGGATCAGCGGCGCGATAAAATCGGCGACCTGGAAGAAAGTGCGTTTAGTGCGTCTGGCAAAAATGATCATCACGAGGATGACACCAATCAGGCCGCCGTGGAACGACATGCCGCCGTCCCAGACGCGGAACAGATACAGCGGGTCCTGCAGGAAAACCGGCAGATTATAGAACAGGACATAGCCGATACGGCCACCGAGGAAAACGCCAAGGAACCCGGCATACAGCAGGTTTTCGACTTCGTTTTTGGTCCAGCCGCTGCCCGGACGGTTGGCCCGACGGGTGGCTAGCCACATCGCAAAAACAAAGCCGACCAGATACATCATCCCGTACCAGTGGAGGGAGACCGGCCCAAGGGAAAATATGACCGGATCAAAATCCGGAAAATGCAGGTAGCCACTATTCATCTGTCACCATAAAGACTTGTTATTCCGCCGAAAGTGGACAGCGGTGATCATACACGCCCGACCTATACGGGTGCTCCAAGGGGGCGAATAATAGCATAAGGTTAATTCGCTGGCCGTGCCGTTGTTGTAAAAGATATGTATACGGATGCTAACGGCACACGGGAGTTTTCCCGGAGGCGGTGCCGATCACCTGTCCGGGTTACCTGACTGAGCCGTTATTTTGCCGGGTGGCGCTACGCTTACCCGGCCTACCGCTCTCTAACGGCTAACGGCCGCCGCGGATCAAGCCGCCCAGACCGCGTCGCTCCATGAAGGCCGCCACCTGATGGCGAACCTCGGTGGCCATCTGCGCTTCAAGGCTCCGACGCGACAGTTCCTGAGCTTCGGCAATATCGATACGTCGCAGCAGGTATTTGACCCTCGCCACCGAACGACCGTTCATGGACAGGTGGCGATAGCCAAGACCAATCAGGATCGTCACGCACATCGGATCGCCCGCCATTTCACCGCACAGCCGCAGGTCAATGCCGAAGCGTTCGGCATCATGCGCAATCATCGCCAGCGCCCGCAGCACCGCGGGATGCAGGCTGTCATACATGCTGGCAACCCGGGTGTTGTTGCGATCGACGGCGAGGATATACTGAGTCAGGTCATTGGTCCCTACCGAGATAAAATCCACGCGGCTGGCAAGATTCGGCAGCATAAAGACCATCGAAGGCACTTCCAGCATTACGCCAAGACGCGGGCGAGGAATAGCGTAGCCAATCATCTCTTCGACTTCACGGCTGGCGCGATCGATCAGACGGCGCGCCTCATCCACCTCATCAAGACTGGTCACCATCGGCAGCAAAATACTCAGGTTGCCGGTGGCGGCATTGGCACGCAGCATGGCGCGCACCTGGATGAGAAATATTTCCGGCTGATCGAGAGTAATGCGGATGCCGCGCCAGCCGAGGCACGGGTTCTCTTCGCTAATCGGCATATACGGCAGCTGTTTATCGGCGCCGATATCCAGCGTACGCAGGGTCACGGGCTTTTCATTAAACATCTGCAGCATGCCCTGATACTGGGCGACCTGCTCCTCTTCCGACGGGAAACCGCTTTGCAGCATAAACGGGATTTCGGTCCGGTACAGGCCGATGCCGTCGATAAAGTTGCCAAGCTTTTCTTCATGTTCCAGGCTCAGGCCAGCGTTCAGCATGACCTTCACCCGCTCGCCGCTTTTCAGCTCGGAAGTGTGTTCCAGATCGTCTTCCGCCAGCCGGCTGAGTTCGTTCTCTTCGCTGACCAGACGCTGATATTCTTGCAGCAGCGCCGGTTCCGGGTCGACCAGCAGTTCGCCGCGGTAGCCATCCACCACCAGCATGTGGCCGTGGAGCAGCGAAGGCTGGATATCAGCCCCCATAACCGTCGGGATCCCCAGCGCCCGCACCATAATGGCGGCGTGGGAGTTGGCTGCGCCATCGCGGACGACGACGCCCGCCAGCCGGTCCTGCGGAACTTCCGCCAGCGTCGTCGCTGACAGCTCGTCGGCCACCAGCACAATACGCGCCGGCCAGGTATTAGGCCCCTGAATCGTATCATCGAGATGGAAAAGCAGGCGCTGACCCAGCGTACGCAAATCGCCGGCCCGCTCTTTCAGATACCCGTCGCTCAGCGCGGCAAACTGTTCGGCGAACTTCTCGATGATCTTCTTCACCGCCCATTCTGCCACCGCGCCTTTATCGACTTCCGCAAACAGCTCGCGACGCAGACGCGCGTCGGACAGGAGGTGTGAATAGAGATCGAAGATCGCCGAAGTCTCTTTTTGCGCCCCGGCGGCATAACGCTTGCTGTAGCGACGAAACTCGTTCGCCGCCTCTTCCAGCGCACCGGTCAATCGTTCGCGTTCGGAAGCGGTATCAAGCGTCGATGCCTCATACACCTGTTCCATGAGCGGCAGACTGATGTCCATCCAGCCTTCGGCAATGGCCACCCCGGAGGAGGCGGGCAGCGCGCGAATACGCGTCTGTCGATACTGGCCAAACAGCGCGGTCAGCTGAGACTGGGAAAGAATGGCGGCCATTTGCGTCGCCAGGGTGACGAGAAACGACTCTTCGCTTTCATCAAACTGACGCAGCTCACGCTGCTGCACCACCAGCACACCCAGCAGCTGACGCCGCTGGATAATCGGGACGCCAAGAAAAGCGCGGAAGCGATCCTCTTTGACGGCAGGAATATATTTAAAGCTGGGATGTTTTTGCGCATCGGCAAGGTTGATAGGCTCCGCAAGGCGCCCGACCAGGCCAACGAGGCCTTCGTCAAACGCGAGCGCAACGGTACGCCCGCGAGGTTTTTTCAGCCCGCGAGTGGCCATAAGGTAATAACATCGTCGGTCGTGATCGGCCAGGTAAACCGAACAAACTTCCGTTTCCATCGCTTTGCAGATATCGGTGACCAGGATATCCAGCGCCTCGTTTAAACGCGGCGCACTCGCGACCTTCTCGACGATTTCTCGTAACCGAGTGAGCATAATATGCGTGGCTTAACCTCTTTTACGTCGATAAGCAGGCGCGCTTTGCGGTTTAGGTGCACTTTCCGCCAGCGACATGGTCACGCTGGCAAACTCTTTCATCACCCGGCGGTACACGTCGCGCTTAAACGACACCACCTGACGAACCGGGTACCAGTAACTTACCCAGCGCCAACCATCAAACTCAGGTGTACTACTGGTTTGCATATTGATTTCTGCATCGCTGCCGATCAACTGCAGGAGAAACCACTTCTGTTTCTGGCCGATACAAACCGGCTTTGTGTCCCAACGCACCAAACGTTTAGGCAACTTGTAACGCAGCCAGTTACGGGTTGAGGCCAGGATTCGCACATCTTTACGACTTAACCCAACCTCTTCGAACAATTCCCGATACATTGCCTGCTCGGCTGATTCCCCTGGATTAATGCCCCCTTGCGGGAACTGCCACGAGTGCTGACCATAGCGCCTGGCCCACATAACCTGGCCCTGGCGATTACAGATTACAATACCGACATTTGGGCGGTAGCCATCGTCATCAATCACCGGACTACCTCAAAATAATCTTCAATGTGAATGATTGTTTCACACTCGCTGTAAACGGTAAACCACTCTGTTGTCACTGTGCGATCGAATAACATTTGAATAACTCACAGTAATCAGCAGAGTTATAAACAACGAAAGCGATCGAGAGCCCATTTTATTCACTTTTTCTGTGGATAGAGTTGTGAAGAAGTATGGAATTACCCAGGGAAAACCCAGAGTAGTCCGAAGTGCTTACGAATAGCATAATTTAATAATGGCATTATATTCATGATGTTATCACATATATCTTTCAGTAATTACAGTTAAACGTGATGATCATCACACATGCGATCCTGGAACTGATGAAAGATCGAACAATGTCGATTTTATCCACAGATTATCCGAGTCCACTGGGCACATTTTGTCTAAAAATTCGATTTTCGTCGCACGTCAAGGCTGTAAATGGAAACAGTAGTGCCGCTTTTCCCCAGTTATCCCACTTTTCTGTGGATAACATGGTGTAAGATCCTGTTCATTGCCAGTGACCAGTTCTGGAAAACCCGCGACCACTCTTTTCACAACGACAAAAAAATGAAAAAAAAACCATACGAATCATCAAATTGTCATAGTTACCCAGGAAAAGGTAAACTCTATCCACAACGCACTGAAATACCGTTCATTTTTTAACCAGAGGTTTTGCCGTATGCCCGCCATCGCGCCGTTAACGTCCCCACCGCAAACCCAGCAGCAGCTCCTGGCCCAGGCGCAGGGGCTGGCAGGCTACTCGCTGGGCGAACTGGCGGCGCTGGCAGGGATTCCCATTCCACGCGATTTAAAGCGCGATAAAGGCTGGATCGGTATTCTGCTGGAGATTTGGCTGGGCGCCAGCGCCGGGAGTAAACCCGAGCAGGATTTCGCCGCGCTGGGCGTCGAACTGAAGACCATTCCTGTCGATAGCCAGGGCCGTCCGCTGGAAACCACCTTCGTTTGCGTCGCCCCGCTCACTGGTAACAGCGGCGTGACCTGGGAGAGCAGTCACGTGCGCCATAAGCTCAAACGCGTTCTGTGGGTGCCGGTGGAAGGGGATCGCGCCATTCCGCTGGCGGAACGCCGCGTCGGCGCTCCGCTGCTGTGGAGCCCCAGTGAAGAAGAGGATCGCCAGCTGCGAATGGACTGGGAGGAGCTGATGGATCTGATTGTGCTCGGCCAGGTGGAGCGCATCACCGCCCGTCATGGCGAGGTACTGCAGTTGCGCCCGAAAGCCGCCAACAGCAAAGCGTTAACCGAGGCGATTGGCGCCCGCGGAGAGCCGATTCTCACGCTGCCGCGCGGCTTCTACCTGAAGAAAAATTTCACCGCCGCCCTGCTGGCCCGTCATTTTCTCCTCGGCCACGATTAATTTTTTGTTCTGCCTGCCAGGTTGCATATAATTGCGACTTTCTTTTTTGCAGGACTTTGAACTATGTTATTTGCATGGATAACCGATCCCAACGCCTGGCTGGCGCTCGGTACACTGACGCTGCTGGAGATCGTGCTGGGGATCGATAATATTATTTTTCTCTCTCTGGTTGTTGCCAAACTGCCCACCGCCCAGCGTGCTCACGCAAGACGTATCGGGTTGATGGGCGCGATGCTGATGCGTCTGGGGCTGCTGGCCTCTATCGCCTGGGTCGTGAAGCTGACCAATCCGCTGTTTACCGTTTTCGACCAGGCGATCTCGTTTCGCGATTTGATCTTACTGCTCGGCGGTCTGTTCCTGATCTGGAAGGCGAGTAAAGAGATCCACGAGTCGATCGAGGGCGAAGAGGAAGGGCTGAAAACCAACGTCCATTCATTTATGGGCGCCATCGTGCAGATCATGATACTGGATATCATTTTCAGCCTCGACTCGGTCATTACCGCCGTTGGGCTGTCGGATCATCTGTTCATCATGATGGCTGCGGTGGTGATTGCCGTCGGCGTAATGATGTTCGCCGCCCGACCGATTGGCGACTTTGTTGACCGTCATCCGTCGGTGAAAATGCTGGCCCTGTCGTTTCTGATTCTTGTCGGCTTCACCCTGATGCTGGAAAGCTTCGAGATCCATATTCCGAAAGGCTACATCTACTTCGCGATGTTCTTCTCGATTGCCGTCGAAAGCCTTAACCTGCTGCGTAATAAAAAAAATCCGCTGTAAGCCACAAAAATGCAGCCCAAACCTGGGCTGCAAACTTTTTTAAGACTTTACTGCTTTTTATGTCTCACAAATCAGGCTATTAATACACTGGTGTGAGGTGCGACCATTCAAGAGGTAATGACGATGAAAAAATGGGCAGTATTGATTTCCGCCGTGGGACTGGCGTTCTCGGTTTCCGGTTGCAGCAGCGATTACGTGATGGCGACAAAAGACGGACGCATGATCCTGACCGATGGTAAGCCAGCCGTTGATGATGATACCGGCCTCATCAGTTACGAAGATCAGCAGGGCAATAAAATGCAGATCAACCGCGACGATGTTTCGCAGATTATTAAACGTTAAGACTTTTCGTCGGCCAGCCGCCTGCCAGCACTCGCCTGGCGAGGCCGCCTTCCCCGACAGCGGACCCTCTTAATAAAGAGTCGGGATCCTCTGAAACCTCCGCAGCATCGCGTCTTCGGATTCTGAACCCCCGGCTTTTTTGATTTTTTTACTTCCTCTTTTTCTCCCCCTCTGCCATTTTGATACTCCTTTGTCGGGGAACTCCTGACCTTGTTAATAAAAAAGGAAGCCGGCTATGCAGTATCACCGTATCCCACACAGTTCTCTTGAAATCAGCACGCTCGGGCTGGGCACTATGACTTTTGGTGAGCAGAATAGCGAGGCCGACGCGCACCAACAGCTCGACTACGCTGTCAGCCAGGGCATTAACCTGATTGATGTCGCTGAAATGTATCCCGTACCGCCGCGCCCGGAGACCCAGGGGCTGACGGAAACCTACGTCGGCAACTGGCTGGCGAAACGCGGCAATCGCGAAAAGCTGATTATCGCCTCCAAAGTCAGCGGCCCTGCGCGTAATAACGACAGCAGCATTCGTCCGAACCATGCGCTGGATCGTAAAAATATCCGTGACGCGCTGCACGACAGCCTGAAGCGCCTGCAAACCGATTATCTCGATCTCTACCAGGTTCACTGGCCACAGCGCCCGACCAACTGCTTTGGCAAACTGGGCTATAGCTGGACCGACACCACGCCGGTCGTCACCCTGCTGGATACACTTGAAGCGCTCACCGAATTCCAGCGTGCCGGTAAAATCCGCTATATCGGCGTCTCCAACGAAACGGCCTTTGGCGTCATGCGTTATCTGCACCTGGCGGATAAACACGACCTGCCGCGCATCGTCACCATCCAGAATCCCTACAGCCTGCTGAACCGCAGCTACGAAGTGGGTCTGGCGGAAGTCAGCCAGTATGAAGGCGTTGAGCTGCTGGCCTACTCCTGTCTGGCATTTGGCACCCTGACCGGCAAGTATCTTAACGGTGCAAAACCGGCCGGCGCGCGTAATACGCTTTTCAGCCGCTTCACGCGCTATAGCAGTGAGCAGTCGCAGAAAGCGGTAGCGGCCTACGTCGATATCGCCAGACGGCATAACCTCGACCCGGCGCAGATGGCGCTGGCCTTTGTCCGTCGTCAGCCGTTCGTCGCCAGCACCCTGCTGGGCGCCACCACGCTGGAGCAGCTTAAAACCAACGTTGAGAGCCTGCATCTTGAGCTGAGTGAAGCGGTATTAGCGGAAATTGAAGCGGTGCATCAGGTCTATACCTACCCGGCACCGTAAGCGTCAACCCCTCCCGGATAGCGGCTGACGTCTTATCCGGGCTACCGCAAAGACTAAACAGTAGCCCGGCTAGCCTACTGCGAGCCGGGGATTCCCGGGTGATGCCGTAAACGGCTTACCCGGGCTACGACTGACGTCGGCCCCACAGCCACAGCGCGGCGATAGCCAGCGCAAACACCGCGCCAAAGCCAATCCCGACGCCCACCACCGGAATACCGATTCTCACCGCCAGCGAATAGAGCCCCAGCATCAGCAGCATGGCCACGTTTTCGCCGAGATTTTGTACCGCAATCGCGTTACCTGCACCAACGGTATGCTTACCGCGTTCCTGCAGCAGCGCATTGAGCGGCACAATAAAGAAGCCGCCGAAGATACCGAGCAGCAGCAGCAGAGCAAATGCCGGTAAAAGCGCCTGCTGTAAGGTGAAAAGGATCACCGCGACGCCGATTAAAACCCCGGCAGGCATGCAGCGCGAGACGGTTTGTAGGGTGACCAGCTTCGCCGCCGCGCCGGCGCCCAACACGATCCCGACGGCCACCATCGCATTGAGATAGGTCGGCATGGCGTTACTGGTGATGCCAAGCGCCGCCGGTACCCACAGCACCAGCAGGAAACGCAGCGTCACGCCGGCGCCCCAGAACAGGCTGGTTCCCATCAGGGAGAAACGCGTTTCGCCATTACGCCATAGTGTCTTACAGGCGCTAAAGAAGCTGTGAGTCATCGGGGTAAAACGCCACGACTGGCCGGGACGCGCCGCCGGCAGCTTCGGGATCCACAGGTTGGCGATCACCGCCCCGCCATACACCAGCGCACAGATGGCCAGCGCGGCCAGCACATGCCAGTCGGCCAGAATGCCGCCGGCCATCGAGCCCAGTAAAATCGCCGCAATGGTAGACGACTCCATCAAACCGTTAGCTTTCACTAACTTATCCCCGGTGGTCAGCTCGCCAAGAATGCCGTATTTGGCCGGCGAATAGGCCGCCGCGCCCACCCCCACCAGGGTATAGCCGATAAACGGGTTCAGACCAAAACAGATGCAGCCAGCGCCAACCAGCTTCATGCCGTTGGCGACCATCATCACTCGCCCTTTGGCAAAGCTGTCGGCAAACTGGCCGACAAACGGCGCAAACAGTATGTAAGCACCTACAAACAGCATCTGCATCACCGGCTGGCTCCAGTCCGGGTAAAACTGCTGCTTCATCAGCGCCAGCGTGGCAAACAGCAGCGCATTATCGCCAAATGCCGAGAGGAACTGGGCGCAGATGACCGCCATCATCCCTTTTGAGTACAGCGAAGTGTTAGTGTGTACTGACTCACTCATCAGAATCTTCCGTCTGCTCAACCATACCTTTCAGGGTGACAAAGTCCGGCTTGCCGCTGCCGAGAACCGGCAGCTGCTTCAACCAGCGAATGTCGCGCGGTACCGCCAGCTCCGGCACCCCATGTTCACGGGCGTAGCGCAGCAGTTTTTCACGGTTCAGTTCATTATCGGTGGTAAAGAGCACCAGCGCCTCGCCTTTACCGGCATCTTGTTTAATCGCCGTGGCATGCATCTTGTCAGGTGAGACGCCCAGAGCCACCTGCTCAACCATTTCCAGTGACACCATTTCGCCGGCGATTTTCGCGAAGCGCTTAGCACGCCCCTGAATGCGCACATAGCCCTGCTCGTCAAAGGTGACGATATCCCCGGTGTCATACCAGCCGCTCTCCATTTCGCCATGCTGATTTTCCGCCGTCGGTGTTTCCAGCACGCCCGGGTTCTCCACCCGCAGATAGCCGTTCATGATGTTCGGCCCTTTTAACTGCAGGCGGCCGCCCTCTTCAATACCCGGCATCGCCAGCAGGCGCGCATCCATCCCCGGCAAAATACGCCCGACGGTTCCCACCTTCGCCGCCATCGGGACGTTAATCGATACCACCGGCGCACATTCGGTGACGCCATAGCCTTCGAGAATGCGCAGGCCAAATTTGTCCTGCCACAGTTGCTTCGTGCTCTCCTGCAGCTTTTCCGCCCCGGCGACCACGTAGCGAAGACGATAGAAATCGTACGGGTTAGCAAAGCGCGCGTAGTTCGCGAGGAAGGTCGACGTCCCGAATAGCACCGTACAGTTGCGGTCGTAAACCAGTTCCGGCACCACGCGGTAATGCAGCGGGCTGGGATAGAGGAACACTTCTGCGCCGGTAAACAGCGGGGTAAACAGACCGACCGTCAGCCCAAAGGAGTGGAACAGCGGCAGCGCCGACATAAAGCGATCGTTGGCAGTAAAGTCGGCAATGGTTTTAATCTGCTCGACGTTGGCCAGAATACTTTTATGACTATGCACCACCCCTTTCGGGTTGCCTTCGGAACCGGAGGTGAAGAGGATAATCGCCGCATCTTCCGGCTGCTGTTTGACCTGCGCCAGTTTCGGCGCCAGCAGATGGCCGAAGATCCACAGCTTATCGCCGGTCGTAACGTCGCCTTTCAGGTCTTCAAGGAAGACCCAACGTACCTGAGTAAGCTGCTCCGGCAGATGCCAGAGTTTGCCTTTATCAAGGAAGGTACGGGAGGTAAAGATCGTCTTGATTTCTGCGGCGGTAATCGCGCTACTCAGCCCTTTAACCCCGGCGGTGTAGTTCATCATCGCCGGAATACGCCCGCGGGCAATAGCGCCAAAAATGACCGCCGCGTTGATGCCGGCGTTGGGTAACATCAGGCCGATTCTTTCACCCTGAGCGCTGTATTTTTCCAGGATGCGCGCCACAAAGAGGGTTTTGGTCAGCAGCTTGCGATAGGTATCGGGTTGAAAGTTAATGTCTTCCACGCAGTTTTTGCGCGCGCCGAACCGATCCTGCGCCGCCAGCAGCGATTCATACAGCGTTTCCCGTGGACGCACCGCCATACGCGCCTCCATCATAATCTGGTGCAGCATTTCCCCGGCAATTTTGCGGCGATCGCGGGCGCGGGGAGCCTGAGGCATTTCAATGCGGGTTGGCGGCAACAAATGCAGCTGGATCCGAGGGAACAGGCGACGTTTGACCAGCCCCTTGAGACGACTAAACGGGGTCAGCTCCGCGCCTTCGATACGCAGTGGGATAATAGTGGCCTGCGACTTTGCGGCCACAAACGCCGCCCCGTCATAGATTTTCATCAGCGAACCGCTAACCGAGATACGCCCTTCCGGGAAGATAACCACCGGACGCCCCTGCTCAATCAACCGCACCAGGTGTTTTATCGACATCGGTTTCGTCGGGTCGAGCGGGACAAAGTCGATCAGTGGCGTCAGCACGCGCATAAACCAGCGCTGGCTGATAGAACTGTACACCGCAAAGACCGGTCGGACGGGCAGGAATAAGGCTAGCAGGATCCCATCGAGGAAAGAGACGTGATTCGGGGTGATCAAGACCTTTTGTTGTTGCAAGGGCTGCGTGTCGCCGGTCAGTCTGACCCGATACAACCCTTTGAACAACAGCCTGAAAAATGCCAACAGCATAACAACTCCATTTGACCGGTTATTAAGTCATTGCAGGTTACACGAGAAGGCGTTTGAAAGCAGTGCGGGGAAGAATGTTTGGCGTAAAAAAAACCTGCGCATCTGCGCAGGCCGGTGCAAGATAATCAGTACGAAACGCGTACTTAAAAACTCACCTATCAATACCTCTGGGACCCTGATTGTCAGGTTTTTTGCCCCTGCCGCACCAGCGATAAAACGCAAGGGAATAAGCCTAAGTGCAACCAGTTATTGCCATTTTCGCTATCTGTAACAGCGGCGAGCGGTGAACAGGAAGAGGCTTATCCGATGCGGGTAGCGAGGGCATTTCGCGGGAGCGGGTCGCGGCATGTTCCGCCTGCGGGCAAAAAAAAACCTGCGCATCTGCGCAGGCTGGTGTAATTAGAGTGGCCAACGTAACGTTAGCTCCACCTATCAATACCTCTGGGATAGCCAGAATATCAATGCAATGAATGGATAAACCAGCGAACATTCGCAACAGCTAATCGCAAAGTGTAAGCAAAGGTGTGAATGTTCCCACCGCCGTTTCATTCGTCTCCGCCCCTGCGCTTGTCGTTGTGTAACTTTTTCACCATGAAGGCTAATCTGCATCACATTTGCGCGAAGCCAGGCGCCTCCAGCCTTGAATCTGCCACACTTTCCCGTAACATAACGGTATGTAAACGCTTACCCTATAAAAGGTCTGGTATGGCGACAATTAAGGATGTAGCCCGACTCGCTGGAGTGTCCGTCGCTACCGTATCCCGCGTGATCAACAACTCCCCCAAAGCCAGTGAAACCTCGCGCCAGTCGGTGACTGCGGCGATGGAAACGCTCAATTATCATCCCAATGCTAACGCGCGCGCGCTGGCGCAGCAGTCGACGGAGACCGTCGGTCTGGTGGTGGGTGACGTGTCCGATCCTTTCTTCGGCGCAATGGTCAAAGCCGTCGAGCAGGTGGCCTACAACACCGGTAACTTTTTGCTGATCGGCAATGGGTATCACAGCATTAAAAAAGAGCGCCAGGCCATTGAGCAGCTTATCCGCCATCGCTGCGCTGCGCTGGTCGTACACGCGAAAATGATCCCTGACGACGAGCTCGCCGGGCTGATGAGACAGATCCCTGGCATGGTGCTGATCAACCGTATTCTGGCGGGTTTTGAGCAGCGTTGCGTCGCCCTGGATGACCGCTACGGCGCCTGGCTGGCGACCCGTCACCTGATCCAACAGGGGCATACCCGTATCGGCTACCTCTGTTCCAACCACGCGATTTCTGATGCTGAAGATCGTCTGCAAGGCTATTACGCGGCGTTAACGGAGAGCGGTCTGCCCTGTAACGATCGGCTGGTGACATTTGCCGAACCTGATGAAAGCGGCGGCGAACAGGCCATCACCGAACTCCTGGGACGCGGCAGGAATTTTACCGCTGTCGCCTGCTATAACGACTCGATGGCCGCCGGCGCGATGGGGGTGCTGAATGATAATGGTATTGACGTTCCGCGCGAGATTTCGCTGATTGGCTTCGATGATGTGCTGATCTCTCGCTATGTTCGCCCGCGCCTGACGACGGTGCGTTACCCCATCGTGACCATGGCAACGCAGGCCGCCGAACTGGCGCTGGCGCTGGCGGATCAGCGCCCGGCGCCTGAAATCACCCATTTATTCAGCCCGACGCTGGTTCGCCGTCACTCGGTAATGGCGCCGTCGGAAAGCGATAAGTCGTAACGATACAGGCTGACGGCGGTGGCCGGGTAATCCAGCCCTTCACCAATATACTGCCAGCCAAAACGCTCATAAAAATCGCGGCAGGCGGAGTAAAGATACAGCTGCGGGTGCCCAAGCCGGCGGGCATAGTCGATCACATGTTGCTGCAGCTGTCCCGCGATGCCCCGTCCGCGCGCGTCCGGGGAGACGTACAGCGCCGCCATCCACGGGAACAGATCCTGACGGCTGATTAAGTCGCAGCGCCACAGCCCCACCGTCCCGATAAGCGTCTCGCCCTCGACGGCGATAAAGGTGAGCGGCAGCGCCTCCGGCGTCTGGCTGTGGGCAATGAGAGTGGCAAAAAAAGGCAGCGGCAGCGTTTCGCCGCCAAAGGCCTGCCAGAGCCACGTCGCCACCTGTTCGGCGTGCTGCGGCGCGGCGTATAATGGCTGAATATGCATAACCGATCCCCTGCTGAAAATCCTCTGGCTGCCAGTATACCGCGCCCGCAGTGGCCGGTGGCGAGAACGTCAAGGCGTAGAAGAGCCATTTTGCGGACACTTCCTGCAAAAAGCGTGATCGCGATAGTTCTTTGCGTCCGGTTGAGCGCATATCCCTCTGAATGTCTGTGATAAACTGCGGCTTATCACGTGAAATCAGGAATCGATGAATGGCTACAATGCTGGATGTCTCAATTCGCGCAGGCGTCTCTAAAGCGACGGTTTCCCGCGTGTTGAACGGCACAGGTCAGGTAAAAGAGAGCACCCGCCAACAGGTATTCAAAGCGATGGAAGAGCTGGGATACCGGCCAAACTTTCTCGCCCGTTCGCTGGCGAACCGTACCAGCAACAGTATCGGACTGGTGGTTTCTACCTTTGATGGTTTCTATTTTGGCCGCCTGCTACAACAGGCTTCGCGCCAGACGGAAGCCTGGGGAAAACAGCTGATCGTCACCGACGGCCACGATGCCCCGGAACGCGAAGAAGAAGCGGTGCAGATGCTCGCTGACCGCCAGTGCGACGCAATCATCCTCTATACCCGCCACATGAGCGAAAAGAAGATCATGTCGCTGATCGAATCCATCGATATGCCGCTGGTCGTGATTAACCGCGACGTCAGCCTGGCGCGGGAACGCTGCGTGTTCTTCGAGCAGGAAGATGCGGCCTTTCAGGCGGTCAATTATCTGATTACGCAAGGGCACCGGGATATCGCCTGCATGACCGTACCGATGCATACCCCTACGGGCAAAGCCCGTCTGCAGGGATACCGCAAGGCCCTGAAAAAGCATGGTATCGCGTGGGATGCGGCGAAAGTGAAATACGGCGATTCGACGATGACCCGCGGCTATGAACTGTGCCGTGAGCTGCTTGATGAGAAAACAACGTTCAGCGCGCTGTTTTCCTGTAACGATGATATGGCGCTGGGCGCCTCAAAAGCGCTGCATCAGGCGGGGCTGCGGATCCCGCAGGACGTTTCGCTGTTCGGCTTCGACGATGCCCCGAGCGCAAAATGGCTGGAACCCGGCCTGTCGACGGTCTATCTGCCGATCGATAACATGATCACCACCGCGATCGATCAGGCGATCAAGCTCGCCAACGACCAGCCGATCGAAACGATCCCGCCGTTTACCGGCACGCTGGTCTTGCGCGAGTCGGTTACGACGGGGCCCTATTTTTAGAACAGCTCTAAGGCCAGCAGCTCCTGAATCGTCTGCCGACGACGGATCAGCCGTGCGCTGCCGTTGTCGAACAGCACTTCCGGCAGCAGCGGACGACTGTTGTAGTTTGAGGACATCGACGCGCCATAAGCCCCCGTATCATGCAGCACCAGATAATCTCCCGGCGCGACTTCAGGCAGCAAACGCGTCTCCACCTTGCCCCCTTCCTGCTGAGTGAAGACGTCGCCCGATTCACACAGCGGCCCGGCCACGACGGTGTCGATAAGCGGCGCGGCGCTCAGGTTGCGGCCATCCGCCGCCAGGGCGGTAATATGGTGATAGCTGCCGTACATTGACGGGCGCATCAGATCGTTAAAACCGGCATCAATCAGGACAAAGTGGCGGCTTCCCATCTCTTTAACGCTACGTACCTGAGAGACCAGCACCCCGGATTCGGCCACCAGGAAGCGACCCGGCTCGATTTCCAGTTTCACCGGATGGCCGAGATGTCGGGCGATCTGCTCGCGCGCGGCGTTCCACAAGCCGTAGTAGTGATCGGTATCGATCGCCTCTTCACCTTCGCGATACGGGATCGACAGCCCGCCGCCGGCAGAGATCGCCTGCAGATCCTGCCCAAACTCCACCACCTGACGCACCATCGCGCCGCAAACCTGTTCCAGGTGGCCATAATCAACTCCGGAGCCAATGTGCATGTGGATCCCCACCAGCTGGAGCTGATAGCGACGCATCACTTCCAGCGCCGCCGGCAGATGGCTGTACCAGATCCCGTGTTTGCTGTTTTCGCCACCGGTGTTGGTTTTTTGGCTGTGGCCGTGACCAAAGCCCGGGTTGACGCGCAGCCAGACGCGATGGCCTGGAGAGACTTCCCCCAGCTGGCTCAGCATATCGACTGAACCGGCATTCACCGGAATCTGCAGGGCCTTGACGCGCTCCAGCGTCGCCTCGTCAATCAGATCGGCGGTAAAAACGATATCTTCCGGATGCTGCTGCGGGTCATAACCTGCCGCCAGCGCACGTTCAATCTCCCCGAGGGAGACGGAGTCCACCTTAACGCCCTGTTCACGCATCAGGCGCAAAATATGGATATTGGAGCAGGCCTTCTGGGCAAAACGCACCACGTCGAACTGGCTGAGCTGGGCTATCTGGCGGCGGATAATCTGCGCGTCATAGACCCACACCGGGCAGCCAAATTCGGCAGGCAGGCGAAGCAGGTTCTCGGCAGTCAGGTCAGTATCGGTGGCGTAAAGCGAGCGTGGCATAATGAACTCCGGCGTTATCTGTGTTGTGCGCGTTTTTTTATGATTACGCCATAGCCTGAAGAGAATAAAAAATATCGTTTTATCGTGACTCTATGCAAAAATGATATGGATACTGCCAATCCGTCGAGAGCCGCCATGCCTGCCGTCAATTTACGCCATATTGAAATCTTCCATGCGGTGATGACCACCGGCAATCTCACCGAGGCGGCTCGTCTGCTGAATACCTCTCAGCCGACCGTCAGCCGCGAGCTGGCACGCTTTGAAAAGGTGATTGGGCTGAAGCTGTTTGAACGCACCCGCGGACGTTTGCAGCCGACGGTGCAAGGGTTGCGGCTGTTTGAAGAGGTTCAGCGCTCCTGGTACGGACTGGACCGCATCGTCAGCGCCGCCGAGAGTCTGCGCGAGTTCCGCCAGGGCGAACTGTCCGTCGCCTGTCTGCCGGTATTTTCTCAGTCGTTTTTGCCGCTGCTGCTGCAGCCCTTTCTGGCGCGCTATCCCGAGGTCAGCCTGCAGATTGTGCCGCAGGAGTCTCCCCTGCTGGAGGAGTGGCTCTCCGCCCAACGTCACGATCTCGGCCTGACGGAAACCCTGCACACGCCCGCCGGGACGGAACGAACGCCGCTGTTAACGCTTAACGAGGTTTGCGTGCTGCCGCAGAGCCACCCGCTTGCCAGTAAGCAGGAGCTTACTCCGGCCGATTTCCACGGTGAAAACTATATCAGCCTGTCGCGCACTGACAGCTATCGTCAGCTGCTTGATGCCCTGTTTGCGGATCATCAGGTGAAGCGCCGGATGGTGGTGGAGACCCACAGCGCGTCCTCGGTTTGCGCGATGGTACGGGCGGGCGTCGGGATCTCAGTCGTCAACCCGCTGACCGCCCTCGACTATGGCGAAAGCGGCGTGGCGGTGCGCCGCTTTAGCGTCGAGGTGCCGTTTACCGTCAGCCTGATCCGCCCGCTACACCGCCCGGGATCGGCGCTGGTCGAGACCTTCATTCAGCACCTGCAAGGGAGCCTGCCGCGGATTCAAGGCCCGCTGGACGCGGTGCTCAAGAGAGCATAAACGTCACCGCGTCCGCGGCGTGAATCGCAGCGGTATCGAACACCGGCAGCGGGCTGCTCTCCACGGGTACCAGCAGGCCAATCTCGGTACAGCCGAAAATGACCCCTTCTGCGCCCTGCTCCGCCAGCGCTTCAATCACCTGCAGGTAATAATCGCGGGAGTCGTCGTTAAACGCGCCCAGGCACAGCTCATCAAAAATAATCCGGTTAATACGTTCACGATCGTCAGCGTCCGGAATCAGCGTCTCGATAGCGAACTGCGCCTGCAGGCGCCCACGATAAAAATCCTGCTCCATGGTATAGCGCGTTCCCAGCAGGGCAACCCGCTTTTGGCCTTTGGCGGTAATGGCTCGCCCGGTGGCATCGGCAATATGCAGGAACGGCACCTCACAGCGCGTTTCGATGGCCTGCGCCACTTTATGCATCGTGTTGGTACACAGAACAATCCCTTCCGCGCCCGCCTGCTGCAGGCCAACTGCCGCCTGCGCCAGAATCTCGCCGGCGCGATCCCAGTCCCCTGCGGACTGGCAGGCTTCGATCTCATGGAAATCGACGCTGTGCAGCAGCAGACTCGCCGAATGCAGGCCGCCTAAATGCGCTTTGATACCTTCGTTGATCAAACGGTAATAGGGAATGGTGGATTCCCAGCTCATGCCGCCCAACAGGCCAATCGTTTTCATCATCCGCTCCTGATTATGCTTTGCTCCAGTGAAACAAACTTGTGATCAACTTTCCACTTCTCTTGTCGATCGTTTCTTTCCCGACGATTCTGCGATAAATTAAATGAAACATTGTTTCACTTAACAACAGGACTGCCGGATGTTTATTTTTCATAACGAGACCACCCTTGAAGATCTGGGCAATGGCGTGACCCGTCGTATTCTTGCGCACGGTGGCAATATGATGGCCGTGGAGGTCAATTTCGACAGCGGGGCCATCGGTCCAATGCACAACCACCCCCACGAACAGCTGACCTATGTGCTATCCGGCGAATTTGAGTTCACCATCGGTGAAGAGAAACGGGTGGTGCGCGCCGGAGATACGCTCTACAAAAAGCCGCATATTATGCACGGCTGCATCTGTCTGAAAGCTGGCACCCTGCTGGATACCTTTACTCCCGTTCGTGAGGATTTCCTGTAAACCGCGCTTCCCAGGGGCATATTCGTCATGCCCCTTTTATCCATTCTTACTTGCCGCCAGAATAATTTGTTAAAAAATATGTAACAGTAAAATGATTAGCCTGCCACTCATCTTGCTCATCCCTGCATAAGATCTCATCTTCAGCACTTTCTACAAACCCCTATCAATCCTGGAAAATGCTCGCCATCTCATTTTTTGAAACATCGTTTCGACTTCGATCACACTTCCGCTATGAATCGAATGACTCTGTAATAAATCGCAATAAAATAAAATTAAAACGGCGTTTTATAAAACTGATGCGCCGGACAAGTAAAAACCGAAACATTCAGGCTCAGCAGGGACGCTGCGAGCAAAAACCCATAACAAACACAAGGTTAAAAAGGAAGCCAACGCCAGCTGAGACACCCGATACCGATTCACTTTCTGGCCGCGACTGGGCGCAGAAAACCACGACACCGAATCCGTTTTACAAACTCGTAAGCCAGGTAGGTATGTATGAATGAAAACAAGATGCTGGGATTGGCATGGATATCGCCCTATATCATCGGGCTGATAGTCTTTACCGCTTTTCCCTTTGTTTCATCTTTCTTCCTCAGTTTCACTGAGTACGATTTGATGAGCCCGCCGGTGTTTAACGGCATTGAAAACTATCGCTACATGTTGACCGAAGATGGCCTCTTCTGGAAATCCATGGGCGTGACCTTTGCCTACGTCTTTTTAACGATACCGTTAAAACTGGCCTTCGCACTGGGTATAGCGTTTGTCCTCAACTTTAAGCTGCGCGGTATCGGCTTTTTCCGTACCGCTTATTACATTCCGTCCATTCTCGGTAGCTCGGTAGCGATTGCCGTCCTGTGGCGCGCGCTGTTTGCTATCGACGGCCTGCTGAACAGCTTTATCGGCGTGCTGGGATTCGACCCGGTGAACTGGCTCGGTGAGCCGTCGCTGGCGCTGATGTCCGTCACCCTGCTGCGCGTCTGGCAGTTTGGTTCGGCGATGGTCATCTTCCTCGCCGCGCTGCAAAACGTCCCGCAGTCACAGTATGAAGCGGCGATGATCGACGGCGCGTCTAAGTGGCAGATGTTTATGAAGGTCACCGTGCCGCTGATTACGCCGGTCATCTTCTTCAACTTTATTATGCAGACCACCCAGGCGTTCCAGGAGTTTACCGGTCCGTACGTCATCACCGGCGGCGGCCCAACCTACTCCACCTATCTGTTCTCGCTCTATATCTACGACACCGCCTTTAAGTACTTCGATATGGGGTACGGCGCGGCGCTGGCATGGGTGCTGTTCCTGGTGGTTGCGGTCTTTGCCGCCATCGCCTTTAAGTCATCGAAATATTGGGTGTTCTACTCCGCCGATAAAGGAGGCAAAAATGGCTGATATTCAACAAATCACCCCGGCAACGGAAATTGCGGAGCGTGAAGTTGCCCGCACCCTGCGCCGCGAAAAAGTCAGCCGGACCATCCGTTATGTCATCCTGCTGTTCGTCGGCCTGCTGATGCTCTACCCGCTGGTGTGGATGTTCTCGGCGTCGTTCAAACCGAACCATGAGATTTTCACCACCCTGAGCCTGTGGCCGGCCCACGCGACCTGGGACGGCTTTATTAACGGCTGGAAAACCGGTACCGAGTACAACTTCGGTCACTACATGCTGAACACCTTTAAGTATGTGATCCCGAAAGTCCTGCTGACCATTATCTCCTCGACCATCGTGGCCTACGGCTTTGCCCGCTTCGAAATCCCGTGGAAGAAATTCTGGTTCGCCACGCTCATCACCACCATGCTGCTGCCGAGCACCGTCCTGCTGATCCCGCAGTACCTGATGTTCCGTGAAATGGGCATGCTGAACAGCTATCTGCCGCTATATCTGCCGCTGGCTTTCGCCACCCAGGGATTCTTCGTCTTCATGCTTATCCAGTTCCTGCGCGGCGTACCGCGCGACATGGAAGAGGCGGCGCAGATCGACGGTTGTAACTCCATTCAGGTGCTGTGGTACGTGGTGGTGCCAATCCTGAAACCGGCGATTATCTCGGTGGCGCTGTTCCAGTTTATGTGGTCGATGAACGACTTTATCGGTCCGCTGATTTACGTCTACAGCGTGGATAAATATCCGATCGCACTGGCGCTGAAAATGTCCATCGACGTCACGGAAGGCGCTCCGTGGAACGAAATTCTGGCAATGGCGAGTATCTCCATTCTGCCATCCATCATCGTGTTCTTCCTGGCACAACGCTACTTCGTACAGGGCGTTACCAGCAGCGGAATCAAAGGTTAAGAGGGAAATATCATGGCTGAAGTTATTTTCAACAAACTGGAAAAAGTTTACTCCAACGGCTTCAAAGCGGTACATGCTATCGACCTGAAAATCGCGGACGGCGAGTTTATGGTGATCGTCGGTCCATCCGGCTGTGCGAAATCCACCACCCTGCGTATGCTGGCGGGACTGGAAACCATCAGCGGCGGCGAAGTGCGTATCGGCGAGAAGATCGTCAACAACCTTGCGCCAAAAGCGCGCGGTATTGCGATGGTGTTCCAGAACTATGCGCTCTACCCGCACATGACGGTGCGTGAGAATCTCGCCTTTGGTCTCAAGCTGAGCAAGCTGCCGAAAGACCAGATTGATGCCCAGGTTAACGAAGCGGCCAAAATCCTCGAGCTGGAAGAGCTGCTCGACCGTCTTCCGCGCCAGCTTTCCGGCGGCCAGGCCCAGCGCGTGGCGGTTGGCCGCGCGATTGTCAAAAAACCGGATGTGTTCCTGTTTGATGAGCCGCTCTCTAACCTTGACGCCAAGCTGCGCGCCTCGATGCGTATCCGTATTTCCGATCTGCACAAGCAGCTGAAGAAATCCGGCAAGCCGGCGACCACCGTGTACGTCACCCACGACCAGACCGAAGCGATGACCATGGGCGACCGTATCTGCGTCATGAAGCTCGGGCATATCATGCAGGTCGATACTCCGGACAACCTGTACCACAAACCGAAAAACATGTTCGTTGCCGGCTTTATCGGTGCCCCGGAGATGAACATTCGCCCCAGCAAGCTGGTTGAACAGGCCGGTCGCCTGCACCTGACTATCGGCGATGAGCTGCTGCCGTTAAGCGCGACCCTGCAGGATAAAGTCGGCAGCCATAAAAACCAGCCGCTGTTCTACGGCGTCCGCCCGGAGTTTGTCTCCATCGCCGATGAGCCGTTCGCCGAAGGCGGCTGCTCGGGCGAAATGGTGCGGGTCGAAAACATGGGGCACGAGTTTTTCGTCTACCTGAAAGTCGCCGACTATGAACTGACCGCCCGCGTCCCTTCTGACGAAGCGAAGCCGATGATTGATAAAGGGCTGCATCGCAAGGTGTGGTTCAAATTCGACATGAATAAGTGCCATCTGTTTGATGCCGCCACCGAACAGAACATCTCTCTGTAATCACTGGAGTATTAAAATGAAAAAAGTGCTTTTAAGCGCCGTAATCTCCGCCACTCTGGGCCTTACCGCGTTACCGTCTCTGGCAAAGGATGTCGATCTGCGTATGTCATGGTGGGGCGGCAACGGCCGCCATCAGGTCACCCTGAAAGCGCTGGAGGAGTTTCATAAACAGAATCCGGACATCAACGTTAAAGCCGAATACACCGGCTGGGACGGCCATCTTTCGCGCCTGACCACCCAAATCGCCGGGGGAACCGAGCCGGACGTGATGCAGACAAACTGGAACTGGCTGCCTATCTTCTCGAAGAACGGGGAAGGTTTCTACGATCTGAACAAAATGAAGGATGTCATCGACCTCAGCCAGTTCGACGCCAAAGAGCTGCAGTCCACCACGGTCAATGGCAAACTCAACGGTATCCCGATTTCCGTTACCGCCAGGGTATTCTACTTTAACGACGAAACCTGGAAAAAAGCCGGCGTCGCCTTCCCGAAAACCTGGGATGAGCTGATGGCGGCGGGCAAAACCTTTGAGAGCAAACTGGGTAAGCAGTATTTCCCGGTGGTGCTGGAGCACCAGGATACCCTGGCGCTGCTGAACTCCTACATGATTCAGAAGTACAACCAGCCGGCTATCGACGAGAAAACGAAGAAATTCTCCTACAGCAAAGAACAGTGGGTCGAATTCTTCCAGATGTACAAAAAGCTCATCGACAGCCACGTGATGCCGGACACCAAATACTATGCCTCATTCGGCAAGAGCAACATGTATGAGATGAAACCGTGGATTCAGGGGGAATGGTCGGGGACATACATGTGGAACTCCACCATCAACAAATACTCCGACAACCTGAAGCCGCCGGCGAAGCTGGCGCTGGGCGACTACCCGATGCTACCGGGCGCCACCGATGCCGGCCTGTTCTTTAAACCGGCGCAGATGCTCTCCATCGGCAAATCGACGAAAAACCCGGAAGCGGCGGCGAAAGTGATTAACTTCCTGCTGAACAGCAAAGAGGGCGTGGATACGCTGGGCCTGGAGCGCGGCGTGCCGTTAAGCAAAGTGGCGGTGAAATACCTGACCGAAGACGGCACGATCAAAACCGACGATCCGGCCGTATCCGGGCTGAAGCTGGCGCAGTCGCTGCCGACAAAACTTTCGGTATCGCCTTACTTTGATGACCCGCAGATCGTTGCCCAGTTTGGCACGTCGCTGCAGTACATCGACTACGGGCAGAAAAGCGTCGAAGAGACGGCGGTGGACTTCCAGCGCCAGTCTGACCGCATTTTACGGCGCGCCATGCGCTAAGTGTTTGCCACCTCCCCTGCCCCGCAGCGCCCGCTGCGGGGTATTTTTTGTCAGGAGTGAACCATGAAGGGCAAGATTATCCCGTTGGATTTCCGCACCACGGAAGACAGCGAAACCGGACATCGGGTGATTCGGATGACGCCGCCGCACGTTATCTGCCACCGTAACTACTTCTATCAAAAATGCTTTACCCGGGATGGCAGCAAACTTATTTTCGGCGGCGGATTCGAGGGCCACTGGAACTACTATTTACTCGATATTGCCGCGCAGCAGGCCATTCAACTGACCGACGGGCCTGGAGACAATACCTTCGGTGGTTTTTTATCCGACGATGACCGCACGCTGTGGTACGTGAAAAACAATCAGCAGTTGCGCCGCGTGGATCTGGCTACGCGGGAAGAGCAGGTGGTTTACGAAGTGGATGACGACTGGGTCGCCTATGGTACCTGGGTGGCAAACAGCGATTGCAACAAACTGGTCGGCATCGAGATCAAAAAAAGCGACTGGCAGCCGCTCACCGACTGGAGTAAATTCCGCGCCTTTTATTTTACCCATCCCGAATGCCGCCTGATCAATATCGACCTGCATAGCGGCGAGCGCCGCGTTATCCTGCAGGAGAAACGCTGGCTGGGTCATCCGATTTACCGGCCGTTTGATGACCAGACCATCGCGTTCTGCCACGAAGGACCGCGCGATGCTATCGACGCCAGGATGTGGCTTATCAATACTGACGGCAGCAATATGCGCAACGTTCGCCAGCACCAGCCGGGACAGAGTTTCACCCATGAGTTCTGGGTGCCGGACGGCTCCGCGCTCTATTACGTCGCCCACCGGGAAAACGATCCGCAGCGCTATCTCTACCGTGCCGATCCGACCACGCTGGATAATCGTCGGCTGCTGACCATTCCCCCCTGCTCGCACCTGATGAGCAACCACGACGGCTCACTGGTCGTCGGCGATGGCGCACCGCATCATACCGGCGATATTCAGCTAAACGATCCGTTTATCTGGGTATTTGATGTGCAGTCCGGTACGCAGCAGGCCGTCTGTCGCCACGACTCCAGCTGGAAAGTGCTCGACGGCGATCGCCAGGTTACTCATCCGCATCCGTCATTTTCTCCGGATAACCGCTGGGTGCTATTCACTTCCGATAAAGAAGGGATGCCGGCGCTGTATCTGGCGGAGGTGTAGTCATGCAACATCGCCTCCGGGAAACCCCATCCAGACCAGCCTCTGACGATCTCCCCCGCTGGCGGCTGACGCCTTAGCGGGGCTACGAGTTCACCGCCGTCCGCGGGCCGGTAGCCCGGACAGATGTGCGGCATCGCCTCCGGGAAACCCCATCCAGGCCAGCCTCTGGCGATCTCCCCGCTGGCGGCTGACGCCTTAGCGGGGCTACGAGTTCACCGCCGTCTGCGGGCCGGTAGCCCGAACAGATGTGCGGCATCGCCTCCGGGAAACCTCATCCAGGCCAGCCTCTGGCGATCTCACCGCTGGCGGCTGACGCCTTAGCGGGGGCTACGAGTTCACCACCGTCCGCGGGCCGGTAGCCCGGGCGCGGCGTTTATGCCGCGACCCGGGAGCCCTGTCAGAAGAAATATTTGAAGCGAACGCGGGCACCGTAGCGGTCATCCGTACTGCCGGTTTTCGCCGCCGAAGAGTCCAGCCAGGAGGCATAGGCCCCGAGATAGATATTAAAGTTCGGCATATCCATAATATTCGGCAGTTGCCATGAGGTATGAATGGTGTGAATGTCATAACGTCCCGGCGCCAGAATCGCGCAGTCGCCGTCACATTCCCCGCTCACCCCGGACATATTGAACTGGTCGATTTTGTTATGCGCATAGATATAGCCCAGCTCTACACGATGCCATAATGCGTTGATACCGGCGCTGAAATCTTTCTCATCCGCCGCGTCAAGATAGGCGGTACTCAGATTCACCACCGCGCCATTTTCGGCATCGGTTTTCAGCGTGTTCCAGCTCATGGTCATCCCGTAACCGGTACGATTTGACTGGTCGACCCAGCCGCCATTTTGCTTATCATAACCGTAGGCGTTATTCACCAGGTTGCTCTCCGCCGCAGCCGCCACCGACCAGGCGCCGGACTGCCAGGCCACCACCGGGCGAACATAGGCGACGTTTTTGCGATTATCCAGCGCGTTGCCGTGATAGCTGCGGTTGACGAACAGCGAGCTGCCGTCCTCCACCAGCGTATTCAGCTCAAAATACCAGTTATCCAGCGTTTTGCTGAGCAGAAAGTTGCCGCCGCTGCTGCTACGCCCGCGTCCCTCTTTCATCATATAGATATAGCCGTAGCCGTCGCTGTACAGATCGTTGGCCGTATTACCGGAATACTCAATAAAGGTATCCTGATTCAGCGGGAACATATCATAGGCTTCAAAACGCCCCACTTTAACTTTCCAGTCATCCTGGCGGCCAAAGAAGAATACCGCATCATCGAGATTCATTTTCCCGGTCATATCCGCCAGCGGCTGCACGCTGAAGCCAGCATATTTCCCGTCAGCGCCTTTACGCAGGCCATCAAAGCCCAGCAGAATACGGCCGTTAATATCCCAGCGTTCTTTATCTCCCGGCGCCCAGTTTTTATTAGCACTGGTTTTCACCGACGTCAGGCTACCGGTGCGGCTGGCGCCATCCATATTAAATTCAACGTCGCCATAGAATTTTAATTCGCCATAATCATTAAGCTGTAAAGCCGGTTTAGCCGGTGCAACGCTGGCCACCGTCGCTGGCGTCTGCTGGCCTTTAAGCGTCTTAATTTCCGCCTCCGCGCTGGCCGCCCGCTGTTCGGTCGCCTTGAGCCGCTGCTCCATTTGCGCCAGCCGCTCCTCAAGAGATAACGGCGCCTGCGCATTAGCCAGAGGGGTAAATAAAGACGTCACAATACATCCGACCCAGATCTTTTTCATCGGTAAACCCTTTCTTATTATTTAATTAAATGAAATTTTTTATTTATGGATAAAACCGGCGACGACGATGACAATAATAACCCGCCCATCGCCGCGGACGGGTTATTAACAACATTGAGTTTATTTATTCTAACTGCCAGGCGCCGCCCTCAGATAATAAAGCGGTACCGCTCCAGGCAAATAATGATAATTCCCGGCGGGAAGCGTCCGGATAAATACGGCTACTCAGGCAGGCCTCGCCATCATTGACAAAGACCTCAACCGAGGAGCTATCAAAGAACAGGCGCAGTTTCAGCGGCGCAGCGGCGGTGAGCGGTACGCTGCGTACGCCGCACAGGCCGTACTGCGGATAGTGGCGTTCGAGCACCAGACGCTGCATCTGCGCGTCAACGTAGACGCGTAGACCGTCGCCAAAGCTCAGTCCATATTGTTCGGCGGTGCTGTTGGCGCAGTCCCAGTGCAGGATAACCTCCATCGCGTCGCAGTTTTCCACCATCAGCAACTGCTGATTCTTCACGGTGCTGACCGGCCACGGGAACCAGGCGCGACGCAAACACTCCACCTCTTTCGCCGGACGCATCTGCAGACGGTTGTCCTCACTCAGGCTCAGCTCACGCGGGAGAGAGAGCATTCCTGCCCAGCCGTCCTGCTGTTCCGGCATCGGTGATTCCCACATATCCAGCCAGCCGATGACGATACGACGGCCGTCGGGCGTTTCGAAGCTTTGCGGAGCGTAAAAGTCATGCCCGTGGTCCATTTCAACAAACTGACCTTCACGCGCAAAGCGCTGTCCGGACTGCCAGTCGCCGAGCAGGTAGCCGCTCTGGAATAAATTACGGTTCTCGTAGCCCTGCGCCGCCAGCCCCTGCGGAGAGAACATCAGCACGTGCTTATCGCCGAGGGTGAAGAAGTCCGGGCATTCCCACATATAGCCCATCTTCTCTTCCGCTTCGTCGAGGACCCCTTCCTCATGCCACTGATGCAGATCGTCCGAGCGGTACAGGCGCACCTGACCGGTATCGCCGACGCGGGCGCCGACGATCATGTACCAGCTGTCGCCGACGCGCCACACCTTCGGGTCGCGGAAGTGATGCAGTCCCGGCGGCGTATCCAGTACCATCCCCTGACGCTCAAAGTGAATGCCGTCGCGACTGGTGGCCAGACACTGCACCTGATAGAGATTCTCTTCGTCGCTGGGATCGCCGTGGAATTTATGCCCGGTATAGATCAACGCCAGCGTATCGCCGTCCACCACCGCCGAACCGGAGAAGCAGCCATCTTTATCCTCCGGCCCTTCCGGCGCCAGCGCCACCGGCAGGTGTTCCCAATGGACTAAATCCTTGCTGCGCGCATGACCCCAGTGCATCGGCCCCCACTGCGTGGAGTAAGGATGATGCTGATAAAAGGCGTGATACCAGCCGTCAAACCAGACCAGACCATTGGGATCGTTGATCCAGCCCGCACGGGCGGCGAGATGGTAGCGTGGGTACCAGCGCAGGTTTAACGCCTCGCGTTTCGCCTGCAGTTCCTGTTCAGCGTTAGCAACGGTATACATCATATTCTTCACTCTTTTCATTCAGATAGCGGAGGGTTGCGACATCATCGGATCCGAAGATGAGCGACTGGATCGCAACAAGAAAATGGAGATAAAGGTGGTGCAGAACACCAGCAGTCCCATAATCAGATAGGACTGGGCGAAGCCATATTTCTCGTAGCTGTAGCCCGCAAGCGGCGACAGCACCGTGGCAATGACCGAGCTGGTGCAGGCAAAGCCCACCAGGTACAGCGTGGAAGAGAGGCGTTTATCAAAGTTTAAGCTGTTGTATTTAAAGATGGCGACCAGCAGTACCGGCAGCTCCACCGCATGGAGCAGTTTGGTGATGGAAATCAGCAGCGGCCCTTCCACCAGCCCGGAGGCCACCATACGTAATGCCATGACCATCCCGGCGAAAATCAGGCCGTTTTTCGCGCCAATACGGTTAACCAGCCACGGCGCGCAGAACATCCCGGCCGCTTCGAGGAACACCTGGAAAGAATTCAGGTAGCCGTACATCGCGTTCCCTTCCTGCAAAGTTGCGAACTGCGAGGAAAAGTAGACCGGGAACTGTTGGTCGTAGACGCCGTAAATGCAGGTCCCGACGACAAAAAAGACCAGCGCCCAGAAACGCGGCAGCGTCAGCAGACGCAGCGCATCCTCCAGCGTTACTTTGCCGCCCGAGATCGCTTCCTGCATGGCCTGCGGTGCGGAGGAGACCCGCAGCCGCGCCAGCAGAACAAAGAATACCAGGCCGGAACAGCTGGCGACCGCAAAGTTAAGTTTCGGATTGATGTTAAACAGCAATCCGGCAAAAAAGGTCGCCACCGCCCAACCCAGCGATCCCCACATACGCGCCCGACCAAACTCAAACTGGCTCTGGCGCGCCACGCGTTCGGTATAGGATTCGAGAACCCCGATGCCGCCGTTAAAGGTTAAGCCGATATAGATCCCGCCAAAAATACTGCCGAGCAGCACGTTTATTTTCAGCAGATAACCAAACAGCAGATAGGCCGGCCCGGAGAGAATCAGTAGCACGGTGATATACCACAGCAGGTTTTTACGCAGCCCGAGCTTGTCCTGAATAAAGCCGTAACACACCTGGGCAAACAGCGCTGATACGGAAAGCACGGCGTAGATGATCCCGGTATCCCCCGCCTTGAGCCCGACTTCCTGGTGCAACCAGATAGAGAGCAATGAGCCGGAAGAGGACCAGGTAACAAAAAAGAAAAACAGTAAGGCGCTGAGGAGCGGATAGCTGTGAGAGTGATGGGCTTTCATCATGACATTCTCGTGTAGGGGTAATGCATGCAATGGTAACGTTAACAAAAAACATAAATCATGCCGTTTTACTGAGATACATGATGTTAATCACAAAAGTTAACGTTAACATAACGAGGGTGCGATCGCGATCAAATAATCCGGCCCACGGAGAGAACACGGCATACGATAGAATATCGTATGATCCTTTTACATCAGCAACTTAGTTGTATAGCCTGTTGCATGCGGCAACGGTGGAGTGTGAAATATGGCATCCTTGAAAGATGTGGCAAAACTGGCAAACGTATCTCTGATGACGGTTTCACGGGCGCTGAACAACCCGGAACGTCTGAAACCCGAGACGTTGGCTCGCGTTCAGGCGGCTATCGAACAGACCAACTATGTCCCCGACCTGTCAGCCAAGAAAATCCGCGGCGCGCGCGCCACGCCGAATACCATTGGCGTACTGGCACTGGATACCGTCACCACGCCGTTTTCGGTTGAGATCACGTTATCTATCGAAGAGACCGCCCGCGCGCATGGCTGGAACAGCTTCGTGGTGAATATGTTTTCCGATGATAGTCCGGAAACCATCGTCGATCTGCTGCTCTCCCACCGTCCTGACGGTATCATCTACACCACCATGGGGCTGCGCCAGGTCCCCGTTCCGGCCAAGCTGCTGACGCTCCCCTGCGTCCTCGCCAACTGCGAAAGTCTTAACGACCCGGTCGCCAGCTATATTCCTGATGATGAGCAGGGTCAGTACGCTGCGGTAAAAGCGCTGCTCGCCGCAGGCTACCGTAACCCGCTCTGTTTACATCTCCCGGCCAACCATCTTGCCACCGTGCGCCGCCGCCACGGGCTGGAGCGCGCCTGCCGCGAAGCCGGTATCGATCCGGATACGTTGGTGCACAGCTATATGACCTGGGGCGATCAGCACTATCAAGATATTCCCGCCGTGGTGCAGGCCCATCTCCGCCGGGGGAAACCGTCGTTCGATTCGATTATCTGCGGCAACGATCGTATCGCCTTTATGGTCTATCAGACGCTGCTGGCGCAAGGATTGCGGATTCCGCAGGACGTTGCGGTGCTGGGCTACGATAATATGGTCGGCATTGGCGATCTGTTTTTACCGCCGCTATCGACGGTGCAGCTGCCGCACTATGACATCGGGCGCCTGAGCGCCCTGCATATTATTCACGGTGATAACCATCGGGAAACGGTACGCGTAGCCAGTCCGTGGCTGCCCAGAGCATCCTTGTGATTAATTACCGATATTGCGCAGCTTTTCGCCGGACATCAGTCGGCGCTCAATATGTTCGAGCGTGACGTTTTTGGTTTCCGGAATCAGCCAGAACGTCACGCCGATAAACGCCACGTTCAGCGCGGTGTAGAGCCAGAAGGTCCCCGCTGCGCCAATCGTATCCAGCAGCGTCAGGAAGGTGGCGCCGATAATCATGTTCGACACCCAGTTGGTGGTGGTCGAACAGGTGATGCCAAAGTCGCGGCATTTCAGCGGCTGAATTTCCGAACACAGGATCCACACCACCGGCGCGGCGCTCATCGCATAGCCTGCAATGCACATCATGGTCATGCCGACGGAAAGCCAGGACAGCCCGCTGGAGGCGGTACCGTTATCAAACTGCATCAGGCAGTAGCCCAGCACCAGCGTTCCGATAGCCATCACGCTAAAGCCGATTTTCAGCGCCGGTTTACGCCCCGCTTTATCGACGGTAAAGACCGCGATAAAGGTCGCAAACATAAAGGTCAGGCCCACTACCAGCGTGGCAACCATCTGCTGCTCGGTGGTGGTGAAGCCGGCCATTTTAAAAATACGCGGCGCGTAGTACATGATGATATTCATGCCGGTAAATTGCTGCATCGCCTGTAACAGCATGCCAAGGAAGACCGCGCGGCGGACGTTGCGATTGATCTTAAACAGCGCCCAGCCGCCTTGCTTAAGCTTCAGGCTTTCGCGGATTTCATTGAGCTCATCACGGGCTTTTTCCGAAGTATCGCGCAGCATACGCAGCACCTCTTCCGCTTCGACGTGGCGCCCCTTTTCAGCCAGCCAGCGCGGGCTGTTCGGCAGGAAAATCACCAGAACCATCAGCAGGAGCGCCGGCAGCGCCAGAACGCCCAGCATCGCCCGCCAGTTACCGCTGTAGCTGAATGCGGTGTCGGACAGGAAGGCCATGACGATCCCCAGCGTCACCATCAGCTGATACATACTGATCATCTTGCCGCGCACATTTTCACTCGCCATTTCAGAAAGATACAGCGGCGCGGTATACGAGGCGATCCCCACGGCGATACCGAGAATGATCCTTGCCGCCAGCAGCATTTCGACACTCGCGGCAAACGCCGATCCGACCGACCCGGCCACAAACAGTACCGCCCCCGCCATCAGACTGTATTTACGTCCCAGTCGGAAGGAGAGCCAGCCGTTGAACAGCGCGCCAACCGCCGCCCCAAGCATCATGCTGCTGACCACCCACTCCTGCAGCCGGCTGGATAAGACAAAATGGTCGGTAATAAAGGGCAGCGCCCCGGCAATCACCCCTATATCGAGGCCAAATAGCAATCCAGCCACCGCAGCGGCAATAGAGACAAACTGGTTCATGCGTCGGGTATCACGCTGGCTACGCGCCAGGACCGTCGTGCCGTCACTGATTGAGGTCATTTTTTTCCTGCCTGAGCAAAGTAAGACGTTCAGTGAAAGTACGCGATCGACGCGACAAAGTGTCAGGGAGGAGACGTCAAAGATATGGATTAAATAGCTGGAAGGAGTTGTTTTGTGATGGACATTAAACTTTCTATTATTGCCGTTTCATCAATCACTGTTTATTAACTCCCTTTATTTATTGGTATATAGCTGAAAGCATGACGAAATGATATGGACGATCTTCAAATTAAGAGCCATCTCAATATGGATAATTAATGTTCATTTTTTATCGCTGTTGCGCCGGTTGCCGCATGGTGAAGTGACCTGGCCCACCGCCGCCAGGCATAAAAAAACCCTGCCGTCACAGCAGGGTTTATCGCCTGTCGCCGCGCGAGCTTAGCGCGCCAGCCAGCCGCCATCGACCGCCACGGTGTAGCCGTTAATGTAATCCGATGCGCTGGAGGAGAGAAAGACCACCGGCCCTTTCAGATCGTCCGGTAAGCCCCAGCGCCCTGCCGGAATGCGGTCAAGAATTTCCGCGCTACGCTGTTCATCGGAGCGCAGCTGCTGGGTGTTGTTGGTCGCCATATAGCCCGGCGCAATCGCATTGACGTTGATGTTGTACTTCGCCCACTCGTTCGCCAGCAGACGGGTCACCCCCATCACGCCGCTTTTTGATGCGGTGTAGGACGGTACGCGAATACCGCCCTGGAAAGAGAGCATCGACGCGATGTTAATGATCTTGCCGCCGTTACCCTGGGCAATAAAATGCTTCGCCGCCGCCTGAGACATAAAGAACACGGTCTTGATGTTCAGATCCATCACGTCATCCCAGTCTTTCTCACTGAATTCAAGGGCATCCTGACGGCGAATCAGACCGGCGTTGTTGACCAGAATATCGATATGACCGAATTCGGCAACCGCACGCTCAAGCAGTTGAGGAATACCGTCAATCTGGCGCAAATCGGCGGTCAGGCTCAGGAAACGACGTCCCAGCGCGGTAACACGCTCAATCGTTTCCACCGGCTCAACAATATTAATGCCGACAATATCGCAGCCCGCTTCGGCCAGACCGAGCGCCATACCCTGACCCAGACCGGTATCGCAGCCGGTGACAACAGCCACTTTACCCTGTAGAGAGAATGCATCAAGTATCATACTTTGTTCCTTAATCTTTCAGAGCCCGTACAACACAGGCAAGGTTCTATTTGTCCGATCCGCATCCCTCACGGTTGCTTACGCCAGGGGAAACGCTCTGGGTATTACCCACCTTAAAAATAAAACACAGTTTCGTTTTACTGGTGTCGACATCTTACCCCCGAGGAAAGGTGTTTTCAATTTTTATTAAAACAACGTTTCATATTTTCACCATCTATTTATCAAAAATGCAAAACCGATCACGGAGCGATGTGCAAGAAAAGATATAAAAATAATAAAATACAATGAGTTAATTTAACTTTGAAAAAGGACAGCAAAACGCAAAAAGTGGGCATGAAAACAAAGATCGCCTCGAGATGCCAGGTGACAGAGCGGTAAAACCGCGATCCAGAGCAACATTTTATGGCGAATTGCGCTCGTCATCACAAATAATGAAACGATGTTTTGATAAATTAACACTCATCTTTTAAATCAACCTCACCTGGCTACACGTCCCCTGCAGACAGGCGACATCGCGGGAAGGAAAAGGAGTACATCATGGCTAAAGGCATGCGGGTAAAATTGAATTATGCAGTCAGTCGCGATCCGGATACCGGCGCGGAGATCACCCGCTTAACCCCTCCGGAAGTAACCTGTCATCGTAACTATTTCTATCAGAAGTGTTTTTTTAATGATGGCAGCCACCTGCTGTTCGCCGGCGAGTTTGATGGCCACTGGAACTACTATCTGTTAAATATCGCGACAGCCGAGGCCGTTCAGCTCACCGAAGGCGCCGGCGATAATACCTTCGGCGGTTTTCTCTCACCGGATGACTCCGCGCTCTATTACGTTAAAAACGACCGTACGCTGCTGGAAGTCAACCTTTCAACCCTGCAGGAACGTCAGGTCTACCGCGTCCCGGATGAGTGGGTCGGATACGGTACCTGGGTCGCCAACAGCGACTGCAGCAAACTGGTCGGTATTGAGATTGCGAAAAGCGACTGGACGCCGCTCAACGACTGGCAGATTTTCCACGACTTCTTCCATAAAGGTCCGCACTGCCGTCTGCTGCGCGTCGACCTGCAAAGCGGCGAGAGCCGCGTTATTCATGAAGAGAAAAAATGGCTGGGTCATCCTATCTACCGTCCGTTCGACGACAACACCGTCGCCTTCTGCCATGAAGGGCCGCACGATCTGGTCGACGCCCGGATGTGGATGGTCAACGAAGATGGCAGCCACGTACGGAAAGTCAAAGAGCATGCCGAGGGTGAAAGCTGTACCCACGAATTCTGGGTCCCGAACGGTTCTGCGCTGATTTATGTCTCTTATCTGAAAGGTCAACAGGGACGGACGATTTATCGCTTCGATCCGGATACCGGCATCAATACCGCGCTGATGTCGATGCCCGCCTGCTCGCATCTGATGAGCAATTTCGACGGCACGCTGTTAGTCGGGGATGGCTCTGGTACGCCGGTGGATGTGAAAGATACCAGCGGTTACACCATTGATAATGACCCTTATCTCTATGTCTTTGATGTCGCGAAACAGGCTTACTTCCGCGTTGCCCGGCATGATACCTCCTGGGCGACGGTCGCCAATAGCCGCCAGGTCACCCATCCGCATCCTTCGTTTACGCCGGACGATGGCGCAATCTTGTTCAGCTCGGACAAAGACGGAAAACCGGCTATCTACATCGCGAAACTGCCAGCGCATCCGGAGATGCTGCAGGCGTAATATCCGTATCGTTTTTGAGTGTGTTTCTGTAACTGGCCTTGCCCTCCTTCGCGGAGGGCTTTTTTGTTTCATTACCGCCCGGCGGGGTATCTGAGGCAGGCAAAAGCCGTTTCTGCTCACCTTCTGTTGCACCCGTGCCGGTGAAATTTTCCGCGGCTCCTCTCAACAGCGCGGGCGGCAAACCTGCTTTCGCCAGAATCAGTGCTAAAGGACGCGCTGCCGGACGACAGCAACAGAAAACCCCGGCTAACGGCTCCGGGGTCATGACGGAAGAGGGTTTTATCAGAAGCTGTAAGCCACCCCGACGCGGAAACGGGTCTGGCGATCGCTGCGGTCATTCACCCCAACGTTGCCCACTTCACCATACGGCGCCCAGTTTTTGTCCAGCTTATAGGCCAGCTTCACGTTGTACTCCTGGGAGTAAGGCTTGTTGTCGTTGCGGTTCACCCCCTCGGAGCTGCGGGCATAAACATAGTTCAGCTCGGTACGCCAGTTGCCCATCACAAAACCGGCCCACGCATCGCCACGGTTCACTTTATCGTCTTCTTTGCCGGCGCTCGCCGGGTAGCGGGTATAGTCGTAGCGATAACGGGCCGCCACGTAGAAACCATTATCGAAGCTGTATTGCACCCGCAGATTGGGTTTGTAGATTGAGCGGCTATCGTTGCTCTCAATATTAAACCCCGGCGTCACGGAGAAGTTCTGATTCGCCTTCCACTGCCAGCTAATGGTCTCTTCGTGGCCGTTGCCGACAAAATCTGAATACGGTTGCGAGGTATTATCGCCGCCTGACTTCCACTTTGCCTCAACGGAGAAGCCGAATCCGTTGGCAAAGCGATGGGAGACCGAGACGCGGTCGGCGTTGGTTTTATCTGTTTTACCTCCATCAATGAATTCATGACGCAAATCAACGGTGACAGCGGAAGCGGAAAACGCTGCGGCACAGAGAGAAGCAAGGGCCAGAGATCTTGCAAACATAGGGTACCCCTCAAAATTAAAATTATGTTTCTATTTTATGAAACTGCATTTTATTTTTTAAGGACGTATGTTTTAGTGATCGAGATCGTAATTATTTGTTTCAAAAAACATGGCACAGCAGGACGTGACAAAGCTCAACAAAAAAGGCCTTTATCACCCCTGTTTCGCTGAATTTTGCCGGGATCTGCGGGGAGAAAAGCCAATAAAAAAGCCTCCGCAAGGAGGCTTGAGAAGCAGGTAAAGCAAAGCGGGACTATGCGCGTTCTACCGCCAGCGCAACGCCCTGACCACCGCCGATACAGAGCGTAGCCAACCCTTTGCGGGCATCGCGTTTAATCATCTCGTGCACCAGAGAAACCAGAATACGGCAGCCGGATGCCCCAATAGGATGGCCCAGCGCAATCGCCCCGCCGTTGACATTGACCCGCCGCTCATCCCATTCCAACACTCGTCCCACAGAAATCGCCTGGGCGGCAAATGCCTCATTGGCCTCGATAAGATCGACCTCATCCAGCCGCCAGCCCGCTCTTTCCAGACAGCGGCGCGTCGCGTGTACCGGCGCGATCCCCATCAGGGCCGGATCGACGCCGACGCTGGCAAAAGCGCGGATCCGCGCAAGGATCGGCAGACCGAGCTCCTGCGCTTTCGATTCGCTCATCATCATTACCGCCGCCGCGCCGTCATTGATGCTGGAAGCGTTGCCTGCGGTCACTGAACCCAGCCGATCGAAGGTGGGTAGCAGACTGGCCAGCCCTTCGGCGCTGGCATCGACCCGCGGCTGCTCATCGGTATCAACGGTGCGCGGCGCCCCGTTCAGCTCGGTGGTCACCGGCACAATCTCATCACGAAAGCGCCCTGAATCAATCGCCCGCCGGGCCTTTTGCTGCGAACTCAGCGCCCAGGCATCCTGCAGCTCGCGGCTGATACCATATTCACGCGCCAGGTTTTCCGCCGTGACTCCCATGTGATAGTCGTTGAAAGCATCCCACAAACCATCGTGAACCAGGCTGTCAATCAGCTGGCTGTTACCCAGCTGAGCGCCGGTGCGGCTATCGGTGAGAACGTGCGGCGCCCGGCTCATATTTTCCTGACCGCCGGCAATCACCACGTCGGCTTCACCGCACTGGATTGCCTGCGTCGCCAGATGCAGCGCCTTCAGTCCGGAACCACACACGTCGTTAATCGTAATGGCAGAAACGGTATTCGGCAGACCGCCGCGGATCGCCGATTGACGGGCCGGGTTTTGCCCGGTCCCTGCAGTCAGCACCTGCCCGAGGATCACTTCATCAACACTTTGCGGGTCGATACCGGTACGTTCCACCAGAGCCTTGACCACGAGACTCCCCAACTCTACCGCGGAGTGGCGCGACAACGTTCCCTGAAAACACCCTATCGGGGTGCGCAACGCACCAACGATCACGACATCTTTCATCCTCTACCTCTGCCCTGCCTGTGCGCAAAGAAACAGCAACATAGTAGAGAATTGTTATCAAAAAATTTCGCAATTGTTTAAAAAAAGTGAGGCAAATCACAAAGATTAGCCCCGCGTTGCGGGTTCCTGGCGCTGTAAATGCTGACGCAGCCAGCTCCCGGCTTTCCCCGGTGGCGCCTTCTTATTCCACAGTAAATCAACGGAAATCGCCCGCGGCCAGCCGGGAATGTTCAGCGCCACCAGCGTGCCTGACCCGGCAAACTCTTCAACCAGCGCACAGGGTAAAATGCACCATCCCAGCCCCTGTACCGTCATGCTGAGCAGCAGTAAATAGTTCGGCGCCGACCAGACCTGGCCTTTCGCAGGCTCCAGCGAGCTGGCCAGAAAAGTGCTCAGGCGCAGTTCTCGCCAGCTATGCAGCTCATCCCAGGTGACCCGCCCCTGTGCCGCCAGCGGATGCGCGGGGGCCACGTAGATAGCCATCGCCGTTTGTAACGGCAGCCGGGTGCTGCCAATCTCCGTCGGATAGCTATCCCGGGCCTCAATCAGCCCCACCTGCGCGCGCTCCTTCTGCAACAGGTCAATGACATCCTCATCTTCCCCTATCAGGCATTCAAACTCGGTGTGGGGAAAACGACGATCGAACTGCTGCAGCAGATCCTCCAGCACATCCGGGTGCAACGTGTCGGAGAGAACAAACGTCAGGCGCGCTTCCGTTTCATCAGACAGTGAAATAGCCAGCTCATCCAGCCGATCGCTGGCCGCCAGAATCGCTTTGACGTAACTCAGCACCTGTTCACCCTGCGGCGTCAGCGTGGGATGGCGGGTCGCGCGGTCAAACAGCGCGACGCCCAGATCGGCTTCAAGGTTTGAAATGGCGGTGCTGATGGTGGACTGGCTTTTGCGCAGCCGGCGGGCGGCGGCAGAAAAAGACCCGCAGGCCACGGCTTCAACAAATGCGGTGAGAGCTTCGGGAGAATAGCGCATGAACTATCTACTTTATCGATGGAATCTATCTTTTGTTTATCATATTTATCCATAAAATGCGGAGTAATTTCTCAGAATCTGTTCCCTCCCTGTCGCAGAGGAACCGGTCAGAGCAACGGCTTTTTCGGAGGTAGCAAGCCATGCAACAGAACCAATTTCAGCGTAAGACGCTGACAGAGCGCGTTATCCATGCGGTCAGTTTTGAAGGACTCGCCACATTAATTCTTGCCCCGACCGCCGCCTGGCTGATGCAGCGTTCGGTTCTTGAAATGGGTGGGCTGAGCGTGCTGCTCGCGACGCTGGCCATGGTGTGGAACCTGATTTATAACGCCGCTTTTGACCGCCTGTGGCCGGTATCTCGCGTGGTGCGAACCCTGAAAGTCCGCGCGCTGCACGCCATCGGCTTTGAGTCCGGGTTTATTCTTATCGGGGTCACCGCCGTGGCACTGATTCTCGGGATCCCGGTGATCCAGGCGTTTATGCTGGAAATCGGCTTTATGCTGTTCTTCCTGCCCTACACCATGCTGTTTAACTGGGGATGGGATAACCTGCGCGAACGGGTACTGAAATATCGCCAGCAGCGGATCCTGGCACGCAGCTAACTACACTTCATCGCCGGGGAGGATGCCCGGCGATCCCCTGCCTTATTTGTCATCCGAAAGTATCGCAACGGCGCATTCATTGTTGTGGTAAATTACACTCCTTTTTTTTGGTATTACGGTTGATAAATTCACACAATGTCTAAAATTTGGTCTAAAGAAGAAACTCTTTGGAGTTTTGCCTTATATGGCACTGCCGTAGGCGCTGGCACTCTGTTTTTGCCGATCCAGCTGGGGTCTGCTGGCGCCATTGTTCTGTTCATCACCGCGCTGGTCGCCTGGCCGTTAACCTACTGGCCGCATAAAGCACTGAGTCAGTTCATTCTCTCCGCGAAAGTTGCGCCCGGCGTCGGGATCACCGGGGCGGTTAACCATTACTACGGCAAGAAAGTGGGTAATCTGATCACCGCGCTCTATTTCCTCGCCTTCTTCGTGGTAGTTCTGATTTACGCCGTGGCAATCACCAACTCGCTCGCCGAGCAGCTGGCAAGGCACATGCCGATTACGCCCGCCGTTCGCGCCATGCTAAGTCTGGCCGTGGTCATGGTGTTGAACCTGATCTTTTTGATGGGCCGCCATATCACAATTAAGGTGATGGGTTTTTTGGTGTTCCCGCTGATTGCCTGCTTCCTGTTCTTGTCGATCTATTTAATCGGCGACTGGCAACCTGAGCACCTCACCAGTCAGTTGCAGCTGACCTCACATACGTTCCACCAGATCTGGATCTCGATCCCTGTGATGGTTTTCGCTTTTAGCCATACGCCAATCATTTCAACTTTTGCTATCGATCAGCAGGAGAAATATGGTGATCTGGCTATGGGTAAATGCAAAAAAATCATGAAGGTGGCCTATACCATCATCTGCGCCAGCGTGCTGTTTTTTGTCTTCAGCTGCCTGCTGGCGATACCGGTCTCCTATATTGAAAGCGCACGCAACGAAGGGGTGACCATTCTCTCCGCGCTGTCGATGATGCCAGGCTCCCCGGCATGGCTGGCGATAACAGGTATCGTGGTCGCCGTCGTGGCCATGTCGAAGTCATTTCTCGGCACCTATTTTGGCGTGATTGAAGGCGCCAGCGAAATCGTGAAAACGTCGCTGAATCAGGTCGGCATTCGTAAAAGCCGCGCCTTTAACCGCGCGATGTCGATTCTGCTGGTCTCAACGCTGACGTTCATAGTTTGCTTCATCAATCCAAACGCCATTTCCATGATCTATGCCATCAGCGGTCCGCTGATCGCCATGATCCTGTTCATCATGCCGACGCTGTCGACCTACATTATTCCCGCACTCAAACCCTACCGTTCAGTGGGTAATTTCATCACCCTGGTGGTCGGCCTGCTGTGCGTTTCGGTCATGTTCTTTAGCTAATTTTCCCCTCTGCGGCAGCGGTTATCACCGCCGCCGCACGTTCTGCCAATATTCCTGCCATCCGGACTTCCTCGCCAGGTTTACACTTAGGGTTTGCACACCAGTGGGGAGTCGCCATGTCCAGCGTAAAACTATCCGGAAACGGAACATTAGGTCATCGCCAGGTCTATCGCCTGGGTTACGGGGCCATGCAGTTAGCCGGCCCCGGCGTATTTGGTCCGCCTGCCGATCCGGACGCCGCTATCCGTGTCCTGCGCGCAGCGGTAGAGGCGGGGGTCAATCATATTGATACCTCCGATTTTTACGGTCCGCATATTACTAACCAGCTGATTCGCAAAGCGCTCTACCCTTATGCAGACGATCTCTGCATCGTGACGAAAGTCAGCGCTCGTCGTGATGAAAAGGGCAACTGGCTGCCGGCGATGTCGCCGGAAGAGCTCACCCAGGCGGTGGAAGACAACCTGCGTAATCTGGGGCTCGATGTTCTGGAGATCGTCAATCTGCGCAGCATGCTCGGCACCCACGGTCCGGTAGAAGGCTCACTGGAAGCGCCGCTGACCACGCTGCTTGAACTTAAAGAACGTGGGCTTATTCGCCACATCGGCCTCAGTAACGTCACGGCGAAGCAGGTGGCCGATGCGCAAAAACTGACGCCGGTTGTTTGCGTGCAAAACCAATATAACGTCGCCAATCGCGGAGACGATGCGCTGATTGATGAGCTTGCCGCACAAAATATTGCCTACGTCCCTTTCTTCCCGCTTGGGGGATTTACCCCGCTACAGGCACAGGAACTGAATGATGTTGCCGCCGCGCTGGAGGCGACACCGATGCAGGTTGCGCTCGCCTGGCTGCTGCAACGTTCGCCTAATATTCTGCTGATCCCGGGCACCTCTTCGCTCCAGCATCTGCAGGAAAACCTGGCCGCTGGCGCATTAACCCTGCCTCCTGAAGCCATCGCTACATTAGCGAAATTGCAGAGCTGACGGTCTTCGGTACACCTGTGCGTTTCCTTCCGCACAGGTCCTTGCCGGACGCCCTTTTCCCCTCCTATTATTTGGCTGGAATTAGCCCAACGCTGCTGGCACTATATATCCTACAAATGGGTATATGCTTGCACTAATCTGCACGAAACAACCCTATATACAGCATTGATTTATACTAATTTGACAAGTCCCCTTATTGGGGACTTCTGTCGTTTTTGCCTTCCCCAAAATTCTTTACAACTCTTGATTACAGGAAAAACAACATCTGATTCGACGTTTATACAAATCAATTTAGCGACAAAGATAGCTAATAACATCAAATGCTCATAAAAACATCTGGTTAATGCAATCAGAATGTTGGCATTGCCATAAGAAAAATTAACTACACACAATAAATAATCAACAAGGATTTTACATGACAGAGGGAACAATAAAGACCAGCAGGTATGAAATCATTGCTATTTTCAGGGAGGAACTTCGAAAGCAATCCGAGATAGAAATTTTCTTTAATAACAAAAACATCATGACCCGACTTACCCGGGTCGATTTTGCTGAGTTCCATATCGTCACCCATAGCAAAATCCCCCCTGGGCATAAATATAAATTCATCCTGCATAGTGATTCAGGAAAGATTGAGTTCTGTTCATCGTTAAAGAAAAGTTATAACTCCGACGCGGAACATGGCAATAAAGTCTCTTTTGCCTTACCCGAATGCATTCATGTGGTACAACGACGTCGCGACCCTCGCTTTCGTTTGCATCACCGTTATGACTTTTTTTGTCGAGGTCGACACAGAAATGGCGAAAACTATCTTTTCGATATTAAAGACATTTCAGATGGCGGCTGTGCGCTGATCGCGAAAAACCCGAATCTGAAGTTTCTCACGCATAATTCAATCCTCAAAAATTCAGTTCTGTCTCTGGCTGAGCATGGTGAAATCACTATTGATTTAGCGATAAAAAATGTTGTTGAAGTGACATTTGATGAAGACAGTGAAAGCTATCACCAGGTTTCCTGTCAGTTTAAATTCCGCAACCGCGAAGATAAGACCAGAATAGAGAAAATGCTGCTCGATTTGATTCTGGAAGCTAAGCGAAAAAAGAGAGTCTGACCCCTTGGACAGGATATTTCTGTATACCGATGATAATTTAATCGGTCAATCAATTCATCGGTATCTGGTTGATAACAATAAAAATATCACCATCTTCCGTTATCAGGATATCACTCGGGGGGCAATCGCCCCCCTGTCTGGGATCGTTATTTTCAACGCCATTCATAAGGACTTTTCTGCTGCCGATACGATGTTATTGCTCAACGATATGCGCTGGCGTCTTCTGCACTGCGCCCGGCTAATTCTGGTGGTCAGGAGCGATATTGCCAGCCTGTTCAGAGAACTAATAAACATAGATAACACAATGATTCTTACAGAAAAAACACCACTACACGATTTTTATCGCGCCGTCAGCGCGCCGGCAGACGACGGCGATTTTTCAGTACCGAAGAAGCTCTCCGCCAGAGAGCGCCAGGTGCTGGAGCTGACCCTGACCTGTCACAACAACAAAAAAATTGCCACCCTGCTGAATATTGACCATAAAACCGTACACAGCCACCGGATTCATATCATGCAAAAACTTGGCATGCATAATTCGCGAGCAATGCACAATAAAATAGTCGATATGTATCAATGCTAGAAAAAAAACCGCCCCCAATCGAAACCGGATAATTAATTGAAAAGTTACTTTTAATAAACATTCCAAACTGCAGAAAGGTCACTTATAATAATTTCACCCTGCAGCGATGTTCTGTAAAGTGCCTGACACGAGAAAATGAACGCTAACCTATTTTCTGACTATAACTTATCCCGTGGCGATATCTCTGTTCGTTATGTTTTTCAAAAAATGTTCTCACCGCGGGACACTCTCGTGGCAGTGGAGTGTTTAAGCCGCTTCGATTCTATTCCTGTGGCGCCGGAATTTTTCTTTCGCCATGCCAATGCGGCACTTCGTGAAAGTATTTTCATGGAACAACTGGCATTGATTGAAAAACATCAGGCATGGTTTATTGATAATGGTATTTCCGCGACAATCAATGTTGACGATCATATTCTCGGGATGTTGCGCCAGCCGCAACTCGAAACCTACATTAACCATCTGAAGTGTGTACATTTTGAGGTTACGGAAAATGCCAACAGCCTGCTTAATAACGCCTTAGCCAGCTGGAAAACTCCCCAGACGTCGACACTGTGGCTCGATGACTTTGGTTCTGGTTATGCCGGTATTAATGCTATTCGTGGATACCATTTTGATTATGTCAAAATTGACAAAGATTTTTTCTGGCATCTCATGCAGAAAGAATCCGGGCGGCCGCTGATGGATGCTCTGGTGACATTCCTGTCACGTAATAACCACAATGTCATTATTGAAGGTGTCGAGAGCGAAGCGCATAAAAACTGGCTTAAGGGAATGGAGTGGTTTGCTATTCAGGGTCATTACTGGAAAGAAGTCAGCATTGAACAACTGGTGCAGGAAAGGGTTAGCGCATAAAAATATCGCAATCATGCGGTATTTTTATACGCTAAATAACACGCGCTTAATTATACACGAGTTCCCAGGTTGCCCAGCTGGTCAGCGGGCCGGTTGTCGCTTTTTCCGGGGACGGCGTGACATAGCCGATATAATAAGTAAATACACCGCCATTAACCGATTTTTCAACAAGCGGTACCCGATTTTGTTGCGGATCGGCAGGGACAATTTTATTACTCTTATCCAGCGTATTATTATCATTGGTTGACAGCGCCAGATAGATATTACGCGCCCCATCCGGTAACGTATTCGCCAGATAGCCCGCATTTTCGTTCGCGACTGCATCGATCATAAATCCATCAATCCAGCGCACATTCACCGCGCGAATCTCATTTTTATCCGCCGCGCCGCCATCATGGCGGAGCTGACAATTCGACAACTCAAGAGTGAAGGACTGCGGCTTCATAAATGCGCCGGCCCCGCGGCCGTGGACTTCCGCCAGACTCACCGGCGCCAGCCAGACATTGCCGCTCCCGGCATTATTCGCGCCGTTAAGCGCAACGCTGCAGGAGATATCCGTCACCCGGCCGACAAAATCAACGCGTCCGTTATCATAATTGGTCATAAAACCGTAGGCCGACGAGGCGGCCAGCATCGCGCCAGCAACGGCCAGTCTGATGCATTGCCGGCCATATGTGCCACATCCATATTGCTTCATGCCCGCCTCCTGAATTAATCGTACGTCAGGTTAAAGATCATGTGCGATTCCACCTCGCCGGTACTGGTTGTCGGCAGGTATTGATAAAATCGCGCATGATAAGGTTGCGTAAAGTAACGCGTCTCCTGAGAACGCAACGTGCCTACGCTGTACTTCTTGTTAAATTCCAGCGGTACGCCATCCTTCAGTACCTGAATCCCGACCCCTTTGGCGGCGGAACTCCCGGCTTTTTCATTGAGCAATGCCCCTTGCTTAAGCGTGGTGCTGGTTGCCAGAGTTCCGGAAAAAGAGGTCTGGATATTGGCATATCCCGACTCGCTTAATCCGCCGCTGCACTGCAGCTCAATATTAAAATCCCGACCGCCTGCCGTTGTTCCGACCCCCTGCAGATCGCTACGCTTAATGCTGCCCACATCAACGTTCATATTCTTCCCGCTCAGTACCGTACAGGAAGGTGAGACAACGGTGATCGCATTGGCGCTCAGGTAGGTTTCCAGAATTGGGTTATTCCCCCTTTCCCAGTCATAGGAGGTATATTTCCCCGTTGCCAGCGTACCGCTGCCGGTCACCGCCGCGGTTTTGATCAGCTCAAGAGTAAAGCGCGAGCCTTCCAGAGAGTAGTTGGTCCCTCTGCCGCCGTTCGATGTAAAGGTGCCTGGATAAATAATATTAACCGTGGCACCGCCGCGGCTAAAACGCATGCCAATCCCTGGAACGCTAGTGGAATAGACCTTATTACCCAGATCCCGAACGCCAGTGGCAATAATATCGGCCTTAAAAGTGTTGCTGTTGGTACAGTAATAGCTGACGCCATTTCCCGCCGGCATGGTCCAGTCCTGCTTCGCGATAACCGCACCTACCGGCAGATCCGGTGATACCACTACCCGTCCCATGGCCATATCCAGCCTGACCGTGCTTGCCGCTCTACGCGAACAGTCCGCCCAGACCGTCGAGGTTCCAAGGGCCAGCAGGCCAACCGCCATCATCAATCGTTTACTCAGCGACATACCGTTTCCTTTAATTTTGCCTGGCCCAGATCCACCGCACATTGTCCGCCGCTCCACTTGACGATCGCCTGCTTAACCCCGGCATCGCTGATAAACATCATGCTTCCCTGACCAACAACCCCAATATCCTTACCAGACGGGTCCAGAATGGTGGCGGCAAACGGCAGCGGTTGGCCATTGGCCTGGCGCGCCTGAAGCGTGAGGGTGTTCTGTACCGTGGTATCAAACGAGACTTTCACCACGCTGCCTTCCCACGGAACGACCTGAGCCACAGTCCGCTCAAAGGCGATATCCTCCTGGCTGCCTTTCGGATCGATCTCGACGGCGTTGATCCGGTAAGGTCGCAGATAGGGCAGGATGGCGTAGCCGTTACTGTCGACTCGGGTCCCAGGTGAACCCGGCAACATGGCGCCCGCCGCATCTTTGGCTTCAATCAGCGCCATGGTATTGCCGCTCTCCGGTGAGAACACCACGCCATGACGATGGGCGATCAGCGTCCCGCTGGCGCCCAGCCCGCTCTGCCGGTAGCCTTCGCCCTGGCTGTAGCTGCCGTTAAGCGTGGTCCACGGCGTACGGTAGCTGCCGTTTAAGGCGACATCATGCTGACCACCGGTCGCTGCGGTCGTTGAAATGCCGTAGTTGAGGTTGTTCTCGCTATCCAGCGAACCGTTAACCCCAATCTGCGAGCTGCCGAAATGCGAATTGTTGAAGGTGGTGTTCGACGTCAGGTTGGCGGTGCGGTTCTCGCCAAACCACAGCGGATAGCTGAAGTTCAGCGAGATGCGATCGTCACGACGATGGCCGGAGTTATCGGGCGTATACACGCGCTGCGCGCTGGCTGACCATGAGAGGCGGCCGAACATATTGTTGTAGCTAAGCTGGTACTGCTTCTCGGTGCCCGAACGGTTCCAGTAATCGGCAATCTGGCCACTCAGATAAAAACCGCCCCAGCCGTCCGGCAGGTTCTGGTTAACGGTGAAGGTCATGCCGTTTTTCTGCCGCCACAGGGTATAGTTGTTATTGCGGTTCTTCTCCTGATCGACGGCGTACAGCGCGTCATTCAGGTTATAGTAGCCTTTCGTGGAGTAGCGGTATGCCGCCAGCACGATGCTGGTCTGGGTATCGGTAAACATCCGGTTAAAGGTGGCGCGATAGCTCTGCCCCTTTTCATCCAGGGTATCGCTCTTCAGTCGCGACTGGGTAATGTCAAATGACAGGGCGCCAATACCGGTATTCATCCCGGCCCCCAGCAGAAACGCCTGATAATCATCAAAACCGGTCACGCCGGTATAGCCGGTAAACATGTTGCTCAGGCCACGCTGCCAGGTGGCCTGGTAGAGCATGGGCTTATTGCGCAGCGAATTGTCATCGACTTTACCGGCCGACAGCGCATAGCGGGTCATGCCAGGACGCAGCAGCTGTGCCACCGACGCATACGGCACGCTGAAGACCTGCACCGATCCATCAGCCTCTTTTACCGACACCTCAAGGTCGTTACCGTACCCGGACGGGTAAACATCCTGCAAAGTAAACGGCCCCGGCGGTACCGAGGTCTGATAAATAATATTGTTGCCCTGACGCACCGTCACCAGGGCATTGCTCTGCGCCACGCCGCGAATTTCCGGGGCATAGGAGCGCATTCCGTCCGGGAACATGTTGTCATCGGTCGCCAGGTTGACCCCACGCAGACCGATGGTGTCGAAGAATTCGCCGTTGGTAAATATCTGCCCGCCGCTGACAATCGAGTTGATTTGCGGGATCGGGCGCTGAAGATAGGTTTGATTACTGTTCCAGTGCGCCTTCCCCTGCTGCTGCTGCCAGTCGAGGTTACCGATGTGCTTGAGGAGCCAGCCGTCCCAGGAGAAGCCGGCGTTAACGCCGAGATAGGCGCTGCTGTTGTCGGAGCCGTTGGCGGCAGAGGTATGGCTGGTCCAGGTGTTCGCCATCCAGCCAAGATTCAGCGCCGCAATGCCTTTATCCCAGAACTCCGGGCTGACAAAATTTTTCAGGCGCTGATCTTCGTAGATTTGCGGTACAGAAACTTCCAGCCGCAGCGAGGACTGTATCAGGTTATCTTTAACGTTTTCTTCGTTACGCCACTCCTTCAGACGTCCACAGTAACCTGCCTGCTGACTCAGCTGAGGATTGAGTTTTTCCGCCGCAATACCATAGCGCTCAAGCATTTCACGGGTGTAGCAGATCCCCATGTTGCCGTCTTTATCGCGGGTGACGTTCAGTTCATAGCGCCCTTTCCACTCATTGTTGGTATACACATCGAGCGAATAGGTCCCTTCCGTGATAGCACTGGCGGAGAAGCGAGACAGATCGACCTTTTCCCGGCTACCAACGATAAAACCATCATTAAACTGGTATACCGTTCCCGGGCTTTCCTGTCCGCTGGAAACTGGCGGAAAGCAGAACAGCGCCATCGCTACCGCTGTACTTAATCTTCCCGGGCAGATAGACCTCTGCTTCATGATCGTGTCCCTTATTTAACGGCTACTTTCACTGCCACATCTGCGCCATAGTCATTGATATTATTGATGGTCAGGGTCTCGCCTCGGCTCACGGAGGAAGAGAGGGACACGGTCTGACTGGACTGCGGAGCCAGCATCACCGTTTTGCTGTTCAGGGCTTTACCGCCATCGCGGGAAATACGGCTGACGGTGAGATAAAATGGCGTAGGGTTGCTGATTGACAGGCTGCTACCGCTGGCTGAAAGCGCTAATTTCTCCGGCGCCGCGTCGCGGTTACCCAGTCCGGCAGGACGGTAGATAAACTTAAAGCGCGAACGGATCGCCAACTGGAGGACGTTCTGCCCTTCATTTTTCTGGTTGGCCACCACCGGCGGGATTTCCAGAAGATTCAGCCACCACAGCGTCTCTTTATTTTGTGCCAGTCCGGCGGCGCTACCCAGTTTAATACGTAAAGTCTGGCCGCTCTTTGCATCGACGCGTGAAATCGGGGGCGTAATAATAAACGGCGTGGTAATGGTATCCGGCGTCGCATCGGCATTGCCGTTATCCAGCCAGGCTTGCGCCAGCGCCGGACGGTCTGCGGTATTAGAAAGCTGTACCGTTATTTCTTTTTCATTTCCAGGATAAATAAAGCGGGTGCCGTTGACGATAATATTGTTGGCGTTGGCCGCAACACTAAAAATGAAACAGAAAAAAAGGACAATATGCTTCATGCTGACCTCAGAAGAAAAAAATAAGCGGCAGCAACTGCCGCTTTATCGTTGTTTTAAACCGCCGTTCGCGGCGGTTTTATTTTCTGGCGATAATTACTGGTAAGTAATTTCGTAGGTCGCGTAGCTGTTAACCACACCGGTGGTAACAGAAGCCGGGGTGTTGGTTGCATAGCCAACGTAGTAAGTGAAGCGTGCGCCATCCTGAACTGCGGTTGCGTCGCCTTTCGCTTTCGGCTGAGTGCTCACGCCTGGGATGATTTTGTTGGTCAGCGCAGTCGCGCTATCGGTGGACAGAACCAGCTGAATATCTTTCGCGCCAGAGGCTTCGGTGTTTGCCAGGTAGCCCTGCTGCTCAGTCGTTGCGCCAGCCAGCAGGTTACCACCGGTCCAGTTCACACCCAGTTTGCTCACGTCGTCTTGTTTGTCGCCGTTAGCAGCCTGGCAATCAGAGACGTCAATGGTGAAAGATTTAGGCTTCAGGTAGGTATTAGCCGCCGCTGCTTTAACTTCGGTCAGGGTAACCGGTGACAGGTAAACGTTAGCATCGCTGCCCTGGCCGTTAACGGAAACAGTACAGGATACATCGGTAACTTTACCGAAGAAATTAACCTGGCCACCGCCAACATTCGTATCAGCTGCGTTCGCTGCAGTCATACCGAAAAATGCTGTTGCCATAGCTGCAGAGAGAAGAACCTTTTTCATTGCCATTTCCTTGTCAGAGTGAGTTTTATATCAATAAACCAACAGTAAACCTGCACAAAAGTCAGAAGCGTTATGCGATGCTCACTTGTGCAACTGTGAATAGAAACTTCGACTGACCGGAAGCCGCAATATTTAAGGCGTCAGGACGCGAACTCTGTTTAAAGAATTCGTTAATGCTGTCGGCGTCAAAGAATGCTATTTTTCGCCAACAAATATACATTTGCTTATAACTTGTTACATCGGGCTTACGATAGATTTCAGCTATTGATAACAAATAAACAATAGACAAAAAACAAACATTAAGTTATTTACATCAGAAGGGACAAGGCGCAGGCAATATATTTTGCAGAGGGACTATCATGGCAAATAATACGATTCCATGACTATAGCGAACATTCTGAATAATACTGAGAGGCGGGTTGCTGAAATAACATAAACCGGTTAAAAAATTTCCCCCTGCTATCTGACGTGTAGCTGCCCGCTACAGCTGCAGATGGAAGTGCTGGCGCAGCGCGAGCCTGCCTGTTCGGGTGATACTCACTTCACGAAATCCCGGCGTCAGGGTGAACCAGCCTTTGCGCTGACCATGCTCTAACAATGCGGCCCCGACGGCACCGCCGGGATGAAAACGCCGCTCGCTCCAGTCCAGACAGGCGCAGCATACCCTGCGCCGGTTCCCGGCCGGCAAGGTAATGCCCAAACGGGCAAACTGCGCCTCGCCGCTCGCCGTCAGCGCGCTACCGTCCGGCACAATCCACGCCTCACGCAAGAGAAAAGCATAAATCGCCACCGCCACTTCACCGGCAAGGTGATCGTAGCAGGTTCGCGCCGTACGCAGACCCACCGGGGTCCGGGTGGTCAGCACGATGGCGCTTTTTCCGGCCATCGCCATCATATTTTCCAGCAGTCCGGCAACATCGGCACTCGCCAGCCGGTAATAGCGATGCCGTCCCTGCGCCAGACAAACCAGCAAATGAGAGCTGACCAGACGGCTGAGATGGGCGCTGGCGGTTGAGGCCGAGACCTCGGCCACCGTCGCCAGCTCCGTCGCGGTCCACGCGCGCCCGTCCATTAATGCGCAGAGCATTTTCACCCGTGAAGCATCGGCCATGGCGGACGCCAGCGCGGTGATGGCCACGGCCAACGATTCATCATCCTCAATAACATGAGCGGGTTTTAGCATAACGCCTCACAAGGTGGTGGCCCAGGAACGCGTGGCTTCCTGCGCCAGTGGAAAGTTATCGGTCACCAGAATCAGGCGGTTAGCATGATCGCTGTACTGGGTCAGGATATTCACCCCGCGTTCGGCCAGCGCGTGAGCTATTGCGCCCAGCTCGCCGGGCTGTTCCTGTTTTAATCTGCGAATAAGCGGCAGGTAGACGCCCGCTACCGGGATCCCCGCCTGCTCCAGCACCGTTCTGGCCCGCTCCCCTTCAGCGACCAGAAAATGGGCGTGGCATTGATTGCCGACGGTGAAAATCCCGCCTCCTTCAAGCCCCACGCCATGTTTCCCCAGCGTTTGGCCTAATCGCGACAACTGGCCAGGACGATTTGGCAGAATGACATGAATATCATACATCGCCGTGCCCCTCCTGCATTTCTGAACCCCAGGCGCGAATGACCTGCACAATACGAATCTGGTAAGAGGCAAAAATAGTCGCCTTGCCCTCCTCCTGGGCCGCCTGATGGCAGAGATTGTTTTTCCAGGCCCGCACCGCCTCTTCATCGCGCCACCAGGACAGGGACAGGATCTTGCCCGGCGTGGTCAGACTTTGAAAACGTTCAATGCTAATAAAGCCGTCGAGCGTAGCAAGCAACGGCTTCAGCTCCGCCGCCAGCGCCAGGTAACGGGCCTGTTTTGCCGGGGTGACATCGGCTTCAAAGAGTACCGCAATCATCGTGTCGTCCTTCCTCAATCAACAGTGACGCCACTTTATCGTATCCATAAAGCCCGATACTTCGCCGCTAAACGAAGTATGCCCTGCGCAAAAACAGGGCAAAAGGCCCGCCCACACCTTCACTCAGGCAGTCCGTTGCGACGGTTTTCAAAAAAACGCATGGCAATAGCCATATTTTTTTAATTCATGAGGGTCGCAAGAAAACGATCAACGCATTGTTTTTTAATTAAAAAATAAAGACACCCTTAAAGATTCGTCATCTTACTGCCATAAAAGTGTGATCTAAATCGCACTTTTTGCAACGCTGGTTATAGTTAGCAGGCTTATTATAAACCCATCGAAAGCACAACGCTTTCCACCTAAAAAGTTAAAAGGAAAAACACCATGAAAAACGTAAAATTACTTGCCGCTGCCGGTATGCTCTCTCTGGTTTCTTTCGCCAGCTTCGCTCAGCACCCGGTCAGCGTAACGGCTGATACCCTGGATAGCGCAGAAGCTAAAATTGCGACCATCGCTAAAGATCAAGGCGCGTCTTACCACATTACCGAAGCCTATACCGGTAACCAGGTTCATATGACCGCTGAGCTGTCCAAATAAGAGAATGGTTGCAGAGGGAGCTGCCGGACAGGCCGCCTTACGGCGGCTCGTTTCGCTCCCGATTCACAATAACCATGCTGCAATGTCGGGCCCCTTTATGGGGCTTTTTTTGTTAATGCGCGCTGTATTGACAGTACGCTCAGCAACACCACGATTAACCCCACCAGCGCCCCCCCTTCTATCTTCTGTCCAAGAAAGATCCAGCCCAGAAGCACTGCCGTCACCGGACTCAGCAGGCTGAGTGCTGAGACAGCGACCGATGGGAGACGGCTAATCCCGCGGAACCACAGCCCATAGGCCAGCATCGCACCGGCCACGCAGAGCCACAGATAGCCAACCGCCTGGGTCAACGTCACCCCCTGTAGCGGCGGATCCACCAGCCATGCAACGGGAGCCAGTACCACGCCGCCAATCAGCAATTGCCAGCCGGTCAGCGCCACCACCGGTAGCGAAATCGCCCAGCGGCGAGACAGCCAGGTCCCCAGCGCCATGCTGACCGCGCCTGCAAACGCCGCCATGATCCCCAGCGGATCCAACACCGTATGCGGCGACAGCAGCAGCAGCGCCATGCCGATAATGCCAGTGACTGCCGAGAGCACCGCCACCCACGGCGAGCGCTGCCTGTCGACACACCACGCCAGCATCATGACCAGCAGCGGCTGAATTGCCCCAATCACTGCCGCCAGCCCCCCTGGTAACCGGTAAGCGGCAATAAACAGCAGCGCCTGAAAAGCGCCAATATTGAGGATCCCGGTAGCAATAAGCTTCCACCACTCATTGCGCAGAGGAAAACGGCGGCACCAGATAAGCAGCGCAATCCCTGCGGGCAGCACCCGCAGCAGCGCGGCAATAAAAGGTCTGTCCGGGGGTAAAAACTGGGAGGTGACAATGTAGGTCGTCCCCCAGATAGCCGGAGCCAGGGCGGTCAACAGCAAATCAATAACGGGAGAGCGTGAGAAAAAGGTCATGATTTTATCTTCACATCAAGGTAAATTAGTCGCTAAAGTATGTAACGACAGATGTCTTGATATCAAGATAAGTAGGCACAATTGGACAAATCATCGCAGGCTGATGCCGTCGATCGTATTCTTGAACAGTGGAAACGGGAGCGCCCGGATCTGGACTGCAGCCCGATGGGCCCCATCGGGCGCCTGAAGCGCTGCGCTCTGCTGCTGGAGCCGCGCGTAGAGTCCGCCTTTATCCGTCACGATCTGGTGCGCTGGGAGTTTGACATGCTGGCCACCCTTCGTCGGGCAGGCTCGCCGTTTATCCTCTCCCCGACCCAGCTTTTCTCTACGCTGATGATCACCTCTGGCACCATGACGCATCGGCTTAAGGCGCTGGAAAAACGCGGCTTTATTACCCGTTTACCGGCCCCTGACGATGCGCGGAGCCTGCTGGTCGCCCTGACCGAAGCGGGGCGCGAGCGGATCGATGAGGCTGTGGAAAGCCACGTGGAAAACGAACGCCAGCTGCTGGCCGGACTCTCCACGGAGCAGCGCCAGCAGCTGGATCGGGCGCTGAAGGTCTTTATGCGCCTGCTGGAAGAGCCCTGACAACCGGCAGCAATATAATCGCCGTTGGCGCTCATCGGGATCACGGTCAGAAACAGCACGCAGGCAAAGAGAATCAGAAGGACGCCGCCGGCAGCAGCCATTTCAGGCGACCGTCATCCCAGGCAAACGGGCCGATCGCCCGTTCACGCGGGTAGCGTGCGAGTTGTCATCATTTCTACCATTAAATGAATCTGAATTTCCGCCTGGCGGTAGCGGTGAGCATCGCCGCCAGCCTGCTATATTGTCCGCAGATTGCATTTTGCAATGCCCGTCAAATACGCATACCATCTGCCCATTCTACCGTCGTCGGGCAAGGAGAGGCTTGTGGAACATAATAACGCATCAGCGCAACCAGACAGCCACGAGAGCCGCTTTCATAAAGAAGAGTTCCCCTTCTTCTGGGTGGTCAATGTTTATGCAAAGTATACGCAGCTGATGGAAATCGAATTAAAAAAAATCGACATCGATCTTTCCCGCTTCCGGGTATTGATGCTGGTCCATCAGTACCACAGAGCCAGTATCTCCCGCATCACCGAATACGCCGTCAGTAAAATGCCCACCGTCACCAAAATCGTGGGGCGCCTGCGTGAAGATGGGCTGCTGACGACCCACGTCAGCGCCAGCGATGGTCGGGTCACGGAAGCGGAACTCACCCCCGCAGGCCAGGCAAAGGTCGCCGAGGCCAAAGTACTGAGTCAAAAAGTGTTCGCCCGGGCATTTAAGGGCATTACCCCCGCGCAAGAAAAGAAAATGAACCACGTTCTCTCCCTGCTGCTGCACAACCTCAATGACTGATCGCCCTCTTCCGCAGGCACGCTAATAGCCTTTTTAAATAAAAGGCTATTAGCGTTTTCTCCCCCTACCCTTCGTTTTTCGCACGCTTTTTTATCATTTTTTTAACTTATATTTTGCGGTTTATTTTGTGAGCCCCCTCAAGAGATTAAAATATAGACACTGAAAATATATATAAAAATCAATAAATTAAAATTTTTTATTTGTTTATAAAATGTTCTTATAGCCCAAAATGATGTGAAAAATACGTTACAAATTACTTGAAGTTTCAAGTTTTAATGACAAGATTATCTCAGATTCAATTCAGTCTGTTTTTTATACATTCGTCCTTCACTCGTCATCGTTAAACGGAAAAGTGAACCATGGCTAATGAACATCGTGCAGGCATGACATCCTCCCGTTCCGGGTTTATCTCGCGCTTTACGCTGGGTAGCGGCGCGCTGACGTTTGCCGCCAAAGATACTCTCGATATCGCCGGCTATCCCACTCGTGCCGGTAGCCCGGTGCTGCAAGATGCCCCGGAGGCGACGGCGCATGCGGCGGTGATTCAACAGCTGCTCGATAGCGGTTGTCAGCTGCGAGGGAAAACGACGCTCCATGAGCTGGCCTTTGGCGTTACCGGGATCAACGCCTGGAGCGGAACGCCGATCAACCCGCGCTACCCGGCGCTGATTCCTGGCGGTTCGTCGAGCGGTTCGGCAACCGTGGTGGCCGCCGGAGAGGTCGATTTTGCAATTGGCACCGATACCGGGGGTTCCGTGCGGATGCCTGCCGCCTGCTGCGGCATCGTCGGCCTGAAGCCGACCTGGGGGCGAGTGAGCCGTCAAGGGGTGATGCCGACCGACAGTTCGCTGGACTGCGTGGGATTTTTCAGTCGCGATGTCACCACGTTACGGCAGGTGCTGGCGCGGCTCCCAGGCGAAATCACCCCGGCCGTCAGCGCGTGCCAGACGGCCACGGCCTTTCTCTTCGGCCACGCCACGGCGGACATTGAACAGCTGATTCGCGCCCGTCTGGCGCAGGCGGGAATTTTTCCCGCAGACGCGACGCTGCCGGCATTCGCCGAGGCGCATCAGGCAGGGCTGACGATCATCTCCCAGGAGAACTGGCAGGCGTTTCAGTCTCTCGCTGAGAAGCCCGAACTGGCCGAGGATGTCGCCGTGCGCCTGCGCGCCGGCGCGGAAATCAGTCCGCACCAGCGCCAGGCGGCAGAGCGCATTCGTCAGACCTTTACCGAGGCTGTCGATGCGCAACTCGCCCGCACACCGTTTCTTTTACTGCCGACGCTGCCGGCCTGCCCGCCGACGCTGGAAGAGGCGGTGAATCCACTCAATGTAGTGAACCTGACCCGGCTGGTGCGTCCGTTCAATTTAAGCGGTCATCCGGCGCTGACGCTTCCCGTTGGCGAGTTAAACCAGCGGCCGGTCGCCCTGCAAATAGTTGCCGGGAAAAATAAAGAATATGAATTACTCTGTTTTGCTGAATCTCTGATGGCAAAACTGCAATACCCGTCAGACTCGCAGAGCAAATAAAATAATACATCCTGAATAATCTGCTTTACCGTGCCGCGGCCACTCCATGGCTAAGTGAAATAAATATCGCCCGCGCACCGGCAATCAGCAATATGACGGAGATAAATATTTATTCTATTTAACTGGAAGAGGCACAGTCGCATGTTAAACCCATCTGCAACTCTGCGTGCGGAAAAGACCCCGTACGCCAGTAATAGTGAATTCAGCGCATTGCTCGGCGAATTAAAAAAGCGCAGCGAGGAGTTCGAACAACAACGCTATATCTCTGACGATATTATTTCGCATTTTAAACAGGCTGGAGTTTATCGTGCGCTGGTGCCCGCGCAATATGGCGGCGATGAAATCTCGCCTGCCGAGTTCTGTCAGTTGATTGAGACCATCGCCACCGCCGACGGTTCCGCCGGATGGGTCGCCAGCTTTGGCATGAACCCCTTCTACCTCGGCGGCCTGCCGCTCAGTACGCTGGATGAGATCTATCGCCACGGCCCGGACGTGGTGTTTGCCGGCGCTATTTTTCCCCCGCAGAAAGCCATCGCTCAGGACGGCGGTTTTCAGGTCAGCGGGCGCTGGAGCTTCGCCAGCGGCTGTACCGGCGCCGAACTGATTGGCGTCGGCATTCTGCCTGACGACGGCTCCGCTCGCCCACTGCCGCGTATCGCGGTCCTCCCCGCCGGTCGCTTCACCATCGATCCGGTGTGGAATACCGTCGGTCTGGCGGGGACCGGCAGTCATGATGTGGTGCTCAAGGAGGCGTTTGTCCCCGAGGAGTGGACCTTTATTCGCGGCGGCGAACTCAATCTCGACGGCGCCCTCTACCGCTACCCGGTGCTGTCGCTGGCGACGCAGGTACTCTCGGTGGTAGCGCTGGGCATCGCCCGCGCCGCGCTGTCCGAAATCTATACCATCGCCGAACGTCAGAGTTCGGTCACCGGCGCCCCCTGTCTGGCCGATCGCCAGTTTGCGCAGATGGATATTGCCCACTGTGAAGCGGAGCTGCGCTCGGCCCGCTGCTGGTTTTACGATGCCATCGACGATGTCTGGCAGGTCATTTTACGCGGCGATGAGCCCGATGCAGGGATGATCAACGCCCTGCGCCTGTCATCGACGCACGTGACCCGCGTCTCTTCATCGGTGACCACCCGCGCGCTCAGGCTGGCCGGAATGCCCGGTATTACCATGCGCAGCCCGCTCCAGCGCTACGCCCGCGACACCATGGTCATCACTCAGCACGCCTTTATGGGCGAACTGACCTATATCAACGCCGGAAATATGTTCTTCGGCCACCCGCCGCTGCCCGGCTATTTATAACCCTTTAAGGAGTATGACGATGATCCGCGTTCTGTTTTGTATTGGCGTAAATCAAAACTTTTTCGATGCCACCCCGGAGGTCGGCAAACAGGTCTGGGCCGCGTTTGGCGAGATGATGAAAGGTATCGAACACACTGACGGTATTCAGGTGATCGGCAATATGGATGACGATCGGGTGATGGTCGGGCCGTCTACCGGCTGGCCGTGGACCACCTACGTCCTCGCCGATGCGCATGATTTTGACGCCGTCACCGCCGCCTGCAATCTGTTCCGCAGCATTCAGGTCGGCCCGGGGCCAGACCGGTTGTGGAAATATTGCAAAGTTGAAGCCCGAACCGGGCGCGAATTAATTATTCAGGCGTAACTCATGAATCTGGAAAAGTGTCTGCAGCGTCTGGATAAACTCGAAGCGGCCAATCAGATTCGCAACCTGATGAGTCAATATATGCATTTATGTGACGATTTATCTTATCCGGATATCGCTCAGGAAATTGCGGACTTATTTTGTGAAGATGCTATCTGGGAAGGCCTCGGCAGTTTATACCAAAACAAACTGGGGCGTTATTCCGGGCGAAAAAACATTGCCCAAATGATGGCCCGTTATATTAGCGAGCCCGCACACTTTGCCATCAACGTTCATTATTTAACGTCCGAACATATTGATATTGGTGCGGAGAATGAGGCCATTGGGCGCTGGAAAATGTTGCAGGTTTCCACCTTTCGCGCCGGAGGGTCGCATCTCAACAGCGCAGAGTTGGTGATTCGCTTTAAAAAAGCAGGCGAACGCTGGCTCATAGACCATTTCACCACCCGTAACTTATGGAGTCGCCCGGTGGATTACTGGCACTCGCCGGTGGATTTACCCGTACCCGACGCTACGCGGTCCCCGGAATGATTCAGCGCGCAGCCGATACATCTGCCCACTGAAGCATCACCGAGACTCAGGAGATTAAGCAATGTCTGAATGTATTCCGGTAAAAAATATTGAGAGCGGCTACGACGCCGCCACGCTGGGCGCCCTGGTTCAGTCCGACCGGGTTCATACCTCGCTGTATACCTCCGGCGACATTTTCGCCCTGGAGATTGAGAAGATTTTTAACCAGACCTGGGTCTGGGTCGGGCACGAAAGTGAAGTCCCCGACGCGGGCAGCTTTAAGTCCTCCATGGTCGGAACGCAGCCGGTCATCGTGGTACGCGATCGCAAAGGCAATATCAACGTCCTGCTGAACCGCTGTCGCCACCGCGCCGCCACCGTCTGCGAACACCGCAGCGGCAAAACCAACAGCTTTGTCTGCCCGTATCACGGCTGGGGTTACGGTCTCGACGGTGCCCTGCGCGGCGTACCGCATCCGGAAAGCTATGGCGATACCCTGGAGAAAGAGCAGCTCGGCATGGTGCGCCTACGCAGCGAAAGCTACGCGGGGATGATTTTCGCCACCTTCAACCGACAGATGGAACCGCTGACCGATTTCCTCGGACCGGCCATGAAGTGGATGGATCTGTTTATGAAACAAGGGGCCGGCTACCCGCTGCAGGCCACCACCGCCCACCGCTTCCGCTTCCCCGGCAACTGGAAGATTCAGCTGGAAAATACCACCGATGGCTATCACTTTCCCGTCGTACATAAGTCCTTCCTGAGCTCCGTCGATAAGCAGACGGAAGAGATGCTCAACTTCGTTGACGGCAAAGGTTTTGTCGAAGACCTCGGGAACGGCCACAGCGTGATGGTGATGATCCCGGAACTGATTGACCTTGAAGAGAATCTCGATGCGCCGGTGCCGGATCGCTTCCTTGAACTGGCTCAGGCGCTGCGCGAAGAGGGCCACGAAGAGCAGCAGGTGCGCCGCATCGTCCGCGCAGTGGGCGGCAGCGGCTTCAACCTGAACCTGTTCCCCAACGTTGCCTGCTCGATGGCGTTCTTTCGCGTGCTGCAACCCGTCTCGGTGCAAGAGACCGAAATCCACCACGTGGTGCTGACGATGAAAGATGGCCCGGCGATTGCCAACCAGGCGCGACTGCGGATGCATGAACACTTCCAGGGGCCAATGGGCTTTGGCACGCCGGATGATTCTGAAGCCTGGGAGCGCGTCCAGCGCGGCGGCGGCGCGGGCAACGATCTGTGGATCATGCTCAATCGCGGCCTGCCGGGAGAGACGCGCACCGCCGATGGGCTGCGCAGCGACGTCAGCGCCGAAACCGGCATGCGTGCCGCCTATCAGCAGTGGAAAAAGTACATGACCGCAGAAAACCGGGGGCAAAAATGAGCGCACAACGGACCTTAACCGCCGCCATTCACTTTATTAATCAGGAGGCGGACCTGCTCGACCAGGGCGAATTCCGCGAGTGGCTGGCGCTGTGGCAGCCGCAGGGAATGTACATTATTCCTGTCGATCGGCAGACGACCGATTTCGCCAACGCGCTGAATTACGCCTATGACAACCAGGCCATGCGCGAGAAGCGCGTCCATCGTCTGTACAGCGGCGAGTCGATCTCGACGACGCCCCGCGCACGTACCATCCGCATGACCGGCCGCCACCGCCTGATCGAGGCCAGCGACCAGCGTGTCGAGATCCGCTGCGCCCAGTTTCTGTATGAGTACCGCAAAGGCAAAGAACACCATTACGTCGCCGACCTGAGCTACACCCTGGTGCCGCAGGGCGAGCGCTTTCTTATCGCGCAGAAGGTCATCCGGCTGATTAACGGCGACGATTATCTGCATAGCATTGGCTACATCCTGTGAGGCTGCAATGACAAGAACCGTACTCATAACCGGCGCCGGCAGCGGCCTCGGGCTGACGATTAGCCGCCATCTGTGGCAGCTGGGTTATCAGGTGGCGATGGCGGATATCGCCATCGACGCCGCGGGCGAGGGCGCCCGGCAGATCGATGCCGAGGGGCAGCGCCTGCTGCCCCTGGCGCTGGATATCCGCGAACCCGAACACTTTCACGCTGCGCTGGCGTGGATCGACGAACGATTTGGCGGGCTGGATGTGCTGGTTAACAACGCGGCGCTCACGCTGACCACGCCGATCATGGAGATCTCCGTAGAGGAGTTCGATCGCGTCACCAGCACCAATCTGCGGGGCACCTTTCTCGGCTGTCAGATTGTCGGCCGTTATTTTAGTCAACGCCGACAGGGCAACATTATCAATCTCGCCTCGCTGGCGGGACAAAACGGTGGCACCGCCTCCGGCGCCCATTATGCGGCCTCGAAAGGCGGCATCCTGACGCTGACGAAAGTGTTTGCCCGCGCGCTGAGCGCCGCCGGGGTCAGCGTCAACGCCATTGCCCCCGGCCCGCTCGATTTACCGTCCGTTCATGCGGCGGTGCCGGAAGAAAAAATGCCGGCGCTGCTGGAAATGATCCCGATGAAACGCCTGGGCGATCCGCTGCTGGTCGCCCGCGCGGTAGAACTCCTGGCCGATCCGTCCGCCACCTTTATCACCGGGGCGACCTGGGATATCAACGGCGGCATCTATATGCGTTAAGCCCTGTCAGGGTGGAGAAGAAAGATGGCTGAAACACTGACCGTACGCGTCGCAGAACGCGAAATCCAGGGCACCGATGTGGTGGTCCTGACCCTGACCTCGCTGGACGGCGCGCCCCTGCCGCCATTTAGCGCCGGGGCGCATATCGATCTCTATCTCGGGGAGGAGATCGTCCGCCAGTATTCACTGTGCGGCAGCCCTCATCACCCGCAGCAGTATCGCCTGGGCATTCTCAAGGATCGGACATCGCGCGGGGGATCGCTGGCGGCGCATCGGCTCCAGGTCGGCGCCACGGTGACCATCGGCCCGCCGCGCAATCTGTTTGCGCTTGAGATGGATGCCAGCCACAGCCTGCTGATTGGCGGCGGGATCGGGATTACGCCGATGCTGGCGATGGCGGATACGCTGTTCCGCGCCGGAAAATCTTTCGCTATCCATTATTGCGGGCGGCGCCGCGACGGGATGGCCTTTTTGCACGAGCTGGCGGATTGCCCTTTTAGCGACCGCGTCCATCTGCACATCAGCGAGGAAGGGCAAAAAATCCGTCCTCACGAGGTGCTGGCCCCGCACCACGCCGCCGCTCACGTTTACGTCTGCGGCCCGGAAGGGTTTATGGACGGGATCGCCGATGCGGCGCGCGGCTGCGGTTATCCACCCGAACGACTGCATCAGGAGTTTTTTAACCGGGAAGTGGAAACCGGCGGCGCCAGCTTTACCGTCGATGTCCCCGGGCTGGGCGTCACCGTTACCGTCGGGGAGGACGAAACCATTGTCGCCGCGCTGCAGAAAGCGGGGATCAAGGTCAAAGTCTCCTGCGAACAGGGGGTCTGCGGAACCTGTCTCGCCAATGTGTGCAACGGCGTGCCGGATCACCGCGACGAGTATTTAACCGATGAAGAACGCGAAGATAACGACCAGATTCTGCTGTGCTGTTCGCGGGCCAAAACGCCCCGGTTGGTTATCGAAAGCTTCGAATACGTCAAACTGAAATAACGGATACCGCTATGAACCTGACATCTGATTTCCGTAACGCCATGGCACAGCTGGGCAGCGCCATCACCATTATCACCACCGATGGCCCGGCAGGCCGCTTTGGCTTTACCGCCTCCGCCGTATGCAGCGTCACCGATTCCCCCCCCACGCTGCTGGTCTGTATGAACCGTTCTTCTTTCGCCCATGCCAAATTTAAAGAGAACGGCGTGCTGTGCGTCAACGTGCTCTCTGGTCAGCATCAAAACCTGTCCGCTATCTTCGCCAATAGCCAGCTGCGTTCGGAAGAGCGTTTTTTACACGAGCAGTGGCTGACGCTGGAAACCGGTTCGCCGGTGCTGGCTACTGCCGTCGCCAGCGTCGACTGCACCCTATCCACCAGCCATGAAGTGGGCAGTCACAGCGTGTTTTATTGCGAGGTCAGACAGATTCGTCATCACCAGGCCGGCGACGGGCTGGTGTGGTTCAATCGCCAGTTCCATACCCTTAGCGCGCAGCCGTACCGCTAAGGTTCACCCTGACGAAAAATACCCTATCGCATAATGCCGCCCCATAAGCTTCGGGTTGCATCATGGCGCCAGCTCGTCGGCGCCCTCTTTTCACCTGTACTGGAGTAGATGTGATGTCTGGAACTGCAAGCGATACGCCGGTGAGCACTCCCCAATCAATGCGCAAATTGATTATCGGCTCTTTTCTGGGTAACTCCCTGGAATGGTATGACTTTTTCCTTTACGGCACGGCGGCGGCGCTGGTCTTCGGTCCCCTGTTCTTTCCGGCAACCGATGATCCGCTGCTCGGGGCCTTTCTGGCCTTTTCCGGTTTTGCCATCGGCTTTATCGCCAGGCCGCTGGGCGGCATCGCCTTTGGTCATCTCGGGGATAAATACAGCCGTAAAATGACCCTGATCATCACCCTGACGTTAATGGGCGCCAGTACCTTTCTGATTGGTCTGCTGCCAACCTATGAACACATCGGTATTCTGGCGCCGATCGCCCTGATTACCTTGCGTTTTATCCAGGGCGTCGCCTCCGGCGGCGAATGGGGCGGCGGCGTCCTGATGCTGAGTGAGAATGCCCCGGCGCAGCAAAAAGGCTACTACACCGCCTGGAGCCAGGTGGGGGTGTCCGGCGGATTTGTACTCTCTTCGCTGGCTTTTTATCTGGTGCAACTGCTGCCGCAGGAAGATGTGCTGGCCTGGGCGTGGCGCATCCCTTTCCTGCTGAGCCTGTTTATCTTTCTGGTCGGCGTCTATATCCGGCGCAACATTGAGGAAAATGCCGAGTTTGTCGCCCGAAAAAATGAGTCCACGGAGATACAGCTGCCGGTGCTCAGCGCCTTTAAACATCACCCGAAAGCGATCTTGCAGGCCATTGGTCTGCGGCTGGCGGAAAACGGCGCGGTCTACATCTTTTTCACCTTTTCCGTGGTCTATTGCAAACATATCGGCATTGAGACCAGTCAGGTGATCGCCGCCGTGACCATTGCCATGACGGTGGAGATCGCCACGATTCTCGGCTGGGGCTGGCTGTCGGACCGTATCGGCAGGAAAACGCTCTACTATATTGGCGTGACGGGCATGGCGCTGGTCGCCTTCCCGTTCTTCTGGCTGCTACACATGCATAGCTTCCCGGCGATTTTGCTGGCGATGCTGCTGGCGCTGCCGGTGTGTCACGGGGCGATGATCGCCGCCCAGCCGTGCATGATGGTGGAACTGTTTCCGGTAGAAGTCCGTTATACCGGTCTGGCGCTGGGCCACGAGATTGGCGCCGTTATCTCCGGCGGGATAAGTCCGATGCTGGCGGTCGCATTTTTAATGAAATGGGACAGCTACGTCCCCGTGGCGCTGATGCTGCTGGCCTTTGCATTGCTGGCCCTGGTGGCGCTGTTCAGTATTCGTCAGCCCGCGACGCCGCGCCAACAGCAGCCGGCGCTGTAAACATCCGCGGTTCGGTCCGCAGGGATGCGCGCTGATCCGGCAACCCGAACCGCCGGCTGAGGCTAACGCCTGTCGCCACTCTGATAAATTTAATTTTAAACAAAACAATGGATAAACAGGCACTTATTGCCGAGAGATAAAAAATATATCCACGCCACAATAACGCCTAATTATTATTCATATATCAGTATGTTTGGTTTATCAGAAAGGCAATATTTATGAAAAAACTCATTCTCACTCTGGTTACCGCAGCGCTGTTGCTGCCGACCCTCTCGGCTCAGGCGACTTACCGCAGTGATAACCGTCAGGACTCACGCGACATCCGCCAGGATTCACGCCAGGGCGGACGCGATGCCAAACAGCAGTGCGTCAGAGATAACAATCAAAGCAACGCCAGCTGCCGCCAGGATAAACGCGATAACCGCCGCGATGGCCGCCAGGATGCGCGCGACGAAAAATGGTAAGTTAAGCGCGAACGGGCAGGCGTGGTTACCGCGCCCGCCTTCCCCTGCCCCTTGAGATTCAGCGCAACGCCTCCCCCCTTATCAGCAATGCCGGCCTGCCTGCGGGCGGATCAACGCGTCAGGTTTAAGCTTTCCAGGGGAAAGGGGCGATCCTGGACCACGGTTTTCATCACCAGCGTCGATCGCAAATGCTGCACGCCGGGCATCGCCGAGAGCTTGTCATCATAGAGTTTTTGAAACGCCGGGAGATCCCGGGTGACCACGTGCATCAGATAGTCCGGATCGCCAAACAGCCGCTGAGCCAGCACGATCTGGGGGATCTCTTCAACCGCCTCTTCAAACGCGCTCACCGCTTTTTTATCACCCTCTTTTAAGGTCGCAAACACGATGGCCAGGAAATTAAAGCCCATTTTCAGGGGATCGAGGTTGGCCCGATAGCCGGTAATAACCCCATCCTGCTCTAACGCCCGCAGCCGTCGATGACAGGGAGAGAGGCTCAAATTGACCCGTTCAGCCAGCTCGGTAATCGACAGACGACCATCGGATTGCAGCTCAGCAATAATTTTTCGATCTATGCTATCCATTTGGAAGATTTTCTCTTAAACAGGAGGTTTTAAGCATAACATTGAAAACTTATTTCCCGGAAATCCCGATATTCTTTTCCTCTACAGCACACGGATACGGACGGGAGATCGTTATGCGCAATACCTTGAAACACGGTGGAGAGAGCCGGTCATGGAGATGAGTTTTATCGCCGGGTTCTGGGTTGTCTCCTTCCTGCTGATCATCACCCCCGGTGCCGACTGGGCCTATACCATTAGCGCCGGCATCCACGGACAACGGGTGCTTCCTGCGGTGATCGGACTGATGTCCGGGCATCTGCTGGCGGCCATTATCGTGATCGCCGGGATCGGCGTAGCCGTCACCGGCCACCCGCTGGTGCTGTCGCTGATCACTCTGCTGGGCGCAGCCTATCTGCTGTGGCTGGGGATCGCGATTTTGCGTCACCCCGCCACGCCTGGCGCCGCAACACAGCAGGCCGGAAGCTGGAACCGTTGGGCGCTAAAAGGGTTATGTATTAGCGGGCTGAATCCAAAAGTCTTTCTCTTATTCCTCGCCCTGTTGCCACAATTTACCGATCCTGCAGGCCGCTGGCCGGTCGCGCTGCAAATGTCGGCCCTGGGGAGCATTCACCTGTTGACCTGTACACTGATCTATTTCCTGGTTGGCTACGGGTCAAAAAGGCTATTAACCCACCGGCCAGAGGTGGCAAGAAGAGTCAGCATGACCTCCGGAGCGATGATGGTGGCGATAGCCATCCTGCTATTCTGCAGCCAGCTGAAATAACGCCGCCGACGCCGGATGAACAAAATAGATTCACGCCGGTTTAAGTTATTTGTGCCCTCTCGACAGGGGGCCATCGCTCTGTCTGAATATTTCGCGGCAAGGATTTGAATCTATTCGCCGTGGAAAACATCGTTTCCCTCAGATACCGGGGAAAGACTCCAGATAACTCCAGTAATCCTCATAACCCCCCAAAACACCGGCTTAACAAACAACAAGATAGCCAAAATCCCCAAGCAAAAGGCGTTAAATAACTCCAGTAAACCCCTGACCTCCGCCATTTTCAGCGCGCTACGCTTACGAAATCGCCCTCCGGCCCTGTGCCGAAATTAAGCCCCGTGGTGAGGGGACGCTGGTGTCTCCGGGCTTATTATTACTATTCTCAAACATAATTTTGCAGTATGGTTTAATCGCTGTTGTAGTGATGCGGTGAATGCTACCCAGGCGAGTATATCGTTCTTCGCGTTCTGCGAAGTGCTTCGCGGAATATTCACCAGGCCAGAGCCGAATTCACTTTTGTGAGGAATGGCAGCGGTTAACGGGCATTTAATTATTACCAGACCAGACACAAAAATCATTCAACCTGCGCTGAAGCGACAAGGGAGAACCCGGAGATGATTTATCCATTCCCGGCTGCTGAGAGATCCGCCAATCGTGATAGCTCATGGCAGCGCGGCATGTATCAGGATGTCGATATCCGTTGGGCTAGCGCCAGAGCGATGCCTTGCGCCCCTGTATCCCCGGCGTGCGCAACCAGGAGGAATGAAGGATGATCGGGACATGCTCCCCCCCAGGAACAGCGTCATTGTTTAACAAAAATAGATTTAATTCATTGCATTACATGAAGTCATTGGTTCCAGAGCATGGAGATACTTCATGATTCAACTAAATACCTGCCTTCTGATGACCCGGTTCAGCTTGATACAAGCTGGAGTACGTTACACGTTTTAAAAGCACCTGGCGCGATGGCGAAATATAAGCGAAAAGATGTTCAATCGGACAACAATACTGGCCTGACGACAACGAATAGTTCGTAATGCACGCCTGCAATTAAAAGGGAATATAATGAAGAATAATGCCGATATCAAAAAAAGGAACTTCCTTACTCAGAATGAGATTGAGTCGCTTCTTAAAGCAGCGAACACCGGGGCACATGCTGCCCGAAACTATTGCCTGACCTTACTCTGTTTTATTCATGGATTTCGCGCCAGCGAAATTTGTCGCCTGCAAATCTCTGATATTGATTTACGTTCTAAGTGTATTTACATCCATCGTCTTAAAAAAGGTTTTTCCACTACCCATCCTTTACTCAATAAAGAAATACAGGCATTGAAAAACTGGCTGGATATTCGAAAAGCCTATCCGCATGCCGACAGTGAATGGCTGTTTTTATCGCGCAAAGGTAATCCTCTTTCCCGCCAACAGTTTTACCAGATTATATCCTCCTCCGGAGGCGCCGCCGGATTAACGATTGAAATTCATCCCCATATGCTTCGCCATTCATGCGGATTTGCGCTGGCGAATATGGGTATCGATACCCGCCTTATTCAGGACTACCTTGGCCACCGAAATATCCGCCATACCGTCTGGTATACCGCGAGCAATGCCGGGCGTTTTTACGGCATCTGGGACAATGCAAAAGAGAAGCAGCGTCACAGCATTTTGCAATGACGGTCCAGGCGTCAAAAGGAGTTGACGCCTGATACTCGCGATGGCGTGAAAATGAACAGCTGTCGCTGAACACATTAATAAATATTAACCATGCGTTAGTTACGATTATTGTTCCCACAAGTTCTTACTTCATTCATAATACGTTTCCTGCTGATATCCTTGTAAATATTCAGGATTTCAATTCGTTATTTATTGTTTGGTTAAACCATTCAGCATTATATTTTCCGTCCAAAGCCATCTCTTCATTAACTTTTTTCCCTGTGATTTGATGTACCTGGCGTGAAGCCTTGATGCCGCTATTGTGATATGCCATAAAATCTATAAAAATAAGAATTGTCGTGTAGCTATATTTTAACTATGTGTAAATGTAATGTGACCATCTATTTTTGCAGCGCCAACATCATGGCAACGTGAAGAATGAACTGTATCTGTGCCTTCATATAATACGCCTTTAACACTGCGGATTATTTTTTAACCGTCCTGATAATTGCTTCAGGGCGCTGTCTTTGTGCAAATTAATTTCAGGAGCATTGTATTGTGAATCGACGTCGTTTTCTTACCGCCAAAGAAGTTCAGGCAATGATGCAGGCGGCACGGCAGGGTCCAACCGGAGAGCGGGATTATTGTCTTATCCTGCTGGCCTTTCGTCACGGGATGCGCATCAGCGAACTGCTCGATCTGCACTATCGCGATCTTGACCTCAATGAGGGTCGCATCAACGTCCGTCGGTTGAAGAATGGATTTTCGACCATCCACCCGCTGCGATTCGACGAGCTGGAAGCCATTGCGCGCTGGACCCAGGTTCGCGCCGGCTGGAAGGCGGCACAAAAAACCAATGCGATTTTTATTTCCCTCCGGGGCACTCAGCTTTCCCGCCAGCAGGCCTATCGGATTATTCGTAGCGCCGGCGAAGAGGCCGGAACCGCCACCCATACTCACCCGCATATGCTGCGCCATGCCTGCGGCTATGAACTTGCGGAAAGAGGCACAGATACACGTTTAATTCAGGATTATCTGGGTCATCGCAATATTCGGCATACAGTGCGTTATACCGCCAGCAATGCCGCGCGTTTCGCAGGATTGTGGGAAAGAAATAACCTGCTTGAAGAAAATTCTCACGGCACAAAGAAATGACATATTCATTTGATAAATAAGGATAAATTTAAAAATGAACAAGTCAATTGGGGCCAAACTGTTTATATCATAAAAATGTTTTGCAAACTTTTGCAACCGGCAAGTACATATATTCTCACAAATTAAATTCATCTGATTGATTATTATCACATTTTACCATTAAGAAACTTTACTTATCTCTTCATCCTTTCCGCTTACCCGTCATCTCATCCGCCCTGACCTCGCCCGATGACCGCCCTTCTTCAAAACAAAAAACCAGACAATAACCCCAACAAAAACCAATAAAACAGACCAATACACCAATAAAAATCTCAAAAAACCAAAAAATCAGTCATTTATCTCAATGAGTCAAAATGGCCCCAATTGACTCATCAGTTGGGCGAAAACTGCGCAGAGCCGGCAGTCGAACCATTCGGCTGATATATGGAATGCCTGGAAGGCACGACGACTGCCAATTTCGGTTCGTAATATCGACATTGTTTAAAGGAAAACAGCATGAAAATCAAAACACTGGCTATCGTTGTTCTGTCAGCCCTGTCTCTGAGTTCCGCGGCGGCCCTGGCTGACACCACCACGGTTAATGGCGGCACAGTGCATTTTAAAGGGGAAGTGGTCAACGCGGCCTGTGCCGTTGATGCTGGCTCTATCGATCAGACCGTTCAACTGGGCCAGGTTCGTTCAGCCAAACTCGCTACTGCAGGCAGCACCAGCTCTGCGGTCGGTTTTAACATCCAGCTGGATGATTGCGATACTACCGTCGCAACCAAAGCTTCCGTTGCCTTCTCCGGTACTGCCGTAGACAGCACCAACACCACCGTTCTGGCACTGCAGAACTCTGCGGCCGGTGGCGCGACGAACGTCGGCGTACAGATCCTCGACAGCACCGGGACTCCGCTGGCGCTGGATGGTGCAACCTTCGGTGCAGCAACCACGCTGAACGACGGCACCAACATCATTCCTTTCCAGGCTCGCTACTACGCGACTGGCGCGGCAACAGCAGGTACCGCTAACGCCGACGCGACCTTCAAAGTGCAATACGAATAATTCACTCATCACGCAAGGACGCAGCTCGGGCCAGGATGGCCCGTTATCCACAACAGGACTGGGGTGATAACGATGCAAGGAATGAAATCTGGCCTGCTGTTTTTTTTACTGTCGCCGCTCGCGCTGGCCGGAAACCACTGGAATGTGACGTTACCCGGCGGAAATATGCGCTTTCAGGGCGTCATTATTGCCGAATCCTGCCGCGTTGAAGCAGGAGACCAGCAGTTGACGGTCAACATGGGACAGATCAGCAGCAATCGGTTTCATTCGCCAGGGGAAGATACTGACCCTGTTCCTTTCGATATTCATCTCCAGGATTGCAGCACCGCCGTCAGTCAACGGGTTGGTGTCGCCTTTCATGGCGTCGCCGATGGCAAAAATCCGGACGTGCTCTCGGTTGGCGAAGGCCCCGGCATCGCAACCGGTATCGGCGTCGCGCTGTTCGACAAAGAAGATCGCCTGATTCCGCTCAACAGCCCAGCGGGCGCCTGGTCACGACTGTATACCGGCCCCACCACGCTCCATTTTGTCGCTAAATATCGGGCGACCGGACATCAGGTTACCGGCGGAGCCGCAAATGCTCAGGCCTGGTTCTCTCTGACCTATCAGTAATTAACCAGCAGGCATACCGGATGCAGGACATAACGGTGAGTATAAAAGGGGAAAACGTGAGAAAAACACTGGGGATGACACGCTGCTTACTGGCGGGCTTATTGATGATAGCGACCGCCGGTTTCGTTGCGCGTGCCGAAGCGGGCGTGGCGCTGGGAGCCACCCGAGTTATTTATCCCGCCGGACAAAAACAGGTTCAGCTGGCGGTGACCAACAATGACGACAACAGCACCTATCTGATTCAGTCGTGGGTCGAAAACGCCGACGGTCAAAAAGACGGGCGCTTTGTGATAACCCCACCGCTGTTCGCCATGCAGGGCAAAAAAGAGAATACGCTGCGCATAATCGATGCGACCAACGACAAGCTGCCGCAGGATCGAGAAAGTTTGTTCTGGATGAACGTGAAGGCCATCCCCTCGATGGATAAATCAAAGCTTAGCGATAACACGCTGCAGCTGGCGATTATCAGCCGCATCAAGCTCTACTACCGCCCGGGGAAACTCGCGCTGTCGCCGGATCAGGCGGCGGAGAAGCTGACGTTTCGCCGTAGTGCCAACACGCTGACGCTGATCAATCCCACGCCCTACTACCTGACGGTGACCGAACTCAATGCCGGCACCCGGGTGCTGGAAAATGCGCTGGTCCCACCGATGGGGGAAGCCTCGGTCAAAATCCCGTCCGACGCCGGACGCGACATCACCTACCGGACGATTAACGACTACGGCGCACTGACCCCACGGATGAAGGGCGTACTGCAATAACCACGGGGAAATAGCGTTATCCCCTGAAATATAAAAAGAACTGACAGCCGGGCGACTTCGGACCGGAGGGACTATGTCACATCTGAAATATGGATCGGACCGCCTGGGTGCCCGGCATGCGCGGCGCCGCGCGTCGGGATCGGCTCGCGTATTTGCCCGGTTCCCTTTGGCCCTTTTGCTTGCCATGCAGGCCTTTTCCGCGCAGGCGGAACTTTACTTTAACCCGCGTTTCCTCGCCGATGATCCTGCCGCGGTGGCGGATCTGTCGAGTTTCGAAAAGGGTCAAGAGGTGCCGCCGGGCACCTATCGCGTCGATATCTACCTGAATAACGGCTTTATGACCACCCGCGATGTCACCTTTAAGAGCGGAGAGAACCACCACGGCCTGGCCCCCTGCCTGACCCGCGGCCAGTTGGCCAGCATGGGCGTCAATACCGCCGCAGTGGCCGGTATGAATGCCCTCGCGGCCGATGCCTGCGTGCCGATGGCGGAGATGATCAAAGAGTCGACCAGCCGTTTCGACGTCGGCCAACAGCGCCTGTACCTCACCGTGCCGCAGGCTTTTATGGGCAATCGTGCGCGCGGATATATCCCGCCCGAACTGTGGGATGACGGCATCACCGCCGGGCTGCTGAACTACAACTTTACCGGCAACAATGTCCATAACGATATCGGCGGCAGCAGCAACTATGCCTATTTGAATCTGCAAAGCGGCCTCAACCTCGGCGCCTGGCGCCTGCGCGATAACACCACCTGGAGCTACAGCAGCGGCGGCAGTTCATCGAGCAACGAGAATAAGTGGCAGCACGTCAACAGCTGGCTGGAGAGGGATATTGTCCCCCTACGCTCGCGCCTGACGCTCGGCGACAGCTATACCAACGGCGACGTGTTCGATGGCATCAACTTCCGCGGGGCCCAGTTGGCCTCTGACGACAATATGCTGCCGGATAGTCAGAAGGGGTTTGCTCCGGTGATCCACGGAATTGCCCGTGGCACGGCGCAGGTCTCGATCAAGCAAAACGGCTATGAGATCTATCAAAGTACGGTGCCGCCGGGACCGTTTACGATCGACGATCTCTATGCCGCCGGTAACGGCGGCGATCTGCAGGTCACCATCAAAGAGACCGACGGCACCCGCCAGGTCTTTACCGTGCCGTGGTCAACGGTGCCGGTGCTGCAGCGTGAGGGCCATTCGCGCTTCGCCCTGACGGCGGGGGAATATCGCAGCGGCAACGACCAGCAGGAGAAGCCGAAATTCTTCCAGGGGACGCTGCTGCACGGCCTGGCGGCGGGCTGGACGCTGTACGGCGGCTCCCAGCTTGCCGACCGCTACCGTGCCTTTAACCTCGGCGTCGGCAAAAACATGGGCGAGTTCGGCGCCGTATCGCTGGATGTGACCCAGGCAAACGCCACGCTACCTGACGACAGCAAGCATCAGGGGCAGTCGCTGCGTTTTCTCTATAACAAATCGCTTAACGAAGTCGGCACCAATATTCAGCTGGTCGGCTACCGCTACTCTACGCGGGGCTATTACAGCTTTGCCGATACCACCTATAGCCGGATGAGCGGCTACGACGTCGAGACCCAGGACGGCGTTATCCAGGTGAAGCCCAAATTTACCGACTACTACAACCTCGCCTACAGCAAACGCGGCAAGGTGCAGGTCAGCGTCACCCAGCAGCTGGGACGCACCGCCACGCTCTACCTGAGCGGCAGCCATCAGACCTACTGGTCAACCGGCAAAGCGGACCAGCAGCTGCAGGCCGGGCTGAACGCCGCGGTGGACGATATCAACTGGACGCTGAGCTACAGCCTGACCAAAAACGCCTGGCAGCAGGGGCGCGACCAGATGCTGGCGGTCAACGTCAACATTCCGTTCAGCCACTGGCTGCGCTCGGACAGCAAATCAGTCTGGCGCCACGCCAGCGCCAGCTACAGCATGTCGCACGATCTCGATGGCCGGATGACCAACCTGGCCGGGCTGTACGGCACGCTGCTGGAGGACAATAACCTGAGCTACAGCGTGCAGACCGGTTATGCCGGCGGCGGCAACGGTGGGAGCGGCGGCACCGGATACGCGGCGCTGAACTATCGCGGCGGCTACGGTAACGCCAACGTCGGCTACAGCCGCAGCGATGGCCTGAAACAGTTGTACTACGGCGTGAGCGGCGGCGTGCTGGCTCATGGCAACGGCGTCACCTTGAGCCAGCCGTTGAACGATACGGTGGTGCTGATTAAAGCCCCGGGCGCCGACAACGTGAAAGTGGAAAACCAGACCGGGGTACGTACCGACTGGCGCGGCTATGCGGTGTTGCCGTACGCCACCGAATATCGTGAGAACCGCGTGGCGCTGGACACCAACACGCTGGCGGACAACGTCGACCTGGATGATGCGGTGGTCAGCGTGGTGCCCACGCACGGCGCCATCGTGCGCGCAGATTTCAAAGCGCACGTCGGCATGAAGCTGCTGATGACGCTAACCCGTCATGGCAAGCCGGTCCCGTTTGGCGCCATGGTGACCTCAGCCAATAACCAGAGCGGCAGTATCGTGGCCGATAACGGGCAGGTCTATCTGAGCGGTATGCCGCTGGCCGGCAAAGTGCAGGTGACATGGGGTGAAGGCCCCGATGCCAGCTGCGTGGCCGAGTATCAGCTGCCGCAAGAGAGCCAGCAGCAGGCGCTGAGCCAGCTGTCCGCCGTCTGTCGCTAAGGAAGAAATAATGATGACCAAATCGCTGTATCTGCTGGGGGCCGTGCTGTCGCTGACCATCGCCAACGCTTTCGCGGCCGACAGTACCATTACCATCAGCGGATATGTCCGGGATAACGCCTGCGCGGTGGCGGGCGAGTCGAAAGACTTTACCGTCGACCTGATGGATAACGCCGCTAAGCAGTTCAACACCATCGGCGCGACAACGCCGGTGGTGCCGTTTCGCATCGTGCTGTCGCCCTGCGGCAGCTCGGTGACTGCGGTCAAAGTGGGCTTCACCGGCGTGGCGGATAACGACAACACCAGCTTGCTGAAGCTGGACAGCGGCGCGTCGGCCGCGGCGGGCATGGGGGTGCAGATTCTCAATGGTCAGCAGACGATGCTGCCGCTGAACGCCCCCTCAACGGCAATCGCCTGGACGACGCTGACGCCCGGGCAGACCAATACCCTGAACTTTTATGCGCGGTTGATGGCCACCCAGGTGCCGGTTACCGCCGGGCACGTCAACGCGACAGCGACATTCACGCTGGAATTTCAGTAACCGGAGGTTGAGATGAAATGGATTCCCCGAGAATGGCTTCTGGGGAGCGCGCTGATACTGGCCTGCTCTCCTCTACAGGCGGCCGATATCACGATCACCGTTAACGGCAAAGTGGTCGCCAAACCCTGCACGGTCTCGACCACGAATGCCACCGTCGATCTCGGCGACCTGTATACCTTTAGCCTGGTCTCGGCAGGCGCCGCTTCGGCCTGGCACGGGGTGTCGCTCGATCTGAGCAATTGCCCCGTCGGCACCTCCCGCGTCACCGCCAGCTTTAGCGGCACCGCAGACGCCACCGGGTATTACAAAAACCAGGGCACCGCCGGCAATATCCAGCTGGAGCTGCAGGATGACGGCGGAACGACGTTGAACAACGGCGCCACTAAATCAGTCCAGGTCGATGATTCCACGCAGTCCGCCCGCTTCCCGCTACAGGTCAGAGCCTTGACGGTCAACGGCGGCGCCACCCAGGGAACCATTCAGGCGGTGATTAGCGTCACCTACACCTACGCCTGAATCAGGAGAGTAAGTTGATGAAAAAAATGATTACCCTGTTGACCACGCTGCTGCTGTTGGGCTGGTCGGTTAATGCCTGGTCCTTTGCCTGCAAAACCGCGACCGGGGCGACGATCCCCATCGGCGGCGGCAGCGCGAACGTCTACGTCAACCTGACGCCGGCGGTGAACGTCGGGCAGAACCTGGTGGTCGATCTCTCCACGCAAATCTTCTGCCATAACGACTATCCGCAAACCATTACCGACTACGTGACCCTGCAACGAGGCTCCGCCTATGGCGGGGTGCTGTCGAGCTTTTCCGGCACCGTAAAGTACAACGGTACCTCCTACCCCTTCCCCACCACCACGGAAACCGCGCGGGTCATCTATGATTCAACCACCGATAAACCGTGGCCTACCGTGCTCTATCTGACGCCGGTCAGCACCGCTGGCGGGGTGGCGATCACCTCCGGTTCCCTGATCGCGGTGCTCATTCTTCACCAGACCAACAACTATAACAGCGACTCCTATCAGTTTGTCTGGAACATTTACGCCAACAATGATGTCGTGGTGCCGACCGGCGGCTGCGATGTCTCCGCTCGCGATGTTACGGTAACGCTTCCGGATTACCCTGGCTCTATGGCCGTTCCGGTGACGGTGCACTGCGCGCAAAACCAGAATCTTGGCTACTACCTTTCCGGCACCACCGCCGATACCGCCAATTCGATCTTCAGCAATACCGCTTCGACATCGGCGGCGCAGGGGATTGGCGTACAGATGACGCGTAACGGCAGCATCGTGCCCGCCAACAGCACGGTGTCGCTGGGTACGGTCGGTACTTCGCCGGTCAATCTGGGGCTAACCGCTACCTATGCGCGAACCACGGGTCAGGTGACGGCAGGTAATGTGCAGTCCATTATTGGGGTGACGTTTGTCTACCAGTAATGGCTGCGCGACGCAGGCCTCCCCGCCGGTGGACTATATTCTTTCGCCCTGTGCGATCGCCGCCGAGGGGCTCTCTTCCATGATGGACGACGGCGGTCTGCTGCGGCCCAGGCGCCTGTTCCCTCAGCTTCACGAGGCGCTGTTAATCCCCGATATTGTGACCGTCAGGCGTATCGTGGTTTTTTTACCCGACGATCCGTTCTGGCTGCTGCTCACTCTGCGACAGGCGGGGCTGCTGCTGAAACACAGCGCCGTTCCGCTGCCGATGCTGATCCTCAGCCGCAGCCCGGCCAACTGGCTGTGGCAAACGCTGTTACATCAGGTCGGCAAGCCTCGCCATCTGGCCAGGGTACGGGCCGTGGCCTCTGATTTACCCTGTCGACAGCTGGCGGCACTGCTCAGCCCCGACGCCGGACAAAGCTATCCCCTGCTGGCGCAGCTGGCGTCCCAGGAGAGTGTCATCTGCGCTAAACCGGCCGCCGGCGTGAGCAAACCGGAACTGAGCACCGCGCTGGACTGGCTGCGGGGATTCAGCATCAATCATCAGGCGCAACGTCGGGGGCTTAGCCACAAAACCCTCTACACCCAGAGAAGCTCAGGACTGAAAAAGATGGTGGAACATCATCCCCATCTGGCCAGCCGTTTTCCCGGCAGCCAGACCAAAGGACAGAAAACGAGCGCGGTTGCCGCGCTCTCCGCTTTTGAACGCGAGTTCATCCATGCCATTCACTGCCGGCAAGTTTTTCCTGTGTTTCAGCCCATTACCGATGGCCGCCTGATATTACAGGGCATCGAAGTGCTGTCGCGTTGGCGACGCAATGGCGATGTGCTGTTGCCTGGCGAGTTTCTGCCGCAGATACACTCGGAGTATGCCTGGCTGCTGCTCACGGCATTTGTCCTGCAGGAGGCCGTACAGAATATCAATCAATATCCGGGCGACTATTATTTCGCGGTTAACATCCCGCCGGTCATCGCCAACAACGCCAACATTATCCGGATGATGGAGGCGGCCCGTCAGCAGCTGCAGGAACCGCAGCAGGGGGAGAGGCTGGTACTGGAATTTGCCGAAACTGTCGATCTCAATCGTCACAGTAAAACGGGCGACACGATCGCCCGCTTACAGCAGCAGGGCTTTCGCATCATGCTCGACGACTGCTTTTCGCGTAGCAGCGTCCTGTTTCCGGTCCGCACCGTGCGCTTTAATGAGTACAAGCTGGATATCAGTATCGTGAACGATCTGCAGCGGGATCCCCATGCTCTGGCGCTGATCAAAAGCCTGATCTATTACTGCCAGCTCTCCGGTAGCCGCTGTATTGCCGAAGGGGTCGATAGCCTGGAAAAATTTAATATGCTGAAGGCGTTGGGGATCGATCGCTTTCAGGGCTATCTGATCTCACCGCCGATCACCGGCGATAATCTGGCGGATCTTATTCAGCGTTTTTCGCCGGGGCGCTATCCCACCAGCATTGCCGGGTAAATCCCGCCCATTTTCAGCTCCGTCCTGCATGAAAAACCCCGACTATCCTGGTCGGGATTCTCCGTTAAGCCTCAGCCCCGATGCCGATTGAAACCGCCATTGGGATCGATGGCAGAACCCCTGGATTACGGGGGTAGTCCGCCAGCTCTTGATGAGCAGCAGCGGGCTGTTGGTAGCGGGGCGAGGCTGCTCAGCCGTCTCCGTTTCTCAGTCTGGTTACGTATCAGGCCGCTCACCTTGTGAGATCGACGGCACATTTCAAAGAGGCATTTGACGGCAGAAGCAATGAGTCCGAGGGTAGGTTTGAGCGAGGAGTGGGTATTCAACTTCAAGGGCATTATCTGATTTTTTCTGTGCTAAAGTGTTATCTCCGTTTCCAGTAGCGTACCGTTTCCGATGTAACGATTTTCTCTTTTTAACAGTGCTTATCTTCCGCGTTGCCTGTCGGCTACGTGGGTTTCTGTTATTTAAGATGAGAATCTTTCTGCATGAACACGTTGCTGTTTGCGCTCATTGGCGCACTGCGTAGCCATCGCTGGCTACGCCTGCTTGGTTTTGCCTATATCCTGTCATCGCTGGGCAATGGGCTTACTCAGGTCATTATTTTCGGCCAGCTTTTACACTGGCAGGCTTCTTCTGCAACGCTTACCCTGGTGTATATGCTATCGATGATGCCCAGCTTTGTTGGCAGCATCTGGGGCGAAATGCTGTGTAAGACAACCTCACCACTGCTGATCCTGATTTTTACTGAGATACTTGGTCTGCTTGCGCTTGTTTTTCCATTGTATGGTTTGCTGCATCATAACGTCCCGGCCCTGTTGGTCGTGCAGTGTGCGGAAGCACTGTTCAGCGGCATAAGCTACCCGGCGCTGACGTTATTGTTTAAACGCGGATTACGTCATGATCAACTCCCTGCTGCAACGGCCATGGAAACCATCATTTTTGCCTCACAGGTTTTGTTGGGTACCGGCTTGGGGGTTCTCCTGTTTGACTTGATTACGCCTGTGCATCTACTCGCCATTGATGCCCTCAGTTTTACGGCTTCAGTGGTTCTGCTTATGATGTCCGTTTCTACCTTTCGCGGAGCACAACCGCAACCTGCAGAGGCTACGTCTGGCCGAAAGAAACCGCTCTGGCACGCCATATCTCCCTTGCAAAAAAGAAGCATTATGCTGTTACCCGCACTTGCCGCTGTGGGATCACCAGCAATGGCGCTTTTACCTGCACTGGCACAAGAAATCCGGCCTGAGGATTCAGCCAGACTGGCATTACCGCTACTTTTTGCGCGCAGCCTGGGGCAGCTCTGCGGGCCGTTCATGCTTGATGCCCGTAAATTGCAGCAATTTAGCGCGAATAACGGCATATTGCTTATATGCCTGGGGACATTTATCGGAAGCTATTTTTTATTACCCCTATCCGCCGGATATCCCTGCGTCGGGCTAAGTCTGATCTTCAGTGCGCATATGGCATCGAATATTGTATTTTCTTTGGGTACTTTCGGTATTCTTAGAAACTTCTCGCAAACACACGTAGCGAAAGCCAGTGCGATGGCATGGCGCGGACAGGTACTGACCGCCGCTGTTTCCACCGGTATAACCAGCGTGATAGCGCAATACTTTGGCGCATTTAACGCACTCTACAGTGTTTCGTTGTTCAGTCTGGGAGCGGTCGGCGTTTTGCTCTGGTTGAATCGAATGAGCAACACAAAATAAAGTCAACCTCGCCTTCAAGTTTACGCTAAGTCCAGGTGGCAAAGCGCACGCCTTGCCACTGCCCGAACTCACAAGATATCGCACCTTGTCAGGCGGTAAAAAAAATAAAAGTCCCTGACGGACTTCGCACCAGGCCGGTACGACGATGCTGGCCGGAATATTGGCTTTAAATGGGATAAGACTATGGGTTCACAGGTATCCGCAGCGGATGATTCACTGCTGCGGCACAGGGCGTTCGTCACCTTTTGGCTGGCGCGCACCTGTTCATCGTTCGGTTTTCAAATGTTTTCGGTGGCCGTAAGCTGGCAAATTTATGCCATCACCCATAGCGCGATGGCGCTCGGGATGATCGGTCTGATGCAATTCTTACCCTCGGTCCTGTTGGCTCTCCCTGCGGGACACCTCGCGGATCAGTTCGATCGGCGGCGGATTGTGCTGCTTGGCCAGTTCATTGAATGGGTAGCGTTACTCGGACTGGTCGCGCTGACGTTGCTGCATTGGGCGGACAAGATTGAGATTTGGGGACTGGTCTTTTTAATCTCGGTGGCAAAAGCGCTGGAGTGGCCGGCGATCACCTCGATGCTGCCAGCCCTGGTGCCGCCGCCGATCCTCGCGCGCGCGATGGCGGCCAGTTCCGTCGGAGGGCAGGCGGCGGTCATTATCGGCCCAACGCTTGGCGGTCTGCTGTACGTGGCGGGTCCGGAAGTCGTGTATGGCGTATCTGCGCTGTTCTATCTGTTCTCTATTGTGCTGGTTAGCCAGCTGCGCTACGAGCGGCCGCCGCAACCCCGTCTGCCGATGAATCTCACTAACCTGTTTGCCGGCGTGCATTTTATCCGCGAGCGAAAAGATGTGCTGGGCGTGATCTCGCTCGATCTGTTTGCCGTCCTCCTTGGCGGCGCGACGGCGCTGTTACCGATCTTCGCCCAGGATATTCTCCATACCGGCCCCTGGGGGCTGGGGATGCTGCGCGGCGCGCCCTCGGTCGGCGCGCTGTTGGTCGGCGTCTGGCTCAGTCGCCACAAGCTGGAAAAGAACGTGGGCCTGATCATGTTCGCCTCGGTGGCCGGCTTTGGCCTGGCGACGCTGGTGTTTGCGCTTTCTACTCAGCTGTGGCTTTCCCTGCTGGCGCTGGCCGCGCTGGGCGGGTTTGATATGGTGAGCATGGTGATTCGCGGCGCGCTGGTACAGCTGGATACGCCTGATGATATGCGCGGCCGGGTCAATGCGGTGAACGCCATCTTCATTAATACTTCAAACCAGCTTGGGGAGTTTGAATCTGGTTTGCTGGCAGCGTGGATGGGCGCCGTACCGGCCGCGGCGCTTGGCGGGATTGGCACACTGGTGGTAGTGGCTATATGGATGACCATTTTCCCCCACCTGCGCAAAAGGCAGAAGCTGGAAAATGAAGGGCCGGGCTGACGACAGAAATGCTCCCGGTCGCGACTTCAGACGTCAGGCGGCATGCCGAACCCCTGCTGGCGCAAGAATATTATTCGCCATCATCGCCAATAACAGGCCCCCCGGATGCAGGAGCCCTTCATCATCTAAAATTAAGCACCGGCTTAGACCGGTGCTTTTATTTCAGGCCCGGATATCATCGTACTCGCGGGTATTATCAAACTCATGTTTCGCGAACGGACATAGCGGGATAATTTTACGCTGTTCTCCGCGCATCTTTTCCACCACTTTCGCCACCAGCTGTTTGCCTACACCTTGTCCTTTCAGGCTCTCATCGACATCGGTATGTTCAATAATGCTGAGATGCTCGCCGGTGGGAACAAACACAATTTCCGCGACCTGATTCCCTGCCGCATCGTTGACGTAAAACTTGTTATGGCCTTCCAGTATTTCCATCATTTCCTCACTTATTTCTGGCGATACTTCAGGGCGCCGCTCGGGCAGGTGTCGATCACGCGCACGACGGTGGCAACATCCACTTCATCCGGGATGATCCACGGCTTACGCTTCAGGTTGAAGAGTTTTGCACTACCGCGAACGCAGTTCCCCGAGTGCTGGCAGATGTCCGTGTTGAAGTAGACATCAATCTTCTCGCCGGTGTATGCGCGGTAGCCCGCCTCCAGTAATTCCTTATCCATGACATTGCCTCAGTTATTTTTCTTGTTCAGCAGCTAAGCATAGCCCCGCCGCGGAACGCCAGCTATGGTGAGATCAAAAATCACCTTCATATATGTCATAAGATTTATCGCATTGATGCGAAATAAACGATTTTATATTCACTTTTCCTGCGGGAGCGGCGCTGACGTCCCCATAAAATAGACAGCCCGTCTCTTCCCTTTGCTTTTATTTCCCCGAAAGGGCGATTAAACTCACTCCACAATGGTACGAGCGCTCAGGAATTATCCTTTGAATTATCGAGTGAAGCTGGCACGTCCGGCGCTATTATTCATGTTCTTATTTCTCTCTGGTTGTTCATTATCACCAGCGATTCCGGTATTAGGCGCCGCATTTCCTGGCTGGTTTTTCTGTTTATTGGGCGGCGTGCTGTTACTCATTCCCTGTCATATCCTGATCGTCCGCAAAGGCTGGCAATCACGTTTTTCTCCGCTGGTATTCAGCTACCTGGCTCTGATGTTCCTGTTCGCCACGCTCCTGTGGTTCCTTTTCTTTGTTTACTAAGCCCCTATGACAAACTCCAGCCCAAGCGTATTACGGAAAAAGTGGCCTCTGCTGGCCCTCGTCCTCGCCGCGATCGTGGCGCTTATCCTGGTTATCTGGCAGCTTCAGACCTCGCCGGAAACTAACGACGCCTACGTCTACACCGATACCATCGACGTGGTGCCGGAAGTGAGCGGCCGGATCGTAGAGATGCCCATCCGCGACAACCAGCGGGTGAAAAAAGGCGATCTGCTGTTTCGTCTCGATCCGCGCCCTTATCAGGCGATGCTCGATGACGCCCGGGCCAGGCTGACCACGCTGGATGCGCAAATCATGCTGACCCGGCGCACAATTAAGGCGCAGGAGTACAACGCCCAGTCCGTCGCCGCCGCGGTAGAACGCGCGAAGGCGCTGGTAAAACAGACCACGTCGTCACGCACGCGTCTTGAACCGTTAGTCCCGCAGGGCTTTGCTTCACAAGAAGATCTCGACCAGGCGCGAACCGCCGAAAAAGCCGCCCGCGCGGAACTCGACGCCACTCTGCTGCAAGCGAAACAGGCTTCGGCCGCCGTTACCGGCGTTGATGCCATGGTTGCCCAGCGGGCGGGGATACTGGCGCAGATCGCGCTGGCGGAACTGCACCTGGAATTTACCGAAGTCCGGGCGCCTTTTAACGGCGTGGTGGTGGCGCTGAAAACCACCGTCGGCCAGTACGCCTCGGCGTTAAAACCGGTATTTACCTTAATGGATGACGACCGCTGGTATGTCATCGCCAACTTCCGCGAAACCGATCTTAAAAATGTCCGCCCCGGCGTAGCGGCCAGAGTCACTATCATGACCAATCATGATAAATCGTTCGCCGGCGTAGTCGATTCCGTCGGCTCCGGCGTGCTGCCTGAAGGCGGGAGCGTAATTGAAGGTCTGCCGATTATTCAGAAGAGCATCAACTGGGTTCATGTTTCGCAGCGTTTCCCGGTGAAGATCGCGGTGAAATATCCTGACCCTGAACTCTTCCGTATGGGCGCCTCTGCCAGCGCCGTTCTTCAGCCTCAGTAAGGAGGCGCTATGCAGAACGTCTGGTCATTTTTGCACCGGGAACTCCGCGACGCGCCGGGGCGAGCAAACTACACCCTGCGCCTGACCCTGAGTTGCGCGGTGCTGATCGTCCTGTTTATGACCCTGCAGATCCCTTTTTTAGCCGTGGCGCTGATCGTGGTGTTTTACGTCAGCCAGCCTAATGTGTTGATGATAAAGCTGGTGAGCGTGGTCTTTTTCCTCACCGTCAGCGTGGCGCTGGGCTGCGTGCTGCTGATCATCAAATGGACTTATGACTATCCGCTGATCCGCCTGGTCGCCTCGGTAACGCTGTTTTTCGGCGCCATCTATCTGATGCGGGTGCTGGGCAAGCTGGGGCTGGCCTTTTTCGTGGTCGCCCTGGTCGTTATTTACGCACAGACTTTCCCTTCGATGACCAGCCAAAGTGAGATTCTGGTACGTCTGCTGCTCTGGCTATGGGTGGTCATCAACCTCGCCATCGTGGTCACGCTGCTGGTCAACGCCGGTTTTCAGCAGGCTTTTCCCGGCTATCAGTTCAAAGCGAGGATGGTATTCTTGCTCCGCCAGGTGGCGGTGCTTCTCGCTCGTCCGGACGCCCGTTCTCCGCCGACGTTCAAAGAAATTGCCGAACAGTTCGCCCAGCTTCAGTCTCTGTATCAGCAGGCGACCCGCTCCAGCCCCGAGATAGCCGATAGCCCGCAGGCGTGGCAATCCCTGATGGCCGCCACGCTTCACTGCTATCATCTGGCCGCGCTGCTGCAGCCGGAAGCATCCCCTTCCGCCGGGCGTCTGCAGCTTGCCGCCGCGCTCTCGACGCTGGCGCAGAATCTGGACGTCAGCACGCTTCCGGCAACCCTGCCGGAGGCCAGCGCGCGGGATACGGCGAACGGCGTAATTTTGCAGGAGATGGTCACCACGCTGAGCCGGCTGGCGCGCGGCGAACCGGTGCCGCTGCCGGCGGGCGAAGAGGAAAAAGCCCCCCTGCTGCTGCCTGACGCCTGGTCGAACCCCGCGTATTTGCACTTCGCGCTCAAAACGCTGCTGGCAACGCTACTGTGCTACGTTTTTTATACCGCCGCCGACTGGCAGGGGATCCATACGATTATGCTCAGCTGTGTGATTGTCGCCCAGCCGGGGCTCGGCGCAACGCTGCAGAAAACCTGGCTGCGAACAGGCGGCGCTCTGCTCGCTACCCTGCTGGCGCTGTTAATGATCGTCTTTATTCAGCCGCATACCGAATCACTCGTCGGCCTGCTGGCGATGACTCTGCCGGTAATGGCGCTGTCGGCCTGGATAGCTGCAGGGTCTGAACGCATCGCCTATGCCGGGATTCAGATAGGCTTTACCTTCTCGCTGGCGTTTCTCAGTTGGTTTGGCCCGCTGACCAATTTGACCGAGCTGCGCGATCGCGTCATCGGTATTTTACTCGGCGTGCTGGTCTCTTCGATTGTCCATCTCTACCTGTGGCCGGATAGCGAAGCCCCGCAGCTCAAATCGCGGCTGGCCGATCTCTACCGGCGGATTGCGGATGACCTGCGCGCCAGTCGCGATGAGGTAAAATTAGTGCCGCTGTTTCACGCCCTGAACAGCGCCGAAACGCTGATGCATCGGGTGGCGGCTGAACCGCTGAATGCTTATGCTCACCCGCATCCCGAGGCAAAAACCTGGCCGGTGAAGGCCACCTGGACGCAGGCCCTCGAAATCGTACGCTTCAGCGAAGGGTACCGGCTGTACGCTGCCCCGGGAGATACCTTTCTGCGCCACTGCGCCGGGTCGCTCGAGGCCTATGCCGATGATATCGACCAGCAGCGGGCGCCCGTGCCGTTCGGCGAGCTTCGGCCCGCCCCCGGTAATCCTTTTGGCCCCCCGCTGGTCACCCTGCTGACGACATTACCGAGCTGGTCGTCCGCACCTTCACCGCTTTTGCGACAGGCAGATAAGTCATGACAAAAATGGACACCGCAGCCCGCTTCCTGCGCTACTCACCGCTCGCCTTCGTCCTGACGCTGGTCACCGGCTGCGCGTTAATTCAGGACGATCCGGACCAGGTCACTATCGTGAACCCGCAGCAGGCTGAACTCGCGCAGGTGATTCACCTGGCCAACAGCGGCTGGCCAGCAGCCAGATGGTGGGAGGGTTATCACGATGCCCAGCTTAATATGCTGGTCAACCGTGCGCTGCAAAACTCCCCGACCATGCAGGCCGCCCGGCTGCGGATCGCGCAATCGCAGTCCACCGTAGAACTGGCGCAGTCGGCAATGGGTGTCCAGGCCACCGCCGTGGCGGCCCAGAACCGGCTGCGGGTTACCAACAAGCAGTTCACCTGGCCCTACTCTTACTCGCTGCCGGTCGATAAAAACGGTCCGTGGTACACCCTGAACACCGTCGGCGTCGGTGCCACGCTGAATATTGATTTATGGGGTGCCGATCGCGCCCGCGTTGCCGCCGCCATTGGCGAGAAAAATGCGCGTCAGGCGGAAACGGCGGGAATCGAGCTGGATCTCGCCAGCAGCGTGGCGCAGCTGTACTTTGCCATGCAGGCCACCTTCCAGAAGATGACGTTGTTGAATCAGCTGGAAGAGATTGCCCGTCTCTCTGTGCAGGCCCATGAGCACCGTACCCAGCGCGGCGTTGAGGATAGCGTGGATATCGCCAATGCCCAGGCCGAGCTGCTGGCGGCGCAGCAGCAGGTCATTACGGCAAACGGGACGCTGACGCAGTACCGGGAAACATTGCGGGCGCTGATCGGCGCCGATGCGCACAGCATGCCGGAGATCCACCCGGTCCCCCTGCCGACGCTACAGGAAACGCTGCCCGACTCGCTCTCCTTTGAACTGCTGGCCCGCCGCCCGGATCTCCAGGCGCTGCGCGGCTATGTCACGGCGTCATTAAGCCAGGTCGATGCGGCGAAGGCGGCGTTTTACCCGCACTTTGATATCAAGGCCTTCTGGGGATACAACGCCCTGAGCGTCGGGGATCTGTTTAAATCGTCCTTCCAGCAGATCAACCTGCTGCCGGGGCTGTATCTGCCGATCTTCGACGGCGGCCGGCTGAATGCCAATCTGCAATCGGTCCGTACCGCCAGCAATATTCTGATCAAACAGTACAACCAGGCGGTACTGGATGCCGTGCGCGATGTGGCGATCGGCTCCAGCGAGCTGAACGATCTTAATCAGCAGGTGGTGCTGCAGAAGCTGAAGGTGACGGCCGCCATGGCCACTTCCCGCAGCGCCAGCGCCCACTATCAGCGGGGGCTGGTCAGCTACTATGCGGCTCAGGAAGCGCGTCGGCCCGTCATCGCCCAGCAATTGCTCCTGCTGGATATCGAGGCGCAGCGGCTGAGCAGCGACATTACGCTGATTAAGGCATTAGGCGGAGACTACCGCGGCCCGGCGCTGGAGAATCTGGGGAAAGAGACGCGCTGAGGCGCCCCTTGCGTACCGGCGAGCGGGGTCAGCTGAATAACTGCCACTCGCGCGCCTGGTTCACCGCCTGAATCCGGCCATTGACCTGCAGCTTTTCGTACAGCTGCTTGAGATGCCACTTCACGGTTTCGGCCGTAATTCCCAGGGCCCGCGCGATCTCTTTGTTGGAGTAGCCTTCGGCGATCAGCCCCAGCGTCTGCTGCTCCCGCTCGGTGAGGCGAAGCTGCGCGGGCGCCCGACGGCTGATGGTCGGCAAGATCCCGGCAGCGCTGAATCTGGCGAGATGCTGCGCCAGCGCGTCGCTGAAGACCTCGTCGTGCCCCCCGCGTTGCTGGATAGCCGCCAGTAATGAGGCCATCTCTTCTCCACCATCAAACAGGCTGCGCCACAGTTTCTGCTGAAAAGCGCGACGCAGCGTCGGGATCGCCAGCGTTATCGCCCTCTCCCGTTCCCCGGCGCGCCACAGGGCGACGGCCTGAATAAGCCGCAGGCGTACGGCAAACAGCCACTCGCCGCCGCGCTCCTGCTCAGCGGCCAGCGTATCGAGCTGCCGCGCCGCCGCCAGCGGTTGTCCGCCGGCCATCAGCACCCGGCTCTGACTGAGGGTTAAACAGGCGCTGACCACATCATTTTTCTCCGCGCCGAGGGTCAGCCCCTGAAGGCGAAGAAGCAAACTGTCGGCCGCCGTGCGATCGCCTGCGTGGAGCGCATTGGCAATACGCTCAGCCAGCAGCGGCGCCTGCGCCCGCAGCCATCCACGCTGAACCGCCAGGCCTTCGGCATGCAGCAGCAGCGATGTCATCTCATCCGTCTGACCATGACGTTGCGCCAGCCTCGCCAGCACGATATAGCAGCGGCTAAACCCATCCGGCGGGCAAAAGTCATCGATCATCTCAAGACGTAGCGTCAGCAGAGTGGGGATGCGCTGCACTTCCCCCTGCTCCCAGGCGATTTCGGCCAGAATCGGCGCCAGGGTGGCGCCGCTGCTGGAGTGAGGGCCGGTCTGCTGTTCAGCATACTGGAGCGCCCGCCCAGCCTGCCGCTGCGCTTCGGCCAGATTGCCCTGACGCAGGTATCCCTGGGCCATCACAAACGCCCGGTAGACCTCCACGAACAGGTTGCGGTTCGCCACCCGCACACCCGACACCCGCTGCTGGACATCCAGCGCCTGTTGCGGCCGGGCGTTCGCCAGATGGCAGTAGCTGAGAATATTGCACACCAGGCCATCCACCCAGATATCGCCGCAGGGCACCTCGTGCAGCAGCGGTTCCACGATAGCAATACTCTGGGCAATATTATCGGCGAAAGCTTCGCAGATCGCCCGAACGACGCGGAGCTTCACCCACGAACTGTGGGCCATCGCGCTGCGGTTGGCGACCGCCAGCGACTCAATGGCGTCCAGCAGCTGGCGGGCATCGTGGAAACGAAAGCGGTGCGCGAGCGCCCAGGCGAGGTTCGTTTGCAGCTCGATGCGGGAAGGGTCCAGATTTGCCGGCAGATAGCGGATCCAGCGCACCATCGTCTCGATATCGCCCTCTTCCGCCAGCGACTGCACGCCGGCCTCCGCATGCCCGGCTCCCGTTTTCCCGGCTTCCAGCGCATGGCGAATCGCCTCTGCCCACAGCTGCTGGCCGGCAAACCAGTTACTGGCCTGTTCATGCAGCACGCGGATATCCACTTCCGCACTGTGCTGCAGACGATACAGCAGCGCTTCGCGCATCAGCGGGTGGTAGCGGAACCAGAACCCGTCGGCATCGAGGGCCGAGAGAAACAGATTGTGCCGGGCTATCCATTCCAGCATGGCTTCCCCGTTGCGTTTCCCGGTCACAGCATCGCACAGCGATGGATGCAGGCGGTTGAGTATTGAGGTTTGCAGAAGAAAGTCCAACACCCCGGCGGGCAATGGCGCAAAGATCACCTCTTCCAGATAGCGAAAGAGGGCGCGGGAGGTGGTATTCAGCTTGCCGTCGCTCGGGCAACAATGGGCGCTGCCGCTTGCTAAAGCCGCCATTTTCATACCGGCAACCCACCCTTCCGTGCGGGCAATCAAGCGCGGAATCTCCTGCGGGTCCGGTGCCGGGGAGATCGACGTTGCAAAATAGGTTCTGGCCTCCTCAGCATTAAACCGCAGCGCATGGTCATCGATCTCCACCAGCCGATCCTCCATGTGCAGGCGACTCAGCGCCAGGTGCGGCTGGCTGCGGCTGGCAATAATCAGATGCAGAGACGGCGGCGCATGGTTCAGCAGCCAGTTCAGACCATCATCAATCTCCGGGTGAGCAATATTCTGGTAATCATCGAGGATCAGAGACAGCGAAATCGGATAACGGTGCAGCTGGTTGACGAGCCCGGCGAGAAACAGCCGGAAGTCGTCTCCGGGGGCGCTTTCCGGCAGAGTATTCGCCGCTTGCCAGAGCGGTCGCAGCGCCGCCTGCAGATAGCGCATAAACAGCAAGGGCGTGCTGTCATCTTCGTCAATGCTCAGCCAGGCCAGCGTATCGCCCTGCTGCTGCCGATGCTGATACCACTGGGCCAGCAGCGTGGTTTTGCCGAACCCGGCGGGGGCGCATACCAGCGTCAGCGTGCTGGTGAGCGCGGCGTCCAGCCGCTGCAGCAGACGATCGCGCGGCTGCAATACCCCCGGTGAGCGCGGCGGCGTAAAGCGAGTCGCGATAAGCGGCAAGGTGCGCGCAAGGCGGAACGGTTCTTGATGAACAAACCCGCTCAATGCGTCATCCCTCGGGGGTAATAATTCCATAGCGCCATAACCTCCTCATCCCGTGCATACGCCATTATCCCCCCCCAACCGGGGGGTAGGCCACGTTTATCCATACCTATAAAGTAGTTTTATCCTTTGCCGCCGATGGGCAGTACGCCAGGCCTGCGCCTGCGTGCAGCGAACCTTTTCTCCATCAGGCATCCATCGTTTCTTAATCAGTACAAGGTATGTACAGAAATGGCTATCGAAAATAAAGTTGCATTAGTCACCGGCGCCGGTCAGGGCATTGGCCGCGGTATTGCTTTACGTCTGGCCAAAGAGGGTGCGTCGTTGATGCTTGTCGACGTGAACCCGGAAGGGATTGCGGCGGTCGCCGCCGAAGTTGAAGCGCTGGGCCGTAAGGCCGCCACCTTCGTGGCGAATATTGCTGAACGTGACCAGGTGTATGCCGCCATTGATCGGGCGGAAAAAGAGCTGGGCGGCTTTGATATCATCGTGAACAACGCGGGGATTGCCCAGGTGCAGGCGCTCGCCGACGTGACCCCTGAAGAGGTCGATCGCATCATGCGTATCAACGTTCAGGGGACGCTATGGGGCATTCAGGCCGCGGCGAAAAAATTCATCGACCGTAAGCAAAACGGCAAAATCATTAACGCCTGCTCCATTGCCGGACACGACGGTTTTGCTCTGCTGGGGATCTATTCCGCCACTAAATTTGCCGTTCGCGCCCTGACCCAGGCGGCGGCGAAAGAGTATGCCAGCCGCGGGATCACCGTGAACGCCTACTGCCCGGGGATTGTGGGGACCGGCATGTGGACCGAAATCGATAAGCGTTTTGCCGAAATTACCGGTGCGCCGGTCGGTGAGACCTATAAAAAATATGTGGAAGGGATTGCGCTCGGCCGTGCGGAAACGCCGGACGATGTGGCGAGCCTGGTCTCCTATCTGGCCGGCCCGGATTCCGACTATATTACCGGTCAGTCGATCCTGATCGATGGCGGGATTGTTTACCGTTAATCCTCGACCCGGGTTGTCATTTGTGCCAGCCCGGTCAACCGCCCACTCCGTTTTGTCTCCTCTCTTCTCTTAGCATTCGTAACCGTACTCGCCCTGTGTCAACGCAGCAGCAAAAGTGCTGGATTTAATTTTATACCGATCATAAACTTTTACCAGGTAAAAATTAAATCGCCAGCAGAGACCTGTTGAGGGAGCGCATCAATGAGTACCCGGCAAAAAGCGGAAGGATTGCGTGAGCAAAAAAAGCGCCTTACGCGCCAGCAGCTTTCCAATACCGCCACCGAACTGTTTATCAAGCAGGGCTTTGATAACGTCACCGTAAGCGATATTGCCGCCGCGGCGAAGGTATCGAAAATGACCGTATTTAACTACTTCCCACGCAAGGAAGAGCTCTACTTCGATCGCATCGACGAAATCCACCAGTTACTACAGGACGCCCTGGAACGTCACCGTACGCTGGCGCCGGTGGCGGTGTTCAGGGCCCTGACCCGGGAACTGATTGAGCAGGAGCATCCGCTTATCAGGATCGATCGGCGGGTTGCCGACTTCTGGCAAGGAGTGGCCGCAAGCCCGGCACTGCGGGTATATGCCCTGGAACAGTTTGCCGAACTGACGCAGGCGCTCAGTAACATGCTCGCTGCGCGCCTCTCTGCGCCTGAGCACAATCCCGTTGCCGCTCTGATTGCCAGCATCATCCTGAATAGCTGGCGTATCGCTTTTAGCGACGCACTGCGCCAGCCCGAACATCTTGCCCCCGCCGTTCGCCAGCGCTTTCTGACACTGCTGGAAAACGGATTTCGCGCCGCTGAAGCGGCGGCCCAGGATACGCCCTATGCCTGAGCCACGCGGCAAATACTGAACGCCATTATGAACAGAACCCTTAGCGTTATTTTTATGACCATCTGGCTCGATGCTGTGGGCATCGGGCTGATTTTTCCGATTCTGCCACAGTTGCTCAAAGAGGTGATGCATACCGCGGATATCGCCCATTACATGGGTATCCTGGCGGCGCTGTATGCCCTGATGCAGTTTATCTTCGCCCCGCTGCTTGGCGCGCTAAGCGATAATTTTGGCCGACGGCCGGTGCTGCTGGTCTCCCTGGCCGGAGCGGTGGTTAACTACCTGATAATGGCCTTTGCCAGCCATCTGTGGCTACTGTTGCTCGGGCGGGCCATCGCCGGACTGACCAGCGCGAATATCGCGGTGGCGATGGCATGGCTGACGGACATTACGCCCGCCGGGAAACGCGCCAGCCGTTTTGGGCTATTTAACGCCACGTTTGGCGCAGGCTTTATTATCGGCCCGGTGCTCGGTGGCGTACTGGGAGATTACGGTGTCCGGCTGCCCTTTTTCGTCGCCGCGGTGCTGAACGGCGCGAACGTTCTGCTGGCCCTCTTCGCCTTACAAGAGTCGCGCCAGCCGGCCAGGCAGAAAATGGCGCTTGCCGGGCTTAATCCCCTGCGCCCCATGCGCTGGCTCTTCTCCGTCAAAGGACTGCTGACTATCGCGCTGGTGTTCTTTTTCCTCAGCGCCACCGGCGAGGTCTATGGCATCTGCTGGGCGCTGTGGGGCCAGGATATGTTTCACTGGAACGGTTTATGGATCGGCCTGTCGCTCGCGGCCTTCGGGGTGTGTCAGACCCTGGCGCAGGCATTTTTACCTGGCCCGGCAACCCGTCTGCTGGGAGAGCGCGGGGCGATACTGGGCGGGATAGCCTGCTCCAGCACGGCATTAATAGTCCTGTCGCTGGCCCAGCAGAGCTGGATAGTTTTCGCGGTGATGCCGCTGATTGCCCTCGGCGGTATCGGTACGCCGGCCCTGCAGGCGCTGGCCACCCGCCAGGTACAGGCCGACAACCAGGGGCAGCTTCAGGGGGTGCTGGCGTCAACCGTCAGCCTGGCCTCGATTGTCGCCCCGCTGGTGTTCTCAAGCTTATATTTTGGCTCTCGTGCCTGGTGGCCCGGGGCTATCTGGTTATCGGTAGTGGTTCTCTACGTCTTCGCGGTACCGTTGATCTACCGCTGTACCCGCGCGCCGTCCTGACTGGCCTGGCAACCTCAGACGAAAAAAAAGCTGGCGCATTACGCGCCAGCTTACCGAGTGCCCGTTTCCGTTGCCGTCAGGCGTGGGTAACCGGTTTTTGTGCGGTTTTGTTCTGAGTGTTTTCCAGCATCCGGCGCACCGGTACGATCAGCACGCAGAGTACGGCGGCACAGATCAGCAGCGCAATCGAACAACGCGCGAAGAGATCCGGCAGCATATCCAGCTGGTCAGCTTTTACATGACCGCCGATCAGGCCGGCCGCCAGGTTACCCAGCGCACTGGCGCAGAACCACAGCCCCATCATCTGGCCGCGCATTCTTTCCGGCGCCAGCAGCGTCATGGTTGCCAGGCCAATCGGGCTCAGGCACAGCTCGCCCAGGGTCAGCATCAAAATACTGCCTACCAGCCAGAACGGTGATACGCCGGCCCCGCCGTTGTTCAGCACATTCTGTGCCGCCAGCATCATCAGGCCAAAGCCCGCTGCGGCGCAGAGAATGCCGATGACGAATTTGCTGATGCTGCTCGGACGGACGCCATTACGCGCCATGGCCGGCCATGCCCAGCTAAAGACCGGCGCCAGCAGAATAATAAACAGCGCGTTGATTGACTGGAACCACACCGCCGGGATCTCAAAGCTGCCGATCATACGGTTGGTATAATCATTGGCGAACAGGTTGAAGGAGGTCGGCTTCTGCTCAAATGCCGACCAGAAGAAGGCAGCGGAAACCAGCAGAATAAAGCACACCAGCAGACGGGCACGCTCTTTGCGGCTCAGTCCGGCGAAGGCAAACAGATAGATGAAATAGAGAACGACCGAAGCGGCAATCACGTATACCAGCATGCTGGCAACGGCAACAGGGTTAACCACAATCACCCCCTGCGCAATCAGCGTGATAATCACTGCGGCACCCACCGCCAGCGCCAGTAGCCAGGCGCCCACGCCGTTCTTCTTCGCCACCGGGCTGTTCCAGGTTGAATCGAGGCCCACTTCGCTGTCGTAGCGCTTCATCGCCGGTACCGCGAAGACCCGGAAGATCACCAGCGCCACCAGCATCCCGATGCCACCGATGCCAAAGCCCCAGTGCCAGCCGTGCGATTTAATCAACCAGCCGGAAATCAGCGGCGCGATGAACGACCCCATGTTGATGCCCATGTAGAACAGCGAGAATCCACCGTCACGACGCGCATCGCCTTTCTTGTACAGCGTGCCGACCATAACCGAGATGCAGGTTTTGAACAGACCCGATCCCAGCACGATAAACATCAGCCCGATAAAGAACAGGTTGTCACCCAACACCGCTGACAGGGCAATCGACAGATGGCCCAACGCGATGAGAATCGATCCGTACCAGACCGCCTTTTGCTGGCCCAGCCAGTTATCCGCCAGCCAGCCGCCCGGTAACGCCGCGAGGTACATACTGCCGGCGAAGATACCGACAATCGCCGAGGCATTTTCACGCGCCAGCCCCATGCCGCCGTCGTAAACGGTGGCGGCCATAAACAGTATCAATAAGGGGCGAATACCGTAAAACGAGAATCGCTCCCACATTTCGGTAAAGAACAACGAACCTAGCGGATAAGGATGACCAAAGAAGGTCCGGCTTTCATTTTTATTCACAGAGGAATGCATAACTTCTCCAGATAAGATGCACCGCAGTGCAGAGAGACCGCGGAAAGCGTGTTAGCCATGTTTACACTGGCCAATCATTTACATGAGGCATGATATTTTTTAACTATTTGATAACCAGCTTCTGGTTTTGTCTAGCCCCTCAACCCCATCTTTTAGATGAAAAGTCGACAAACGTCTACTTTTATAGATTTAAACTTGGCTGACAACAAAATGTGATTGACATCTCAAATGATAACAATGAATACAATTATATGTTTATAAACAACATGTTAGACAAACAGATATTCATGCTCATGGCGGATACGCATTGCAGATAAAACGCGATAAAAAGTAGGGTAAATACGAGGTTGGTCTTAACGACAGGAGAAAGTAGCGATAAGTCACGCTCTTGATTATTTAGTCACAGAGTGAGCTCGCACAGGCAACCGATGGCGGGCTGGACAGACGCCAGTATGACGCTGCCGCAGTATCAAACCTTACGCTTTGCACATATGTTCAGGGGGGAGCCAACGATTTCGCAGAGCCTCTGACCCCGAACGGGGCGCTGAAAAAGAGCAGCAAAGTCCGCGGCTAACGCCATTTAATTTCGTCGCGGTTGCCTTTTGCAAGATTACAGTCGTGGCATAGCAGCTGGAGGTTATCCAGGCGTAGCGCCAGATGCGGGTATTTACTGCGGGGCCGAATATGATCGACATGGATGACCACCCCATGTTTTGCCGCTGAACGCCCGCAGGCGCTGCAGGCACCGCCATATTTTTTGAGCGCCTGATAGCGAAGCGCGCGCCACTCTCTGGACTGGTAGAACGCAGCAGAGGCACTCACGTCTTTTTCCTCTGCCGTGGCCTGTTGCCGCCGGTTGATCGACTGAAACAACCCCTCGTCATCTTCATCTTTCGTTGCGCGATTGACGCGACGGTACAGCGGACCTTCGCCTTCCTTGCGCCCCCAGGCATCGCGATCTGGTTTGGCGCTTATGGGTTCCGTTTTGTACAGAGTCCTGGCCAACATTTTCACGCCTTTATACAAAAGCCATATGACACAGGCGATGGCTATAAACGACCCCATTTCTCAATCTCTTCAATAACCTGACGCGGTACAGAATAGCAAATATCCGCACTCAGCGCATGGAGTACTGCCCGCCCTCGTCTGCGGACAGGGCCCGCCGTTCTGTCACGCAAGAGCCCCCAAGCTATGGCCAGTCCCGGTTCTGCAGCACCACCCGATAGCCGTCATTATCGACAAATGTTTTGCCGTTGGTATCCCAGTAGGGATTAAACGAACTCATCGCACGAAAACCCGCCTCCGTCATTCTGGCGCACGCCCGCTGCCAGTCTGCTTTATCGGGGTAATACAGCACGAGCAGGTCTTCATCGGTCGGTGCAGGTTGTCGCGGATGATCGTGGCAGTGGGTAAACTCAATATGCCAGGCCAGCTCCGGACGGCCCACCATGATCCCGCTAAAGCCGGCATGGTCGGTAAAATCAGCAATCCGTTGGAGCTCTAATCCCTGGCTGTACATGGCGCAAGCGCGCGCCAGGTCGGTGACGGGTCTGGCAATACGCATATGGCTGAACATGATAACGGGCCTCCCGCTGGTTAAAATAGGTTTCCGGAATGGACAACGCCGCCCCTACTGTACCCGGGTTTCAGATTGCTATTTGTCGAGAAAAGCCGTTGCCACTGGTCAAACGCTAAAGCGTGCTGAGTTCAAATGGTACAAGATCAACGACGCAGGCCAGGAAGCTGAATACTTCAACATGCTGTTATTTAGTCCCTTCAGAAGTTACCCAAGACGCTTTCCTGAAAGGTGTTGGAGATAAGTACCACTCCTTTTTATCAACAGCTGACGGGAGCGCAAAGGTAGACATAAGTGACGGAGCTATTCACCTGTTTACATGGCTCATAAGGCTACATATCGGGCTTAAATGCGGGTGATCAGTCTGTCGATGAAATGACCATGCCCGGCCAGGCTTTTTCGTTCACGTGTTGCTATCGCGGTGTGACTCTGGAACTGCCGCCGACGTTAAGTTAAACGTTCATCTAGCCGTTAACTTTCCGTGACAACTAACCGTGCATTTTTGAGGGGTGGAACGAGAGACTGACATGCTATAGGAGGTAAGAAACTTGTTTCAAAAACAGCGTCTTATTTAAGATGTGTGACCGCAAGAGAAATTCTGGAGCGGGCGAAGGGAATCGAACCCTCGTATAGAGCTTGGGAAGCTCTCGTTCACTCCATCTCGATATTGTACAGGCCGATGTACCTGATAGCGTGATATTAGAGGATCAATATCATGGCGATCAACAACAATCAGTACCTTTTTCAAAACCGTACAGGCCTTTGGGTGTTTCAAATCTTCGTACCTAAATACATGCGCCACGTCTTCGGACATAAACGCGCCTGGCGCAAATCCACAGGGACAAAGGATATTGTTAAGGCCCGGCAATTCAGAAACCACCTTTTGATTGAATTCAATAAATTGAAAGAACAGCTAAGGCCAGATACCGAAGAGAAACGCATCTCCGGGGCAATTGCAGCGCTTTATCAGGAGGTGAGCACTAATCAGCAGATTGAGGGCAGATTCAGCCAGCCTGTAGACAACAAAAACACTTCCCCTACTCTCTGCCTTATCCGTGATGAATACGCAGAGAGCTATAAGAACCGGCGATCATATTCTACATTGAGCAAATCAGCGCGGGCTGTAGAGATCTTTCTGGCAACCATCCAGGAAACTGACATCAAGATCGATATGATTGGGCGGCGCATGGTGACGCAGTTTATCCGGTCACAACAGGAACAGGTTGCAGGTCAGACGTTACAGAACTGGTTAACGTGTTTAGGGAGCCTCTATGAGTTTGCACTGAGAACCTATGACGCCATCCCTGAGGGAAACCCTTTCCATGGTCATAATCTGGAGGCTCGCAGAACTATTGAGAGCTACGAACCGTTCACCACCAAACAACTGGTAACGCTCGTAGAGAATGCTGAGGATGAATTACAAGGGGTGATCCTGATTGGGCTATACAGTGGAATGAGACTGGACGAAATAGCATCCCTCAAGCGGGACGATATTGTAGAGATAGACGGGATCAGAGTGTTCAGCGTAACAAAATCAAAGACGAAGGCTGGCATAAGGTGCGTTCCTATACATTCTAAAGTGCTTCCCATCGTTGACAGGTGGCTCTCCTTAAAATCTGGTGAGTATCTCCTGCCAACTCCTAACAGAATTCAACGTGCAGACGGTAAAAAGGGGCCGTATTACTCCCAAGCATTCACTAGACTGAGAGACAAGATGATCCCAGAAGCTACAAATCGTCAATGTTATCACAGCCTTAGGGGACATTTTATTACGTGTCTGGACAGGAACGGGGTAGAAGAAACGAGAATCGGCACTATCACAGGTCAGGTTGAGAAAAAGGCTAAAACAGAGGCATTCAGGACATATAGCGCTGGGCCATTAATGAGGGAATTAAAACAAATAATAGAGCTTGTATCATATCCAGAAATAGAAAAGGGGCTTTAAGCCCCTTTCATTCCCCTAAAATGCTTTGGTTAATCTGGAAGTTCTGATCATCAAAAGCCCACTCTATGCGCTTATCAGCGACAGCCTCGACCATCATCCCAAACTCTGGACTAGGATTCACTGTCAGGTTAAAATCCGCTTTTAAATCCGGGATAACAGGTTGATATTGCATGGCTGGCGTAGTAGGCATCATTTGATTATACCAACCACCACTTTGTACCTGATTAGCGTACGAAGAATCTGAACCAGGGCTGACAAGATTTTTAACTTTGCTTGCCATATCGAGGACGCCCGGTGGCAATAACGACTCCCCAACAAATGTTGCACCTTGCTGGAAAATATTCTGTTCCTCTGGTTTATCAGTTCCGAGAAGTTTATTTTTCCATTCTGTGATAATGGACAGTATATCAAGAAGATCTTTAAAACCTTTCACAGTCTGAGCGGTTCCCGTTCCTAAATCCTTCACCAGAGGCACCAATGAACCCATTTCAGAGGAGAGATTTCGAGTATTGATTCCTAGGTCTTCCAGTCCTTTGCTAAAAGATGCCGCAAACTGATCACCTAATGATTCCTTAGCTTGGTTAAATACTGCTGACATCTCAGTCAGATTATTAATAGATTTCTGTTGAGCATCGTTCAGTGCTAAATGGGAATCAACCAGCGTATCCATAGTTTTTATGAGGTTCTGACCACCAGAATCAACGCTATTCAGAACATATGAGGCGTCATTGATTCTTTCCCCCATATTGACAAATTCCTGCGTGGTGATTTTGCCTGCATCTTTGAGACTACGCATAAATACAGCAAACTCAACTGGCGTTTTTAGCGACTGCAACTGTTTGACAGCACCGCTGTTGGAGTAACCCATCCTCTGGCGCATGACGTTGACCAAATCCGAGAACTCACCACCGCCAGTAAAATTGCCGTTTTTATCAGTGCTACCAAAAGATAAATCCCCTTGGCGGTCCTTTAGGTCTTTACTGAGATCGGCGTACTTAGCCCTGGAGATGTCAAAACCTGTCCTTTTCAGAGATTCCTGTCTCAACGCCATATACTCAAGGTCGTTTCCACCAAAACTCTGGATCATCTTCCTTCCTTGGTTCCGTTCAATCGCTCCCTGTAGCGTTCCAGAGATGATTTGATAGGCCTGTTGGGCAGCGTAAGCGCCAGCTACTGGCCCAAGAATTTCACCGGGGATGAATGCGCTTGCCTGGCGACTCAGCCAGCCAGAGGAACCTCTTTTAGGGGGTTGTCCTGATTGTTTAGCCTGCTGGCGCTGATTCCTCGCCAGGGCCTTTTGCTGGCTCATATGGATAGCCATTTGGCTGTTTAAATCACGCAACGAAATTGCACCTGCCTGATACTGTTTAACCATATTCTGCGCGTGTCGTGCTGCCGCCAATCTTTCTATACCATTCAGCCCCTGGAGCCTACCGATGTCGAAAAGAGCCTTGCGTTGAGCCAGCATGGCGTTTTCATTTGTTTTAGCGGTTTTAGCCTGCTGCTGAAGCTGGATTTTAGCCGCTCTGCTCTGGGCTGCCGCCAGCTTTTTTTGCTCATTGGCCTTTGATTTAGCGTCTGCGGCTTGTTGTTTTGCAGCTTGTTTCTGCTGTTGTTGAACCTGTTTCTGCTGCTGCATTTGTGCAGTATACGCCTGTTTTTGAGCCTGCATCTTTGCCTTGGCTATCGTTCCCTCTGTTTTGCTGAAATCCTTTTGCAACTTCCTCATATCGTTTCTAACCTTTTTCAGACTATTTAAATCTGTTCGGTAAACTATTTTATTTACCAGAGTGCTGGCAGTTACTTTACTTCCACTCATGTTTATTTACTCCATAAAGTAAAAAGCCTCAACCCCGTAAAGGGCGAGGCTTTAGATTAATATCATCTTTATTTATTTAATGCTGTTACCAGACTTCTATATTCACCATCGGGGTATTGACGGCATACCCTTGCACTCAGTGTGTATTTGTTCAAGCAAACCTTATTCGCCAATTTTGTAATATTAAAAATGCGAAACATTTCACCGTCTGTAACTTCCAGAGAATACTTATTTCCCTGGGAATCTGTTAGTTCTATTTTTGCCATTTGTATAATCTCCAGAGAAATATTAATAGGATATGGGCTGGTATTTGATGTTGACCAACCCAATATTCAAAAAACAGCACGACTAATGCTGTTGTGAAGATCATTAGCTGGAGATTGAACCAAATACAATTGAATCTGGAATGTTAACCTGTGGCAGGAATGCACTTTCGGTATGGATAGCAGGCCAACCCATACGATCAACATCTGTCATATATTGATGCACGAGACCAGGCTCACGACCTAAACGACTATGACGAACACCAATCCCCGTATGGAGTTTAAATCCGCCGTCAACCATAGGCACAACAGCAAAACCATTTTCACCAATATAGTCAGTCAGTTCGGAATATCCGGTGACGTCGATAACGTTTACAGTGTCCAGTTTCCAGGAACTAAATGCTGGATTCTGAGAAACGATTTTAGTAGCAAAATTATCAGAATCATTAAGGCTCAAAGTGTACACCATATAATCTTTAATAGACTGGTGATATTTAAGAGCTTTAGCAGCATTGCCAGCAGCGAGAATAACCGTTCCCTTACGCTTTTTGGCGAGACCAGAACCTAACTTAACATTGATGATTCGGTTCACTTCGTCTAACTGCTCAAAGACATTAGCTGTATTGGCAACATTCATCACATAGGAAGTTTTAGCACTGCCTGCCAGGAAATCAATATTCCCCTGTCCTGCGTATTGGCTCTCAACTTTGAGACCAAAGAGGGCATCAATCAGATATTGTTCAACAGTGTTAGAAATCTGTGAATACTGACGTTGTGAATACTCAGCCAGAACCATTGCAATATTCTCTTCGTGGTCTGAACCTGGAGCACGTAGCAGTTCGATATCGCGACTTGAAACAGTATTCAGGCTGTTTGTGTAAACCATATCGTAAAGAATACTGGTATAATCAGAGCGCTGGGCGGAGTTCCAGTCCGAGGCGGAAAATGGCATTTTTTCAGGTGCTGTTTCATTTGACTCAACCAGGATTTTATCCAGAAGGATTGAGTTTTTAGTATGATTTTCTTCTTCGAACAATCCAAGATTGGTAATAATCAGGTTAGGTTCGTTGGAATATTCAAACGGTGATGCATATTCGAATGTATTGTTGCGAGTATCAAAAGGCATATTTTTAAATCCTCTTTGTTATAATAGTTATTGGGATTGATTAATCAGGTTGTGCGCAGCGCAACAGTGGCGTAATCAGCAAACGAATGATGCAGAGCCTGGAGTTGTTCAACAACGCTATTGACGTCAACACCATTGGTAATCAGACCTGATTTTTTTAGGATGGTGTGATACGGATTCGCAACAACAATTGCGGTAGAACCAGCTTTAGCAAATTCGACGACGACGTAATCAGCATCGGCAGCAGTGGTGATAATTGCCCCGGTTGAATCTACGACAGAACCAACAGGCAAATCAGCAGGAATAGCGGCATTCAGTTTAACCAGTTCGTCTTGTTTAACACCATCGCTCACGTAAGCTACAACGGTATCACGCACGTATCCACGGCGACCTGAAAAAGTTTCACCATATTTATCAAAAAAAGACATTGTTAGGTCTCCTATTTATTTATTAGTCTGCGGGTTAACTCCGCAGATGAACGAATGTTCACCGACGTTTAGTCGGCTACGTTATTATTTATTAGATGCAATCCGATCCAGATGTTTGAATACTGGATTGATTGTAGATTTATTTAAATCATCGTCCTGTTCTATTACAGGAACATTGGCGTGTTTGGCGAGTTTGATTAGCTCGTTAGCAGTTTCGACGTCATCAACCAACAGAGTAACGGGGATTTTCCCGTCAAACGTTTTGACGCCCTTTGTGATAGTTACCATTTATAAAATCCTTTTGTTTCTTTGCAAAGAATAAAAAGAAAGGCCACTATTTAGGTGGCCTTAAAACATAAGAAGAATAATTGATTAACTCGAATTGAACTTTTGGAGGAACAATTCTCGACGCGCACTATTTAAATGCACATTGAGAATTGCCCCATTATATATTGTGGTGGGTGAACTAGTCCCGGAACAATAATGGGGATTCCCAAGGAAAGTAGACATTAATGCCAAAAAAATGCCTATTTTGGTTCGACGATTTGCGCTCGCCCTTATCCATAGAACCATCAGGGTTAGCTAAAGAATCACTACAAACTTTAACTATTTATTTTAATCAGGAGATGAGGAAGAGAGCCATATTAAATAATGTTCCTCATATATCTATTATATATTAAAAACACATAACCTGTCAATATTTAGAGTCTCTATTTAGAGATATTTTTAATATTTTTTGATTTTATTTCTTTCTCTAAACCACTCTTGCATTGTCTGGCATTTAATATTATCCAGAGTTCCAGTTTTATATTCTCTGTATTCATTTACACTATAACCTAATGTGACTAGGCACTCAGCCATTTTTGCCAGATGGTCAGGTGAGATATCAGGATTTTCGTAAAGCAGGATGCTTAAAATGCTATCTGCGGAATGGGATTCCAGTTCCTCACCTGTTAAAACTCTAATGCTGTTTTCATCATATACCAATGAATCCTCCATTGTGTTCAAACATGCCTCTCAGAGCGCCTGTATCGCATTCTGAGAGACTTTATGATTTAAGTGATAAAGTTAAGGCGAGACTTGTTCAAAAACGTTATGAATAGTTCTGGTGATAACAATCAGTTCCATCAGGTTAATATACAAAGCTGCATCAGCTTCCAGTAACCACTCCAAAAAGTATTCAGGGTGTTCAGGCAATTTATTCATCGCCTCCAGCAACATTTGGTAGTTTGAGTAATATGCTGCTGGGTCAGCGTAGGTATCAGCCATCAAGCTGTGCGCCAGCGTGTAATGCTGTTCTACAAACTGTTCTACAATGTTTTTGTGTTGTTCAAAATCGATCATTTTACCTTCCTTTATTATTATTGTTTTTAGTCGGTGATGCCGTTATTCACAACATCAATAAAATCTACGTCGTATTTTTCGTTAGACAGTTGTTGGAAATACAGCCAGTGGTTGTAATGATGTTCGGAAATAAACCCCAGCGCCTCAAACTGGAGCGGCTCTCTAGAGAACCTGAATCCGGTATAGCGTTGGCGAGGCTTCCAGTTAACACCTGGTATAGAATCGATTATTGATTGTTCGTCTGGTGTTAGTGGTGAAGATTCTTCGTAAAGTTTGATTATTTGTAGAGGTTTTAATTTCTTGGGATTTTTTACTTTTTTCGTTTGATTGTTAAATCCGATTGAAATCGATTCCTCAAATACCACATTTCTTGCTAATGCCAATAAACCTCCTATGATTATGCTGCTTTTTTTAGTTTTAGTTTTATGTTGCTAATGTAACGTGCTTCTAATCCTGTTAGTTGTGCAATCTGTTTTGGTTTTAGTCCCTGCTCAAGATAGTTTTTAACGATTTCCAACGTGCCATCACCTTTAGATTTAATCCTGATCATTTCTATTTTGATCAAAGCATCCTGAAAATAGTGCTTTTTTAGGTATTCGGCACAGCCAACATCAGGAACAATATAAACCTGTTTATTGTTGTTCCCTCTGACACGGACAGAACAGCGGGAAACAAACTGATAAACCTTTTCATAATTCAATGCAGCTTGCCGTTTCTCTTCGAGTTCTGCCCAATCCCAGCCGTTTAGGTCACAATATTTGCGCCAGTGTCCAATGGTTGTCCCATCAAGATTTGCACACCCCAGAAACGCCGCTTTATGCAGGTGCTGGTAATGGTTCAAACCATAGGAGGCCATCGAAACACGCTCACCACTCTCTAACACGTCATCAGCACGTGTGGAATAATAAAAACCGTTGCTGTACTGCTCATCGTTGTTGCTGGTATAGATAAATTTGTCCCTCAGTACTCTGCGTGTCCCGTTCAGGATATCGCTGTAATACTCACTCAGTAGTTTTTTGGTGCATTTCTGGTTAAACACCGGGATCAGTTCAATCCGTTTTGTGTCAGTGTGAACATGGCGCATCAGGTCAGGCTGTAACTCATTCTCAGCCAGCGAGATTTCTGCATTCAGGATGGTTTTAGCAGCGAATACAAACTCACTAATCCCAACGTTAGCGCCTAACACGGTGAATGATTTAGCCCACAGGGCGCTATACAGGATTGGGTTAGCAGTAAATGAGAAAAAATATCTATCCTCTTCCAGGAGCATTCCCTGACCTGTTAGCAGAGAAAATAGAGCCTGTTTTAACAGTTTACTGTTGGCGTGTTCTGAATCGTAATAGGCGAGGAATTTTTCTCTGTCCTCATCACGAACAAAACGTAGACCGTCCCGTTCCTCTAACCATCCGAGAAATGGGAAATTGGAATCACGATATTCCTCATCTTTATAGTCAATCTCAGCCCCGTACCAGGCTGTGGGGATTTCATCTATATAGATGTCAAATAGACGTAATTTCTTCTGCGTCCTTTCATCACGGTATGCATATAAACAAAAATGTAGTAGGCATTCTTGAGTCACAATAACAACGTTTCGCCCAAAATCATTATCCAGCGCGTTTATTAATGATCGTGTTGCGCTCTCGCCCTTATCTACCTGATTATGATATGCAGGGATGCCGAGTTTCTGGAGGTCTGATTGTGTTTGAGAGGCTAAATCGTGAGTTGGGACGGCGATCAGCGCCTTTTTATCAGGATTGTTCTTTATATATTGTTTGAGTTTGTAGCTTTTTCCACTGCCACAGATGGCGTTAACGATTTTTACTGTTAGGGATTGTTCCGTTTTGTTCATTTTTTTCCTCTTCGCTAAGGATTTTTTCAATTAGTTTGTTTACCAATACAGGGATGCTCGTATCCTGTTTTTCTGCCATCTGGTAGAGCTTGCTAAACACTTCAGATTTGAAATTTATATTCACTTTTTTGCTTCCTCTTGTTGACGGTCATAAATCCTCAAAGCCTCTCTGAACAAATCGGCGCGTGCAGTATAGCCACGCTGTTTGGCCATCATGAAGTTTTGGTAGATTTGATATCGGGTAGATGTACCCTCTTGGAGTGATGTTAAAATTTGCTCGATACTAAAGAACTTCAATAAACCTCCTTTTACTACAAAAATAAAAACACCTTGCAGCCTGACGGCTCAAAGTGCGGTGAGTTGAGGCTTTTTCTGTGCCTATGTAATTATTGTATACGATATTCTAACGTTAGTCAATAATTAATTTATTAAAGTAACCCAGAACGCACTATATCAAATTATGATGCTGGCTGTCAACCCTTTGACCTGTTATAAATCTGAAGTTGGGTTTAAGGTTGTGGGCTGGGGAGCCTGGGCGGCTTTAGTTGACGTTATACTCTCCCCTCCGGTAGATCACAGTATCGTTAAAAATGTCATATTTAGTCTAAAGATACTTAAGAGAAAAAGTGACATTTTAAATTAGGAGGGATAGAGAGTATGACTGATTGTTAGTTGATCACGAATGAAATGAGTTAGCAACATAGAATCAGTTATCACAATAATAGTGTTATTGTGGTTATATCAGGAATAGTTAATAGATTGAATGGTCGTATCGTTCAATCATTAGCTATGACGCTATGTGCATATCATCAGGCTATGTTAATGGTTTTATCCGTTGCTATAGCCTGAATGTTCCCGCGACAGTGGGTCGCGTATGATGATCATAGTTAATAGTTTATAAATAACATAAAGTTAATATACTTAAACTTATTAACTATTATGATTAATAACTATACGCTTACCTGTTCGCTATCGCTTCAGCATCGCGTATTATCTTTAATGCATTATATGATTATTAACTATGGTAAACTATGCATTACCTATTATGCTATGGTGATCTATCCATTATACATTTTATAGCATGGTGAATTATGCTTCTCTAAAGAGAATCATAAAGTCAACTAAAGCCGGAAAATCTGAATCTACAGTTCCATAGGGAATGATTCCCTATGGTCTTCATTAAAGAGTTAAATTCAAAGTTAACTTTTAACTATGAAAAGTAAAATGAATCTTCTTTGATATGTGATCATAAGTACAGGTGGAGCAAAACAACTATTGACATGCACATTACCGTAAACCAAATAACGCTTGCTTTAGTTAACGGTCAAGATTGCTAAGAAAACCTTTCTCTTTGCTCTTTTGTTATAATGTAACAATTATAAAAATCTTCATTTTTTGAATAAATTTTTTACTGTATAAATGATCAGCACTTTAGGTGATAATGATTATTATTTGATGGCAACTTTGGTGGGAAATATCATGACGCGATGTCGGTGATGTTGCGTGGAATGAGGGCAATATTACGTGGTGATCAGAGTGGTTAGATTACAATTTAGCAAACAGTAATCTAAGTTTATATGAATAAAACACTTTAAAATCAACTACCTACATGTTGCAACAGTTATCAAACAGGCGGTTGACCTGTTATATGCATAGTGTATGCAGTTCTTATGCAATTAGTTATCTTGCGGCATTATGATATTTTGATATTATTAGCGTGGTAATCAATCGTCAGATTAACTTGCTCAGTGGATCGGAAATAGAGCAAAAAACAACCAATTTAAATAGGGGTTAAATACCCCTTGAATAGGGGTTGAATGCCCTATAAATCCCTTTGATATTTTTAGCCAGTTAGAGGGTAACCCCGTCCCCCGTTTCTAGGTGGGCAGGGCTAAAAGTGGGGGGAGAATAAAACCAAAGTAAAAGCAATCTAACTTTTAAACTAACCACTTGAAAATGATCTAAAAGTGATCAATCATAATCTTCATTATGTAATCTAGATTAGAGGGTGGTAATCATGGCTAAGACATCGGCAGTATCGCCAGAACAGGCTAAACAAATCGAGGGTGTATTGCGTCAGCGTAGCGAAGTCGCGGCGGATGCATGGAAATTGAACCTACAACTGGCGTTACGTATCAGTGATCTGTTATCCGTTAAATATGGTGATGTACAGGGGAAGTTTCTCAGGCTCAAAGAGGGGAAAACAGGGAAACAGCGTGAGTTAGTCCTCAACACAGAGGCGATTAAAGTGCTCAAGCGTCGCCGGAAACAGAATCCAGAAGATATATTCGTCTTCCAGTCAAAATCTAACCGTGTTAAGGGTCAGGAGCCTAAACCAGTTTCACGTGTATTTGTAGCACAGGCCATAAAAGAGGCATCACAGGGGATTGTAGAGCCGGGGATTAGTGTTGCTACCCACTCAGCCAGAAAAACCCGCAGTCGCGCTCTGCTGAAGGCTGGAACGCCCATCGAGGTCATCTCCCGGATGCTAAACCATAGCAGCCCGGCAATTACTATGACCTACCTTGATATCACGCAAGACGAAGTGAATCAGACCTATCAGATGGTGATCTAGGTTCCTCACAGATAATGCGAGCCAATTGTTAACTATATGTTGCATACCTCTACCAAACAGGACTGAGGTCAGCCCCTGCGCTTATGGTGATTGCGCGGCATCACCCGCTTAATTAGTTCTACCGATGAAGAAATCAGCACTCGATCAAATTTTCATTTTTTTTCTGTTTTATTGACTTCTTCTCCAGGCCTGATGCGGCGCGGGTTGGATGATTATTAACCTTCTGAAACCTCAATTTAACGTCAAAATCAACCCTTGTACTCAAAAGATTCCTTAATAAAATATTGCTTATGTAGTAGGTAGACATAATCATGCCACTACATGTAGTGCCCGCGTCTGAATTTTAGACATAAAAAACCGGGTCCATTTTCACAAACCCGGTCTCTGAAGCATGACCGCCATGAGTTTGCAGACTCATAACGATTGTTAGCCTCATCATCATTTTTGACGACTTGATTGTGCCTGGCTTGGTTGGTTGTGTAAACCATAAGTTTTTACGCAAAAGGAATTACCATGCTTATTCAGAAAAAACGTATTAGAAATATCGATAACTACATTACCGCATTTGATGGTAGGGATGTTTTTATCGCACATGCATTACCTGGCCAGCAGAAGGGAGAATCGATTGGGTTTACTGCAAATCAATCTCTAGGTGAAGAAGTTCTCCCTCGCATCGTTGGAGCTGTAACTCGTTTCAATGCGAATGGTAAATCAGTACCGGATAAAACTTTGCCTAAAGAAACTGCTTACCGCCAAGTTTCCTGGACATGGAAAAAATGGGTTGGCAGGGGCCAAACTGAGGAGGTCACTGAAACGAGGGAAATCGAGTATCAGCGTTACCAGAGAGTTTTCACTCCACCTCCTGGCGTCGAATTGAAAATTGTTGAGAATCTAAACGGGGAGAAGTTAGTAATATCTCCTAAATTGACTTTGACAGATGAAAAAAAGAATCTTGTAACACATTGCGTTAACTTGTTTTTAGAGTTATTTGGTCTTTGCGAAGTGGTTGACGAGGAACTCAATACTATTGTCACCACTCAGTCTATAAAACTGAACTGGAGCCTCCTTCCTCAAGGGCAATATCCTTGGAGTACAATAGGCCCTCAGATAATGTCAGCAATCAAACCTCGAGGAAAAGGAAATTCTGCTGTAGTCGAGGGTAGACTTCAACTCATTAACAGCAAACAACCTGATTTTGTCGCTGTAGGAAAGGCTGGCTTTCAAGGTTACGTGATTTTTGGATTCCCCAACCACAATACCTATGTATTAGAAAGTTCACAGTGTAACAATGCAACCTACATTTTTGACAATGATTGGCAACATTTATCGCAATTAACTAAAGCTGAGATTTTAGATGGAAATTTGCATCATGCCAGAGTAATTCACCGTAGAAACTGGACTGCCGAAATTCTCAGATACTTACCTTAACTCTTTTATCGCGGGAGGTATACCTCCCGCAAAAGACCAATTGCAATAAAATGTGGAACGCCAAAGAGGAGAAAGACCTTACTAGCGGTATAAAGACATTTCGCATACGCAGAAGACCCAAAAGGGTACCGCTGCCCGAGTGTGAAGACGTTTAGGTAGGAAAACGTACAGGTATGGCAAACGGTTCAGATGGTTTAATCATTTTATATACGGTACCACACACAGTAAAAGTAAGTTTCTCAGTATCGATCACTCCCTCAACCTCTTTGTAGTCGAGTGGGAATTTCACCTTATTATCGTTAATTTTGTACAAGCCACCTGGGATGTTGGGGCCATGTTCGATTTGCAAATAATCGCCCTTGATTGTCCAGCGTCCTTCTACCTGGTATCCAATCGCGCTACCGTGCTCATTAAAGTAAATGCTCATGATGATTCCTTACTCTTTGAACTCAATTTCTTGATCATCAAACTCTCCATTACGAGAGAGTTTGATTGAAAAGCGCTTGAATGTATTGAAAAAGTCTTCCAAAGTTATTTGGACATTTTCTCTTCTTAACTCGCCAGTTTGTTCCATTATATATGCCTCTACATCAAAGAGATTCCCAGTTCTGAAGAAAGAAATGCCTTTAACTATCTCACCTTCTTTCAGAATCCCTTTAGCTCTCAGGAAGTCACTGAAGCTGTCTTGATCAGCCCTGTCCGCTGCAACAGTGCCTTTGTAGTCGTTATATTGAGTATTTGCTTTAAAGTGTTCTTTTTGCATGTTTTTATGTCCATTGCTGTGTGTAATCAAAGATAGCGTAGCGCAGATTTTGGACAATACAAGCCTTATTGCCCGTTGGTGGTAAGACAACGTGCGGAGCCGTTAGGCGACTTCATCAGGGGTTATGTCAGACAGTGAAATTTATCAGGATGACCATGTACCCGAAGGAGCGAGGCCGAACCGCTGGCAGAGCTTGCATGTGGTGTGCAAGTACCATAACCACCATAAACCTGTTTATTCCCTGCAACGTCATCTCGACGTGTGGCATGTAGGAGCATCGGCAAAAATGCGCTTCACTGAAAGCTTGGGGAATTATGCCGGGTAGACGGCTTTATGTTCATGTTGGACTGTCGCAGTATGAACTTGGAACTACTGCCAGCGTGATGATATGCTCCCCTGTACCACAGACCAATCACGCGACAGGTGCGGGCGTAGTACAATGGGTAGTTTAAGTTGTACCTGTAAAGCAGGGCAACGTAACTGACTGAATAATCTAACTTATTGATTATTCAGGAGAATTGGAGCGGGCGAAGGGAATCGAACCCTCGTATAGAGCTTGGGAAGCTCTCGTTCTACCATTGAACTACGCCCGCTTTAAGGTGCGAGGGCCATTATAGACCTTACGCACCGTCTTACAAGACTGAATCACGCTAACTGCTGATAAAATAACCTCTTAGCACTTTGGCTTACTGCCCTGCGGCGGTAAATAGCGCAGTGGATCGATGGCCGTCGCCCGGTAGCGAATCTGGAAATGCAGGCGCACGGAATCGGCGTCGCTACTGCCCATCGTGGCTATCTGCTGACCAATCTTCACGTTCTGACCGTTATTGACCATCATTTTGTCATTATGGGCATAGGCGCTGATGTAATCCTCGCCGTGTTTAATCATGATCAGATTACCGTAACCGCGGAGCTGATTACCGACGTACACCACTTTACCCGCCCCGGCCGCATAAACCGGCTGGCCGCGCGTGCCGGCAATATCAATCCCCTTATTACCACCATCATTTGATGAATAAGGCAGGATAACTTTACCGCTGGTCGGCCAGCGCCAGCAGCGTTGCCCCACCGGTGGCCAGGAGACCGGCGGCAGCGTGGCCGGCGGCTTGCTGGCCGCGGTGCGCTTACCGGCGCTGCTCTTCCCGGATGCACCGCTCCTGGTGGAGCCCGAGGCCGGATTCAGCTTCAGACGCTGTCCAACCTCAATGGTATACGGTGGGGAGATATTATTCAGTCGGGCCAGATCTTTAATGCTGGTACCGGTCGTCCGGGAAATACGGTACAGCGTATCGCCGCGTTTAACGGTGTAGACGGAACCGGAATCAGATGAACTGGAACATCCTGCAATCACCAGGCTGCTGACCAACATCATCATGATAAAAAAGCGTTTTCTCATCAGGCGTCCTGCACTCAGCACAGCTCTCATCTCGTCACAACGGACGACTATCATACCAGCCCGCGGGCAGATCCCCAATCGATACGCGGGCGTTGTCGGACTCGGGTTCCTCCATCAGCAGCGCCAGAAGCGCGTTTTGGTAATGCCTTTCACGCGGTTATCGGCTACCCTAGTGGCGAGTGCGTGACCAGGCGAGTATATGCCGGGTCATTTTTATTATCAGGAGTTGTCATGACCGGGGAACATGTCATTTTGCTCGATGAGCAAGATAAGCCTGTTGGCAGGCTGGAAAAATATGCCGCCCATACCCTCAATACCCCTTTACACCTCGCCTTTTCCTGCTGGTTATTTAACGACCACGGCCAGCTACTGGTGACGCGTCGTTCACTGGGCAAAAAAGCCTGGCCCGGCGTCTGGACTAACTCCGTCTGCGGACATCCCCAGAGCGGAGAGACCTTTGAACAGGCCGTGACGCGGCGTAGCCGTTTTGAACTGGGCGTTAACATTGCCAACATCGCATCCGTTCATCCGGCGTTTCGTTACCGGGCGGTGGCCCCCAACGGGATTGTCGAAAACGAAGTCTGCCCGGTTTACGCCGCACGCATTATCAGCCCGGTACAGGCTAATAGCGACGAGGTCATGGACTATCAGTGGTGTGAGCTGGAGGATTTACTGCAGGCGTTGGCGCTCACACCGTGGGCCTACAGTCCGTGGATGGTGCTCGAAGCGGCTGATGATAATGCCCGGCTCGCGTTGAGAAACTATGTCGCGCAGCTGCGCTATTAGCCGTATTGCCGGATAGCGGTTCTCCGCCGCCTGTCCGCATCCTCGCGCGCAGCGGGTGCGGAGGTACCAACAAAAAACCCCGGCCTGTAGCCGGGGTTGCGTTTTTAACGGTCGGTCTTATTTAACCGGTCGCATGGCCGGGAACAGGATCACGTCGCGGATGGTGTGGCTGTTGGTAAACAGCATCACCATCCGGTCAATACCGATACCCAGACCCGCAGTCGGCGGCAGACCGTGTTCCAGCGCGGTCACGTAGTCTTCATCGTAGAACATGGCTTCATCGTCACCAGCAGCTTTCGCATTCACCTGGTCCTGGAAGCGCTGCGCCTGATCTTCCGCATCGTTCAGCTCGCTGAAGCCGTTACCGATTTCACGGCCGCCGATAAAGAACTCAAAGCGGTCGGTAATTTCCGGGTTCTGGTCATTACGGCGCGCCAGCGGAGAGACTTCCGCCGGGTATTCGGTGATAAAGGTCGGCTGAATCAGGTGCGCTTCCGCCACTTCTTCAAAGATCTCGGTCACGATACGGCCCAGACCCCAGCTCTTCTCGACGTGAATGCCGATAGACTCTGCAATCGCTTTTGCGGAATCGAAGTTATCCAGATCCGCCATCTCGGTTTCCGGACGGTATTTCTTGATAGCTTCACGCATGGTCAGTTTTTCAAACGGCTTACCGAAGTCGAAGGTCTGATCGCCATAAGGAACCGCGGTGTTGCCCAGAATATCCTGCGCCAGGGTACGGAACAGGGATTCGGTCAGCTCGATCAGATCTTTATAGTCCGCGTACGCCATGTAGAGTTCCATCATGGTGAACTCTGGGTTATGACGTACGGAGATGCCTTCGTTACGGAAGTTACGGTTGATTTCGAACACGCGTTCGAAGCCGCCCACAACCAGACGCTTCAGATACAGTTCCGGCGCGATACGCAGGTACATGTCCATATCCAGCGCGTTGTGATGGGTGATGAACGGACGAGCAGACGCGCCGCCAGGGATCACCTGCATCATCGGGGTTTCGACTTCCATAAAGCCGCGGCCCACCATGAACTGGCGGATACCGGCCAGAATCTGGGAGCGAACCTTAAAGGTCTTGCGGGATTCGTCGTTGGAGATCAGATCCAGGTAGCGCTGACGGTAGCGCGCTTCCTGATCCTGGAGGCCGTGGAATTTGTCCGGCAGCGGGCGCAGGGCTTTGGTCAGCAGACGCAGTTCGGTGCAGTGGATAGACAGCTCGCCGGTTTTGGTTTTGAACAGCTTACCGCGCGCCGCGATGATATCGCCGAGGTCCCATTTTTTGAACTGCTCGTTGTAGACGCCTTCCGGCAGATCGTCACGCGCGACGTACAGCTGAATGCGACCGCCGACATCCTGCAGAGTGACGAAAGAGGCTTTACCCATAATACGGCGGGTCATCATACGACCAGCAACGGAGACTTCAACGTTCAGTGCTTCCAGCTCTTCGTTTTCTTTCGCATCGAAGTCAGCGTGCAGTTGGTCAGAGGTATGGTCACGACGGAAATCGTTCGGGAACGGGATACCCTGCTCACGAAGCTGAGCCAGCTTTTCACGACGGGCTTTCAGTTCATTATTAAGGTCAATTGCCGCGTCAGCGCCCTGTGCTTGTTGTTCAGACATGTTGGTTCCTCATAACCCTGCTTTCAAACTTGCTTCGATAAATTGATCCAGGCTGCCGTCAAGCACGGCCTGAGTATTGCGGGTTTCCACCCCGGTGCGCAGATCTTTAATGCGGGAGTCATCCAGCACGTAAGAACGGATCTGGCTGCCCCAGCCGATGTCGGATTTGGTATCTTCCATCGCCTGCTTCTCGGCATTTTTCTTCTGCATTTCCAGCTCATAAAGCTTGGCTTTCATCTGCTTCATGGCCTGGTCTTTGTTCTTGTGCTGTGAACGGTCGTTCTGGCACTGCGTCACTAAGCCGGTCGGAATGTGGGTGATACGTACCGCGGATTCCGTACGGTTAACGTGCTGACCACCCGCACCGGAGGCGCGGTAAACGTCAATACGCAGGTCCGCCGGATTGATTTCGATATCAATATCGTCATCCACTTCCGGATAGACAAACGCGGAGCTGAAGGAGGTGTGGCGGCGGCCGCCGGAATCGAACGGGCTCTTACGCACCAGGCGGTGGACGCCGGTTTCGGTACGCAGCCAGCCGTAGGCGTAATCGCCGATAATCTTGATGGTCACGGACTTAATGCCCGCCACTTCACCTTCAGACTCTTCAATAATCTCGGTCTTGAAGCCGCGCGCTTCGGCCCAGCGCAGATACATACGCGTCAGCATGCTGGCCCAGTCCTGCGCTTCCGTACCGCCGGAACCGGCCTGAATATCGAGATAGCAATCGGCGCTGTCATACTCGCCGGAGAACATGCGGCGGAACTCAAGCTGCGCCAGCTTCTCTTCCAGCACGTCAAGTTCGGCAACGGCTTCGTTGAAGGTCTCTTCGTCTTCGGCTTCGACAGCCAGCTCCAGCAGTCCGGAAACATCTTCCAGCCCCTGGGACATTTGATCCAACGTCTCAACGATGGCTTCCAGTGAAGAACGCTCTTTACCCAGCGCCTGTGCGCGCTCAGGTTCGTTCCACACGTCCGGCTGTTCCAGCTCGGCGTTTACTTCTTCCAGACGCTCTTTCTTAGCATCGTAGTCAAAGATACCCCCTAAGAACGTCAGAGCGCTCCGTGAGGTCCTGAATGCGGTTTTTTACCGGATTTATTTCAAACATGATCGATTTTCTTTTAATGGATTCGACAAAATGCGGTGATAAGAGCGGAATTGTACCGGATCCCCGCTCTCTTTTATATATACTTCGGCTTTCCGTGAGCCTGTTTGTTGACGGCTTTTTCGTCACACCGGCCAGAGATGGTCGATGATAAGCTGCAGGCTGCGGTTGCCACGGAACTCATTAATATCGAGCTTATAGGCCAACGTCACCTCGCGCACGCCGTTATCCGGCCAAATCGAAGTATCAACGTTGAAGGCAATCCCGTCCAGCAGCGGGCCGCCGCCAACCGGTTCAACCATCACTTTAAGATGCCGCTCGCCCACCAGGCGCTGCTGTAACAGGCGGAAACGACCGTCAAACAGCGGCTCCGGGAACATCTGTCCCCAGGGCCCCGCCTCACGGAGCAGATGGGCAACTTCCATGCTCATCTCAGCAGCTTCCAGCGGGCCGTCAGAGACCACTTCCCCCTGCAACAGCGCCGGATCCAGCCACTCGGTGACCAGTTCGCCGAAACGCTGCTGAAACTCCTCAAAGCGCGCCTCTTCCAGCGACAGTCCCGCCGCCATCGCATGGCCGCCGAACTTGAGAATGAGCCCCGGATGCAGCGTATCAAGGCGCTCGAGCGCATCGCGCATGTGCAAACCCTGGATGGAGCGGCCGGAACCTTTTAACAGTCCGTCGCCGGTTGGGGCGAAGGCGATAACCGGGCGGTGGAAACGCTCTTTAATCCGCGACGCCAGAATCCCGACCACCCCCTGGTGCCACTGCGGATGATACATCGCCAGCCCTCCGGGCAGCGTGTCGCCGCTGCGTTCAAGCTGCTGGCACAGCGTGAGCGCTTCCGCCTGCATCCCTTGCTCAATCTCTTTGCGCGTCTGGTTCAGCGCATCCAGTTCATTGGCCAGCATCCGCGCTTCGCCGACGTTATCGCACAACAGCAGCGCCACGCCGACCGACATATCATCCAGCCGGCCTGCCGCATTCAGCCGCGGTCCGAGGGCAAATCCGAGGTCGCTGGCCGCCAGCTTTTGCGGATCGCGGTTGGCAATCTCCAGCAGCGCTTTGATACCCGGACGGCACTTACCGGCACGGATACGGCTCAGCCCTTGCCAGGTGAGAATGCGGTTATTGGCATCCAGCGGCACGACGTCAGCCACCGTCCCGAGCGCGACCAGATCCAGCAGCTCAGCAAGATTCGGCGGCGTGATGCCCCGTTCTGCAAACCAGTTTTTATCGCGCAGGAACGTGCGCAGCGCCAGCATCAAATAAAACGCCACCCCGACGCCGGCCAGCGATTTCGAGGGGAAATCGCAGTCGCGCAGATTGGGGTTCACAATCGCTTCCGCCGCCGGCAGCGTCTCACCCGGCAGATGGTGATCGGTCACGACCACCGGGATCCCCAATGCGTGGGCACGATCGACGCCGGCATGGGAAGAGATGCCGTTATCCACGGTCATGATCATCTGCGCGCCGCGGGCGTGGGCCTGATCGACCACTTCCGGGCTTAACCCGTAGCCATCTTCAAAACGATTTGGCACCAGATAGGAGACATTGCTGTAGCCCAGCGCACGCAGCGCCAGCACGCTCAGCGCGGTACTGGTGGCGCCATCGGCGTCAAAATCCCCGACCACGACGATATGCCGCTCTTGCCGGAATGCGCCGTAGAGCATCTCAACGGCTTTTTCGATGCCATTCAGCTGCGTCCACGGCAGCATGCCTTTGACGCTGCGCTCCAGCTCCTGGGCATGCAGGACGCCGCGGCTGGCGTATAGCCGCTGCAGCAGCGGCGGCAGGTCGGCGGGGAGCTCAGCCCCTTCAACCACCTCACGGCGGCGTAGTTGTATCTGTGGTTTCACGCGAATTATTTACCGCTTGTCTGTTTTTGATGCTCATCAAGGAAGGCTTTCAGCTCTTTCGGCCCCTGATAGCCCGGAAGCACATAGCCGTTGCTCAGCACCATCGCCGGCGTGCCATTGACGCCGAACTGCACGCCAAGGGTGTAGTGTTTGCTGATATCGAGGTTGCAACTCGCCGTCGGTACGCCTTTGCCGGCCATGGCATCATCCAGCGCTTTGTTACGATCTTTGGCGCACCAGATGGCTTTCATATCCTGCTCGGTCTGGCTTTGCAGCCCCTGACGCGGGAAGGCCAGATAACGCACGGTGATGCCCAGCGCGTTATAGTCGCTCATCTCTTCGTGCAGCTTGTGGCAGTAACCGCAGGTGATGTCGGTGAAAACGGTGATAACGTGTTTTTCCTGCGGCGCTTTATAGATAATCATCTCTTTTTCCAGCGCGTTCAGCTTGCCCACCAGCAGCGCGTTGGTGACGTTTACCGGCTGTGCGCCGCCGACATCATACATCGGCCCCTGGATGACGTGTTTACCGTCATCGGTCACATACAGCACGCCGCTGTCGGTCAGTACGGTGCTCATTCCGGCAACCGGCGATGGCTGAATATCCGTACTCTGTACGCCCAGTTTAGCCAGCGACTGTTTGATAGCCGCGTTATCCGCATGGGCCGCACCGGACAGCGTCGCCGCCAGCAGAGTAAACATCAATAAACCTTTTTTCATACTCAGTCCTTTTATTCAGCACTCACGCCCGCGGGTGGTGCTGTTGATGAAGTTGTCTCAGACGCTCGGTCGCGACATGGGTGTAGATCTGCGTCGTTGAGAGATCGCTGTGTCCCAACAGCATCTGTACCACGCGTAAGTCTGCGCCATGGTTAAGTAAATGCGTGGCAAACGCATGGCGTAAAACGTGCGGGGAGAGCTTCGCGCTATCTATCCCGGCCAGCACGGCATAGTGCTTAATCCGATGCCAGAAGGTCTGGCGCGTCATTTGCTGCGCGCGCTGACTTGGAAAAAGCACATCAGATGCCACGCCGTTCAGCAGCCAGGGGCGCCCGTACTCCAGGTAGTTCTCAACCCACAGCACCGCCTCTTCGCCAAGCGGGACCAGCCGTTCTTTATTGCCTTTGCCCACCACCCGCAGGACGCCCTGGCGCAGGCTGATGTCGCTCATCGTCAGGCCCACCAGTTCCGACACGCGCAGGCCGGTCGCGTACAGCACCTCAAGCATCGCTTTATCGCGGAGTTCCAGAGGCTGCTCGACCAGCGGCGCCTGCAGCAGACGCTCGACCTGAGCTTCACTGAGATCTTTCGGCAGCCGCTGCGGTAGCTTCGGCGACGCCAGCAGCGCGCTGGGGTCATCCGGACGAATTTTCTCCCGATAGAGGTGCTGGAAGAAACGGCGCACGGCGCTCAACAGCCGCGCGGTGCTGGTGGCTTTATAGCCGCCCGTTTGTCTCTCAGCCAGCAGCGCCTGAAGATCCTCGCCGCTCACGCTAACCAGAGACGACTCGCGATGATGCAGCCATTCCACTACCATCGTCAGATCCCGACGGTAGGCGCTCAGCGTATTTTCCGCCAGATTGCGCTCCAGCCACAAGGCATCAAGAAACTGTTCGATTCGTGCGAGATCCTCTTTCACATCGCCCTCTTTGCTCGTTAAAACGGCTTCAGTATACCCAAATAAGTGGCCCGGCTGGGCAAAAACGGCTGTGCTGTTTTTCCCCGACTGGCTGGCCGCACAGCTTAAGTATGCGGCTGACGGCGGCTTTCTGATAAACTAGCCGCAAAATCACCGCATGAATTGAGATGTTTACGCCATGAACATAGGTCTTTTTTACGGCTCCAGTACCTGCTACACCGAGATGGCAGCGGAGAAGATCCGCGATATCATCGGCCCGGAATTAGTGACGCTGCATAATCTGAAAGATGATTCCCCTTCCCTGATGACTCAGTATGACGTGTTGATTCTCGGTATCCCGACGTGGGATTTCGGCGAAATTCAGGAAGACTGGGAAGCCGTCTGGCAACAGCTGGATACACTGGATCTGCAGGATAAAATTGTGGCGCTGTATGGCATGGGTGACCAGCTGGGTTATGGCGAATGGTTCCTTGATGCGCTGGGCATGCTGCACGACAAACTGAGCGCCAAAGGCGTTAAGTTTATCGGTTACTGGCCGACGGAAGGTTACGAATTCACCAGCCAGAAACCGATTATCGCCGATGGCCAGCTGTTTGTTGGCCTGGCACTCGATGAGACGAACCAGTATGACCTGAGCGACGATCGCATCCAGAACTGGTGCGAGCAAATCCTCGGCGAAATGGCTGAACAGTTCGCCTGATTTGCTTAATCCTGTGCCGGTTTTTGTAAAACCAACCGGCGCAGATCTCGCCACTCTTTGGCGTCCATACTGTCTGCAGCGACCCACAGATGCTGGCGGCGACGCGTTTGCATATCCTGCAGGCGCAGCAACATCCCGCTATTAATCACCCACGGCGTGCCGACAATCTCCCATTCCGCTTTTTGCCAACGCAAACGCGAATCGGTCATCAGCTTTATTTCCCCCCGGCAGGCGTGGATCCGCCGCTGGCTGCGCACGCTGTCGAACACCACCAGCGACAGCAGCAATAGCCATAGCGGTGTGTAGCTCAGCGGCCAGGGCATCAGCAGGACAATAGCCGCCACAATGCCGTGCAGCAGCAGCGAGAACCACTGCGAGCGCCAGGAAATGCGTAAATCAGATTGCCACAGGACCACGTTCCCGATTCCGAGTCTGGATTAATTTTACCATCCGTTGCAGTTGTGCATCAGCCGGTTCGCCATGATTCATCAGCCAGTTAAACAGGTCCGGATCGTCGTTTTCTAACAGACGGATAAACAGCTGTTTGTCTTCATCGCTGAGCGTATCGTATTCATACTCGAAAAACGGCATGATGGAGATATCAAGTTCACGCATACCCCTGCGGCATGCCCAGTGGATGCGGGCTTTATTCGTAATGTCCATGTTGTCCTTCCAGCATAAAGAGAGTCTTACGCGCCCTTCAGGTCGCCGAAGGGCTGCCTGAAAAGACGTCGTTGATAGGTTAGTTTAACCCGTTTTTTGCACTTACTTTACAGCAATATCGAGAACAGAGAACGCCATTCCACAAAAACCATATTTAAAATATGGCTTTATCTTTCTCCTTTGTTTCCCCGTTTGTGCTTTCAGGGCACAAATGGCCTGCCAAAAGCGCTTGCATTGCACCATAGCTCTTTTACCATTAGCTATTCACTCTGCGTTAAGCTATTCAGGACATGACTATGGCTTTTACACCTTTTCCTCCGCGTCAGCCTTCTTCTTCCTCTCGTCTGCCGTTAACGCTGATGACGCTGGATGACTGGGCGCTGGCAACGATTACCGGTCAGGATGGCGAGAAGTATCTGCAGGGGCAGATTACCGCCGATGTCAGCGCATTAACCGACGATCGGCATCTGCTTGCCGCGCACTGCGATGCCAAGGGCAAGATGTGGAGCAACCTGCGGGTTTTCCGCCGCGACGGTGGTTTTACCTGGATTGAACGCCGCAGCCTGCGCGATACCCAGCTCGCTGAACTGAAGAAATATGCGGTGTTCTCTAAAGTGACCATTGCCGCCGATGATGAACACGTCCTGCTGGGCGTTGCCGGTTTCCAGGCCCGCGCCGCGCTGGCGCCGCTGTTCAGCGAACTTCCGGGCAGCGACAAACCGCTCGTCACCGACGGCGTGACCAGCCTGCTGTGGTTTGAACATCCGGCGGAGCGCTTTCTGCTGGTGACCGATGTAGCAACCGCCACCCGCGTGGCCGACGCGTTGCGCAGCGACGCGCAGTTGAACAACAGCCAGCAGTGGCTGGCGCTCAACATCGAAGCCGGTCTGCCGGTCATAGACAGCGCCAACAGCGCGCAGTTCATCCCGCAGGCAACAAACCTGCAGGCATTGGGCGGTATCAGCTTTAAGAAAGGCTGCTATACCGGTCAGGAAATGGTCGCCCGGGCGAAATTCCGCGGCGCGAACAAACGCGCGCTGTGGTATCTGGCCGGGAAAGCGAGCCGCGTCCCGGAAGCCGGAGAAGATCTTGAGCTGAAGATGGGTGAAAACTGGCGCCGGACCGGCACCGTGCTGGCCGCCGTGCTGCTGGATGATGGGCAGTTGCTGGTGCAGGTGGTGATGAATAACGATATGGAACCAGACAGCGTATTCCGCGTACGCGATGATGCCGGCACCTTAAGCATCGTTCCGCTGCCCTATTCGCTGGAAGAGAGTTAAGCCTTAGCGCTGCCAGGCTCTCCGGGCGACAACATCCCGGACCGTGCGGCGCTGTAGCTCCGGCATGCGCCGCACCGCCGGGGGATTTCCCGCTGATGCGGCATCTTATTTACACCTGGCCGACGTACAAATAAATGGCCAGGAAGTGACATACGCTGCCGCCCAGCACAAAACCGTGCCAGATCGCATGGTTATAAGGAATGCGCTTGCAGACGTAGAAGATAACCCCCAGCGAATACACCACGCCACCGACCGCCAGCAGCGTTACTCCCCCTGCCGCCAGTTTGATCGCCAGCTGATATACCACAATCAGCGACAGCCAGCCCATCGTCAGATAGGTCACCAGAGAGAGGACCTTAAAGCGGTGCGCAATGGTGAGCTTAAACAAGATCCCCAGCAGCGCCAGGCTCCAGATAACCACCATCAGGCCGCGCGCGAGCGGTGAGTTGAGCCCGACCAGCAGAAAAGGCGTATAGGTTCCCGCAATCAGCAGATAGATGGCGCAGTGATCGAATTTTTTCAGCCACAGCTTAGCTCGCTGATGGGGAATAGCATGATAGAGGGTAGAGGCGAGGAACAGCATAATCATGCTGCCGCCGTACAGACTATAGCTGGTAATCGCCGTTGCGCTGGCGTTGCTGTCTACCGCCTGCACCAACAGGAGGACGAGGCCGACGATGCCAAATACCAGTCCGATACCGTGACTGATACTGTTGGCCACTTCCTCTGCCAAAGAATAACCCTGTGTGATTAATGGTTTGCGAACCATATTTGACTCCGAAAACAAGAACGCTTTCAATGCTCACCTAGGGTAACTGAGAATGATTCCAGTGAACACCTGTTAGCTAAAATAAAAAGATGAATATTTGTAAACACTATAAAATCATAATGTTACATTAAAATTTCAACTAACAGTCGTTCGCTATTTCATCAAAGCCTTTTGAATTCAATAACATAAAACTGGTCTTCGCCAGGATAGATCTCCGCAATCACCTGCCGCAGCTGCGCCAGGGTCATATTCTCCTGTTCGGCGTGGCGTTCCGTGAGCGTATCGAGCGTCACCGTGGACGTCGCCACCACGCTTATCGTGCAAAAATAGCCGTCATCTTCATAGCGGCCAACGCGCAGCACGTCGCCGGTTTTAAAATGCGACTCGGCGGCATTACGAATGGTGATGGTTTTGCGCCCGGCGAGGATGTCGTCCTGAAAGCGCTGAAAAAAGGTTATGTCATTCGGCTGCATGATATAATTCCATCCTGGTCATTATGAATTGTGAGTTATTACTGTGAGTATGTTCTCCCACGCCGCGATCGCCAGTCTCAATAATCTTGAGATGATGGTCTACCACTACGTCATTAAGAATCGTGACAAAGTGATGTATATGACCATCCGCGAGCTGGCAGAAGCCGCCGGGGTCTCCACGACCACCGTCCTGCGCTTTTGTCGCAAACTGCAGTGCGAAGGCTACTCGGAGTTTCGCCTCCGCTTTAAATTATATCTCGAGCAGAACCAGCCTCAACAGGCAAATATCGGCGCCAGTGAAATTATGAGTTTCTTTAAAAGCGTCAACAATGACGAATTTGATAATTTACTCGAGCGCGCCGTCGATATTATTCTCGCATCAGAACGTATTATATTTGTCGGCGCCGGTACCTCCGGGGCGCTGGCAAAATATGGCGCACGGTTTTTCTCCAACGTTGGGAAATTCAGCAACCATATCGACGACCCTTATTTCCCGGTCACCAACGACATGGCGCGTAACGCGCTGGCGATCGTTCTTTCCGTTTCCGGCGAGACCGAAGAGATTCTCCGCTTCGCCAGCCAGTTCAGCCTGCACAACTGCAAGGTGATGTCGGTCACCAGCCATGAGCACTCCCGACTGGCGAAACTGGCGGACTTCAACCTCTCCTGGCACGTCCCGCAAACGCGCATCGGCGGCGTTTATGATATTACCACCCAAATTCCGGTTATTTATATTCTGGAGTCTCTGGGCCGTAAATTAGCGCGTAAACTCGCCTGAAAATAACACCCTGTTTTTTCGATGTAACATATTCCAGCTGAGGGAAATTGTTATATCGTGACATTTATATTCCCTTTGTTAGACTCGCCAACAGATGCTATTTGATGAGACGAGCCAGGATGAAAAAAATTACCTTACCGAAAGACTTCTTATGGGGCGGCGCGGTTGCCGCGCATCAGGTTGAAGGCGGCTGGAATAAAGAGGGCAAAGGCCCAAGCATTTGCGATGTGCTGACCGGCGGCGCTCACGGCGTGCCGCGCGAGATTACTCGCCAGGTGGAAGCGGGTAAGTACTACCCGAACCACGAAGCCATTGATTTCCACGGCCGCTACAAAGAAGACATCAAGCTGTTTGCTGAGATGGGATTCAAGTGCTTCCGTACCTCCATCGCCTGGACCCGTATCTTCCCGCAGGGTGATGAAACTCAGCCAAACGAAGAGGGGCTGAAGTTCTATGACGACATGTTCGATGAGCTGTTGAAGTACAACATCGAACCGGTGATTACTCTCTCCCACTTCGAAATGCCGCTGCATCTGGTGCAGCAGTACGGTGGCTGGACCAACCGCAAAGTGGTCGATTTCTTTGTGCGCTTCGCCGAAGTGGTCTTCGAGCGCTATAAGCACAAAGTGAAATACTGGATGACCTTCAACGAGATCAACAACCAGCGCAACTGGCGCGCCCCGCTGTTCGGCTACTGCTGTTCCGGCGTGGTCTATACCGACTACGAAAACCCGGAAGAGACCATGTACCAGGTACTGCATCACCAGTTCGTTGCCAGCGCGCTGGCGGTGAAAGCGGCGCGGCGGATCAATCCACAGATGCAGGTCGGCTGCATGCTGGCCATGGTGGCGCTCTATCCGTTCTCCTGTAAGCCGGAAGACGTGATGTTCGCCCAGGAGTCCATGCGTGAACGTTATGTCTTTACCGACGTGCAGCTGCGCGGCTACTACCCGACCTACGTCCTCAACGAGTGGGAGCGCCGCGGTTTTAACATCGTTATGGCAGCGGGCGATGAACAGATCCTGCGTGAAGGCACCTGCGATTACCTCGGTTTCAGCTACTACATGACCAACGCGGTCAAAGCGGAAGGCGGCAGCGGCGATGCCATCTCCGGCTTCGAAGGCAGCGTGCCGAACCCGCACGTCAAAGCCTCCGACTGGGGCTGGCAGATTGACCCGGTGGGCCTGCGCTACTCGCTGTGCGAACTGTACGAACGCTATCAGAAACCGCTGTTCATCGTGGAAAACGGCTTCGGCGCCTACGATAAAGTTGAAGAGGACGGCAGCATCAACGACGACTACCGTATCGACTACCTGCGCGCGCATGTGGAAGAGATGATCAAAGCGGTGACTTACGATGGCGTCGAACTGATGGGCTATACCCCGTGGGGCTGTATCGACTGCGTCTCCTTTACCACCGGCCAGTACAGCAAACGCTACGGCTTTATTTACGTGAACAAACATGACGACGGCACCGGCGATATGTCCCGCTCGCGTAAGAAAAGCTTCAACTGGTATAAAGAGGTCATTGCCAGCAACGGCGAAAACCTCTGATTCCCTCTCCGTACCGCCCTCTCTTCGCCAGAGGAGAGGGCAATTGCCGGTCTTACAGACACTTCTTTACAGCTTTAACATTGCTAAAACGCGTTCGCCCGATAAGATAAGCCTCGTGAATCACAGAGGCGAAAATGATTAAGCAACAGCGAAAAGCCATTCTTCTTGTAGCCCTTGCCTGTCTGGTGGTGCTGGTATGCACCGCGCAGCGTATGGCCGGGCTGCATGCGCTGGTCATGAATGCCACCGCCGTGACGCAATCAGCCCAGCAGGGTCAGGATACGGCCGAAGCGCCGGTTACTCCCTGCGAGCTGAGCGCGAAATCACTGCTCGCCGCACCGCCGGTGCTGTTTGAAGGCGCCTTGTTTGCCGTCGCGCTACTGCTTACGCTGCTGGCGGCAATACCGCCGCGCATTGTCCGTCTCTGGCCTCCCCGCGTTATTTCCCCTCCCCGGCTACGGGTGCATTTGCGATTGTGCGTCTTCCGTGAATGAGGATTTCCTGACAGTTCAGGTTAATCAATCATTTACGGAGAAAATTTATGCTTATGGTATTCAGGCGACTGCTGGTCTGCCTGCTTTGGCTATGGCTGCCCGTCAGCCAGGCCGCCGACAGCGGCTGGCTACGCGCCGCCGAGAATCAACACGCCAGCGTCCGGCTGCGCGCACAACACGACGATGGCGGCACAACGCGCCTGCTGCTCGATGTGGCGCTGGAAAAAGGCTGGAAAACCTACTGGCGCTCCCCGGGGGAAGGCGGCATTGCGCCCGCTATCGCCTGGAAAACGCCGCTGGATGTCACCTGGCACTGGCCAACGCCGCAGCGGTTTGACGTCGCGGGGATCACCACCCAGGGCTATCACGGTAACGTCAGCTTTCCGCTGGACATCCGCGGACCGGTACCACAGACCTTAAGCGGCGTGCTGACGCTTTCCACCTGTAGCAATGTCTGCATTCTGACCGACTATCCCTTTGCGCTGGATATGACCGTCCCTGCGGGAGATGGCTTTAGCTATGATTATACCCGCGCGCTGGGCACGCTTCCGCGCCCGGATGGCCTGACGTCCCGGCTGACCTCGTCCTATGGCGGCGGAAAGCTCACGGTGACCGCCGTTCGCGAAGCCGGCTGGCAACAGCCGTCGCTGTTTATCGACAGCGTGGAGAATGTCGATTTCGGTAAACCCACCTTCTCACTGACCGGCGATACGCTGGTCGCACAGATCCCGGTCACCGACAGCTGGGGTGAGGCGGCGCCTGACCTCAGCGGCAAACGTCTGTCGCTGGTCCTTGCCGACAGCGGTCTGGCGCAGGAGAGCGCGTCGATCGTTAGCGAAGGTCTCCCGGCGCAGGCGCCGGCTTTATGGTGGGTATTGCTGATGGCCCTTGCCGGCGGGCTGATTCTTAATGTTATGCCCTGCGTCCTGCCGGTACTGGCCATGAAGCTCGGTTCGCTGGTGCAGACCGGGACGCGCGAACGCGCAACCGTACGCCGGCAGTTTCTGGCCTCGGTTTGTGGCATCGTAGTGTCCTTTCTGGCGCTGGCATTGATGATGACTCTGCTTCGCCTGGGGAATCAGGCGCTGGGCTGGGGTATTCAGTTTCAGAACCCATGGTTTATCGGCGCGATGGCGCTGGTGATGGTGCTGTTCAGCGCCAGCCTGCTGGGGCTGTTTGAGATTCGCCTCTCCTCCGGCGCCAGTACATTTCTGGCTACCCGCGGCGGCAAGGGTCTGATGGGCCATTTCTGGCAGGGCGCCTTCGCCACGCTACTGGCCACGCCGTGCACGGCGCCGTTTCTCGGTACCGCCGTCTCGGTCGCGCTGGTCGCGCCGCTGCCGCTGCTGTGGGGTATTTTCTTCGCCATGGGGGTAGGGATGAGTCTGCCGTGGCTGCTGGTTGCCGCCTGGCCAGGCCTCGCCCGGCATCTGCCGCGCCCTGGACGCTGGATGAACGTCCTGCGCGTGATACTCGGATTGATGATGCTGGGATCGGCCGTATGGCTGCTCGGCCTGCTGACGGTGCATATCGGTCGGATGCCGGTTATCGCCCTGACGGCACTTCTGGCCCTCGCGCTTCTTCTGGCGACGCTCTGGCGCTATCGCTGGCGCACGACGCTGAAAGCAGGCGCGCTGACGTTAGTTGTCGCCGGGGTCGTCGCTTTTCTGTCACCGCCTGACGGTCAGGTGTTGCGACGCGACCGCGTGAACTGGCAGCCGCTGAGCGAACAGGCGATTAGCGATGCGCTGGCAAGCAACAAGCGACTGTTTATCGACGTCACCGCCGACTGGTGCGTCACCTGCAAGGCCAATAAATACAACGTATTGCTGCGCGATGACGTTCAGAGCGCACTCTCTGAACCAGACGTGGTGGCCCTGCGCGGAGACTGGAGTCGCCCGTCGGCCACTATCAGCCGCTTTCTGACCACTCGCGGCAGCGCCGCCGTCCCCTTCAATCAAATTTACGGACCGGGATTAACGCAGGGCCGCGTGCTGTCTCCGCTGCTCAGCCGCGACGAACTCCTCGCCACTCTGTCCGCTGCAAAAGGTCAATAATCATGAAAATCATCGCTGCACTCCTTCTGCTGTGCGTTGCAACCTTCAGCCTTGCCGCTCCGGCAGAACAGCCGGAGGCATCCGCCAACGACCAGTTGGCAAAGCTGCTGTTTAACGATCCTGACAGCCCGCGACTGGGCGCCAAAGCGCCGCGCCTGACTATCGTCTCGTTTACCGATTACAACTGCCCGTATTGCAAGCAGTTCGATCCGATGCTGGAGAAGATCGTTGACGATAACCCTGATGTCCTGCTGATTGTAAAACTGCTGCCGTTTAAGGGGAAAAGTTCGGTCAACGCCGCCAAAGCCGCGCTCTCTACATGGCGCCAGCAGCCGGATAAATTCTGGGCGTTGCATCAGCGGCTGATGGCCAAAAAGGGCTACCACGACGATGCGAGTATTCTCGCCGCACAGCAGAAAACCGCCACCGATGGGGTGAAAACCGATGATAAAACAATGGACTCGCTGAAGATGAACCTGATTTTGTCTCAGGTGCTGAATATTCAGGGCACCCCGGCGACGATTATCGGCGATCAGATGGTCGCTGGCGCGATTCCTTATCAGGAGCTGGAGGGGCTGGTGAAAGAACAGCTGGCAAAAGCCGATGGTCAGTAAATTACGCCGCTGGCTGCGCGAGCTGATTATCCTGCTGCTGCTTGCCGGCGCACTCATCGGGGTGATGGATTATCTGCGTCGGCCGGCGCTACCGCCGAACCTGACGACGACACCGCTGCAGACGCTGGAGGGTAACGTAGTCGATCTGCACGCCATGAGCCAGCAGCGTCCGCTGCTGATCTACGTCTGGGCTACCTGGTGCGGAGTGTGTCGTTATACGACGCCATCCGTAGCGGCGCTGGCAAGCAACGGCGGCAATGTGATGACCGTCGCGCTCCGTTCCGGGGACGATGCCACGCTGTCCAACTGGCTGGCGCATAAGAAAATGGCGCTGCCCACGGTGAACGACCCCGACGGCGGGCTTTCTCGCCAGTGGGGCGTTCAGGTCACGCCAACGCTTATCGTCATCTCTCGCGGCGAGGTTAAGTCGGTAACGACCGGCTGGACCAGCGGTTGGGGAATGCGCCTGCGGCTGTGGCTGGCGTCATAACCCCCGACTGGCGCTGCGCTTAGCCGGGCTACGAGTGCCGTGGGGTAGCGGTTATTTACCGCCGGCCAGCGGCTGTAGCCCGGATAAGGCAGAGCGTTCGCACATCTTATTTGCCGCCCGCCAGCTCCAGGAAACTACCGGTCACGTAGGAGGCTTTGTCGCTCAGCAGCCAGGCGATGGCCTGTGCGACCTCCTCCGGCTGCCCGCCGCGCTGCATCGGCAGCCCCCCTTTCACCCGATCCACGCGTCCGGGCTCACCGCCCGACGCGTGCATCTCGGTATAGATAAAGCCGGGACGCACGCCGTTGACGCGAATTCCCTGCGCCGCCACTTCCAGCGACAGTCCGGTGGTCAGGGTGTCCACCGCCCCTTTCGAGGCGGCATAATCCACATATTCCCCCGGCGCGCCCAGACGCGATGCCGCTGATGAAACATTGACGATCGCCCCACCTTTTCCGCCGTGTCGATATGACATCCGCTTCACCGCCTCCCGGCAACAGAGGAAATAGCCGGTGACATTGGTACTCAGCACCTGATTAATCCGCCCGGCGGTCAGGTGTTCCACGGTGCTTTGCGCAAACAGGATGCCGGCGTTGTTAACCAGCGCGGTCAGCGGTTCCGCAAGACGGTCGATTCCGTCAAACATCGCCATGACCTGCGCCTCATCGCTGATATCGGCCCCCAGCGCAACGGCTTTGCCGCCAAGGACGACAATCTCATTGACCACCGCCATCGCCGCGCTGATGTTGTGATGATAATTGACCACCACGGTATACCCTTCCTGTGCCAACAGCAGCGCCGTCGCCTTACCTATCCCGCGGCTGGCGCCGGTAATCAGTGCTATAGCCATCCTCTTCCCCCAAAAAATAAAGGCGCCGAAGCGCCTTTAAAAGATAGTCCAGTCAGTGAATTACTGGTATTCGCTCATCGGTACGCAGGAGCAGAACAGGTTACGGTCGCCGTAAACATCATCCAGGCGCTTCACCGTCGGCCAGTATTTATTCGCCAGACCTGCCGGGAATACCGCCAGTTCGCGGGTGTACGGATGGTTCCATTCGGCAACCAGCTCGCCCTGCGTGTGCGGAGCGTTAACCAGCGGGTTATCTTCCAGCGGCCACTCGCCCGCTTGCACACGGTCGATTTCACTGCGAATCGCCAGCATGGCATCGATAAAGCGATCCAGCTCGACTTTGCTTTCGGATTCCGTCGGCTCAACCATCAGCGTACCGGCCACCGGGAAGGACATCGTCGGCGCGTGGAAACCGAAGTCGATCAGACGTTTGGCAATATCCAGCTCGCTGATGCCGGTCTCTTCTTTCAGAGGACGAATATCCAGAATACATTCGTGCGCCACGCGACCGTCGCGGCCGGTGTAAAGCACCGGGAACGCCTCTTTCAGACGGGTAGCGATGTAGTTGGCATTCAGAATTGCCACCTGGCTCGCCTGCTTCAGCCCTTCGGCGCCCATCATGCGGATATACATCCAGCTGATTGGCAGAATGGAAGCGCTGCCGAACGGTGCGGCAGAAACCGCGCCCTGACGGGTCAACATCCCTTCGATCTGTACCACGCTGTGGCCCGGAACAAACGGTGCCAGATGCGCTTTGACGCCGATCGGCCCCATACCCGGACCGCCGCCGCCGTGCGGGATGCAGAAGGTTTTGTGCAGGTTAAGGTGCGAGACATCCGCGCCGATAAAGCCCGGAGAGGTAATGCCGACCTGGGCGTTCATGTTAGCGCCGTCGAGGTAAACCTGACCGCCGAACTGATGCACGATTTCGCACACTTCGCGGATCGTCTCTTCGTAAACGCCGTGCGTTGACGGGTAGGTCACCATGATGCAAGAGAGGTTCTCACCCGCCTGCTCCGCCTTGAGGCGCAGATCCGCGAGATCGATGTTGCCGTTTTTATCACAGGCAACCACCACAACCTGCATGCCGGCCATCTGTGCCGACGCCGGGTTGGTACCATGCGCAGAACTTGGGATCAGGCAGATGTCGCGATGGCCTTCATTACGGCTTTCGTGGTAATGGCGAATAGCCAGCAGGCCCGCGTACTCGCCCTGTGCGCCAGAGTTTGGCTGCATGCAGACGGCGTCGTAACCGGTCAGTTTTACCAGCCAGTCGGAGAGCTGGGCGATCATCTGATGGTAGCCTTCCGCCTGTTCCGCCGGGCAGAACGGGTGCAGCTCGGCAAACTCTGGCCAGGTGATCGGGATCATTTCCGCCGCGGCGTTGAGTTTCATGGTGCAGGATCCCAGCGGGATCATCGCCTGATTCAACGCCAGATCTTTACGCTCCAGTGAGTGCATATAGCGCATCATCTCGGTTTCGCTGTGGTAGCGATTGAACACCGGATGCGTCAGGATCGCGTCGTTACGCAGCATGCTTTCCGGGATCGAGCGGCTGTCGAGCGCCACGTCTTTATCCAGGGTATCGATATCCAGGCCGTGGTCGTCGCCAATAATAGCGCGGAACAGGTTCAGCACATCTTCGCGGGTTGTTGCTTCATCAAGGGTGATGCCAACGGCATTATGGATGTCGCTGCGCAGGTTAATTTCCAGCGCTTCGGCGCGTGCCAGCACCGCCGCTTTGTCGACCACTTCCACGCACAGAGTGTCGAAGTAGTGGGCATGGCGCAGCTTGAGCCCTTTTTTCTGCAGCCCGTCGGCCAGAATATCGGTCAGCCGGTGGATGCGGCTGGCGATGCGCTTCAGGCCCTCTGGCCCGTGGAACACCGCGTACAGGCTGGCGATGTTTGCCAGCAATACCTGGGAAGTACAAATATTGGAGTTCGCTTTCTCGCGACGGATATGCTGTTCGCGGGTCTGCATCGCCATACGCAGCGCGGTGTTACCGGCGGCATCTTTTGATACGCCGATAATACGGCCCGGCATCGAGCGTTTAAATTCATCTTTTGCGGCAAAGAAGGCCGCGTGCGGGCCGCCGTAGCCCATCGGCACGCCAAAGCGCTGGGCGGAACCGAAGACGATATCGGCACCCTGTTTGCCCGGTGCAGTCAGCAGAACCAGCGCCATGAAGTCCGCAGCGACGCTGACCACCACTTTGCGTGCTTTCAGCTCGGCGATCAGCTTGCTGTAATCATGAATTTCGCCGGTGGTCCCCACCTGCTGCAGCAGCACGCCGAAAACGTCCTGATGGTCGAGCGCTTTTTCCGCCTCATCAACGATGACGTCAAAGCCAAAGGTTGCAGCGCGGGTGCGCACCACATCCAGGGTCTGCGGATGTACATCGGCGGCAACGAAGAAGCGGTTCGCATTCTTCAGCTTGCTGACGCGTTTGGCCATCGCCATTGCTTCAGCGCCGGCGGTCGCCTCATCCAGCAGTGAAGCGGAGGCGATATCCAGCCCGGTCAGATCGAGGGTCACCTGCTGGAAATTCAGCAGTGATTCCAGGCGACCCTGGGAAACTTCCGGCTGGTAAGGGGTGTAAGCGGTATACCAACCCGGATTTTCCAGCATATTGCGCTGAATAACCGGCGGCAGCTGCACGGCGGTATAACCCATGCCGATGTAAGACTTGAAGCGCTTGTTGCGACCGGCGATCGCCTTCAGTTCCGCCAGCGCGGCGAATTCGGTAGTCGCGTCACCCACCTGAGGGGGTGTCGCCAGCTGAATATCCTGCGGCACAATCTGGCCAATCAGGGCGTTAAGCGAATCGGCGCCGACGGTGTTCAGCATCTCCTGCTGTTGCTGAGCATCCGGACCGATGTGACGTTCAATAAAGGCGCCGCGGTTTTCAAGCTGACCTAAAGTCTGAGTCATGAGCGATGGTTCCTGAAACGTGCAGTGAATCGTATGTGTCTTTACTTACCTGAACAGGCAAAAATCATTCACGCTGCCGGCAGCAGATGCCCGCAGCGTGAAGGGACAAGATATTTACTCGTTTTCCAGCAGCGCCGCATAGGCATCCGCGTCAAGCAGGGCCGCAACCTGCGCTTCATCGCTGGCCTTAATTTTAAAGATCCAGCCGTCCGCGTACGGGTCGCTGTTCACCAGCTCCGGAGAGTCGTTGAGCTCTTCGTTCACCGCCACAATCTCGCCGCTAATCGGGGCATAAATATCCGAAGCTGCTTTTACCGACTCGGCAACCGCACAGTCGTCACCCGCTTCAACGGTTGCGCCAACGTCCGGCAGATCGACGAAAACCATATCGCCAAGCAGTTCCTGGGCATGTTCGGTGATCCCGACGGTGTAGGTGCCGTCAGCTTCTTTGCGCAGCCATTCGTGTTCTTTACTGTATTTCAGTTCTGCTGGTACGTTGCTCATCAATTAATCTCCAAAAAAGGGGAATCACACCACGGCTTTGCCGTTGCGTACAAAAACAGGTTTAGTCACTTTTACCGGCATTTCGCGGTTGCGAATCTGCACAATGGCCGTCTCGCCGATACCGGCCGGTACGCGCGCCAGCGCAATACTGTAGCCCAGCGTCGGGGAGAAGGTGCCGCTGGTGATAATACCTTCTTGCTGATTACCGTCTGCATCGCTAAAGCGCACCGGCAGACCGCCGCGCAGGACGCCTTTCTCGGTCATCACCAGCCCCACCAGCTGCTCGGTACCTTTTTCACGCTGCAGTTCCAGCGCTTCGCGGCCGATGAATGCGCGATCTGCGGGTTCCCAGGCGATGGTCCAGCCCATATTCGCCGCCAGCGGAGAGATGCTTTCATCCATCTCCTGGCCATACAGGTTCATCCCCGCTTCCAGACGCAAGGTATCGCGAGCGCCCAGACCGCACGGCTTCACGCCAGCGTCCAGCAGGCCACGCCAGAAATCAGCAGCCTGCTCATTCGGCATGGCGATTTCGTAACCGGCTTCACCGGTATAACCGGTGGTCGCAATAAACAGATCGCCGGCCTGCACGCCAAAGAACGGTTTCATCCCTTCTACGGCCTGACGCTGTGCGTCGGTGAACAGGGTTGCCGCTTTCGCTTTCGCCTGCGGCCCCTGTACGGCAATCAGCGAAAGATCGTCACGAACGGTCATTTCAAGACCATAGGGTTCAGCCTGCTGGGTAATCCAGGCGAGGTCTTTTTCACGGGTGGCGGAGTTAACAACGAGGCGGAAATAATCTTCGGTAAGGAAATAGACAATCAGGTCATCGATGACGCCGGCGGACGCGGTAAGCATGCCGGTATATAGCGCTTTGCCCGGCACCGTCAGCTTCGCGACATCGTTAGCCAGCAGATAGCGCAGGAACTCCCGAATGCGGCTGCCGTGGAAATCGACGATGGTCATGTGCGAGACATCGAACATACCGGCGTCGCCCCGCACCGCGTGGTGCTCATCAATCTGGGAACCGTAATGTAGCGGCATCATCCAGCCATGGAAGTCCACCATGCGAGCGCCGCACAGCGTGTGTTGTTCATACAACGGAGTCTGTTGAGCCATCTTTTCCTCATCGAATAAAACGGAACCAGCTACTGGGTTGGGCGATGTCATTGGGGCGATTTCGCCCCACGAAATCCGCCGTCGGCGCCATGTCCGGACGCCGACGCAAACGTTCTCTTTTGCCTGAACTTACCACCTAACCCGGCGCTAAACCATAAGCTAAATCAGGACATCACATTAGCTTATGACTAAAAGTCGCCAAAAAGACTACAGAGTTATTGACTGGAAAAAAGCGATTTATGCCACATAAAATTAACATCATGAACTGATAATACCGAGCATGATGGTATTTTATGCGAAAAAAAGGGCCTGTTTTCTGTTTCAAAAAAAGAGAGACATTAATAAAACTAATGCGAAAAAATGGGTGAGATTAGATTATTTCAAATGAGAGGAGAAAACCCGGCGCCGGGGCCGGGAGAGAGAAGTGTGACTCGCTTAACGTAACCAGGCAGGAAGATCGTTTAAGCCCATTGCCTGGCGAATCAACTGCGGTTTGACGCCGGGTAGTGTATCCGCCAGTTTGAGGCCAATATCGCGCAGCAGTTTCTTCGCCGGGTGGCTGCCAGAGAACATTTCGCGGAAGCCCTGCATCCCCGCCAGCATCATCGCAGCGCTGTGCTTGCGACTACGTTCATAGCGACGCAGATACAGGTACTGACCAAAATCTTTGCCCTGCGCATGCAGACGACGGAGTTCATCGATCAGTTCCGCTGCATCCATAAAGCCCAGATTCACCCCCTGGCCGGCCAGCGGGTGAATGGTGTGCGCGGCATCGCCCACCAGCGCCAGGCGATGCGCGGCGAACTGGCGCGCGTAGCGACCGGTCAACGGGAAAGTCTGACGCTCGCTGGCAAGCTGGCACAGGCCAAGCCGGTTATCGAAGGCAATATTCAGCGCCTGATTAAACGCCGCTTCGTCGACCTGCTGCATCCGCTGTGCTTCCTGCGGCGACAGCGACCAGACGATCGAACACAGATGCGGATCGCTCAGCGGCAGAAACGCCAGAATGCCGTCGCCGTGGAACGCCTGACGGGCAATCGCCTGATGCGGCTCTGCGGTACGAATGGTGGCAACCAGCGCATGATGGCGATAGTCCCAGAACGTCAGCGGGATATCCGCTTTGTTGCGCAACCAGGAGTTTGCACCGTCGGCGCCGACCACCAGCCTGGCAGTCAGCATCTTGCCATCCTGCAAGCTGAGAAATGCTTCGTTTTCTCCCCACGCCACCTGCTGCAGCTGCGCCGGGGCCAGCAGCGTGACGTCGGCGCAACGCTGCGCCTTTTGCCACAGCGCATGATGAACGACCGCATTTTCAATAATATGTCCAAGGTGGCTGAAGCCCATACTCTGGTCATCAAAGCTGATGTGGCCAAAGCTGTCCTTATCCCACACTTCCATACCGTGATAACAGCTGGCACGCCGGGCGACAATCTCCGGCCAGACATCCAGCCGGGTAAGCAGTTTTTCGCTGGCGGCGTTAATGGCGGATACCCGCAGCGCCGGCGGCGCATCGGCGTTTAACGGCTGCGGCTCGGCTTGTTCCAGCACCGCAACCCGCAGCCCGCTCCCCTGCAAACCGCAGGCGACCGCCAGACCCACCATGCCACCGCCAACAATGGCAACATCAACACTTTGCACGTTCAACTCCTTAACGAGGAACCCAACCGAGGGTACGCTGCGCCAGCGCGTCGCGCGCCGGGGTAAATAATTCCATCGCCATCAGACCCACGTTACGCCCCGCCACCAGCGGCGCCCAACGATTAGCGAACAGATGCACCAGCCCATCGGTCACGCCGATGGTCGCGGCCTTATCATCCGCTCGCCGCGCCTGATAGTGACAAAGAAGTGAGTAATCGCCGGGATCCTGTCCGTTAGCGCCGGCCTGGGCCAGCGTTTCCGCCAGGCTCATCACATCCCGCAGACCGAGATTAAAGCCCTGCCCGGCGATGGGATGCAGCGTCTGCGCCGCATTACCGACCAGCACCAGGCGATGGGAAACCGGGCGCGTAGCGGTAGTCAACGTCAATGGATAAACGCTGCGCTTCCCGGTATGAGTGATGCGCCCCAGCCGCCAGCCAAATGCCTGCTGCAGCTGCTCGCAAAATTGCGCGTCGGACCACCCCAGAACCTCATCGCGCCGCGACTGCGGGTGACACCATACCAACGAACAGCGTCCGTGTGACATCGGCAGCATGGCCAGCGGACCATGTTCGGTGAAGCGTTCAAAGGCGCGCCCTTCATGGGGCAACGCCGTGCTGACGTTGGCAATAATCGCCAGCTGCTGGTAAGGCTGCTGCTGCCAGCTCATGCCGCAGCGAGCGCCCAGCGTGGAGCGCGAACCATCGGCGGCAACCAGCAGTTGGCCGGCGATCGTCTCGCCGCTGTCCAGGGTGATGCTGACGCCCTCCTCCCACCGGGTGACGTCTTCGACTTTCGCCGGGCAGTGTAAGGTAATGCCCGGCGCTTCGCGCAGTTGCGCAAACAATCGCTGGCCGATATCGTGCAGCTCGACCACCTGCCCCAGCGCCGCCAGTCCGTAGTCCTGCGCATCGAGCGTCACGAATCCCGCATGCCCACGATCGCTGACGTGAACACGCTGAATCGGCGTCGCGCAATCGGCAATGCCTTGCCAGATGCCGGTACGCGCCAGCTGCTGGCAGGTCCCCGCCGCCAGCGCAATCGCACGGGCATCAAACCCCGGATGCTGCGACGAGTCCGGCTGCGCGGCCTCGACCAGATGCACCGGGAGCGCGCCGTGGGTTAAGCGCGAGATAGCTAACGCCAGGGTTGCCCCGGTCATCCCTCCGCCAACGATCAGGATGCTCATGACCGCCGTGCCGCCGCCATCAGCGCCTCAATATCATCAGCTTTTTTCACCACGCCGGCGGTGAGGTTTTCATTGCCGTCTTCGGTGATGACGATATCGTCTTCAATACGCACGCCAATGCCGCGATACTGTGGCGGCACATCGGCGTCGACGGCAATGTAGAGACCCGGCTCAACGGTCAACACCATGCCCGGCTCAAGGAGACGCGAGCGATCGACATCGTAGTGGCCGACATCATGGACATCGAGTCCCAGCCAGTGGCTCAGGCCATGCATAAAGTACGGACGGTGGGCATTGTTTGCCATCAGCTCGTCGACATCCCCTTTCAGGATGCCGAGACGCACCAGACCGGTAATCATAATGCGCACCACTTCCTGGTTAACCTGCTGAATGGAGGTGCCAGGACGGTAAAGCTCCAGCGCGGTTTCCAGCGACTCGAGGACAATATCGTAAATCTCGCGCTGCGCCGGGCTGAATTTACCGTTCACCGGGAAGGTGCGAGTGATATCGCCGGCATAGCCGAGGTATTCGCAGCCGGCGTCAATCAGCACCAAATCGCCATCGCGCAGCTCGGATTCGTTTTCCGTGTAATGGAGAATACAGCCGTTTTCTCCACCGCCCACGATGGTGTTATAGGAGGGGAAACGGGCGCCGTGGCGGCTGAATTCATGCAGAATTTCCCCTTCCAGCTGGTATTCGAACAGGCCCGGACGGCATTTCTGCATTGCGCGGGTATGAGCCAGCGCGGAAATTTCGCCAGCGCGGCGCATCACCTCCAGCTCTTCCGGCGATTTAAACAGGCGCATCTCATGCACCATCGGCCGCCAGTCAATCACCGAACCGGGCGCCTGCAGATTCTGGCGCACGCCTTTACGCAGTTTTTCCAGCGCGTTGAAGACGATTTTGTCAGCATAGGCATATTCGCCCTGGGCAAAATAGATCGCATCAAGGCCGTTAAGCAGCTGGAATAGCTGCTGGTTAATTTCGCTGAACGCCAGAGCGCGGTCGACGCCCAGCTTCGACGGCGCGGCCTCCTGCCCCAGACGACGGCCGAACCAGATCTCTGCGGTCAGATCGCGGACGCGGTTAAACAGCACGCTATGGTTGTGGGTGTCGTCGCTTTTAATCAACACCAGCAGGGCTTCCGGCTCATTAAATCCCGTGAAGTACCAAAAATCGCTGTTCTGCCGGTAGGGGTATTCTGAATCTGCGCTGCGGACCGCTTCCGGTGCGGCGAAAATTAGCGCGGCGCTGCCTGGCTGCATCTGCGCCAGCAATGCCTGGCGACGAGAAAGAAATTCCTGCTGTGTCATGACGCCCCCTCAACAAATTATCGTTAGTGTAATGTTGGCTTGCGAACTTCCGGTGCGGTTGGCTGCTGGCGAGAAAAGGTTTCGTGGCACAGCAGCGCAGCGACGCGCACGTACTCGATAATCTCTTCCAACGACATCTCCAGCTCTTCCTGATCTTCGTCTTCGTCGTACCCCAGTTGCGCAATGTTACGCAGGTCGTCGATGGCTTCACCGGTTTCGTCTTTGATTTTATCCAGTTTAGGCTGCGTAACGCCCAGGCCGAGCAGGAAATGGTTAACCCAACCGGCCAGCGCGTCGGCGCGTTCAAACACGCTTACCGCGTCACCTTCCGGTAAATAGAGCTGGAACAAGAAACCGTCGTCTTCCAGCGAGTCGCTGGTCACGGAATGTATGGTGCGCAGAGACTCGGCCAGCTCGTGACCAAATGCGAGGCCTTCGTTTGTCAGGTCGTGCACCAGCGGCTGCCAGCTGCTGTCTTTATTGCCGCCGCACAGGATCCCACTGATCAAACCGTGCATTTCGGCCGGGGTTAAGCCCACGCCCTGTTGGTTCAGTAACTGGTCTACAGCGTTGTAACCAGGCATTTCGTTCTGTATAGACATGCGCATTCGTCATCGTTGGGAGGAATATTCATGGTATGCTACCACTTTGGACCCTGGTGAACCAGAATAGGGCTTGTACCTTCGCACCAGGGTAGCTATAGTGTCGCCCCTTTGCAGTCCCGGATTCGGGTGTGAAGGCCGCGCAGTCAATCAGCAGGAAGGTGGCATGTCTGCACAACCCGTCGATCTCCAAATTTTTGGCCGTTCACTCCGCGTGAATTGCCCGCCTGAACAAAGGGATGCCTTGAATCAGGCAGCTGATGACCTGAATCAGCGGTTGCAAGATTTAAAAGAACGCACTAGAGTCACAAATACTGAGCAGCTGGTCTTCATCGCCGCGTTGAACATCAGCTATGAGTTGACTCAGGAAAAAGCGAAAACCCGCGATTACGCCTCCAGCATGGAACAGCGTATTCGGATGCTACAGCAGACCATCGAACAAGCGTTGCTTGAGCAAGGTCGCATAAGCGAAAGAACCGGGCCGAAGTTTGAATAACACTTTGCAGTTAACTGTGTTAGAGTAAGCGCAAGAACAAAATTTCTCTGAGATGTTTGCAAGCGGGCCAGTCCCCTGAGCCGATATTTCATACCACAAGAATGTGGCGCTCCATGGTTGGTGAGCATGCTCGGTCCGTCCGAGAAGCCTTAAAACTGTGACGACGCATTCACCTTGAACCAAGGGTTCAAGGGTTACAGCCTGCGGCGGCATCTCGGAGATTCCCTTCTTTTCAGTTCCATCCCTCGTGCTTCCTTTTCGGTTTTTATCACCTTGTGTATTACACTACGCCTACAGGCAACTGACCCACGTATTATCGTGCTCATGCTAAATCAGGCGACCCGTCATGACTCAACTTTCTGACACGCAAACTACCCGACAGCTGATTCGTCAACAGATTCGCCAGCGACGACGCGCGCTGACGGCAGAACAGCAGGCGCAGTTCGCCCGCCAGGGTGCCGATCGCGTGATGGCATATCCGCCCGTCGCGCAGGCGCAAACCGTCGCCCTGTTTCTGTCATTTGATGGCGAACTCGATACCCGACCGCTGATTGATCGGCTGTGGCGGGCCGGCAAGCAGGTTTATCTGCCCGTACTCCACCCGTTCAGCCCGGGAAATCTGCTGTTTTTGCGCTATCACCCGCGCAGCGAACTGGTGACCAACCGGCTGAAAATCGACGAGCCGAAGCTCGATGTACGCGACGTCCTGCCGCTGGGCCGGCTCGATGTCCTGATGGTCCCGCTGGTTGCCTTTGATACCGCCGGACAGCGGCTGGGGATGGGAGGCGGCTTCTACGACCGAACATTACAGAACTGGCAGGATTATTCCCTGCAGCCTGTTGGCTATGCCCACGATTGCCAGCAGGTCGACGCACTGCCCACTGAGCACTGGGATATTCCACTGCCCGCGGTGATTACCCCCTCGGCGCTGTGGCAGTGGCCATAAGCTATGGCGTACCGAGCTTCTTCAGTTGCCGGTTATGCCATCCGCTAAGTAACAAGATCGTCGTCAGCGCCCCCAGCAACGCGCAGAACATATCCGACTGCGTGTCCCACGGATCGCCCTGGGTGCCGAGAAAATCATCCGCCCCTTGCCCCATCGCCAGTGCCGCCCACCATTCGATAAGCTCGTAGGTGGCGCTGATCGCCAGCGCAATGCAGCACACCAGAAACGAGAGCATCTTGCGCCCGCGCACATAGCCGCCGCGCAGCAGAATTTCCCGCGCCGCCAGCGCCGGAACCAACCCCTGGAAAAAGTGGCCAAGCTTATCGTACGGATTACGACTTAAATTCAGCCACGCCTGCACATCAAATCCAATCGGCACTTTCGCATACGTATACATCCCCCCAACCATCAAAATAATGGCATGGAAGAAGATAAGCGTGTAGAGGAGCGGCGTGAGCGGGTAGCGTGAACGCGTCACAAGCAGCAGCGGAACGATGATAATGACCGGCGTCACTTCCATCAGCCAGGTGAGGCTATCGTGGGTGCCCAACCCCGTCCATGCCAGAATCAGCAACAGCAGGAAGACACCGGTATTCTGTAGCGATGTGCTCATCATGTAAAAGGATCCCCGCAGGGATCCTTGCGTCAATCAGAACAGCAGACGGGCGCGAATGGTGCCCGGAATCGCCTTCATGGCCTGCAGCGCCTGCTGGGCCACATCTTCTTCGGCCTCAATATCAATAACCACGTAGCCCATCTGCGGCGTGGTTTGCAGATACTGTGCTGCGATGTTGATGCTCTGCGCGGCAAAGATCTGGTTGATAGCGGTCAGCACGCCGGGACGGTTTTCGTGGATATGCAGCAAACGACGACCGCCGTGCAGCGGCAGAGAAACTTCCGGGAAGTTCACCGCTGAAAGGGTCGAACCGTTATCGGAATACTTCGCCAGCTTACCGGCCACTTCCAGACCGATATTCTCCTGCGCTTCCTGAGTTGAGCCGCCGATGTGCGGCGTCAGGATCACGTTGTCAAACTCGCACAGCGGCGAGCTGAACGGATCGCTGTTGGTCGCTGGTTCGGTCGGGAACACATCAATCGCCGCGCCCGCCAGATGCTTACGTGCCAGGGCATCGCACAGCGCCGGGATATCCACGACCGTACCGCGCGAGGCGTTGATCAACAGCGCGCCGGGTTTCATCAGCGCCAGCTCTTGCGCGCCCATCATATTTTTGGTGGAGGCGTTTTCCGGCACATGCAGACTGACCACATCGCTCATATTCAGCAGGTCGGAGAGGTGCTGGACCTGGGTAGCGTTGCCCAGCGGCAGTTTGCTTTCGATATCATAGAAATAGACGTGCATCCCCAGAGATTCAGCCAGAATACCCAGCTGCGTACCGATGTGTCCGTAACCGATGATCCCCAGTTTTTTGCCACGCGCTTCAAAACTGCCTACCGCCAGCTTGTTCCACACGCCGCGGTGCGCTTTCGCGTTAGCTTCCGGTACGCCGCGCAGCATCAGCAGCAGTTCGCCAATGACCAGCTCGGCAACGGAGCGGGTATTTGAGAACGGCGCATTGAAAACGGGAATCCCGCGTTTCGCTGCCGCGTCTAAATCAACCTGGTTGGTGCCGATGCAGAAACAGCCGACCGCCACCAGTTTTTCCGCGGCGGCGAAGATCTCTTCAGTCAGATGAGTACGGGAACGCAGGCCAATGAAATGGGCATCACGGATCGACGCTTTCAGCTCTTCGCTGTCCAGCGCGCCTTTATGAAATTCGATGTTGGTGTAGCCCGCCGCGCGGAGATTCTCCACCGCTTTTTGATGCACACCTTCAACCAGTAGAAACTTAATCTTGTCTTTTTCCAGTGATACCTTAGCCATTTCCCCGTCCTGTTTTGTCTTATCTGATGTCGTGCTGAACGAAAGTTCTTCTCAGCAACATATCAAAAAAAACTATCGCGGCAATATGAACGTTTGCGTCGACGACCTGAAGAAATATCACGCAGAGGGAAATGGCAGGACAAAACACCAGAAAGAAAAGAAAAGGTAGATTGTTACTAAGCCTGGTTGCATAAATGTGACAGAAGTCACCAAATTTAGCCTGGAGAAAAAATATTTGCGAGGGAGCCATTCGCTCCCCCGATTATATTATTTTACGATGGTTTTTACGCCATCGGCGGTTCCAATCAGTGCCACATCCGCTCCGCGGTTGGCAAACAGGCCGACGGTGACGACGCCAGGAATACCGTTAATTTTGTTTTCCAGAGCGATGGCATCAAGAATTTCCAGGCCGAAGACGTCAAGAATCACGTTACCGTTATCGGTCACCACCCCCTGGCGATACTCCGGACGGCCGCCCAGCTTCACCAGCTCGCGCGCGACAGCGCTACGCGCCATCGGAATGACTTCGACCGGCAGCGGGAATTTGCCCAGAATATCCACCTGCTTGGAGGCATCGGCGATGCAGATAAACTTGTCTGCTACCGAGGCGATAATCTTTTCGCGAGTTAACGCCGCCCCACCGCCTTTGATCATCTGCATATGGCCATTAATCTCGTCGGCGCCATCAACATAGATCCCCAGGCGGTCCACGCTGTTCAGATCGAAAACCGGAATGCCAAGGCTTTTCAGTTTTTCGGTGGAGGCATCAGAGCTGGAGACCGCGCCTTCAATCTGCCCTTTCATGGTGCCCAGCGCATCGATAAAATGCGCGGCCGTGGAGCCCGTACCGACACCGACGATGGTGCCCGGTTGTACATACTGCAATGCCGCCCAGCCTACTGCTTTTTTCAGTTCATCTTGCGTCATGATTATGGTCCGAGATGTGAATACCTGTGGCGCATTATAGAACACCGGGAGGGGAATTGTCCCTGCGACAGGGTCACACAACTGAACAGACCATTTTTCATCTTCATCAAAAACGAATTTATGTCATAGTGCGAGTTAATGAAAAGTGATAGGGGTACGCCAGAATAATGAAACGACCGGACTACAGAACACTACAGGCGCTGGATGCGGTGATAAGAGAACGTGGGTTTGAGCGCGCCGCGCAGAAGCTCTGCATTACACAGTCCGCCGTCTCTCAGCGTATTAAACAGCTGGAAAATATGTTCGGCCAACCGCTGCTGGTGCGTACCGTGCCGCCGCGTCCGACCGAACAAGGGCAGAAACTGCTGGCCCTGCTGCGTCAGGTTGAGCTGCTGGAAGAGGAGTGGCTGGGCGATGAACAGACCGGCTCCACACCGCTGCTGCTGTCGCTGGCGGTCAACGCCGACAGTCTGGCCACCTGGCTGCTGCCCGCGCTGTCTAATGTCCTTTCCGACTCCCCTATCCGCCTCAATCTGCAGGTGGAGGATGAAACCCGTACTCAGGAACGCTTACGTCGCGGTGAAGTGGTCGGCGCGGTGAGTATTCAGCCGCAGGCGTTGCCGAGCTGCCTGGTGGATCAGCTCGGGGCGCTGGACTATCTGTTCGTCGCCTCGAAAGAGTTTGCGCAACGCTATTTCCCTAACGGCGTCACCCGCTCAGCGCTGCTGAAAGCGCCGGTTGTCGCTTTCGATCATCTGGATGATATGCATCAGGCGTTTTTACAGCAGAACTTCGATTTGCCGCCGGGCAGCGTCCCGTGCCATATCGTTAACTCTTCGGAAGCCTTTGTGCAGCTTGCGCGCCAGGGCACGACCTGCTGCATGATCCCGCATCTGCAGATTGAAAAAGAGCTCAACAGCGGCGAGCTTATCGACCTCACGCCGGGGCTGTTTCAGCGGCGGATGCTCTACTGGCATCGCTTCGCGCCGGAAAGCCGAATGATGCGCCGGGTCACCGATGCGCTGATCGATTACGGCCACAAGGTGCTGCGCCAGGACTAAGCGCGGGCAATAAAAAAAACCACTTCATCTGAAGTGGCTTTTTGTTTTATGGCTTACTGTGCCGCATCAGGCTGCTTAGCCGGCGCTGCGGGGGCCGGGGCTGGCTGAGCGGGCTGCAGTTCAAAAACAACATCGACCTGATCGTCAAACTGAATGGTCGCCTGCTCGTAGGTTTCCTGTGCGGAAACCGGGGCCGCATCGGCAGCCTTCATCATGCGTACCATCGGGCTCGGCTGGTAGTTCGACACATGGTAGCGAACGCTATAAACCGGTCCCAGCTTGCTGTGGAAACCTGACGCCAGCTCTTGCGCCTGATGCACCGCGTCATCAATGGCCGCTTTACGCGCTTTGTCTTTATAGGCATCCGGTTGCGCAACGCCCAGCGAAACAGACCGCACTTCATTCAGACCCGCTTTCAGCGCGCCATCCAGCAAACCGTTCAGCTTGTCCAGCTGGCGCAACGTCACTTCGACGGTGCGCACTGCACGATAGCCTTTCAGGATGCTTTTGCCATTCTGATAGTCGTAATCAGGCTGGGTGCGCAGGTTGGCTGAGTTAATATCTTTTTTGGCGATGCCGTTCTTTTCGAGGAAAGAGAGATACTGCGCCACGCGATCGTCGGCCTGCTTTTTCGCCGACGCGGCGTCTTTCGCGGCAACATTCACTTCAATTGCCAGGGTGGCGATATCCGGCACAGCGGCTACGCTGGCGGTCCCCGAAGTCACAATATGCGGGCCATTCGGCAATTCATTTGCCTGTACTGCCATCGCGCTCAATCCGATTGCTGCCGCCAGGGCCATGAGTTTTAACTTCACTGTCGTTTCTCCATCTTACATTGGGTCGCCCGTCTACGGACGCATGTCTGCAAGCTTAACGCGTCCGCGGAGAAAGTCCATCGGACTAAGCCTGGTAAAACAGAGCCTGGACATGCTGGAGACCGTCTTTCGCCAGCTGCAGCGCAATAAACCACATCACCAGGCCGACCAGCACATTAATAATCCGCTGCGCTCGCGCGGTACGTAAGCGTGGCGCCAGCCACGCTGCCAGCAGGGCCAGTCCAAAGAACCACAGGAATGATGCGCTAATGGTGCCTAAGGCAAACCAGCGCTTTGGCTCCACGGCCAGCTGCCCTCCCAGGCTGCCCAGCACGACGAAAGTATCGAGATAGACATGCGGGTTAAGCCAGGTAACCGCCAGCATGGTGACGATAATTTTCCAGCGTCCCTGCTTCATGACTTCCGCACTGGCCAGTTCCAGGTTGCTGCTCAGCGCCGTTCTCAAGGCGCCGAAACCATACCAGAGCAGAAAGGCCACGCCTCCCCAGGTGACCAGCGCCAGCAGCCACGGCGACTGCATCAGCAACGCGCTACCGCCAAAAATACCGGCGCAAATCAGCAGCAGATCGCTCAACGCGCACAGCAACGCGATCATCAAATGATACTGCCGGCGAATCCCCTGATTCATCACAAACGCATTTTGCGGACCGAGCGGCAAAATCATAGCCGCTCCCAGGGCAAGCCCCTGAAAGTAATACGATAACATGGTGTTTTTTCCGGTAGGTCGTTAATGCCGGGGAATATAGCGCGATAAAATCATTAGAGGAAATTGAAAATTTTAATCATTAATAAGTTTAACTAATACAGCAGTAGCAATAAAGGCCAGCATCGCTGGCCTCTGGATCGGCGGCTGAATTACTCCACTTTCTCCTGCGGACGAACCATATGAACATCCATCTGCGGGTACGGGAAGCTGATGCCGTTAGCGTCAAACTCGCGTTTAATACGCTCCAGCACATCCCAGTATACGCTTTGCAGATCGCTGCTCAGACTCCAGACGCGCACCACATAGTTCACCGACGACGCCCCCAGTTCATGCAGACGTACGGTCATTTCGCGATCTTTGAGAATACGATCTTCCGATTCGATAATACGGGTGAGCAGCTGCTTGACCTTATCGATATCGGCATCGTAGGACACGCCGATAATAAATTCGTTGCGCCGCGCCGGCTCACGGGAAAAGTTAATGATATTACCGGCGATAATTTTACCGTTCGGAACCACCACAATTTTACCGTCGGCCGTACGCATGGTCGTAGAGAAAATCTGCACGCTCAGTACCGTACCGGCGACGCCGCCGAGATCGACATACTCACCCGCGCGGAACGGGCGGAACATCACCAGCAGTACGCCAGCGGCCAGGTTAGACAGCGATCCTTGCAGCGCCAGACCTACGGCTAAACCGGCGGCACCGAGGACGGCGATCACCGATGCCGTCTGCACGCCTACGCGGCCTAATGCGGCAATCAGGGTGAACGCGACAACGGCATAGCGTACCAGGGCGGACAGAAAATCGGCAACGGTCGCATCAATCTTACGCGCCAGCATCAGTCGGTTCACCGTATTAGAGATGACCCGTGCCACAATCATACCGACGATAATAATCGCGATAGCGGCAACGATATTGACGGCATAGCTCAGCAGTAATTCCTGATTGCGCACCAGCCAGGAACTGGCGTTGTGTAGGCTATCGCCAACGTTCAACTCTTCCATTTAATCTTCCTTATGAATACCCGTAGGGGGAATAAAAAACCCAACCTGTACAGCGACAGGTTAACTAAGGGTAAACAATATGCACATGATTTGCCAAGTTGATCACAATTCTCAGCGAGATATCGCGTTGTTCAGCCATAAAAAAAGCCCGCTATTCAGCGGGCTTTCTGGCAAGAAACAGACGTTTCTTACAGAACGTCGATCGCGTTCAGCTCTTTAAATGCCTGCTCCAGACGCGTCACCATGGACGTCTGTGCAGCACGCAGCCATACGCGCGGATCGTAGTATTTCTTGTTCGGCTGGTCTTCGCCTTTCGGGTTGCCCAGCTGGCCCTGCAGGTAAGCTTCGTTGGTTTTGTAGTACTGCAGGATACCGTCCCAGGTTGCCCATTGGGTATCGGTATCGATGTTCATTTTGATAACGCCGTAGCTTACGGAGTCTTTGATTTCCTGAGCGGAAGAACCGGAACCGCCGTGGAAGACGAAGTTCAGGCTGTTGTGCGGCAGGTTGTGTTTCTTAGAAACATATTCCTGAGAATCGCGCAGGATGGTCGGAGTCAGCACGACGTTACCCGGCTTGTACACGCCGTGTACGTTACCGAAGGAAGCCGCGATAGTGAAACGCGGGCTGATTTTGCTCAGTTCAGTGTACGCGTAATCAACGTCTTCCGGCTGAGTGTACAGGGCAGAAGCGTCCATGTGGCTGTTGTCCACGCCGTCTTCTTCGCCACCGGTGCAACCCAGTTCGATTTCCAGAGTCATGTCCATTTTGGCCATGCGCGCCAGATATTTAGAGCAGATTTCGATGTTTTCGTGCAGAGACTCTTCAGACAGGTCAATCATGTGAGAAGAGAACAGCGGTTTGCCGGTAGCAGCGAAGTGTTTTTCACCCGCGTCCAGCAGGCCGTCGATCCACGGCAGCAGTTTCTTCGCGCAGTGGTCGGTGTGCAGAATAACCGGCACGCCGTAGTGTGCAGCCATCTGGTGAACGTGATGTGCGCCAGAGATAGCACCCAGGATTGCTGCGCCCTGAGGAACGTCAGTTTTCACGCCTTTGCCCGCGATAAACGCTGCGCCGCCGTTGGAGAACTGAACGATAACCGGAGAACGAACTTTTGCAGCAGCTTCCAGAACGGCGTTGATGGAGTCAGTACCCACACAGTTAACCGCTGGCAGAGCAAAGTTATTTTCTTTAGCTACCTGGAACACTTTCTGAACGTCATCACCAGTGATCACGCCAGGTTTTACGAAATCAAAAATTTTAGACATGTTACGTAGTCCTGTATCTTCGGCCGTTTATGCTCGCCATCATTCGTGCGGCAGTCCTCTGGCTTACCTCGCTTACCCCGGTTACGTAAGAACCTGGCGTTCGCGCTGTCGCCACCTTCCGGCAACACGAATTATTTAGAGCAACAAATTGAATTTTATTTGCAAAACAGGCGGGATTTCCCCGCCTGATCAAACTTACTTCTTAGCGCGCTCTTCAAGCATAGCTACTGCTGGCAGGACTTTACCTTCCACGAATTCGAGGAATGCGCCGCCGCCAGTGGAGATGTAGGAAATTTTGTCCGCAATGCCGAACAGGTCAATCGCTGCCAGAGTGTCACCACCGCCAGCGATGGAGAAACCTTCGCTGTCAGCGATGGCGTTAGCCACGATTTCAGTCCCTTTACGGAAGTTCGGGAATTCGAATACGCCAACCGGACCATTCCACAGAATAGTTTTAGCGTTTTTCAGGATATCAGCCAGTTTCTGTGCAGAAACATCGCCCAGGTCCAGGATCTGCTCGTCATCTTTGATGTCGTTAACAGATTTCAGCGTCGCGGTCGCCGTTTCGGAGAACTCAGTTGCCACGCGAACGTCGGTCGGAACCGGGATATCGCAGGTGGTCAGCAGGCGTTTCGCTTCGTCAACCAGGTCAGCTTCGTACAGGGATTTACCCACGTTGTGGCCCTGAGCGGCAACGAAGGTGTTGGCGATGCCACCACCGACGATCAGCTGGTCAGCGATTTTAGACAGGGAATCCAGAACGGTCAGTTTGGTGGAAACTTTAGAACCACCTACGATGGCAACCATCGGGCGAGCCGGTTCTTTCAGCGCTTTACCCAGCGCGTCCAGTTCGGCGGCCAGCAGCGGGCCTGCGCACGCAACATCGGCGAATTTACCGATACCGTGGGTAGAGGCCTGCGCACGGTGTGCAGTACCGAAGGCGTCCATGACGAACACGTCGCACAGCGCCGCGTATTTTTTGGACAGCGCTTCGTCGTCTTTCTTCTCGCCTTTGTTGAAGCGAACGTTTTCCAGAACAACCAGTTCACCGGCTGCAACTTCAACGCCATCCAGGTAATCTTTAACCAGACGTACCGGGTTAGACAGTTTGTCTTTCAGGTAATTAACAACCGGCAGCAGAGAGAATTCTTCGTTGTACTCGCCTTCGGTCGGACGACCCAGGTGAGAAGTGACCATCACTTTAGCACCCTGTTTCAGCGCCAGCTCAATGGTCGGCAGAGAAGCACGGATACGCGCGTCGCTGGTTACTTTCCCGTCTTTGACTGGTACGTTCAGATCGGCACGGATAAAAACGCGTTTACCAGCCAGATCCAGATCGGTCATCTTAATTACAGACATGGTGAATCCTCTCAATGATTCTTAAAGTTTTGCAGACGCCATACGCTCCATCGCGAACAATGTTGCGCAGGGATGTCTCACCTGAAACCAATAACGGCCATCGCTAACGTCGTGTCGAGCATCCGGTTAGCAAAGCCCCATTCATTATCACACCAGACCAATGTTTTGATCAGATGAGCACCACTGACTCGGGTTTGGGTGCCATCAACGATGGCGCTGTGCGGGTCGTGGTTGAAATCTATCGAGACCAACGGCAATTCCGTATAGTCAACTATACCATGAAATGCACCTTGTGCTGCTTTTTGCAGCAACTGGTTGACTTCATTAGCCTTTACAGGTTTTTTCACCGTCACGCTAAGGTCAATCGCCGTCACATTAATCGTCGGTACGCGGACCGCAATCGCCTCGAAACGATCATTAAACTGCGGGAAAATTCGCGTGATCCCCGCAGAGAGTTTGGTATCAACCGGAATAATCGACTGGCTGGCCGCGCGCGTACGGCGCAGATCCGGATGATAAGCGTCGATCACCTGTTGATCGTGCATGGCGGAGTGGATTGTCGTTACCGTTCCTGACTCAATGCCGTAGGCATCATCTAACAGTTTTATGACCGGGATAATGCAGTTGGTCGTGCAGGAGGCGTTGGAGACAATACGGTGCTCCGTACGCAACTCATCATGGTTCACGCCAAATACAACGGTCGCGTCGAGATCGCTGCTGCCGGGATGGGAAAAGAGCACTTTCTTTGCCCCTGCCCGAATATGGGCTTCGCCATGCTCACGGCTGCCGTAAACACCGGTGCAATCGAGAACAATATCAACCGCCAGCTCCTGCCAGGGCAGCGCCTCAATCGAAGGTTCATGCAGCAGGCGTATGGCATCATCGCCGACATACAGCTGCTCTCTCTCCTGGCGAACATCCCAGGCAAAGCGCCCATGGCTGGTGTCATATTTCAACAAATGCGCGATGCCCGCGGCATCCGCCAGCTCGTTGATTGCCACCACGGTAATTTCCGCACGACGCCCGGATTCATATAAAGCGCGAACCACGTTGCGTCCTATGCGACCGAAGCCATTAATCGCGATGCGTATGGTCATAGGTCTCCTGCAAGGTTGTCCCTGATTTGAGATGGCTGACAGAGTAATCCAGCCACGCCCGAAGGGAAACCTTACCCGTCGCAAACTGCGACTGATTGATTAATTGTCGAACATTTAATCGACTGAAACGCTTCAGCTAGAATAAGCGAATCAGGGAATAAAAGGAATGACTGTCCAGCCAAAGAAGGCAGTTATCTGACGTACGTCACATTTTACCTACTGAGACGGGGGGCAATTATCCCAGTAAGTCGTAATAATCATTACGGCATAACTGGAATAATTTACCTTCACGCAATCCGATACTCACCTGATTCCAGCGTCTCCAGCGTCAGGTCGCCAGGCCGGCTAGTTTCCAGGACCCGACGAACATTCGGTCCGTCGGTACGCTCATAAAATGCCTCAGCATCAGCTCGCGATAATCCACCAGCCAGTTTACGGCCCACCAGTCGTGTACGAAGCGCATTGGCTGGGGCGCGAATAAACAGCGAGTAATCACAAAACGCAGCTAACGCTCGCCATCTTTCGTCATCGCGCAATAACCAGTTTCCTTCCACAATCACAATCGGCGCCGTCACTGTGATGGCCGCCTCTACCGGATCATGCTTTTGCCGGTCATATTGCGGCCAGCATCCTTCCCCTTCCCTTATCTGGCGCAGATTCTGCGCAAGTTTCCCCACATCAAAGGTTTCCGGCGCACCTTTGTAGGCCCGCAGATTATGGGCATCCAGCCAGCTGTTATAATGATGGAAGCCATCCATCGGCAGCGTCTGGATCTCCGGCAAGCAAGGATCATGGCGAGAGAGGTATTCCCAGAAGCTTGTCAGCGTCGATTTACCCGTCCCCGGCGGTGCGCTGAGAAAAACGATCGTTCGTCGCTGCGGGTTAGCGGCGTGTATTTTTGACAGCTGCTGCAATAACGGTTTGTGAACGTTCTGTATCTCATCATCCTGGTAATGTGCTTCAACCTGGAGCCCATTCACCGTTAGTTCGATTTTCACGGCGTTAATTCCTTTAAAATCGCCGTCACTGCCAGCGTCATTGCCGTCTTGACCATTGCGCTAAAGCGCACTTCAGACCACGCAGCAAAGTCAGCAAACTTCATCGACTCCAGCGCACCATAAAGGGTCGCGTTGCGGGTGATACTGTTGACGTTGCTGACAAAATCCCAGGTAATGTCATCGGCAAAACCGGGGATATTATCCTGCTCGTTCAGGTACTGATAAAACTGAGAAAAATGAGTAATGTCGGCATAAAGCCACTTATCCATTTTCCCCAGCGCATAAATCAGACGTAACGCAACGTCGATATCGTCAAGCGGCCCACTCTGGGCGAGTAACGGCTTCACTGCATATTCCACGATCTCTTCATCGTTATTGACGAACAGCGACGGTAGAAAGCGCTTAATGCCCTGGAGCAAAATGTTATGTGCCGTCGTCATAAACGAGAGTAAATTATTTTGAGCATCCAGTTGCTCAAGCACATCGTCTTCTGTCAGCGTCGTCATTCGTTTCTCGATGAATCACCATGAATGCAGGGAGTCTATTATATTACACGTTCGATCCGCGCCGCCGATCAGTAAAGTTTGCGTGCGCACACCATTCGCAACCTGTTGGATCCCTTTAACAAGATCGCCGCCCGTGACCCCCGTCGCGCTGAAGAGGATCTCATTTCCCCCTACCAGTTCGTCGAGCGTATAGATTCGGTTGATCTCAACGCCCATCTCCGCGCAGCGCTGACGTTCCTGGGTTGCAATCAGACGATGATCTGCGCTATCCCCTTTCGCTTCGCAAAAATCGATCAGCTCAGCCTGCATATCGCCCCTCAGCGCTTTAACCGCACAGGCTGAAATAACCCCTTCAGGCGCCCCGCCAATGGTATACATCAGGTCATAGGGATTATCTTGCATACAGGCCAGCACGCTGGCGGCAACATCGCCATCGGGCAGAGCAAAAACCTTGACGCCAAGTCGTGTCGCCTCAGCAATCGCCGGTTGAAGGCGCGGTTTATCCAGCGTCACCATACGCAGTCGCTCCAGCGGTTTGCCCAACGCCTCTGCTACATTACGCAGATTGTCTGCCAACGGCAGCGCCAGATTAATCGCCCCTTTGGCGCAGCGATTAACAACCAGTTTTCTCATGTACATATCTGGGGCGTGTAACAAACTGCCACGGGGTGCAAACGCCATGACGGCCAGGGCGTTGCTTTGCCCCATCGCCACCATTCGGGTTCCTTCGATAGGATCGACGGCGATATCTACCTCAGGCCCGACGCCGTTTCCCACCTCTTCACCAATCCACAGCATCGGGGCTCGATCAATCTCCCCTTCGCCAATGACGATTCGTCCACGGATGCCAATACTGTTCAATGCTTCCCGCATTGCCGTCACGGCCAGACCGTCAATCTTGTTTTTATCGCCGCACCCGGTTTGTGGCCAGGCGGCCAGCGCAGCCTGCTCCGTGATGCGAAATAGCGGCCATGCCAGCGACATCATATCGCCGCCTCCCCGATATCAACGCCAAAGTGCGCCAAAAGGTATTTTTCTGCCTTTTCATTCCAGATACCGTGCGTCTCTTCCACCAGCTGCGCCAGTTCTTTGAATAATGGGTCAGTTTTCCCTTTCTCCGCAAAATCAGCAATGGCAGTCAACGGCATGGTAACGCCGTTATATATAAGCTTTTTACCCCCGGGGATCGCAGGTAAATTCAGTACGGTTTCCGGAACCGCATCAAGGCCGCCAATATGCGTCACCATAAACGACGGTTGCAGCTGGCCGGTTGCACTGAGCGCAATTGCCTCTTTCATATCATCCGTTGAACCACCGGATGTCCCGACAACGTGAGTACTGTTGTAGTGCACGTTATAAAAATTAAACGGCACTTTGAAGTGACTGTCCGTAGGGCCGGCAAAGAAGTTCAGACAACCATCTTCCGCGAGCAAATCATCAGCCATTTCAATGACTGCAGGCACTGCCGCATACACAAAGATATCATCAAAACCTATGTCATTGGTTAACGCACGCAGCATCGCTGTCGGAGAGTCCATGCCGGAAGTATTCACATAGATAAGCTCAATCCCCTTTTCTGCCGCCAGCTCAACCGGCAACAGTTTTTTAGCCTGCGCCAGTCGCGCTTCGTCAATATCGACCACCACCACGCGTGACGGCTGAATACTGCCGTTAATGGCATAATCTATTGCGCCAATACCCATCGGCCCGGCGCAGGCCAGAAGGGCAATGCTTCCCCCCGGCTTAATCCCCATACGATGCTCATAGACGTAAGGCGTCGTATGATAGTTTGCGTTATAGGCGCCAATAATGCAGCACATCGGTTCTGCCAGTGAGGCGGCGGCAAAGTAAGATCCGTGGTAAGGCAAAACGCATCCCAGGTTAATCGCGACCTCCGGGATAATCATATATGTCGCATTGCCGCCAAAATATTCATAGCTGTACCCCGCTGAATAGCCACTTGGCAATCCCATCGCGGGTTGCAAAACAAAACGCTGACCTTTCTTATATTTATCCGTCAGGTTTTTTCCAACCTCAACAATGATACCTGCACATTCATGCCCGGTAATAACCGGATGATTTTCCAGATCGTCCGGTACGCGTTTATGATCGCTCCCTAAGGCTGCCGCTTTCCAGGTGGATAAACAAACGCTATCGGATATTACGCTGACTAATAATTCATTATCTGTAATGGCAGGCAGTTCAAACTCGCGGATACGAATATCCTGCTTGCCATATATGGCAGCAACTTTCGTTTTCATATTCACTCCAATAATAGAATAGGGTTAGTTCGCAGTAATGCGTTTAAATAAATCGTCCAACAGTGGGTCACCAATATAATTTTTAATCAGCACTAATGGCTTGTCACTCACACGTTTAACACGACCTTCAAGACTGGCATGGGTGACAATAATATCGGCATCTTGCGGAACGTTTTCGATGGCGTAATGCGTTACATTAATATTCAATCCCGCTTTTTCCAGACGTTTACGAAACGTGGTTGCCCCCATGGCACTGGAACCCATTCCCGCATCACAAACAAAAGCGACGCGTTTAATATTTTTATAAGAAAACTTACCTTCCTGCTTCATTGCCTTGACGGTTCTGGCTGATTCAGCGAAGCCATCTTCACTTTCTGTTTCGACGTTCTTTTCCATTTTCAGGATTAAAGAGGTAATAACAAAGGTGACAATCGTTCCCGCGGTGACTCCTGCAATAGTTGCGAGGAAAGAACCTTTTGGCGTTAATGCCAGGTAAGCGAATATTGAGCCGGGGCTCGGTCCTGCAACCAACCCACCGTTCAGCAGATAGAATACCCACGTCCCGGTCATTCCCCCGGCAATCATACCAATCAGGGTCAGAGGCTTCATCAACACATATGGGAAATACAGTTCATGAATACCACCGAGGAAGTGGATAATCATAGCGCCTAGCGCAGATTTCTTACTCATCCCCTTGCCAAAGATGGCAAAGCCAAGTAACAAACCTAACCCCGGTCCAGGGTTGGATGCCACCATGAAAAAAATCGATTTTCCCGTTTCTGAAGCTTGCTGCATTCCCAGCGGATAATACACGCCCTGATCGATGGCATTGTTCAGAAAGAGGATTTTTGCAGGCTCATTGATCACGGACAGCAACGGCAGATAACCCGCATGAACCAACGCTTCAATACACTCCTTCACAAAATTATTGGCAATGAGAACCGCTGGACCAATGACTTCAAACCCCAGCAAGCATAAAAGCATCCCCGCAATACCAAGTGAGAAGTTATTGATAACCATCTCGAACCCTGCAGGAATGCGTTTTTCCAGCAGCTGGTCAACATGCTTAATCACCCAACCGCCAAGCGGTCCCATCACCATCGCGCCAAGGAACATCGGGATATCCGCGCCCACAATCACGCCAATAGACCCAATACCTCCCATTACCGCGCCACGTTTCCCCCCCACCAGATGCCCCCCAGTGGAGCCAATCATGACGGGCAGTAAATAGGTAATCATCGGACCGACAATTTTGGCGAAATGCTCATTCGGCATCCAACCGGTAGGAATAAACAATGCGGTTATAAAACCCCAGGCAATAAAAGCGCCGATGTTGGGGATGACCATTGCAGTCAAAAACCCACCAAAAGCCTGGACTTTGGCACGAGCAGACTTGTTTTCCATAATAATATCCTGAAAGGAAACGGTTAATTATGCGTGGGCGATAATATCCGCCAATTGTTTCTCTGATTTAGCCGCTAACAACGCGGTCAGTACTTCCTCTTCACATAATAATTCGCTTAAGGCCTGAATAGCGCCAATGTGTGAATCTGCATTTGCCGCCGACAATCCGATTAATAATCGGACACCTTCATCATCTTCGGCAAATTTAACTTCCTGTTTGAGGAGTGTTAATGACATCCCGGTTTTTAACGCGCCACATTCCGGACGAGCGTGCGGCATGGCGACGCCAGGCGCTAAAATATAATAAGGGCCATTGTTAATCGTTGAATCTTTAATGGCCTGAATATAACCTGAATTGACATAATGATTAGCGAGTAAGGAAGACATAGAAAAGTCAATTGCCTCCTGCCAGTTCTTTGCGGAATTTTTTATTGAGATAGATGCTTCTGGAAAGTAATCAATCAGCCGCATATATTTTCCTTATTTTTAGGGTACGAGTGAGCGTTAAAAACAAAATACTCGAGCGGCAAAATGAAATCAATCGAGGAGAAAAACACATACAGCGCAGGATGCTTTTACATGAAGCCTTTAAAAACAATTAGTTGTTAACAAAAATATAAAAAGCAATACAAATTATGTGACGCGCATTACAAAATTCAAACATTGCTAAATATCATATTTGTGATTCAGATCTACAATATTGGGTTGCACAGACTTAAATAAATTTAATCCCATAAAAAACGGGCCGCCTGAGCGACCCGTTTTCACCTGTAAACGTAATTACAGCAGCGCTTTTGCCTTCGCAACCACGTTGTCGACGGTGAAGCCGAACTCTTCGAACAGCTGCTCTGCCGGCGCAGACTCACCGAAGGTGGTCATGCCAACGATAGCGCCATTCAGGCCCACGTATTTGAACCAGTAGTCGGCGATGCCGGCTTCGACGGCCACGCGAGCAGAGACCGCTTTCGGCAGCACCGATTCACGGTACGCCGCGTCCTGCTTGTCGAACGCGTCGGTGGACGGCATAGAGACCACGCGCGCCTTCACCCCTTCGGCCGTCAGTTTATCCCACGCGGCCACCGCCAGTTCGACTTCAGAACCGGTGGCGATGAAGATAAGCTCCGGCTGACCGGCGCACTCTTTCAGCACGTAGCCACCGCGGGCGATGTTCGCCAGCTGCTCTGCAGTACGATCCTGCTGTGCCAGGTTCTGACGGGAGAGGATCAGCGCGGTCGGGCCGTCATGACGCTCAACGCCGTATTTCCACGCCACCGCCGATTCCACCTGGTCACACGGACGCCATGTGGACATGTTCGGGGTCACGCGCAGGGACGCCACCTGCTCTACCGGCTGGTGCGTCGGGCCATCTTCGCCCAGACCGATGGAGTCGTGGGTGTAGACCATCACCTGACGCTGTTTCATCAGCGCCGCCATACGCACCGCGTTACGCGCATATTCCACGAACATCAGGAAGGTGGAGGTGTACGGCAGGAAACCACCGTGCAGAGAGATCCCGTTGGCGATCGCGGTCATACCGAATTCACGCACGCCGTAATGGATATAGTTACCGGCGGTGTCTTCATTAATCGCTTTAGAACCAGACCACAGGGTCAGGTTGGATGGCGCCAGGTCAGCGGAGCCGCCGAGGAATTCCGGCAGCCACGGGCCAAACGCTTCAATCGCATTCTGCGACGCTTTACGGCTGGCGATTTTCGCCGGGTTAGCCTGCAGCTTAGCGATAAATTCATTGGCTTTAGCGTCGAAGTCAGCCGGCATTTCGCCCTTCATACGACGGGTAAACTCAGCGGCTTCCTGCGGGAAGGCTTTGGCATACGCGGCGAACTTCTCGTTCCAGGCCGCTTCTTTCGCCTGACCGGCTTCTTTGGCATCCCACTGCGCATAGATATCAGACGGGATGTCGAAGGCCGGGTGTTTCCAGCCCAGGGCTTCGCGGGTCAGGGCAATTTCGGCATCGCCCAGCGGCGCGCCGTGGGAATCGTGGGTACCGGCTTTGTTCGGCGAACCGAAACCGATGATGGTTTTGCACATCAGCAGGGACGGCTTGTCGGTGACCGCACGCGCTTCTTCTACCGCGCGTTTGATCGCCTCAGCGTCGTGACCGTCAACGCCGCGCACTACGTGCCAGCCATAGGCTTCGAAACGTTTAGCGGTGTCGTCGGTGAACCAGCCTTCCACATGACCGTCGATGGAGATACCGTTGTCATCATAGAACGCCACCAGTTTGCCCAGCTTCAGGGTACCGGCCAGGGAGCAGACTTCGTGCGAGATCCCTTCCATCATGCAGCCGTCGCCCATGAAAGCGTAGGTGAAGTGGTCAACGATATCGTGGCCCGGACGGTTGAACTGCGCAGCCAGCGTTTTTTCCGCAATAGCCATGCCCACGGCGTTAGCAATCCCCTGGCCCAGCGGACCGGTGGTGGTTTCCACGCCAGCGGTGTAGCCCACTTCCGGGTGGCCCGGAGTCTTAGAGTGCAGCTGACGGAAGTTTTTCAGCTCTTCGATCGGCAGATCATAACCGGTGAGGTGCAGCAGGCTGTAAATCAGCATGGAACCGTGGCCGTTGGACAGCACAAAGCGGTCGCGGTCGGCCCAGGCCGGGTTCTGCGGGTTATGGTTCATGAAATCACGCCACAGGACTTCGGCAATGTCAGCCATACCCATCGGGGCACCCGGGTGGCCGGATTTGGCTTTCTGTACAGCATCCATGCTCAGCGCACGAATAGCGTTAGCAAGCTCTTTACGTGAGGACATTTTGACTCCAGTTCGGACTGTTGAAGGCCATACCCTTAACGACTTGACGAGAGCGCGTTTTGGGCTACGCCAGAAAAAAGTGTCAACAATGTAACCCAAGCGCGAAAGCATGTACATGGAGCATCCTTTTGTGGTTTAAGAAATCTCCGGAACACGTTGTGCTGCCCCGGAATCCTCTCGCCCGCGTCGCGCAATAGTCTTTATAATTTGTACAGGATGCGACAGCCTTATTGTTGCCTTTTTCAGTCAGATCATCGAACGAGTGTGGAAGATAAAAATGAAAATTCGCTCAACTATTCTTGCCCTTGGGATCGCAGCAACCCTCACCGGATGTCAGAACATGGACTCCAACGCCCTTCTCAGTTCGGGCGCCGAAGCTTTTCAGGCCTATTCCCTGAGCGACGCTCAGGTTAAAAGCTTAAGTGACCAGGCTTGCAAAGAGATGGATAGCAAAGCCACCCTCTCGCCGGCCAGCAGCGAATACAGCAAGCGCCTGAGCAAAATCGCCGCCGCGCTGGGCGACAATATCAACGGCCAGCCGGTGAATTACAAAGTGTATGAAACCAAGGACGTCAACGCGTTCGCGATGGCGAATGGCTGCATCCGCGTCTATAGCGGCCTGATGGACATCATGAACGATAACGAAGTTGAAGCGGTCATCGGCCATGAGATGGGCCACGTCGCCCTCGGCCACGTCAAGAAAGGGATGCAGGTCGCGCTCGGCACCAACGCCGTTCGCGCCGCCGCTGCCTCGGCGGGCGGTATCGTCGGCAGCCTGTCGCAATCTCAGCTTGGCGATCTGGGCGAAAAGCTGGTGAACTCGCAGTTCTCCCAGCGCCAGGAGTCCGAAGCGGACGACTACTCCTACGATCTGCTGCGTAAGCGCGGGATTAATCCAGGAGGGCTGGCCACCAGCTTCGAGAAGCTGGCTAAGCTGGAAGCCGGGCGTCAAAGCTCAATGTTTGACGATCACCCGGCCTCCGAAGAACGTGCTCAGCATATCCGCGATCGTATGAAGGCAGACGGCATTAAATAATCTCTCCGTCCCCTCTCTGCGCCGCAGAGAGGGGAAAAGAGCTTAGTACAGCGTCTTCTGCGGCGGCCCGGCAAAACGCAGCGCGCCAATCTGCCCCATCCTGACCTCTACCACCGACGGCCCCGGCGTCGCCAGCGCTTCGGTCATCACCGCGGTGAAATCTTCCGCTCGCTCAACGCTCCACGCCTGTAGACCGATAGCCTGCGCCAGCAGCGTGAAATCCGGCGTGTGCAGCTCGTTGTAATACTGGCGACCGCCGAAATACTTATCCTGAATACCGCGCATCACGCCATAGCCGCCATCGTTCATGATCAGCAGCGTCACGTTGGCCTTTTCCTGCGCCAGCGTCGCCAGCTCTCCGAGGTTCAGGCTCAGACCGCCATCGCCGACCAGGCCGACTATCTTGCGCTGCGGGTTGGCGATCGCCGTGCCGATCGCCATCGGCAGCCCCATACCAATGGCCCCCGCCAGCGAATGCACGTTCATCAGCGGGCCATTTGCACGGAACAGACGACTGCCCCACAGGCTGCCGGAGACGGTGATATCGCGGACCAGAATACCGTCATCAGGCAGCGCCTGTTCGATAGCGTCGTTCAGTTGGGCATAGGCGCCGCACTGTTCACGTAGCCCGTGCTCCGCCAGCGTCACCGCCTCTTTGACCTGTGCGTCCCAGTGACCATTGCCCCATTCACGCCCCTGCGCTTTGGCCGCCAGCGCCGCCAGTAAAGCCGAACAATCGGCGATCAGCGTGTTGTCCATCAGATAGTTACGGCTGGCCGCCGCCGGATCGATATCAATCTGTACGCGTGGCGAAGGCAGTTCAAGCGTCCAGGAGCGCGTTTCGTTACTGCGCAGACGCGAGCCCGCGACCAGGGTGAAATCACATTGCGCCATCAGCGCCTCAACGGAAGGCGAATTATGGAAGGCGCGCAGGCTGGCGCGATGGCTGTCCGGCAGCACGCCGCGCCCGTGGGTACTGGAGATCACGGTGATCCCCGCATCCGCCAGTTTTTTCACCGCCGCCGCGCTACCGATAGCCCCGCCGCCCAGCCACAGCAGCGGCTGTTTCGCCTGCCTGAGCTGCGCCCACAGGGTATCCACCGTTGCCTGAGCGACGGGCGCCGCCGGCGCGATGTTCAGCGGGGCGGTGACCAGCGCCAGGGGAATGCTTGCCCCCTGAATATCAATCGGGATCTCCACCGATACCGGCCCGCACGGCGGCGTCCGCGCTTCCTGAATCGCCTTGTGCAAAATGGCGATCGCCTGATTGGCGTTACTGATGCGATACGCGCGTTTCGAACTGGCTTTCAGGAAGGTCAGCTGATCGCGGGTTTCGTGAATAAAACCGGTATCCGCATCCAGCCAGGTTTTCTCTACCTGACCGGTCAGATGCAGCAGCGGCGTACCGGCATTCATCGCCTCCACCAGCGCCCCGACCGCGTTCCCCGCCCCGGCACCGGTGCTGGTTAGCGCGACTCCGAGGCCGGAAAAGCGACCGTGGGCGTCGGCCATGGTCACCGAACCGGCTTCGCCTCGCGCCGGAACAAAGCGGATGTTGCCGCGTTGGCCAATAGCATCGGCAACCGGCAGGTTATGAATAGAGATGACGCCGTAAATAGCCTCAACGTTGTACTGCTCCAGCGTTCTGGCGATGGCTTCGCCGACGGTTATCATTTCGCTCATTGCTCACCCTTCTCTCAATCGCACCAGTGATTCACGCTATTACCCGTCGCCAGATAAATGCTCTTTTGTTGCATCCAGGCTTTCAGCCCCTGAATACCTTTTTCGCGGCCCAGACCGCTCTCTTTAAAGCCCCCGAACGGGGTCGAAATGGAGAAAACCTTGTAGGTGTTGATCCACACCGTCCCGGCTTCCAGACGCTCGCTTAAGCGCAGGGCACGTCCGCTATCCCGCGTCCAGATCCCCGCCGCCAGGCCATAGACCGAGTCATTGGCTTCGCGGATCAGCTGGGCTTCATCGCGAAAGGGCATCGCCACCAGTACCGGGCCGAAGATCTCTTCCTGACAGACGCGCGCCTGATTCGTCAGCCCTTCGACGATCGTCGGCTGGAAGTAGCTCCCCGCCGCCAGCGCCGGATCGGCCGGAATCTCTCCTCCGCATAGCACCCGCCCGCCTTCGCGTTTCGCCAGTTCGACGTACGCGAGCACGCCGTCACGGTGCTGTTCATTAATCAACGGCCCGATGTGGGTATCGTCGCTGAACGGATGGCCAATCCGCAGTCCGCGCGTCAGCTCCAGCAGCCGCGCCATCAGCTGCGGGTAAACTTTTTCATGCACAAACAGCCGCGAACCGGCGATGCACGCCTGACCGCCGGAGCTGAAAATGCCGTAGCAGATCCCCCGCGCCGCCTGTTCGATATCGGCATCCTCCAGCACGATGGTCGGCGATTTACCGCCCAGCTCCAGCGATGCCGGGATCAGTTTTTCTGCCGCCACGTGCGCCAGATGGCGTCCGGTGCGGGTGCCGCCGGTAAACGAAATTTTGCGCACCAGCGGATGACGCGCCAGGGCGTCGCCAATCACCGATCCTTTCCCCGGCAGCACGCTCAGCAGCCCCGCAGGTAAACCGGCTTGCTCGAAGATCCGCGCCAGTTCCAGCGCCATCAGCGGCGTCGCTTCCGCGGGTTTGAGGATCACCGCATTACCCGCGGCGATCGCCGGCGCCACTTTTTGCATTTCGCTGGCGATCGGCGAGTTCCACGGGGTGATCGCCGCCACCACGCCCAGCGGTTCGTAGCGGCTCAGGGTCAACAGGTCTGCCTGACGCGGAGTCGGCAGCTCCCCTTCCAGCAGCTCGCAGGCGGCGGCGAAATAGCGGGCGCTTGCCGCCGCACTCATCACCAGCCCCCGCGCTTCCGCCAGCGGCTTGCCGTTGTCCCGACTTTGCATTCGCGCCAGTTCATCCAGACGAGATTCAATCAGATCCGCCACCTTATGCAGGATCTTTGCCCGCAGATGCGGCAGCATGTTGCGCCACGTTGGTTCCCGCCAGGCACGCTCGGCGCAGGTTATCGCTTCCTGCAGATCGTCGAGACTGGCCGCCCGCAGCGTCGCATTCACCGTGCCGTCCGCCGGAAAGTAGCTGTGCATCAGATTGCCGCCGCCGTGGCGCCAGTGACCGCCGATAAAGATCGTTAATTCGTCCATTGCCGCCTCTTAGCGTTGCGCCAGTTCACGGCAGGCGCGTACCGCGCTCAGTGCCGCCAGGGTAGATGTTTTAGGATTGTCGGCCAGCGGCAGGCCGCTCAGCTCGAGGCGAAACTCACCGAACGCGCCTTCAACATGTAACGTGTGGGTATTGCGCCGCGTGGCCGGATCGACCATCAGCTGCACCCGCGTGTCGTCCATTCCGATACCGCCCAACGCCACGGTTGCCGCCACGTTGGCATTCGCCGGAAACAGGCGTGCCGCTTCGCGAGCGCTGCCTTCAAAAAAGATTTTCGCCTCGCTGACCGCATTGAGGTCGATGAGCATTTCCGCGTAGCTTCCACGCCAGCTGGCCGGGCTTTTGCGCGACTGATAGGTCACGCGCTCAAGACCGCCCTCTTTTGCCGCCGCCAGTCCGTCAATGCCGGCCACCGCGCCGGAGAGCAGCGTCAGCCTGCCGCCCGCCTGATATAAACGCTGTTCGAGCGCGCTATCGGCCAGCGCGCCGGTAGAGATCACCGCCAGATGCCAGCCGCGGGCGAGAATGGCTTCGCCATACTGCGCAACCGCCTGTTGGCTGGCGCACTCCAGCACCAGATCCGGGGTTTCCGTACAGGATTGCGGATCGTCAAGCACCGTCACCGCATCGCCAAAGCGGGCGCGAATCGTCGCCTGATGGGCTTCCCGGGCGACAATCCAGCCTAACGTGACCTGCGGGGGCAGCCGTTCAATTACCGCTTGCGCCATGGCGCCATAGCCGATAAGCATAATTTTTTTCATGATGGCTCCTTAAAGGTGACGGCAAAAACCGCCGGAGACATCCAGCGCGGCGCCGGTGGTAAACGATGCCAGCGGCGAGGCCAAAAACAGCAGCGCCTGCGCAGGCTCCTGCGGCTTGCCGAGACGCGCCATCGGGATCCCACGTTTACGGGCGATATCCGCCGTCCACTCGGGCCAGCTCTGCTGCTTATCGGCACGATTTTCAAAGCGCCGCTGCCACTGCCCCGACTCCACCATTCCCAGCAAAATCGAGTTGACGCGAATGCCTTTTGCTACCAAATCTTTTGACAGCGTCAGCGTCATGTTGAGCAACGCCGCGCGGGCGGCGGAGGTGGCAATCATGTGCTCTTCCGGCTGTAGCGCCAGCAGTGAATTGACGCAGGTAATCGAGGCGATATCCGACCGCTCCAGCTGCGGCTGAAAGGCCTTCACCGGGTTGATCACGCCAAACAACTTCAGCTCAGCCTCATGCAACCACGCCTCGCGCGGGGTATCGGCAAAGTGCGCCACGTAGCCCTGCCCGGCGTTGTTGATCAACATGTCCGCGCCGCCAAAACGCGCCGCCACCGCATCGGCAAAGGCCTGCACCTCGTCTTCTTTCAGGACGTCGCAGCGGTAAGAGAAAACCTCCGCTCCGGGATACTCGTTCTGCAACGCGGCATGCGCGCTGGCGAGCCGGTCGGGATTGCGGCCGCAGAAAGCGACTTTCGCCCCTTCGCCCAGCAGCAGACGCAGCGTTTCAAAGCCGATCCCTGACGATCCTCCGGTGACTACCGCTACACGGCCTTCAATTTGTGCATTCATCGCGCACCTCTTCCCCTACCCGTAAAAGCTGTTGATTAAAAAAGGTTTCATTATCGAGATAGCTGGCGTGACCCGCGTGCGGAATCGCGGTGTACGGCATGCCGTAGCGTAGCGCCAGACCACGCACCAGCTCTGGTTGAGTGATAGCGTCCTGCTCACCGCACCACACCTCAAACCGGCCGTGATAATCGCCAAGCCAGCGGTGAATATCGTCGTGCGCCAGCATCCACGCCGCGGCCAGATAGCCCTCACGACGCAGCTTGCGCATTCCGGCGGCAACGGTGGCGATATCGGCCTCCGCCGCACAGGGATGCAGCAGCTTCGCCGCCCGGGTTTGCGCCAGCCGCTCTGCTCCTGACGCCATTTGCTGCTGGCGACTGCGCCAGACTTTTTCCCGCTGTTCCGCCTCCGCCTGGCCGTACCCCTGTGCGGCATCGGCTAACACCAGATAGCGCACGCGGCGGGGATATTTCGCCGCAAAGGCGCTGGCCACCAGCGCACCGAGCGAATGCCCCACCACGACCGCCTGCTCAACGCCGGCGTGGTCCAGCATGCGCGCCAGCGCATCGGCATAATCACCCGCATTCGCCTGCGCAACCGGCAGCATCGGGCTTTCGCCATAACCGGGCATATCCCAGGCCAGCACACGATAGCCGGACAGCGCCATCTGTTTATGCCAGGAAGCCGCGCCGGAGCTGATGCCATGTAACAGCACCAGCGGCGTGCCGTGCCCTTGTTCACGAAAACCCGTCATACCGCCTCCTTAATTACGTTTTACTTTCGACAGGGGGTGATCTTCCGGATAGGTCGGAATATTCGGCTTCCTGGTGCCCAGCATCACGCACATCAGCGCCTCTTCCTCACCGTGGTTAAACAGCCCGCGGTAGATGCCCGCCGGGACGGAGATCAGATCGCGCTCGCGCAGCACGGTTTCGGTATAGCTGTCGCCATCCTGAATCATCAGCGTTATCTGCCCTTTGAGCATGAAGAACACCTCCTCCACATCATCATGCAGATGCAGCGGCCCCTCACATTTCGCCGGCAGCACCATGGTGGAGAAGGTGAAGTTTTCCGCTGCCACGGTATTGGTATCGCTCGCCACGCCGGTGGCGCCGGTGCCGATATAGCGCATCTGGGCGCGACGGTATTTCGGGTCGAAATCAGCCTGGAATTTCAGCGCGTTCCAGTCATATTTCCGTCCCTCAAAGCGCGCGATACGCGACTCTACCCACTCTTCCATCGTCAGATGTTCAGGTTTGATACCCGGTTTTGCAGTCACGGTTGAATCAGTCATCGTTTTCTCCTCAGTAACGTCTCAGCAGCGGCAGTAACAGGACGCAGCCCACTGCCGCCATCACCGCCAGAAAAATCAGCCCGGAATCCATGCTGTGGGTGAAGGCGATCAGCGCCCCCATCACCGCCGGCGACAGGGCGCCTGCAAAGTTCCCCAGCCCGTTGAAAATGCCCCCCGCCGTGGCGCTGACCCGGGGATGGGTCGCCTTGGCCAGCAGGGCGAAAATATTGGGTGCGCCGGTGCCCCACATAAAGGTGCTGAAACTCATCGCCGCAATGACCGTCAGCGGGGTGGCGAAGTGCATCACCGCCGCCAGGCCAACCGCCGCCCCGGCCAGCGAGACAAAGCAGGCGGCGGCGCGTTTATCAAGACGATCGGAGAGCCAGGCGCCAATTATTTCGCCCAGCAGCATGGCGATAAACGGCATCGACGACAGCCAACCGGCATGCTCCAGATGGATCCCTTTACCTTTAATCAGATAGCCCGGCAGCCAGCCGTTGATGCCCCACAGATAGGCCAGAAAGGCGATGTTAAACACGCAAATCATCCAGAAATGCGCGCTGACGAACAGCTCCCGCCGCGCGGCGCGGCGCGCCTCCTGGGATACCTTTTCGCCGGACGCTTTGCTCTCCAGCTGCACCCCGCGCAGGCCGATGCGCACGAAAATCAGCACCGGCACCGTCAGCATCGCCATCACAAAGAAGGTGCTCTGCCAGCCAAAGGTATTGAGCAGCCAAATCGACAGCGGAAAACCAATTGCTGCGCCGACCGGTGTTCCGAGCAGCCACAGCATGGTGGCCCGCGCCTGAAGCCGCTGCGGGAAGGTGTGGCGGACGATGGCGAACGCCAGCGGAAACAGCGGCCCTTCGGCGATGCCGAGCAGAATGCGCAAGGTGACCATCACCGTGTAGTTATGGGTGAAGCCCATCATCACCATTAAAACGCACCACACCATCATCATGCCGGTGAGCAGGCGCAGCGGCGCGATGCGATCGCCCAATCCGCTGAGCAGCACCGAGGAAAAACCGTAGCTCAGCAGGAAGGCACTCATCAGAATGCCCAACCGCGTGGTATCAAAATCCATCCCCATCGCCTGCTGGAAATGGCTATCGGAAAACAAGGCGGCAATGCTGATTTTGTCGAAGAACGCCAGCAGTACGCAGGCCAGCAGCGACAGCGGAATTGCCCAGCGGACCGCCTTTTCAGGCGTATGGACGCCCTCACCGCCTGCCTCAAGCGGCGCGGTGTTTGTCTCTAATGTGGTCATCTCTCCCCCTTAAGGGTGCGCGGGTCTTATCGCAATGACATCAGCGAAAAGGCCAGGTCATCGAGCGGTACGGCGGAAAGATCTCTCCCCGCAGCCATCCAGCGTTTCGCCAGCTTGACGGTGCGAGCGTCGTTAAACGCCACCAGCTGAGTCAGGCGACCGTCAGCGTCGATCGAGAAAAATAGCGCTCCCTGCGGATCCCGGCGCGTCACCGTCCGACTGCCTGGCTGCGGAATGCCGAGGATCTGAATATTGTCGGCATATTGATCCGACCACAGCCATGGCGCGTCGGCGTAGCCGGCCGCCTGCGGGTTCAGCATCGCTTTCGCCGTCGCCACCGCCTGGTTCTGGGCAAAGGCCCACGACTGGATGCACAGGCCATACTGGTGATGCTGCGCCACATCTCCGGCCGCAAAGATCGCCGGGTCGCTGGTCTGTCCCAGGGCGTTGACAACGATCCCGCGATCGACAACCAGTCCCGCGTCCCGCGCCAGTTCGAGGTTGAGATCGACGCCGATCCCTACCACCACCGCATCAAAGGTTTCCCGCTGACCGTCGCAGTGAATAACCGGCAGACCGCCATCATCTTCCAGCTCCAGCGCACCGCAGCCGTGACGAATATCGACGCCCCGATCGCGATGGATCCGTGCCAGTTCCTGCGACACTTCCGCGCTTACCGAACGCATGCACAGCAGCGGCTGCTGTTCAAATAAGGTGACCGCGACGCCGCTTTTTCGCGCCGAGGCGGCAATCTCAAGACCAATCCAGCCGCCGCCGACAATCGCCAGCCGCGCGGTGGTCGCCAGCCGTTGCTTCAGGCGCTGCGCGTCCTGCCAGTGGCGCAGCGTGTAAACCTGCGGCTGTTTCGCCCAGGCTTCGCCGGGCAGGCGGGCACGACCGCCGGTGGCGATCAGCAGCTGGTCATAGCCGAGCTGTTCGCCGTTGCTCAGATGAACGCTTTTGCTCTGGCGATCGATGGCCTCAGCGCGCAGCGGGCGGAACCAGCGCAGGTTTAACGCCTGCTGCACCTCTTCGCTGAACAGACGCGGCAGCGGCGCATCGGCCTCCAGCAGCGTCGCTTTTGACAGCGGCGGACGCTCGTAAAAATCCCACTCTTCTTCCGCCACCACGCAAATCTCACCGTCGTAGCCTTCGTCACGCAGGGTTTTCGCCGCCCAGCCGCCCGCCTGGCCACCGCCGATAATGACTATTCGCGCCGTCATACCGCCTCCGGCTTTTTCTGCTGGCGGCGGGTATCGTGGTCGATCCCCCCTTCCACCGCCCACTCGGTAAAGGAGACCAGCGAGTGTTCCAGCTCGCGCGGGCGCCAGTTCTCCGTCAGGAAATCATCGTTGGTGTAGTACTCAAAAGCGCCGCCGGTCGGGCTGTTGACGTACCAGAAATAGGCGGAAGAGACCGGGTGACGGCCGGGACCAATAAAGGTGCTCCACGCGTTTTTATTCATCGCAATGCCGCCGCCAATCACTTCATGGATATCGCGCACGGTAAAGGCCACGTGGTTCAGGCCGCGCTTGCGGTTGGGCAGCTGCAATAAAAAGAGGTTGTGGTGGCCACCGCGTACGCCGCAGCGCAGGAATACCGCACGATTGATGTAGCGATCGGAAACCTGGAAACCGAGCACCTCACGATAGAAGGCCTCGACCGCCGCCAGCTCTTCGACGAAGAACACCACGTGGCCTACGTTGATCGGCTGCGCGCCGTCATACACCGGGCTTGGCGTATCAATCCGCCGCATATCGCCCCACTGGTTAATCGGCTCAACGTTCAGCGTCACCGCGACTTGTTGAGTGACCTGCACCCGCAGCGTCATGCCGTTGGGATCCTGGCACTCGAGGGCACCGTCAATCTCACGAAAGGCGGGCTGGCGGGACAATTTGGGCCGCAGAGCATCCAGCGCCGCCCGATCCGCCACGCCCCAGGTCATACGGCGTAGGGTGTTACCCGCTTCAAAGGCCGGCGGCAGATCCGGGCTATGGATCGGGTTCAGCTCCACCCGCGCGCCGCTTAAGGTGGTAAAACGCTGGCCGCTGGCGTCGCCCGCCAGGCCAAAATCACGCATAAACCTGGCGCAATGAGTCAGGTCGTCGACGCCAAATTCCAGCTTTTCAATTCCGGTTACGCTCATCGTTGGTAGCCTCTTTACCGTTCTGTCGCCCTGATTTGGGCGTAAAACATCCCCGACGCACGCAAGCGCCTGATGTTAAGTTATTGATTTAACTGGCTTGTGACAGGTAGCCTAAAAAGCCAGAAATTTTGTCCGCCGCCAGGCTGACGTCGCTTTGCAGCCGTTCCCGATCGCTTTGCGGGATCTCATCCGACGGCACCAGAATACTGACCACCGCCGCTACCCGACCGCTGCGATCGTAGACCGGGTAGACGATGGAAGAGATGCCGTGGCGGTAGAAAGATTCGCCAATCACATAGCCACGCGCTTTATCCTGCTGCACCATCTGCCATAGCGCTTCGCGATCGTGAAGTTGCCCCGGCGTATTGCCCGGCAGCCGTTCATCGGGAAACAGCTGCTCAAACTCGCCGCGCGAGACATCGGTCAGCAGCATGCGGCCCAGCGAGGTGCAGTGAACCGGCAGGCGGGTACCGATACTGACCTGATTGATCCGTGAACCGGCGGCGCTGACGCGGGCAATGTAAATAATGTCCCGACCGTCGCGGATCGCCAGATGACTGCTGCACTGACTGGTATCACGCAGCTGCTCGATCACCGGCTGGCCAACCTGCGCCACATCCAGCGACGCAATATATTCAAAGCCCAGACGCAGGACATTCATCCCCAGCGAGAAGGTATTGGTACGCGCGTTGCGCTCCAGAAACCCCATATACTCCAGCGTTTGCACCACGCGATAGGCGGTTGCTTTCGGCATATCCACCAGCCGATGCAGCTCGGCAAAGGTCAGATCGCGATGTTGCTCGCCAAATGCCAGCAGCAGCTGCAGTCCCCGCTCCAGCCCCGGCACCAGGTATTTCACTTCCTGAACGTTTGCCATACCGCCTCGCCTCTTTAGTTAAAAACAAATCCGCCGTTGACCGGAATCAGCTGCCCGGTAATAAACCGCGACAGGTCGCTTAACAGCCACACCACGCTGCCGGTGACATCTTCCGGCTGCTGGGCGCCGCTTAACGCGCGCCCGTTTTCGTACAGCTGATGACGCTCGGCAGGCACATATTCCGTCGCTTCAACCCGGGTCAGACCGGGGGCGATCGCGTTGATCCGAATACGCTTTTCGCCCAGTTCGCGGGCCATCGAGCGCGTCATGGCGATCACCGCCCCTTTGCTGGCGACATAGGCCATCAGCCGGGGGGCGCCCCACAGCGCGGTATCGGAGGCGACGTTGACGATCCCGGCCCCTTCACGCAACAGCGGTACCGCCGCCCGGGTCACCAGCCAGGTGCCTTTGACGTTTACCGACATCACCCGATCCCACAGATCCGGATCGTAATCGATCATATTTTTACCGCCGACGCCGGTGGCCATCGCCGCGTTATTGACCAGGCCGTCGATCTTTCCTCGTTCGCCGATCGCGAGGAACGCCTCCTCGATGGATGAGGCATCGGCCAGATCGATAGTCTGTGATTCAATGCGATAACCCTGCTCGCGCAGACGATGCGCGCTCTCCGCCAGTTCGCCCTGCAGGATGTCGCACATCACGACGTCAGCGCCCTGCTCCGCGCAGGCTTTGGCAAAATGAAAGCCCAGGCCGCGTGCCGCGCCGGTAATCACCATACGTTTGCCGGTTAACAGCCCGTTCATCAGGCCGCTCCCTGCTGCTCTTCCCGAGCTGCCAGCTGCTCTTTCGCCGCTTTTTGCATCATCCGGCGCAGACGAGAAAGGCCGACGTCATGCTGATACAGGTATTCGTGATCGCGGGCGTTCGGCGCCAGGCTTTCGAGCACCACGCGATCCTGCTCCAGCACTTCCCAGTGCAGTTTTTCCAGACGGTTGCGATACATAAAGCGCCACAGATCGCGCTGCCAGCCCTGCACGCCGCGAATACGCCAGAAGAAGACCCGGCAGTTGTCGTTATCTTCCGGCACCACCATGCCGACGATCCAGAAGTGGCCGCCCGGCCCAAAACGCTTCTGGTACGGGATAGACAGGCGCATCCAGTAAGCGCCGCTGTTGCCCAGCTCGACCCAGTCGAAGTTGACGCCGCTCTGGCCTTTTTTCTCAAAGATAAAGCCGGTTTTCGTTGGCTGCAGCACCATGTCGGCTTTGCGATCGCCTTCCGCCATTGAGTGCGAAGAGGAGTGCAGGTAGGTGCCGTGCATCGGGTCCATGACATTTTCCAGCGCATACTGATAGTTGCATTTCCACGCTGCGGTGCAGAGGAAGTTGCTGTATTTGTCGCTATCGGCCAGCTCTTCCGGGAAGGTGAGCGGTTCGGGCTGCTGGTCGGCCGTGGCCGCAAACCACAGGAATATCGCGCCATGCGCTTCCTGAACGTGGTAGCTGCGCACGCACTGCTGGCCCACCAGCGGACATTTGTCGACCGCCGGAACATCTTTCACTTCGCCGTTACCTGCCACTTCCACGCCGTGATACCAGCAGGCGATACGATCGCCGAGATTCCAGCCCATCGACAGACGAGCACCACGGTGCGGGCAGCGGTCTTCCAGCGCCTGCAGCTCTCCGTCCTTGTTACGCCACACCACAATTTGTTCGCCGAGACGGGTAATGCCCACCGGAGCGGACTGCACTTCCCAGCTCGCCAGAACCGGATACCACAGGCCACGTAAACCTTTATCGAGATAGTTTTGTACCGTTGTCGTCATCGCCGTGCCCTCAGTATCCGTTTACCTGCAAAAATACCCGAAAGCTCTCTTCGCTCCAGGCATCGCCTTGCCGATCGTGCATCTTCAGGGTATTCAGCCCGTCCACCAGCTGCGTCAGGCTCTCCGCCCCCTGCTCGAAAAGCGTTTCAAGGGTCGCGATAAGTTCCAGCTCCCAGCTTTCCGCAACGCGACTGCGGGTTTGCCAGATAAGGTTGTGATAATCGCCAGGCTTATGGATGTTGCCGTTCCCGCCTTCCGCAGGCGGCGTAAACTGGCGGCTTTCCGGCAGCGCCGGGTTAAAGTCCAGGGATTCGCTCATGCCACGTTCTCCTCGATAAAGGTAATCTGGATCTGATTGTCGTATACCCGCACCGGATAACGATTAAGGTTGCGCCCGCCGGGACCATGCAGACACTGGCCGGTTTTCACGTCGAATACCGCTTCATGCAGCGGGCATTCAACTTTGCCGTCTTCCACAAACCCCTGGCTTAACAGCGCATAGGCATGTGGACACACGTCTTCCAGCGCGTAGTACTCACCATCAATCAGATAAATACCGATTTCTTTACCGTCGATGTTGCCGCTATAAGGGAAATCTTCCTGTACCTGCTCTGCGTCACATACGCCTATCCAGCTCATCACGATCCTCCAGGCTTTTGTTTCATATATGAAACTCTGTTTCTTATTTAATACGGTCAATATAAAAGCGTTCAATCTTTCGTCAAGCGGCAATGTGAAGAATTTGTTAACCAGGGGCTGTTTAATTATCTAAGTGTGCAATTGATCACGAAAAAAAGTGGCAATATGAAATTGTGATATTTAAAGAGTGATATGAAATTAAATTAAGCTGTCGCTAAAAACCTCGTTAATAGCTATTGACTTTCGTTCTCAATGATCATTAAAAATGATAAAGGCAGCGCGCCATCAAGTTTCACTGGTGAAACAAAAGATTAAATTATTCATTTAAATCAACGAGTTTCACTAATGAACCATTTTACACCCGTGATTATCACTGCGATTTAAAAATAACAAGAACGATCCATCAATGAGCGAGGAAGAAGAATAACAATGACCGCAAAATGGCAGGGAACAATCGCATTATTGTTACTTATCATTATTTCTTACATTGACCGGGTAAATATTTCGGTCATGATTCTTAACCCCGATTTCGCCGCCCACTTTCATTTAAATGAAAACAGAATGTTACAGGGAATGCTGATGACCTGCTTTCTTCTGGGTTATGGATTCTCGGCGTTATTATTAACACCAGTTATAGAAAGTAAGCTGCATTACCGACAGGGATTGTTAAGCAGCGTGGTGATATGGGCGCTGGTCTGCGCCATCTCGCCGCTGCTGGGCTCACTAATGGGGATGCTGCTGGCCCGGATTATCCTTGGGATCGCGGAAGGTCCGCTGTTTTCCCTTAAAACGCGCTTTATTAGCGATAACTTCTCTGCCGAAGAGATCGGCAAGCCGAACGCCGTCACCGCCCTGGGGGTCTCGTTGGGGCTGGCGGTGGGCTTTCCGCTGGTGACTTTTTTAGTCGAGCACCAGGGGTGGATGGGATCGTTTTACAGCCTGGCGGGACTCAACCTGGTACTCGGCGGCGGAGCTATCTGGCGCTTTTTGCCGGCGCCGGCAGCCCCGGTAAACAGCGCGCGTCCCGGCTTGCAGCGGACCTTTCTGCTGGCCTGGCATACGCCGCTTCTCGGCTGGATCCTGCTGGTTGAGATTGCCACTCTCAGCTATCTGTGGGGCAGCAGCGCCTGGCTGCCGGCCTGGCTACGTGATGAACACCACTTTTCGCTGCAGGCCACCGGTTTGCTGGCCGCGATCCCATTTCTGCTCAGCCTCGGTTCAAAATTTCTCGGCGGCGTGCTGCTCGATAAGTTACGCCCGGAACAGGCGCCGCTGCTGTTTATCATCGGCGGCGCGCTGACCGCCTGCTCGGTCGTGGCGCTGATGCTTAGCCAGCAGCCGGCCCTGCTGGCGCTGTTCATGCTGTCGGCCAATATCTTCTGGGGATTGCAGGGGGCGGCGATACCGGCGGTAGTACAGCATCATGCGCCGCGCCAGGCGGTGGGCAGCGCTTACGGCATTATTAACGGCGTGGGTAACATCTGTGCGGCATTTATTCCGCTGCTGATGGGAATGGTGATGAAGTCGGCGGGATCGGTGAGTTCAGGATTTTCCGTGCTGGTGGCCTCGCAGGTGATAACGCTGCTGGCCGGGGGAATGCTGCTGCTGCGCATGCGTCGCGCAGCAGCAGTGAGCGCGTAAGGTTTATTCGCCTTTTTTCGCCGCCTGGATGTAGAGCATTTCCAGCGCCAGGGTCGCCGCTGCCAGGGCGGTGATCTCGGACTGATCGTAAGACGGAGCCACTTCCACCACGTCCATCCCGACGATGTTCAGATCCTTCAGACCGCGTACCAGCTTGATCGCGCGATCGGAGGTCAGACCGCCGATCACCGGCGTACCGGTGCCCGGGGCAAACGCCGGATCCAGGCAGTCGATGTCGAAGGTCAGGTACACCGGCATATCGCCGACGATCTGCTTCACCTGGGCGATGATGTCATCGACGGTGCGATCGTTCACCTGGCCGGCATCCAGGACGGTAAAGCCGTTATCCTTGTCGAACTCAGTACGAATACCGATCTGCACAGAGTGGTTCGGATCGATCAGCCCTTCTTTCGGCGCGGTGAAGAACATGGTGCCATGGTCGAATTCGCAGCCGTTGGCGTAGGTGTCGGTATGGGCATCAAAGTGCACCAGCGCCATTTTACCGAAATGCTTCGCGTGGGCGCGCAGCAGCGGCAGGGTCACGAAGTGGTCGCCGCCGAAGGAGAGCATACGCTTACCGGCCGCCAGCAGTCTTTCCGCATGCGCCTGCAGCTTCTCGCTCATCTCACGCGCGTCGCCGAAGGCGTAAACCAGATCGCCGCAGTCAACCACGTTCAGGCGCTCGCGCATGTCGAAGTTCCATGGGAAGCGGTTATGTTCCCACGCCAGGTTGGTAGAGACCTGACGGATCGCCGCCGGGCCATGACGGCCGCCCGCGCGCCCGGAAGTCGCCATATCGAAAGGTACGCCGGTAATGACCCAGTCAGCATCGCTGTCGTACGGCTGGAAATTCAGCGGCAGACGCAGAAAACCAAACGCGTTAGATACCAGGGAGTTATCGTATTGATGACCTAAGGTGCTCATGGGTATGACCTCTTTTTACAGTCGGTGTATGTAACTACAGATATAAAAAAACCCTTCCGCGTCGTTAGGCCCGACGAGGAAGGGTTTGAATAGGGTTGCTGCTTATATAGGCGAATTATCGCCGTTAATGTCTACGGGTTCAAGAGAGTATAGCAAATACCGAACCGTAGCTTGTTGCTGCCGGATGACGCTTCGTCTTATCCGGCCAGCGTCCGTAGGCCCGGCAAGCGCAGCGCCGCCGGGCAACAACGGTTACTCGTCTTCCAGATAAGTATATCCGTACAGCCCCGCTTCAAACTCTTCGAGGAACTGCTGCTGCAGCGCTTCGTCGAGACCGGAGTTTTTCACCTGATCGCGGAACTGGGTCAGCAGCGTGTTCGGATCGAGCTGCACATATTGCAGCATATCCGCCACGGTATCCCCTTCGTCGGAGAGCTCAACCTCAACGCTGCCGTCAGGGAAGACGAATACGTCCACCGCTTCGGTATCGCCGAACAGGTTGTGCATATTCCCGAGGATCTCCTGATAGGCGCCAACCATAAAGAAGCCCAGCATCGGCGGATTTTCAGGATCGTATTCCGGCATCGGCATGGTGGTGGCAATCCCGTCGCCATCCACATAGTGGTCAATCGCGCCATCGGAATCGCAGGTGATATCCAGCAGCACCGCGCGGCGTTCAGGCACCATGTTCAGCCCTTCCAGCGGCATCACCGGAAACAGCTGATCGATACCCCATGCATCCGGCATCGACTGGAACAGCGAGAAGTTGACGTAAATCTTATCCGCCATCCGTTCCTGCAGTTCGTCGATAATCGGTCGATGCGCACGGTTGCTCGGGTCGAGCTGTTTCTGTACTTCATGGCACATGTTCAGATACAGCTGTTCTGCCCAGGCGCGCTCCTGAAGATTGAAGGTACCGGACGAGTAGCCGATATGAATATCGTGGAGATCCATCTGGCTGTCGTGCAGCCATTCACGCAGCGAGCGGCGGTTGCCGGTCTCGTGCATCTCCTGCCAGGTTTCCCACATACTCTGCAGCGGACGCGCCGCGTCTTGCGCAGGCGGGGTCGCTTCGGTGTATTCGTTACGTTCAACGCCGATGATGTTGGAGACCAGCACGGTGTGGTGAGCGGTCACCGCGCGCCCGGATTCGGTAATCACCGTCGGGTGCGGCAGGCCGTTCTCTTCACAGGCATCGCCAATCGCCCAGATAATGTTGTTAGCATACTCGTTCAGGCCGTAGTTCACCGAACAGTCAGACTGTGAGCGGGTACCTTCATAGTCCACGCCGAGACCGCCGCCGACATCGAAGCACTGAATATTAACGCCGAGCTTATGCAGCTCAACATAGAAACGCGACGATTCACGCACGCCGGTGGCGATATCGCGAATGTTGGCCATCTGCGAGCCGAGGTGGAAGTGCAGGAGCTGCAGGCTTTCCAGATGCCCTGCCGCACGCAGAATCTCAACCAGCTGCAGAACCTGCGTTGCCGCCAGGCCGAACTTCGATTTTTCACCGCCGGAAGACTGCCATTTACCGGAGCCCTGCGAGGCCAGACGCGCACGCACGCCAAGGCGCGGCACGACATTCAGGCGCTCGGCTTCTTCCAGCACAATGGCGATTTCCGACATTTTTTCGATGACCAGATAGACCTTGTGGCCCATCTTTTCGCCGACCAGCGCCAGACGGATATACTCGCGGTCTTTGTAGCCGTTACAAACAATCACGCTGCGGGTCATACCGGCGTGCGCCAGTACCGCCATCAGCTCCGCCTTGGAACCGGCTTCCAGACCCAGCGGTTCACCGGAATGGATCAACGACTCAATCACGCGGCGGTGCTGGTTAACCTTGATCGGATAGACCAGGAAGTAGTCGCCGTTATAGCCATAGGACTCACGCGCGCGTTTAAACGCGGCGTTAATCGAACGCAGGCGGTGTTGCAGAATCTGCGGGAAGCAGAACAGTGCCGGCAGGCGCTGCCCCTGCGCTTCGCGTGCTTTCACTAATTCTGCAAGGTCAACGCGCGCTTCCGGGACGTCAGGATCCGGGCAAACGCTGATATGGCCCAGTTCGTTAACGTCGTAGTAGTTATTACCCCACCAGGCAATATTGTAAGTACGTAGCATTTTGCTGGCTTCCTGGGAGCTCATCGCAACCTCCTGCATGGAACGTAGTACGCCGTGTTCGCCTGCTGACGAAGGCGAAACTGAAGAAATGTCGTCAGACATAGCGAACCTCAAATTGTAATATTGACTACTATCGCAGTCCGAAGACGCGATAACAACCCATGAACAGTCCTAAACCCCAGCAGATAGTGCTGGCTTTGCGACTGCGCGACCGGTTTCTTATTCATATCATAGTAAAACACATACCCGAACGTAGTATGACAGTCCGGAGAAACCACGAGAAAACCCTTGCGACAGCAAGAGCGCCCTTGTTCAGTTTTCAGATAGCCTGCCGGCCCTGGAATCCTGAGAAGCGCCGAGACGGGTAGAACATCGGCTGATTTGCATGAAAGAGATGCAGATTGCGGGATAGCGACGCGCGACGGAACGACGCGACGAGTCGGATGAAAAACGTGGGTTCATTATCTGATATCACCTCCACACTGCCCCGATACGGGCCAGCGATAAGCCAAAGCTAGACATACCACAGCAGGTGCCAAAACACCGCTGCAGATTTCTGTAAAAACAGACTGCTTAACCCGGCTGGAAGTGGCGTCACGAGATGGGCTTCGTGCGCTTTTTTAATGAGCCGCGCGCGGCGTTTTATACCGATAAGCCGGCTAAAATGCAAAATAAAAATGGGCGAGTTGCCGCGAATGGCAGGAAAAATTGCCACCCTCTATTTTTCGTCAATGCGATCTGCATCAAAAAAGGCTGGAAATGGGATTAAGATTTGACCTAAAATAGCCATCCAGAAGTTAATCCGTCTATACTGATTAACACTCAGACTGCTCGTGTCACTACCTGCAAGTTTTGGTAGAATCATCTACCACAGCTAATCCACACAACAGTATGAGCTACACGAATACTCCACAGGTAAAATAAAACATGGCAAAACACCTCTTTACGTCCGAGTCCGTATCAGAAGGGCATCCAGACAAAATTGCTGACCAAATCTCCGACGCCGTGCTGGATGCGATTCTCGAACAGGATCCGAAAGCGCGTGTCGCGTGTGAAACTTATGTCAAAACTGGCATGGTGCTGGTCGGCGGTGAAATCACCACCAGCGCATGGGTTGATATCGAAGAGATTACCCGTAACACGGTTCGTGAAATTGGCTACGTGCATTCCGATATGGGCTTTGATGCCAACTCCTGTGCCGTACTGAGCGCCATTGGCAAACAGTCCCCGGATATCAATCAGGGCGTTGACCGCGCCGATCCGCTGGAGCAAGGGGCGGGCGACCAGGGCCTGATGTTTGGCTATGCCACTAACGAAACCGACGTCCTGATGCCGGCGCCGATCACCTATGCTCACCGTCTGGTGCAGCGTCAGGCTGAAGTGCGCAAAAACGGCACGCTGCCATGGCTACGTCCGGATGCGAAAAGCCAGGTGACCTTCCAGTACGACGACGGCAAAATCGTCGGTATCGATGCCGTGGTTCTGTCTACTCAGCACGCGGAAGACATCGATCAGAAATCCCTGCAGGAAGCGGTGATGGAAGAGATCATCAAGCCGGTTCTGCCGACTGAATGGCTGAGCAGCGCGACCAAATTCTTCATCAACCCGACCGGTCGTTTTGTTATCGGCGGCCCGATGGGCGACTGCGGTCTGACCGGCCGTAAAATCATCGTGGATACCTACGGCGGCATGGCTCGTCACGGCGGCGGCGCGTTCTCTGGTAAAGATCCTTCTAAAGTTGACCGTTCCGCAGCCTATGCCGCACGCTATGTCGCGAAAAACATCGTTGCGGCAGGCCTGGCTGACCGTTGTGAGATTCAGGTCTCCTACGCTATCGGCGTGGCAGAGCCGACCTCCATTATGGTGGAAACCTTCGGTACCGAAAAAGTGCCGTCCGAGCAGCTGACTCTGCTGGTGCGTGAATTCTTCGACCTGCGTCCTTACGGCCTGATCCAGATGCTGGATCTGCTGCACCCGATCTACAAAGAGACGGCGGCATACGGTCACTTTGGTCGTGAACATTTCCCGTGGGAAAAAACCGACAAAGCCGCTCTGCTGCGTGAAGCTGCCGGCCTGAAATAATCCCGACGTTTTTCTCCTGCCATGGCCAGCCTCGCGCTGGCCTTTTTGTTTTCCCCCCTTCCACACTTTCCCCCTTACGCCCGCCACTCCCGCATTGCCGCCGAACCTTTCCACCATTCAATGAAAGCGATTACATTAGAGCTGTAGCCAGAAATCATGCACGATAATGAGTTAGTGAAACAATTTTTCACCATATTGCATTATGTTTCAGGGTTATCTGATTATCGCTTTCCTCAGGAGGTTTTATAATCACCTATCTATTTGAAATTAATCTATTTTAATAGATTACGTTTCTTTACCTTAGTGTAACCGATTACACAGCCGTGACTGATATCACGTTTTTTTGCGATAGACTCCCCTACCCTAAGCATCGACAGAATCAATAACTCAACTGGAGGGCGTTATGCCTGACAACAAAAAACAAGGGCGCTCGAACAAAACGATGACGTTCTTTGTCTGTTTCCTCGCCGCACTGGCAGGTCTGCTTTTCGGCCTTGATATCGGTGTTATTGCGGGTGCCTTACCCTTTATTGCCAACGAGTTCCAGATTAGCGCTCACACTCAGGAGTGGGTGGTAAGCTCCATGATGTTCGGCGCTGCGGTCGGCGCCGTCGGCAGCGGCTGGCTCTCCTTCCGTCTCGGTCGGAAAAAGAGCCTGATGATCGGCGCGATCCTGTTCGTCGCCGGTTCGCTGTTCTCTGCTGCCGCCCCGAACGTTGAAGTGCTGCTCGTCTCCCGCGTGCTGCTCGGCCTGGCCGTTGGCGTCGCGTCGTACACCGCTCCGCTGTACCTGTCGGAAATTGCACCCGAAAAAATCCGCGGCAGCATGATCTCCATGTACCAGCTGATGATCACTATCGGGATCCTCGGCGCCTATCTGTCGGACACCGCCTTCAGCTACAGCGGCGCATGGCGCTGGATGCTGGGCGTGATTATCATCCCGGCAATTCTGCTGCTGATTGGCGTTATCTTTCTGCCGGATAGCCCGCGCTGGTTTGCAGCCAAACGCCGCTTTGTTGATGCGGAACGCGTACTGATGCGCCTGCGTGATACCAGCGCCGAAGCCAAACGTGAACTGGATGAGATTCGTGAAAGCCTGAAGATCAAGCAGTCTGGCTGGGAACTGTTTAAAGAAAACAGCAACTTCCGCCGTGCCGTATTCCTCGGCATCCTGCTGCAGGTGATGCAACAGTTCACCGGGATGAACGTCATCATGTATTACGCGCCGAAGATTTTTGAACTGGCGGGTTATACCAACACCACCGAACAGATGTGGGGGACCGTGATCGTCGGTCTGACCAACGTGCTGGCGACCTTCATCGCTATCGGGCTGGTTGACCGCTGGGGCCGTAAACCGACGCTGATCCTTGGCTTTATCGTCATGGCCACCGGCATGGGCGTTCTGGGCACCATGATGCACGTGGGTATTCACTCAGCCACCGCCCAGTACTTCTCCGTGCTGATGCTGCTGATGTTTATCGTTGGCTTCGCCATGAGCGCCGGCCCGCTGATCTGGGTACTGTGCTCCGAAATTCAGCCGCTCAAAGGCCGCGATTTCGGCATCACCTGCTCTACGGCAACCAACTGGATTGCCAATATGATCGTCGGCGCCACCTTCCTGACCATGCTTAACTCGCTGGGCAGCGCCAACACCTTCTGGGTCTACGGCGGTCTGAACGTCCTGTTCATCCTCCTTACCCTGTGGCTTATCCCGGAAACCAAAAACGTGTCGCTGGAACACATCGAACGTAACCTGATGAAAGGCCGCCCGCTGCGCGAAATCGGCGCTCGCGACTGACCGTTAACGCTTCCTCCTCTCGCGGGAGGAAGCGTCTGCCTCTTGCTCTCCCCTTCACGGCGCACTATCCTCTGGCGCTATGAAAACGCCCCGAATTCCCATCGCCATTCAGCAGGCCATTATGCGCAGCCTGCGGGAAAAGCTCGCCCAGGCCAACCTCAGGCTTGGCCGTCAGTACCCGGAACCGAGCCTGGTCTATCAGCAGCGCGGCACCTCCGCCGGTACCGCATGGCTGGAAAAGAACGAAATTCGCCTCAACCCGGTACTGCTGCTGGAAAACCAGCAGGCCTTTATCGATGAGGTCGTCCCGCATGAACTGGCGCACCTGCTGGTGTGGAAACACTTCGGCCGCGTGGCGCCGCACGGCAAAGAGTGGAAATGGATGATGGAGAGCGTGCTCGGCGTCGCCGCCCGCCGCACCCATCGTTTCGAACTCGACTCCGTTCGCCAGAACACCTTTCCCTACCGCTGCCAGTGCCAGCAGCATCAGCTTACCGTCCGTCGCCACAACCGCGTCGTGCGGGGAGAAGCGACTTACCGCTGCGTTCGCTGCGGCGATCTGCTGGTCGCTGAAGAGTAAATATCGGGTACAACTGGAAATTTTCTGATCTGACTGATTGCATCTGACAATCGCATTCGCTACGTTGCGGGCTCGTTTTGACACGGAGTTCACGATGTCCCGTATTTATATTTTTGCCGCGGCGTTTCTGACCGCCGCCTGTAGCGGCCAGGTCGCGGCCGAAGGAATCAACAGTTTCTCCCAGGCGAAAGCCGCCGGGGTAAAGGTCAATGCCGATGTCCCCGGCGATTTCTACTGCGGCTGTAAAATTGACTGGCAGGGGAAAAAAGGCGTTATCGATCTGGAGTCCTGCGGTTATAAAGTGCGTAAAAATGAAAACCGCGCCAGTCGGGTCGAGTGGGAACACGTCGTTCCAGCCTGGCAGTTTGGCCACCAGCGCCAGTGCTGGCAGGACGGCGGACGGAAAAACTGCGCCAAAGATCCGGTCTATCGCAAGATGGAAAGCGATATGCACAACCTGCAGCCGGCGGTGGGCGAAGTTAACGGCGACCGCGCCAACTTTATGTATGGCCAGTGGAACGGCGGCGAAGGCCAGTACGGCCAGTGCGCCATGAAGGTCGACTTTAAGGATAAGGTTGCCGAGCCGCCCGCTCGCGCCCGCGGTTCTATCGCCCGCACCTACTTCTATATGCGCGATACTTATCAGTTGACCCTCTCCCGCCAGCAAACCCAGCTTTTTACCGCCTGGGATAAGATGTATCCGGTCACCTCCTGGGAGTGCGAACGCGACGAGCGCATCGCTAAAGTACAGGGCAACCACAATCCGTACGTCCAGCAAGCTTGCCAGGCGCAAAAGAGCTAACCTACACTAGCGGCAATTGTTAATTTGCAGGTGCCGCTTTCCCCCGACATGGAAAAGCGGCACCTGCGCGAAGAACGGAATAGCCAGCATGCGCATCCCTCGCATCCACCACCCGGAACCTGTTACCGTAGGTAGTCAAATCGCCCTCTCTGACGATGCCGCCAATCACGTTGGCCGCGTATTACGTATGGGCAAAGGCCAGGCAATCCAGCTTTTTGACGGCAGCAATCAGGTTTTCGATGCCGTGATCGCCGAAGCCGGAAAGAAAAACGTGTTAGTTGACGTGCTCGGCAGCGAGACCGACGATCGCGAATCCCCTCTGCATATTCATCTGGGCCAGGTGATGTCGCGCGGCGAAAAGATGGAGTTCACCATCCAGAAATCGATTGAACTCGGTGTAAGCCTCATAACGCCACTGTTTTCCGAGCGCTGCGGCGTTAAACTGGATGCCGAACGTTTGCAGAAGAAGATCCAGCAGTGGCAAAAAATCGCCATCGCCGCCTGCGAGCAGAGCGGCCGCAACGTGGTGCCGGAGATTCGCCCGGCGATGCAGCTGGAGGCCTGGTGTGCTGAGCAGGATAATGGCCTGAAGCTCAATCTGCACCCGCGCGCCAGCGCCAGTATCAACACGCTGCCGTTGCCGGTTGAACGCGTTCGTTTGCTGATTGGCCCGGAAGGCGGCCTGTCAGCGGAAGAGATTGCGATGACCGCTCGCTACCAGTTTACTGATATTCTGTTGGGACCGCGCGTTCTGCGTACAGAGACAACTGCGCTCACTGCCATTACCGCCCTGCAGGTGCGTTTTGGCGACTTAGGTTGAAGCGTTAACGGAGAATAACCATGATCAAGCTCGGCATCGTGATGGACCCCATCGCAACCATCAACATCAAGAAAGACACCAGCTTCGCTATGTTGCTGGAAGCGCAGCGTCGCGGCTATGAACTCCATTATATGGAGATGAACGACCTGTACTTAATCAACGGGGAAGCCCGCGCCCGCACGCGCAAGCTCAGCGTGGAGCAGAATTACGATAAGTGGTATGAGTTTACCGGTGAGCAGGATCTGCCGCTGGCGGATCTCGACGTCATTCTGATGCGTAAGGATCCGCCGTTCGATACCGAGTTTATTTACGCGACCTATATTCTTGAACGTGCCGAAGATAAAGGCACGCTGATCGTCAATAAGCCGCAGAGCCTGCGCGACTGTAACGAGAAGCTGTTTACCGCCTGGTTTGCCGACCTGACTCCGGAAACGCTGGTGACCCGCAATAAGGCCCAGCTGAAAGCCTTCTGGGAAAAACACGGCGACATTATTCTGAAACCTCTGGACGGCATGGGCGGTACCTCTATTTTCCGCGTGAAAGAGGGCGATCCTAACCTGCCGGTCATTGCGGAAACCCTGACCGAGCTGGGCAGCCGTTACTGCATGGCGCAGAACTACCTGCCGGCAATTAAAGATGGCGATAAGCGCGTGCTGGTTGTCGACGGTGAGCCGGTGCCTTATTGCCTGGCGCGTATCCCACAGGGTGGTGAAACCCGCGGTAACCTCGCTGCCGGTGGCCGCGGCGAAGCACGTCCGCTGAGCGATAGCGACTGGGCCATTGCGCGCCGCGTCGGGCCAACGCTGAAAGCTAAAGGGCTGATCTTCGTCGGTCTGGATATCATCGGCGATCGTCTGACGGAAATTAACGTCACCAGCCCAACCTGCGTGCGTGAAATTGAAGCGGCGTTCCCGATCTCCATCACCGGTATGCTGATGGACGCTATCGAGAAGCGCCTCGGAAAATAGGATCATTCAGGCTAACGACCCGTATCGTTAGTCTGCAAAATCTTCTGATTCAACGAAAGATTTCAGGCTACAGGCAGGCGATGACGCAGCGAGTGCCCGGGAGCCTAGTCCGCTATGTGACCGGGTTGAGCGAGGAAATCAACGCCCCTGTCGCCTGAAAGATACGCCGCGAGATTCAACGAAAGATTTCAGGCTACAGGCAGGCGATGACACAGCGAGTACCCGGGAGCCTAGTCCGCTATGTGACCGAGTGGAGCGAGGAAATCAACGCCCCTGTCGACTGAAGGATACGCCGCGAGATTCAACGAAAGATTTCAGGCTACAGGCAGGCGATGACGCAGCGAGTACCCGGGAGCCTAGTCCACTATGTGACCGGGTTGAGCGAGGAAATCAACGCCCCTGTCGCCTGAAAGATACGCCGCGAGATTCAACGACAGATTTCAGGCTACAGGCAGGCGATGACGCAGCGAGTACCCGGGAGCATAGTCCACTATGTGACCGGGTTGAGCGAGGAAATCAACGCCCCTGTCGACTGAAGGATACGCCGCGAGATTCAACGACAGATTTCAGGCTACAGGCAGGCGATGACGCAGCGAGTACCCGGGAGCATAGTCCACTATGTGACCGGGTTGAGCGAGGAAATCAACGCCCCTGTCGCCTGAAAGATAAAGTTGAATCGACAGGTCCTTGCTTTACCCGCATACTGGGTGCTGCTTTTTGAACCAGGAACAGAACCTCTGACAATGAATTTACAGCATCACTTTCTGATTGCCATGCCTGCTCTTCAGGATCCGATATTCCGCCGCTCCGTGGTCTATATCTGCGAATACAACGACGATGGCGCCATGGGCATTATCATCAATAAGCCGCTGGAAAACTTGCAGATTGACGGAATTCTGGAAAAGTTAAACATTGTCGCTGAACCGCGCAATCCGGAGATTCGTCTGGATAAGCCGGTGATGCTCGGCGGGCCGCTGGCGGAAGATCGCGGTTTTATTCTGCATTCACCGCCTTCTGATTTTTCCTCCAGCATTCGCATCTCCGATAACACGGTGATCACCACTTCCCGCGACGTACTTGAAACGCTCGGCACGGACAAGCAGCCGGCTAACGTGCTGGTCGCCCTGGGCTATTCCTCCTGGGAAAAGGGTCAGCTGGAGCAAGAAATCCTTGATAACGCCTGGCTGACGGCCCCGGCGGACCAGAATATTTTGTTTAAAACGCCTATTGCCGACCGTTGGCGCGAGGCGGCAAAACTTATCGGTATCGACATTGTGACGATGCCCGGCATAGCGGGGCACGCGTAATGAGTGGAACTCTGCTGGGTTTTGATTTCGGTACCAAAAGTATCGGCGTGGCGGTCGGCCAACGCATCACCGGTACCGCCCGCCCTCTTCCTGCGCTGAAGGCGCAGGATGGTAAACCGGACTGGAACGTTATCGAAAAGCTGCTTAAAGAGTGGCAACCAGAGGCCGTCATCGTCGGCCTGCCGCTGAATATGGACGGGACTGAGCAACCGCTCACCGCGCGCGCGCGTAACTTCGCCAATAAAATTCACGGCCGCTTTGGGGTGAAAATCACTCTGCACGACGAGCGTTTGAGCACGGTAGAAGCCCGTGCCGGGCTATTTGAGCACGGCGGATTCCGCGCCCTGAACAAAGGCAGCATTGATTCTGCCTCCGCGGTGATTATCCTGGAAAGCTACTTCGAGCAGGGCTTCTGATCCCGAAGCCATGATGATGGCGCCCTCTTCTGCGAAGTGGCGCCATCGCTCTTTCGCCTGTCTTAATGCCTAGTGACGTAAATGCTCATTGGCCCAGCTGACTGCCTGGGTGCGGTTTTTGACGCTCAGCTTACGGAAAACATTGTACAGATGTGTACGTACCGTGTTTTCACTGATAAACAGCGCGCGAGCAATATCCATATTGGTTGCACCGCAGCGTAATTCATTGAGAATTTCACATTCACGCTCGGTGAGCGGCGAACTCTCCGTCGGGATCGATGTATGATCCGCGGCATACATCGCCGGGTGCATCACGCTCAATTCAGCCGTCTGTTCGCCATTAAGTACGGCCTTAACGCCCTCAATTAAACGCGATTCATCATCGTCATGGCGGAAAACGCCATACAGCGCTGGCCACTGCGCCATTTCATAAAGCTCATATTTTTGTGCGCTGTTGATAATCAGCAGCCGCGGGTTTTCCGCGCAAGATCGAATAATATCTCGCCACAGTCCGTTGAGCTTTTTATTCGACACGGCGATATCAAATAATATTACCGACTCTTTCGGCAGACGCTGAGTTAGCGGTTTGTTAATATTATGGAGCGTCACCCTGACCGACAATGTATTGGTCAGGTAATTGGCAAATGCCTGACTCTGAATTGACGGATGAGTAATAAAAACGATCTGACGGGAAGAAGATAAATTACCTGAAAAATTAATCACTTAAAACTCTCCTTAGCAAGCACCCACCATCATGGCGGTTAAATGAATTAAACCTAAAATTACAAATAATTAATAAATTTACATTTCAAAACAATATTTCACAAGAAACGTCCTGTTTCCATAAACAGCATAAGTCGAAGAGATGAAAAGTGTCAAAAGATAATCTTATTTTTTCTTTATTCTGCGAGGGAAATGCCGTTCGCCCTTTCACAGCCGTCATTAATTTGACGTAGTCATTTATGGCTAAATTATATTCAGCCATAATAACCACAAACATTAATAAAACATTACGATAACAACACTCAGATATGAAAACTGAAGATTAAAACAGCGCTTATAACAGACCCGCTGCCACACGCTGTTGAAAACTTTGCGTAAAAGTCAGCATTCCGGCTTGTTGACCGGTTTGCATGACCCCCGGCAATTGATGAGTTTTCCCCTCGCGAATCAAATTTGCTACCGCCGGGGTATTCACCAAAAGCTCGTATAGCGCAACTCTTCCCTCTGACGCTGTCGGCAGTAATTTTTGTGCCAGCACCGCACATAAACTTCCCGCTAGCTGGCTACGTATTTGTTCTTTTTCCTGCGCAGGGAAGACATCCACCAGACGCTCAATCGCCTGAGCCGCGCCGCGGGTATGCAGCGTGGCCATCACCAGATGGCCGGTCTCCGCAGCGGTCAGCGCCAGGCGGATCGTTTCGCTGTCGCGCAGCTCACCCAGCAGAATCACATCGGGATCCTGGCGCAGCGCCCCCCGCAGCCCCGTGGAAAAAGAGGGACAGTCGCGTCCGATTTCACGTTGTTGAATCAGACATCGCTTGCTGTGATGGATAAACTCCACCGGATCTTCAAGCGTCAGAATATGCCCTTCACGCTGCTGGTTGAGATGATTGACCATCGCCGCGAGGGTGGTCGACTTACCGCTGCCGGTGGCTCCGGTCACCAGAATCAAACCGCTTTCTTCATTCAGCAGTTCCGTCAGCGCCGCAGGAACACGCAGCGCCTCAATCCGGGGACAGCTTTCCGGCAACAGGCGCAGCGCTAATGAAATACCCCGAGCGTGAGAAAATGCGCTGGCGCGAAGGCGCGGTCCGCCGTCGGGGGTTAAGGCAAAATCCACCTGTCCGTTGGCCTGCCAGTGCGCGCGCTGTTTCTCATCGAGCCACCCGTCAAGCCATTTCCCGATATCCGGCGTGTGAAATGGCGCCGGCTCAAGCTTTCCCTGTCGACGCCAGCGCGCTGCCGAGGTATTGCACAGGTGTAGATCGGAGACATTATGCTTTACACTAAGGGCCACGATTTCTTCCAGCTCCATAACACATCCTCGGAATATGAACGATATTGCGCATAACCTGGCACAGGTCCGGGACAAAATCTCAGACGCTGCCGCGCGCTGCGGCCGCGATCCAGAAGAAATTACGTTGCTTGCAGTGAGTAAAACGAAGCCTGCGAGTGCGATTGAAGAAGCGATAGCCGCAGGCCAGGTGGCTTTTGGCGAAAACTACGTCCAGGAAGGGGTGGAAAAAATCCGCTACTTCCAGGAAGCAGGCGCCTCTTCGCTGCAGTGGCACTTTATCGGGCCGCTGCAGTCCAACAAAAGTCGTCTGGTGGCGGAACACTTTGACTGGTGCCACACCGTCGATCGTCTGAAAATCGCCACGCGGCTCAGCGAGCAGCGCCCTTCGCATCTTCCGCCGCTTAATGTATTGATTCAAATAAACATTAGTGACGAACAGAGCAAGTCGGGCATTCTGCTGCAGGCGCTGGATGCGCTGGCAGCGGAGATTGCCGCCCTGCCCAATCTGCGGCTGCGCGGATTAATGGCCATTCCGGCACCTGAGTCAGAATATGTAAGGCAGTTTGCCGTGGCCCAACAAATGGCGGTAGCATTTGCGCGATTGAAAACGCAATACCCTACGGTCGATACGTTGTCTTTGGGCATGTCGGATGATATGGAAGCCGCAATCGCGGCGGGAAGCACGATGGTGCGCATCGGTACCGCAATTTTCGGTGCGCGCGACTACAGCAAAAATTAAGGAATCTGAGGAACGCCATGAAGACGTTGACTTTCCTGCTGGCAACGGTCATTGAACTCTACACCATGATCATGTTGCTACGCGTCTGGATGCAGTGGGCACGCTGCGATTTTTACAACCCGTTTTCGCAGTTTATCGTTAAGGTCACCCAGCCTGTCGTCGGGCCGCTGCGACGCATTATCCCGGCCATGGGCCCCATCGACAGCTCCTCGCTGCTGATCGCCTTTATTCTCTGCGTCGTGAAAGCCATCGTGCTGTTTATGGTGGTCACCTTCCAGCCGATTATCTGGATCTCCGCGCTGCTGATTCTGATTAAGACCGTCGGCCTGCTGATATTCTGGGTGCTGCTGCTGATGGCGATCATGAGCTGGGTAAGCCAGGGCCGTAGTCCGGTGGAATTCGTTCTGATGCAGCTGGCCGACCCGCTGCTGCGCCCGATTCGCAGAATGCTGCCGTCGATGGGCGGTATCGATTTCTCGCCGATGGTGCTGGTGCTGCTGCTGTACGTGGTCAATATGGGCATCGCCGAACTGCTGCAGGCGACGGGTAACGTTCTGCTTCCGGGGCTGTGGATGGCGCTATGAGTGCCGTCGAAGCCTGCGCTGACGGGCTGGTGCTGCGGCTGTATATTCAGCCCAAGGCCAGCCGTGATAGCATCGTTGGTTTACATGGCGACGAACTGAAAGTCGCCATTACCGCTCCCCCCGTAGATGGCCAGGCTAACGCCCATCTGGTTAAATTCCTCGCCAAACAGTTTCGTGTCGCGAAAAGCCAGGTGCTGCTTGAAAAAGGCGAGCTTGGCCGCCACAAACAGATAAAAATCATCAACCCGCAACAGATCCCGACTGCGGTCGCGGCGCTGACAAAATAGACAGGATTAATGATGCAAAAAGTTGTTCTCGCCACCGGTAACGCCGGGAAGGTTCGCGAGCTGGCCTCGCTGCTGGAAGATTTTGGACTGGATATCGTTGCTCAAACCGAGCTGGGCGTGGATTCCGCCGAGGAAACCGGACTGACCTTTATCGAAAATGCGATTCTGAAAGCCCGCCATGCCGCGCAGATAACCGGCTTACCGGCGATTGCCGACGACTCCGGTATCGCGGTAGACGCGTTGGGCGGCGCACCGGGTATCTATTCAGCTCGTTACTCCGGAGAAGACGCTACCGACCAGCAGAACCTGGAAAAACTGCTCGATGCCCTGAAGGACGTCCCGGACGACCAGCGTCAGGCGCAATTCCACTGCGTGCTGGTCTATCTGCGGCATGCGGCCGACCCGACGCCGGTTGTTTGTCACGGCAGCTGGCCTGGGGTCATTACCCGTCAGGCGGCGGGCAACGGTGGCTTCGGCTACGACCCGATTTTCTATGTTCCGTCCGCAGGCAAAACCGCGGCGGAACTCAGCCGTGAAGAAAAAAGCGCGATTTCCCACCGCGGGCGCGCGTTAAAACTGTTACTGGAAGCGTTACGTAATGGCTAATTTGCCGCCTCTGAGCCTGTATATTCATATCCCATGGTGTGTGCAAAAATGTCCGTACTGCGATTTTAACTCGCATGCGCTAAAGGGCGAGGTGCCGCACGATGATTATGTGCAGCATCTGCTGACCGACCTGCGGACCGATGCGGACTACGCCCAGGGACGCGAAATCGGCACGATTTTCATTGGCGGGGGAACGCCGAGCCTGCTCTCCGGGCCGGCTATGCAAACCCTGCTCGACGGCGTACGCGACTGCCTGCCGCTGGCCGCCGGTGCGGAAGTCACCATGGAAGCCAACCCAGGCACCGTGGAAGCCGATCGCTTCGTAGAATACCAGCGTGCGGGCGTGAATCGCATCTCCATCGGCGTGCAAAGCTTTAGCGAACCTAAACTGCAGCGCCTGGGGCGTATTCACGGCCCGGATGAGGCAAAGCGCGCGGCGCATCTGGCAACGGGGCTTGGCCTTCGTAGCTTTAACCTCGATTTGATGCACGGCCTGCCGGACCAGACGCTGGACGAGGCGCTGTACGACCTGCGTCAGGCGATCGAACTCAATCCGCCGCATCTCTCCTGGTATCAGCTGACTATTGAGCCGAATACTCTGTTTGGCTCCCGTCCGCCGGTGCTGCCGGATGACGACGCCCTGTGGGATATCTTTGAGCAGGGACATCGTTTGTTGACGGCGGCAGGTTATCAGCAGTATGAGACATCGGCCTATGCTAAACCGGGTTATCAGTGTCAGCACAACCTGAACTACTGGCGCTTTGGCGACTACCTTGGCATCGGCTGCGGTGCGCACGGGAAAATTACCTTCCCGGACGGGCGCATTTTACGTACGGCAAAAACGCGCCATCCGCGGGGTTACATGGAAGGCCGCTACCTCGAACGTCAGCATGACGTGGAGGCCGCCGACAAACCCTTCGAATTCTTTATGAACCGCTTCCGTCTGCTGGAAGCGGCACCGCGCAGTGAATTCAGCCGCTACACCGGTCTGGAAGAGCACGTGATCCGGCCGCAAATTGATGCCGCCATCGCCCAGGGCTACCTGGCTGAAGATGAGCGCTGCTGGCAGATAACCGAGCACGGCAAGCTGTTTTTAAACTCGCTGCTGGAGCTGTTTCTCAGCGAAGATTAATCCCCCCCGGGCGGTCCTCGACCGCCCGCTGTTGCTCTTTTCCCCCACTTCTCCGTCCGTTTTGTTGTCCCCGTGTCGGTCAAATCACCTGATCACTTTTTATGCAATTCTTTGCAGCCAATCACAAATCCGCATCGACTTTTTTCCATTTCTTGACTCCGTTTTAGTGCAGTGGTAATCCTGCTTCATCGGTTGAGCAAATGTAAAACCGAAGTATCCTACATGTGAATTATTAGTAACTCTTATTAAAAAAGTCTGTATGACGTCGGCTCCGGCTGGCGGGCTCAAACCTATAAAAAAGAGGGTAATATAATGAATTACCGTAATATTTTTATCGCACTCGCAACAATATCCGGCGGTATTTCCGCGTCGGCACAAGCGGCCGAATCCGCCACCGTAGCATTTCTCATGCCCGACCAGGCCTCCACGCGTTATGAGCAGCATGATTTCCCCGGATTCAAAGCGGAAATGAGCAAGCTGTGCGCAGAATGTAAGGTCATTTATCAAAACGCTAACGCCAGCGCGACGCTGCAACAGCAGCAGTTCAATTCGGTCATTGCCCAGGGGGCGAAGATTATCGTTCTCGATCCGGTTGACTCCTCCGCGGCCGCCGCCCTGGTCGAAAATGCCCAGGCCCAGGATGTTAAAGTGATCGCTTACGATCGCCCTATCCCCGATAAGCCAGCTGATTTTTACGTCTCGTTTGATAACGAAGGTATCGGCTATGCGATTTCACAATCGCTGGTTAATCATCTGCAAGAGAGCGGCGTGCCAAAAGGGGCCGGCGTCCTGCAAATTAACGGCTCGCCGACCGATGCCGCCGCAGGGCTTATCCGCGATGGTATTCATCGTGGGCTGAAAGCATCGGGTTACGCCACCCTCGCGGAGTTTGATACCCCGGAATGGGCGCCGCCTAAAGCGCAGGAGTGGGCCGCCGGGCAGATAACCCGCTTCGGGGACAAAATTAAAGGCGTCGTCGCGGCCAATGACGGCACCGGCGGCGGTGCCATTGCCGCCTTTAAAGCCGCCGGCGTACAGCCGGTTCCGCCGGTCACCGGGAACGACGCGACAATTGCCGCGCTGCAGCTCATCATCGCCGGCGACCAGTACAACACCATCTCCAAACCGTCAGAAATCGTTGCCGCAGCCGCGGCGAAAGTGGCCGTGGAACTCATTCAGGGTAAGAAACCGCAGGCGAGCACCACGCTGTACAACACGCCTTCTCAGCTGTTTACCCCGGCAGTCATCACCGCCAAAAATATCAAAGCGGAAATTTTCGATAAAAAGATCCAGACCTACGCTCAGGTGTGTACCGGTGAATACGCCGCAGCCTGCCAGAAATTAGGTATTGAGAAGTAATGCTGCCCCTGCGTCCGTCGTCGCCGACGGGCGTAGTTTCACCATCATTGAGGTCTTTTTTATGTCGCAACAATCAGACATCGTCGCCGGCACCAGGCAACCTGTTTTAAAACTGAGTCATGTCTCCAAACACTTCGGCGCGGTCTCCGCTCTGACGGATATCGAGCTGGAGGTTCATGCCGGCGAAGTGGTCGCGCTGGTGGGCGATAACGGCGCGGGAAAATCCACGCTGGTGAAAATTCTCGCCGGCGTACACCAGCCCACGACCGGCACCATTGAGTTTGACGGTAAGGCCATCACTCTCGACAGCCCAGGCAAGGCGCTGGAATACGGTATCGCTACGGTCTTTCAGGATTTAGCGCTGTGCGAAAATCTCGATGTCGTCGCAAACCTGTTTTTAGGCCACGAGATTTCGCCGCTGCAGCTGGACGAAGTGGCGATGGAGGTACGGGCCTGGACGTTATTGCAGGAGCTGGCGGCCAGAATCCCGTCGGTGCGCGAGCCGATTGCCTCGCTTTCCGGCGGCCAGCGCCAGACGGTGGCGATCGCCCGTTCGCTGCTGATGAACCCCAAAATCATCATGCTTGATGAGCCTACCGCCGCGCTCGGCGTGGCCCAGACGGCGGAAGTGCTCAATTTGATTGAGCGCGTTCGCGAGCGCGGCCTCGGCGTCATCATCATCAGCCATAACATGGAAGACGTCCGTGCGGTGGCCGATCGCATCGTGGTGCTGCGGCTCGGGCGCAATAAAGGCATCTTTACCCCCGACGCCTCAAACCAGGATCTGGTGGCGGCCATTACCGGCGCAACAGAGAATGCCGTTTCACGTCGCGTCGAACGAAAATCACAGTCTAGCGCTTCCGGAGTGATTTAATTTTATGAACAGCAAGACAGCATCCCGCCCCGCACTGGATCGCAGCGATGAGCGCGTCCAGCACAACGACGGCCTGTTCGGCGTGGTACGTGCGCAGATCAATCGTATCAAAACCGGCGATCTGGGGACCGCGCCGGTCATCGCCGGGCTGATCGTGATCTCCCTGGTTTTCACCTGGCTCAACCCGGTCTATATCGCGCCCAATAACCTGGTTAACCTGCTTTTTGACTGCGCTACCGTTGGATTTATCTCACTGGGGATCGTCTGCGTACTGATGCTCGGCGAAATCGATCTTTCGGTGGGCTCAATGAGCGGACTCTCTTCGGCGATTGTTGGCGTGCTGTGGGTTAATGCCGGCTGGCCGGTTGCCGCGGCGATTGCCGTCGCGCTGCTGTGCGGTATCGCCGTCGGGCTGCTTTACGCCCTGCTGTATAACCGCGTCGGCATGCCAAGCTTCGTAGCGACGCTCGCCGGCCTGCTGGCGCTGCTCGGGCTGCAGCTGTATATCCTCGGTCCCAGCGGCAGCATTAACCTGCCCTACGCCTCTCCGCTGGTGCGGTTTGGTCAGCTACTGGTGATGCCGGGCTGGTTCTCTCATCTTATGGCGCTGCTGCCCGGGCTGGCGATCCTGGTATTTGGCCTCAAAACGCGTACGCGCCGCCTGGCGGCGAACCTGTCGGCGGAAGCCGTCAGCTCACTGTTATTGCGCGCGATTCTGCTGACGGTAATCTTTGAAGCCGCCGTGTTCTATCTTAATCTCGGGCGCGGCGTACCGTGGATTTTCGGCCTGTTCGTCGCGTTGGTGATGATGCTCAACTATGCGCTCAAGCGGACGCAATGGGGGCGCTCGATGTTTGCCGTCGGCGGCAACCGCGAAGCCGCGCGCCGTTCAGGGATCAACGTGCGGGCTATTTACGTCAGCGCCTTTGTACTCTGTAGCACCCTCGCCACCTTCGGCGGCATTCTGGCCGCTTCCCGGCTGGCCTCGGCGAGCCAGCAGGCCGGGACCGGTGACGTGAATCTGAACGCCATTGCGGCGGCGGTCATCGGCGGTACCAGTCTGTTCGGCGGGCGCGGCAGCGCCTGGTCCGCTCTGCTGGGGATCATCGTGATTCAGTCGATTTCGAATGGTCTGACGCTGTTGAATCTGCCGTCATCGCTACGCTACATCATTACCGGCTGCGTGCTGGCGATTGCGGTGATTATTGACTCGCTGGCCCGTCGTTCCCGCGTATCGCACGGACGTGCCTGAGAAGGATGAACGCGGTGTGCCCCGGTGAAGGCCGCGGCACACCGCAGAGAGCGTTATTTCAGGGAGCTCACCAGCGCCTTGCGGCTGTCTTCAAGGGAGACGACCCGGCTACAAACGTCTTTGCCAAATTTCTGGAAATCCGCTTCCTGGTTTTTCCACTCTTCCTGAATTGCCGTTTGCAGGCCGCCGAGGCTGCCGAGGATCCCCTGCAGCGGATTGCCCCCGCCTTTCAGCACCGCCTTTGCGCCCATCTCGTTGATGCTGTCCTGCAGAATGCCGCCCATCGCCTGATTAACCAGCTGCTGGCCGTCGGCGCGCACCTGATCGATCGCTTTGTAATGGAAAGTCAGGCCGTCGCTGCGACGTTCAATAATGCGGTTCATCTGGGTTTTCAGCTGCGCGTCAAGTTTGGTCAGACGATCATGCATACTGCTGCTGGCGCCAACCTGCTCGGTAATGATTTTATCCAGCGCCTGACGCCCTTTTTCGACTCGCGAACGCGCGCCGTCATCAATCCATGGCAGGCTGCTGCGCAGGCCGGCCTGATAGTCCTGGGCCTGCTCACGCTGGGCCGCAGACAGAGAATACTGTTTTCCGTTATAGGTCAGATTGCCGTCCGGTTTAATCACCAGATCGCCGTTCTCCCCGGTTACCTGCACCTGATGCGGGCTGAGGATCACGTCGTCACGCGGCGTGACGCTACATTGGTAGTCCGCGTGCGCGGACAGAGCGGTAACGGACAGCGCCACCGCCAGCAGCGTTTTGCGCATCATAAAACTCCCTTAAGACAAAACGGGTCGGCAATTGCCGACCCTTGTCAAACTTAGTCCCACCAGACGTCAAAAAGTTCGCTGGTGCGCACATCGGCAAGCCCGCGATCTTCCAGCCACTTACGCACGATAGCCTGATGCTCCTCGGTACATTTACCGATTTCCTGCAGGCAGATTAGCCCTTCCCAGGAGAGGTAACCGCTGCCGTCAAACGCCAGTTTGTTCGGCTCGATCACTTCCTCAATCAGGTCATTCACGGTGCGATCGATATGCTCTTCAGTGCTCCCTTCCGGAAAACGCCATGCGACGGAAAAACCGATTTCCTGAAACTCGTCGATATGCATTTTTTTACGCAGACGACGGCTACGATTCTTTGCCATTATTTCACCCTCTCGAACATTAAGTCCCATACGCCGTGGCCAAGACGATGGCCACGCTGTTCAAATTTGGTTACCGGACGCGATTCCGGGCGCGGTACATAATCGTTGCTTTCTGACAGGTTACGATACCCTTCCAGCGATGACATCACTTCCAGCATATGCTCAGCATACGGCTCCCAGTCGGTCGCCATGTGGAAGACGCCGCCCAGTTTAAGCTTGCTTTTCACCAGCTCAGCAAAAGGCGCCTGCACGATACGGCGTTTATTATGACGCGCTTTATGCCACGGGTCAGGGAAAAACAGCTGCACCATGTTGAGAGAATTATCCGGAATCATGGTGTGGAGCACCTCGACCGCATCGTGACACATCACGCGCAGGTTGTGTACACCCTCTTCTTCGGCGGAGGCCAGGCAGGCACCGACGCCCGGTGAGTGAACTTCGATACCGAGGAAATTCTGCTCAGGCTTCGCTTGCGCCATCGCCACCAGCGAAGCGCCCATGCCGAATCCGATCTCCAGCGTAGTCGGCGCGTTGCGACCAAACAGCGCGGCGAAGTCGAGCGGCGCATCGTTGAACTCAACGCCCATCACCGGCCAAATGTTATCCAGCGCATGCTGCTGCCCTTTGGTCAGGCGGCCCTGGCGGCGGACGAAGCTACGAATACGGCGCAGCGGGCGGCCGTTTTCATCGAATTCCGGAGATATGACGTCGTTTTTCATAAAAGTTAGGTCTGCTTGTGAGAGTGTTCGGAAAACGGGCATTATCCAAAGTTACCCGACGGATGCAAGGGTTTACAGCCTGTCGCCCTTATGCTGCAATCTGCCACCCTGATATCGCGATTCCGGAGCTGTAGCTTTGACTTTTCTCGCCGCGCAATTTTCAGCCCAGGTGCTGGACTGGTACGACAAATACGGGCGTAAAACCCTGCCATGGCAAATGGATAAAACGCCTTACAAAGTATGGCTCTCCGAGGTGATGTTGCAACAAACGCAGGTCGCTACGGTGATTCCCTATTTCGAACGCTTTATGGCCCGCTTCCCGACGGTTACCGATCTGGCCGCGGCGCCGCTGGATGAAGTGCTGCATCTGTGGACCGGACTGGGCTATTACGCCCGCGCGCGCAATTTACATAAGGCGGCGCAGCAGGTGGCGAGCCTGCACGGCGGCGAATTCCCGCAAACCTTTGACGAAGTGGCGGCGCTGCCCGGCGTCGGGCGTTCCACGGCCGGCGCAATTTTATCCCTCTCCCTTGGCAAGCATTACCCCATTCTCGATGGCAACGTGAAGCGCGTGCTGGCCCGCTGCTATGCGGTCAACGGCTGGCCAGGGAAAAAAGAGGTTGAGAAACGATTATGGCAGATCAGCGAAGAGGTCACGCCGGCAAAAGGGGTCGAGCGCTTTAACCAGGCGATGATGGATCTCGGGGCGATGGTCTGCACCCGCTCGAAACCCAAATGCGAGCTCTGTCCGTTAAGTAACGGCTGCATCGCTTACGCAAATCATTCATGGGCACAATATCCTGGCAAAAAACCAAAGCAGACCATTCCGCAGCGAACGGGCTATTTCCTGCTGATGCAGCACGGCAACGAAGTGTTACTTTCCCAGCGTCCGCCGATCGGCTTATGGGGCGGATTATTCTGTTTTCCGCAGTTTGAAGAGGAGGCCGCACTGCGCAAATGGCTGGCTCAGCGTGGGATAAAGGATGATGATCTGACGCAGCTGACCGCGTTCCGCCACACTTTCAGCCATTTCCATCTGGATATTGTGCCGATGTGGCTTAGCATAGATTCATCTGGCGCATGCATGGATGAAGGCAGCACACTCTGGTATAACTTAGCGCAGCCGCCGTCGGTTGGACTGGCGGCTCCCGTGGAGCGCTTGTTGCAACAGTTGAAGGCCGGGGCTCTTGCATAGCTTTCTGGCGAATAAAGAGGATGACTAATGAGCAGAACGATTTTTTGTACTTTCCTGCAGCGTGAAGCGGATGGCCAGGATTTCCAGCTGTATCCGGGTGAGTTAGGCAAACGCATCTATAACGAGATTTCGAAAGAGGCGTGGGCTCAGTGGCAGCACAAGCAAACCATGTTAATCAACGAGCAAAAGCTCAACATGATGAACGTGGAACATCGCAAGCTGCTGGAACAGGAGATGATCCAGTTCCTGTTTGAAGGGAAAGATGTGCACATTGAAGGCTACACGCCGCCTGAAAAAAAGTAAGAGTCCTCTGACTCTTAAGCACAACAAACACAACGCACACTCCCGGAATGATGAAAAAATATTTAGCGCTAGCGCTCATTGCGCCTTTGCTCGTTTCGTGTTCCAGCTCAAATAAAAAGGGCGATGGGTATAACGAAGCCTGGGTTAAGGACACCAACGGCTTCGATATTCTGATGGGTCAGTTCGCCCATAACATCGAAAATATTTGGGGTTATAACGAAGTTCTGCTCGCCGGGCCGAAAGACTACGTTAAGTACACCGATCAGTATCAGACCCGTAGCCACATCAACTTTGATGAGGGCACCATCACCGTCGAGACCATCGCCGGTACCGATCCGACCGGCCGTTTACGCCAGACCATCATTAAGACGCTGCTGATGGGCGACGATCCGGGGTCAATCGACCTCTATTCCGACGCCGATGATATCCAGATTTCGAAAGAGCCGTTCCTTTACGGACAGGTGGTGGATAACCACGGCGATCCGATTCGCTGGGAGTGGCGGGCCTCGCGCTATGCCGATTATCTGTTGCAAACGCGGCTGAAAAGCCGCAGCAACGGCCTGCGGATGATCTATAGCATTACCATTAATCTGGTGCCGAACCACCTCGACAAACGTGCGCATAAGTACATCGGCTACGTTCGCCAGTCGGCGCGGAAGTATGGCGTCGATGAGTCGCTGATTCTGGCGATTATGCAGACCGAATCCTCTTTTAACCCGTACGCCGTGAGCCATGCTGATGCGCTGGGTCTGATGCAGGTTGTGCAGCACAGCGCCGGGAAAGATGTCTTCCGTGCGCAGGGGAAATCGGGGCTGCCAAGCCGCAGCTATCTGTTCGATCCGGCGAATAACATTGATACCGGCACCGCCTATCTGGCGATGCTGAATAATGTGTATCTGTCAGGTATCGATAACCCGACCTCGCGCCGCTATGCCGTGATCACCGCGTATAACGGCGGCGCCGGCAGCGTATTGCGCGTCTTCTCCAGCGATAAGGTCCAGGCGGCCAATATTATCAACAGCATGACGCCGGGGGATGTCTATTCCACCCTCACCAACCGTCACCCGTCGGCGGAATCGCGCCGCTATCTTTATAAGGTGAATACGGCGCAGAAGTCCTACCGCCGGAAATAAGGTTATCTCCTCGCCCGCCCCTTTCCCGAGCAGAGAGGGTCGGGTTTTCCCGCTTCACCTCGCCTTTCCCATAGGAAAATGTTATTTGCATCACAATCTAATCTGCAAATTAATGGGGATTGCATTTTTTTGCGGAAGGTAACAAAACATCGCGGCGTTAACTGATAGAATTTCATCAAATTGAAACCCTGAATGTAATTATCACAACACATCCCCCGCTTACTCGTGAGGAAAATAACATGAACCTTAAGCTGCAGCTTAAAATATTGTCGTTTCTGCAGTTCTGCCTGTGGGGTAGTTGGCTGACTACACTTGGCTCCTATATGTTTGTGACGCTCAAGTTCGACGGTGCGTCTATCGGCGCCGTTTACAGCTCGCTCGGCATTGCGGCAGTTCTGATGCCAACGCTGCTGGGTATCGTGGCGGATAAATGGATCAGCGCGAAGTGGGTTTACGCGCTGTGCCATCTGGTGGGGGCAGGTACGCTGTTTATGGCGGCCCAGGTCACCACGCCTGGGGAGATGTTCTTTGTGATTCTGCTTAACTCGCTGGCCTATATGCCAACATTGGGCTTAATCAACACGATTTCCTACTACCGTCTGAAATCCGCCGGTCTGGATATTGTGACCGATTTCCCACCGATTCGTATCTGGGGCACCATCGGCTTTATCATGGCGATGTGGGGCGTCAGCTTCGCGGGCTTCGAGCTGAGCCACATGCAGCTTTACATCGGTGCGGCGCTCTCCGTTGTCCTCGCGCTGTTCACCCTGACGCTGCCGCACGTTCCGGTCTCCAATCAGCAGAAAAACCAGAGCTGGAGCAGCATGCTTGGCCTCGATGCCTTTGCCCTGTTCAAAAACAAGCGGATGGCGATTTTCTTTATTTTCTCCATGCTGTTAGGCGCAGAGCTGCAAATCACCAACATGTTCGGCAATACCTTCCTGCACAGCTTCGATAATAACCCGCTGTTCTCCGGGAGCTTTATCGTTGAGCACGCGTCGGTGATGATGTCGATTTCCCAGATCTCCGAAACCCTGTTCATTCTGACTATTCCGTTCTTCCTGAGCCGCTATGGCATCAAGAACGTGATGATTATCAGTATTTTCGCCTGGATGCTGCGCTTCGGTCTCTTCGCCTATGGCGATCCGACCCCGTTCGGCACCGTGCTGCTGGTTCTGTCGATGATTGTTTACGGCTGCGCCTTCGACTTCTTCAACATCTCCGGCTCGGTGTTTGTTGAGAAAGAGGTGAGACCTGAAATCCGCGCCAGCGCCCAGGGGATGTTCCTGATGATGACCAACGGCTTCGGCTGTATCCTCGGCGGCGTAGTGAGCGGGAAAGTGGTGGAGATGTATACCACCAACGGCATCACCGACTGGCAGCCTGTCTGGCTGATCTTTGCTGCCTACTCGCTGGTTCTGGCCATCGCCTTCATCGCGCTGTTTAAATACAAACACGTGCGTGTACCGGCCGGCGCGCAGACCACCCCCGCGCATTAACCGATTGTTCCCTCCCCTCTCTTCGGGGGGAGGGAAATTAACCGCACTTCGCTAAAACCCACGCCACCGACAGTAAATCCGCGCTCCCTCCCGGGCTTAAATGACGCTTTATCAGCGCCCGGTCCATCTCCAGCAAACGCCGGCGATCCCAGCCGTTTGCCAGCAGCGTTCGCGCATAGCTCTGCACATATCGCAGCCCATGAATACCGCCGCGCGACACCAGATTACTGTCCGGATTCACCGCCATCAGGCGCAGGAGCAAATCATGCAGCTGGCGGCCGTTCCACTGAGGCAAGACGCGACGTACCGTCGCAAAACCACTTTCCGCCTCACCGCGGGCGCCGGTTAAACCCAGCTGCCGGAACTGACGTTCGCCTGCGGTTGCTGCCGCGCTGCGGCCAGCCAGCTCGCGCGCCACCAGCCCCCGGCACAGAATTCCCACTTCGCGACAGAGGTTTGACGCGGTCACCTCCCGCACCCTTCCGGCGGCAAAACAGAGTAGCCCGAGAGCAAATATCCCCCCTTTATGAGTATTCACGCCACCGGTTGCGGCATACATTGCCTGCTCGCAGGCAATGCCCATCGGGCGTAGCAGGCGCAACTGCTCGTCTGCCGGTTGGTCTGCGTAGTCACTCCCCAGCGCGGTAAAGCGGGAGAGCCACGGCGCAATCGCGGTAATACTGCGAACAAACAGAGCGTGGTCCATATCGTGATGAGCCCCGTTGTTGAGTCGGTCCACCAGTCCCGGCTTAGGGGTCAGCTCCAGCTCCTGCCACAGGGCCTCTTCCGCCAGACGAGGGACCTCAATGGCGCAAAATTTAGTCGCGGGCAAACCAGTCATTGATAATCTTCTCCACACTTCCCACCACCTGCCCGACCGGATGCTTGCGCGAGCGAGAGCAGACATGCGCCGGCTCATCACACACCAGGCAGCGGCGCATGTGCAGGCCAAGCGACAGGCGGCCAACGTGGCCATCCTGCGGGCAGATCACATCCAGGTCCCACAGCCTGCCGAGCGGATGGCTCTGCTCCAACGCCACGCAGTGGGCCTTGATCTCCGGCGCATTGTGCGCCACGGACCACATCGCCTCAGGCCCCGTCGGGAGCCACAGTATCTGGCGATCCCGCACCGGCCAGCGGTTCTCCCACAGCAGCTGGTCGCACATCTGTAGCGCCACGCCCATCGTATTGCGGTAGCGGAGACTATTTTTTACCGTTCCCGGTGTCACCAGGGTCAGCGAAATAATCGGCTGTTGATAACGTTTTAGCCAGTCAGCCTGGCGCGCCGCGCGGCATTCTTTCGCCGCCAGCCACGCCTCAAGGCTGACACCCGCCGCCACGGGTGTCGCAGTGTTCATGTTGCTACTCCTTAACCTGGCGCACGGTATCAATCACCCGCCCGTCGCGGTAGCGAATGACGCCGACGATTTTGTCGGTGAATTCAATGGGTTTGGGGATCCCGCTTAGCGAGATAGCCCGCGCATACAGCGCGTCGATATCGACGATGTTCATCCCGGCGGCAATCAGGCGCGCGCGGATCTCCGGTCGCGCCGGATTCACCGCAATCCCGTGATCGGTGACCAGCACATCGATGCTTTCTCCCGGCGTCAGTCGCGTCGTCACCCGCTTGACTACCGTGGGAATGCGGCTGCGCAGCAGCGGGGCGACGACAATCGTCAGGTTTGCCGCTGCCGCCACATCACAGTGACCACCGGACGCCCCGCGCATCACGCCGTCGGAACCGGTAATCACGTTAACGTTGAAATCGACGTCGATTTCCAGCGCGCTGAGAATAGCCACGTCCAGCTGGTCGCAGCTCGCCGCCTTGCTGCCCGGGTTGGCATAAACGTTGGTGGAGATCTCCACGTGATTGGGATTGCGCGCCAGCGAAGCGGCCGCCTGACCGTCAAAGCACTGGGTATCGAGCAGCTTTTCAATCAGCCCCTTCTCATGCAGATCCACCAGACTGCCGGTAATCCCACCCAGCGCAAAGCGGGCTTTCACGCCGCTGCGCTCCATCTTCTCTTCCATAAAGCGGGTGCAGGCGGTAGCCGCCGCTCCGGAGCCGGTCTGCATCGAAAAACCGGCTCTGAAGTAACCGGAGTGCTCAATCACATCTGCCGCATAGCGGGCGATCATCAGTTCACGCGGGTTACTGGTGACGCGCGCCGCACCGACGCTGATCTTCGCCGGGTCGCCCACGCTATCAACCTGTACGATGTAATCCACCTGATCCTGCATCAGGCTCGCCGGCATATTGGGGAATGGCACCAGTTCTTCAGTCAGCAGCACCACCCGCCGGGCAAAGTGCGCATCGACCATCGCATAGCCGAGCGAACCGCAGCAGGAGCGCCCGTGGGTCCCGTTGGCATTGCCGAACTCATCGCTGCACGGCACACCGAGAAACGCGACGTCAATGTTCAGTTCGCCATCCTGTAGTAATTTCACCCGCCCGCCGTGGGAATGGATTTGCACCGGCTCATCCATCACTCCGTGGGAGATAGCCTCCGCCAGTTTCCCGCGCATCCCTGAGGTATAAATGCGGCGAATCACTCCGTTCTGGATATGTTCGATAAGGGCATCGTTGCAGGTCATCAGTGAGCTGGAAGCCAACGTCAGGCCTTTAAAACCCATTTGCGCAAGCTTCGCCACTACGCTGTTAATCACCCGATCGCCTTCACGGAAGGCATGGTGAAAGGAGATAGTCATTCCGTCCTGCAGGCCGCTGCGCGCCACCGCCTCTTCGAGGGATGCACACAGCTTACGACGATGCTTTTCCTCCACGTCGGCCAGCCAGGGCGTAGCGCTGAGGGCAGAATCAAACGGTTTTAAATCCCGCAGATGAGGGAAGGTCGCATGGAGAAGTTCTGTCTGGTTCATTGTTTTATCCTTAACGGCGCACGCCGGAGGCGGCCGCGCGTTCCAGCACTCTCTGTGCGTGGTTAATAATCGGGGCATCGACCATTTTGCCGTTGAGCGAGACCACGCCCAGGCCATTGCGTTCCCCCTCCTGCGCGGCTTCAATCACTAACTGCGCGTGTTCGACCTCCTGCCGGGTTGGCGCATACGCATTGTGCAGCAGGTCAATCTGACGCGGGTTAATCAACGATTTGCCGTTAAAGCCCATTTTGCGGATCAACTCGACTTCGCGCAGGAATCCGGCTTCGTCGTTCACATCTGACCACACCACGTCGAAGGCATCGATACCGGCTGCCCGGGCGGCATGCAGTACCGCGCAGCGGGCGTAGAACAGTTCGGTACCGTCGCTGCGCTCGGTCTGCATATCCATCACATAATCAAAGGCCGCCAGCGCAATCCCAATCAGCCGCGGGGAACGGCGGGCAATGGCCACGGCGTTAATGACGCCAACGGCCGACTCAATCGCCGCCATGATGCGGGTGGACCCCACTTCACGCCCGCAGTCGCGCTCGATACGCACCAGGTGGCTTTCCAGTTCGTCGATATCTTCCGGAGTATCGGTTTTCGGCAATCGGATCACGTCCACGCCAGCCCGCACGGCGGCTTCCAGATCCAGCAAGCCAAACGGCGTGCTCAGCGGGTTAATGCGCACCACGGTTTCGATATCCTGATACATCGGGTGCTGGAGCGCATGCCAGACCAGCAGCCGCGCGCTGTCTTTCTCACGCAGCGCCACCGCGTCCTCAAGATCGAACATGATCGAATCGGGACGGTAAATAAAGGCGGTAGAGAGCATGGCTGCGTTAGCGCCCGGCAGGAATAACATGCTACGACGGAGCCTGTTCATCACAGTGTCCTCCAGTCGATATGCGGTTCATCGACGGCGCGCAGCACCGCGCTTTGCAATCGCGCACGAATGACGCAATCCAGCGCGCCTTTGTCTTCGATGATAATCAATCCCTGCCGCACCGCCATCGCGCGCAGCGTTTCCTCAACCACCTGACGAATCTGCTCGCCAAACTGCTTCATCACTTCACTGTGGATGACAATCTCCAGCTCGCCGTCGGCGGGGGCGATTTTCACCATCAGGTCGCTGGACTCCTGCGTACCGGCCAGCGCCTCCCTTACAATTTTCATGTTCGTTTCCTGATAGTTAAGCGACTTCCGCGCTGTAGTGCGCTTCGAGATGCGCGAAAGTGGATTCCGGGACAATGTCCCGAATACGAGAATACTGTTCTGTCTTAAGTAAACGACGGACTTCCGAGGCCGAAATGGCGCTGCCCCCGGCCTTGATACGGGCCACCTCCTCAACGTGGATGTGGCCAGCCAGCAGTTCATGCAGCGTCTGGTTGTACTGACGGGTGATATCGCAAAACGGCTCGGAGCCGATAAAACGATGGGTAATGCCGAGAGACGGCGCGATGTAGTCGCGAAAGATCAGCACGTCGATTTCGCTCCACGCCTGCTGCACTTTTCCGCTCTCTTTCAGGAAGTAGGCCGGAAAAGTGGCGCGCGAGATGATGTACTGCGAGCCCTCGTGCACGGAGACATTCGACAGATGTGCCACTCCGGCCCGTACCATCTCCAGACGCGCGGTGAACGGAAAGAAAGAGGCGTCTTCACGTACCACAAACAGATGCAGCCAGTCGCAGCGTGCCGCCGCGTGTTCCACCAGATGACGGTGGCCAAGCGTGAACGGATTAGCGTTCATGACAATCGCGCCGATATCCTGGCCGGGCCGGCGCTCCTGGCGCAGCGAACGGCAGTAGCGCGTAATGCCCTGCGGCGTGTTTTCCATCAATACCGCGTTCTTGCCACTGCGGGCGACAGGCCAGAAGCCGCTGCGGGCAAAGCGCTCCTCGTTGCAGGGCCGGGTGCAAAGGAAGAGATGAAAATGGCCGCGCGCGAGGGCGACGTTTTCCACTTCCGCCAGCAGCCGCGCGCTAAGGTTCACACCGCGCAGCTGCTCATCGACCGCCACGCATTTGATAACGTTGGCGGCCAGCCCCGCGCAGCCCACCAGCTGCCTTCCGGACCAGGCCTCAACAAACAGCGTGATATCGTTGTCCATCCCCAGACCGCTGTCCGTCAGCAGGTAACGAATCTGGCTCAGACGTTCCGGGTGTTGGGCCACTTCCGTGAAGCGAAAGTCGATAGCGGGTTGCGAGTCCATCATCACGCCCTACTCAGTGTGCCGTCGTCAGCGTGCTGGCTGGCGCTTCCATGATCACATTGCTGAGATGGCCAATATGCTCAATCTCAACCTCAATGCGATCGCCCTCCTGCATAAACAGCGGCGGGTTACGCTTTTTCCCCACCCCGCCCGGCGATCCGGTGATGATCACATCGCCCGGGCTTAAGCGGGTGAAGGTGCTGATGTACTCGATAAGTTCCGCCACCTTGTGGATCATGCTGCTGGTGTTGTCATCCTGAACCATCCGGCCGTTCAGCCAGGTGCGGATCGTCAGCTGATGCGGATCCGGGATCTCATCCGCGGTCGCCATCCACGGGCCGAATGCGCCGGTCTGCCGCCAGTTTTTCCCCGCGGTAAACCAGCTGTGCTGCCAGTCGCGCGCGGAGCCATCCATGTAGCAGCTGTAGCCGGCAACGTGGCGCAGCGCCTCCTCGCGACGGATGTTTTCGCCGCCTTTGCCGATAATCACCGCCAGTTCGCCTTCGTAGTCAAATTCGCTGGAATGGCGCGGTTTCAGCACCGGCGCGTTGTGCGCCGTCTGCGAATCCGGGAAACGAACAAACAGCGTCGGCGCCGGATTGTGCTGGTCGAACTCTTTGCGCTTTTCGGCATAGTTCATGCCGACGCAGAGGATTTTTTCCGGCTGCTCAATCACCGGCAGGAAGGTGACGGCGCTCATCGGCACATCGACCGCATCGTTGAGATAGCGGCCGGCTTCCGCCAGCCCGTTGCCCTGCAGCAGCGCCTTGAGGTCACCGTAGCGATCGCCGAGGCGACGACCTAAATCGATCATCCCTTCCGCCTTGACGATGCCAAAGCTACGGGAACCCTGATAGATAAAGCTTGCGAGTTTCATGATGTTTTCCTGAAAACTTAAACGAGGAAGTTGCCGAGAACCAACAGCGAGATGGAGACGTTGATCGCCCCGCCGATGCGGGTGGCAATCTGGGCGAATGGCATCAGGCTCATACGGTTGCCGGCGGTCAGAATCGCCACATCGCCGGTGCCGCCCTGTCCGCTCTGGCAGCAGGAGACGATGGCGACATCAATCGGATGCATGCCAATCTTTTTGCCGACGAAGAAACCGGTCGCCACCAGCGCAGAGACGGTGCTGATAATCACCAGCAGGTTGCTGACGGTGAAAGCGGCGACCAGTTCGTGCCATGGGGTGATCGCTACGCCAACGGCAAACAGGATGGGATAGGTCACAGAGGTCTGGAAGAATTTGTAGACCACCTGAGAACCTTCAAGAATGCGCGGGGAGACGCCGTTAAACAGCTTCACCAGCACCGCCATAAACAGCATGCCAACCGGTGCAGGCAGACCAATCAGCTTGTGGCCCAGCATCCCCAGCATATACAGCAGTACCGCCAGCAGCGCGCCGGAAGCGATGGTGGTGACGTCGACTTTGCCGGAGAAGGCAGGCTGTGAGGCCGTTTCGTCGGTATTCGCGCGGTTTGGCATCAGCTGGCCTTCACCGGTCAGGTGCGGATAGCGTTTGCCGAGTTGGTTCAGACAGCCGGAGATGATAATGGCGGTAAGGCCGCCCAGCATCACCATCGGCAGGACGCGTCCCAGCGCCACGCCCTGATCCATATGCAGCAACGTCGCATAGCCGATCGACAGCGGGATCGCCCCTTCACCCACGCCGCCCGCCATGATCGGCAGAATGATAAAGAAGAAGATCTGGAATGGTTCGAGGCCGAGCGCCAGCCCCACCCCCATGCCGACGATCATGCCGACGATTTCCCCGCACAGCATCGGGAAGAAGATGCGCAGGAAGCCCTGGATCAGCACGGTGCGGTTCATGCTCATGATGCTGCCGACAATAATGCAGCAGATATAGAGATAGAGGATGTTGGTGGATTTGTAGAATTTGGTGGTGGACTCCACCACCACGTCCGGCAGCAGGCCGTAATAAACCAGCGCGGAGGGGATGAACGTCGCGCAAATCGCCGCCGCGCCGAGCTTGCCGACAATCGGCAGACGCTTGCCGAATTCACCGCAGGCAAAACCAAAAAAAGCCAGCGTGGCAACCATCACCACGATATCGCTCGGTAACTTCCCCCCCAGACAATCGATGGCGATCAGCAGCCCGGCAAGAACAAACAGCGGTAAAGGAATAATCCCCACTTTCCAGCTATCCATAATATGCCACCAGCGCTCTTTGAGCGAAGGTTTATGAATATCAATTGGGTCCTGGGTAACAGAGAAAGAATCGTCAGTTGTGCTCATAATTAAGCCCCTTGGTTATTTTGTGCAGGCAGCTTAATGTGCCCGAAGCAGACTTAATGTGAGGCTCAGCATATTAAAACCGAAACTTTAATGGACGCTATGGTTTTAATGGTTTCTTTTATTTAATGTGATTCACAGTTTATTTATTAGCGTGGTTTTTATGGTTTATTTTCTAAAACGAACAAACAAATAACATTTATTAACCTAAATTTAAGATCTGTGGCGACAGCAATATTTTTCTCATGCAGAGCGCTTGTGCAAAGGATCACAAGTTTCCGGCAAAGCAGATGTCAGCCGGAAAAAAGATGATATATTAGCCACTTCCCTTGATACCCAGCGTGATAGCGATGAAAGTTTCATTTCAAATAAAGCTGTTCATTTCACTGACGGCCTTTTTCTCAGTGCTCTTCGTGCTGTTAGGAGGCTATTATTATATTGATGTCGAAAAACAGCTGTATATGGAAATGAGCACGCGGGCAAAAATACAAGCAGAAGAGATCGCCATCATCCCTGTATTACGTGAAAATGTCGCCCGCAAGGATATTAGCGCAATCACTAATTTTATGCATAAAATAGCGGCGCGCAGTGATGCCAGTTTTATTGTCGTCGGCGATAATCAGGGCCGTCATTTGTTTCATTCGGCCTTCGCCGACCGGGTCGGCACTCTGCTCGTCGGCGGTGATAATGAGGAGGTGCTGAAGGGCAAAACCACCACCACCATTCGCCAGGGGGGTTTAGGGATTTCCCTACGCAGCAAAGCACCAATCTTCAGCGATGACGGTCAGGTGGTGGGGATTGTCTCCGTGGGCTACCTCACCAGCTACCTCGACACCATTACCGTCAGTAAAGCCGTCAATATTCTGCTCGCTGCCATTTTGCTGCTCGTTGCCCTGTTCGTGTTCTCGTGGTTTTTTACCCGCAGCATTAAGAAGCAGATTTTCTCGCTGGAGCCGCGTGAAATCGGCCTGCTGGTGCGCCAGCAAAAAGCGATGATGGAGTCGATCTACGAAGGGGTGATCGCTATCGATGACCATCTGCGGATCGAGGTGATCAACCAGGCTGCGCGGAAGCTGCTGGGCCTGAACCAGCCCGCCCGACAGCTGCGCGGACAGCCGATCGGCCAGGTGATCGCCCCCGTCCCTTTCTTCTCACCGCAAACGATGCTGCAACGGGACACGCATGATGAGATCTGTCGGTTCAACGATCTGACGGTGATCGCCAGCCGCGTACGGATCATGCTGGAGGATTCGCTGCAGGGCTGGGTGATAACCTTCCGCGATCGCAATGAGATAGACACCCTCAGCGCTCAGCTCAGCCAGGTGAAACGCTACGTCGACAATCTGCGCATCATGCGCCATGAGCAGCTCAACCGCATGACCACGCTCTCCGGCCTGCTGCATATGGGGCGTTATGAGGAAGCCATTGGCTATATTCAGGCCCAGTCAGAACACGCCCAGGAGCTGCTGGACTTTATCTCGTCGCGCTTTCATTCGCCAACGCTGTGCGGTCTGCTGTTAGGCAAGGCCTCCCGCGCCCGCGAAAAAGGGGTGCAACTCAGCTTCGATCCGGCCTGCCGGATGGCGAGCCCCTTCGCTCCGCTTGCCGAAGCAGAGCTGATTTCGATTATCGGCAACCTGCTGGATAACGCCATTGAAGCGACGCAGCGCGCGCCGCTGCCGCACGAGGCGGTAGAGGTGCTGATTAAGCTCAACACCCGTGAGCTGATTATTGAAGTCGCCGACCGCGGCGTCGGCATTACACCGGCCTTGCGCGAGAGGATATTTGAGCGCGGCATCACCACCAAAACCTGCGGCGACCACGGTATCGGACTGTACCTGATCGACAGCTATGTCAGCCAGGCTGGCGGAACGATCGAGGTCGCCGACAATATGCCCCGCGGCGCGATTTTTTCACTGTTTATTCCCGCCACGGGAAGCGCCTGGCGCCCGGAACAGGAACTGGAAGAGACCGACTATGCAACATGAACTTATCGATGTACTGATCGTGGAAGACGAGCACGCGTTGGCGCAGCTGCATGCGGAGCTGATTGGCAAACATCCGGGCCTGCGGCTGGTGGGCATTGCGTCATCCCTGGCCGACGCGCAGACGCAAATTGAGAGTAAGCGGCCGCAGCTGGTGCTGCTGGATAATTACCTGCCGGACGGGAAAGGCATTACGCTTATCGGTAATGCGCTGCTGGCACGTACCCCCTGTTCTGTCATTTTTATCACCGCCGCCAGCGATATGGATACCTGTAGCCTGGCGATCCGCAACGGCGCGTTCGACTACATCCTCAAGCCGGTATCGTGGAAGCGTCTTAACCAGTCACTTGAGCGCTTTATGCAGTTCGCTGAACAGCAGCGGGTGTGGAAGATCGTCGATCAGCAAAACGTGGATTCCCTGTATCAACTGCAGGCGAAAAACTACCGTCAGGATAACGGCAGCAAAGGCATAGAGGGGAATACGCTGGCGCGGGTACAAAATCTCTTTAGCCACCATACGCTGCGCTGCTTTTCGGTGGACGAAGTCGCGAGCGCGACGGGACTGAGCAAAACCACCGCCCGCCGCTATCTGGAACACTGCGTGGAGAGCGGTTTTCTCAGCGTGGAGATGCAATACGGTAAGATTGGCCATCCGCGCAGAATGTACCGACATAGCGCGGGCTGAGCCACCGCATCCCCTCTCCCGACACACTGCGGGAGAGGGGTCGCTATTAAGAAAGGCGCATAGCCGCCTGGTTCAGCACATAGCCGTACAGCCGCTTGATGCCGTCAGAATCCGTTTCGCTATATACCCCCTGCAGCTCGGGTGAAAAACCGGGCAGCATGTTGACGCCCTCTTCCAGCGCCAGGAAATAGCGCAGTACCGCCCCGCCCCAAACTTCTCCCGGTACCACGCACAGCACGCCCGGCGGATACGGCAGCGCCCCTTCCGCGGCGACCCGGCCTTCGGCCTCGCTTAACCGCACCAGCTCAACGTTGCCGCGAATAAACTCGCGGTTTGCATCCTGGGGGTTCATCACCACGCGCGGGAAGCTCTGCTTGCGGAACATCTCTTTTTGCAGATCCTTCACGTCAAAGCTGACATACAGATCATGCATCTCCTGGCACAGCTCGCGGAGGGTATAATCGCGATAGCGAACCGGATATTTGTTATAGATAGTCGGCAGTACATCGGCCAGCGGCGTGTCGGCTTCGATATGCTGTTCAAACTGCTCCAGCATCGCCACCAGGCGGGCCATTTTTTCCGCACTCTCGGCCGGCGTGAGCAGGAACAGGATCGAATTCAGGTCGCACTTCTCCGGCACAATGCCGTTCTCACGCAGGTAGTGCGCCAGAATGGTCGCCGGAATACCGAACCCGGTATATTCGCCGCTTTCGGCGTCAATACCCGGGGTAGTCAGCAATAGCTTACAGGGATCGACAAAGTACTGCTCGCTGGCATAACCCGCGAAACCGTGCCAGCTGGCGCCCGGTTCAAAGCTGAAGAAACGCCGCTCGCGGGCAATCGTCTCGGTAGGATAATCCTGCCATGGGCGACCCGCCACAGCCGGCGGAATAAACGGCTGTATCATTTTGCAGCGGGCGATAATCGCCTTGCGCGCTTCAATGCCCTGCACCACGCACTCTGCCCACAGCCGGCGACCGCTCTCTCCTTCATGGATTTTGGCGTTCACATCCAGCGCCGCAAACAGCGGGTAAAACGGACTGGTGGAGGCATGTAGCATAAAGGCGTTATTCAGCCGCTTATGCGGGCAGAATCGCGCCTGGCCGCGCAGGTGATTATCTTTTTTGTGGATCTGCGACGTTTGCGAGAACCCCGCCTGCTGCTTATGCACCGATTGGGTTACAAAAATGCCCGGATCGTTTTCATTCAATTCCAGCAGCAGCGGGGAGCAGTCGGCCATCATCGGAATAAACTGTTCATAGCCTACCCACGCGGAATCAAACAGAATGTAGTCGCACAGGCCGCCGATTTTATCCACCACCTGACGGGCGTTGTAGACCGTCCCGTCGTAGGTGCCCAGCTGAATGACCGCCAGACGGAACGGACGTGGCGCGTCGGCTTTTTCCGGCGCCACTTCCCGAATCAGATTACGCAGGTAGTGTTCATCAAAGCAGTGGTCATCGATGCCGCCGATAAAGCCAAACGGATTTCGCGACGCTTCGAGATAGACCGGCGTGGCCCCCGCCTGAATCAGCGCGCCGTGGTGGTTGGATTTATGGTTATTGCGGTCGAACAACACCAGGTCACCGCGCGTCAGCAGCGCGTTGCTGACCACTTTATTCGCCGCCGAGGTGCCGTTGAGGACAAAATAGGTTTTGTCGGCATTGAAAACCTTCGCCGCGAACTTCTGCGCATGCTTCGCCGAGCCTTCGTGGATCAGCAGATCCCCAAGCTTCACATCGGCATTGCACATATCGGCGCGAAAGACGTTTTCGCCAAAGAAGTCAAAAAACTGGCGGCCCGCCGGGTGTTTTTTAAAGAAAGCACCGTGCTGATGCCCCGGACAGGCAAAGGTGCTGTTGTCCATCTCGACGTACTGCGTCAGGGTATTGAAGAACGGCGGGAGCAGGTTCTCTTCATAGCTGCAGGCAGCGGCTTCCAGTTCGAGCCACTCCTGCTCCTTCCCGCCGATGATCGCCGTCACGCCGTCTGGCTTTGCCATGTCGCTATCGGTCAGCAGATAGACCGGCAGGTTAAAGCCGCTGCGTTTAAGCAGAGAGAGGATGCCGCTGCGGCTGTCCGCTGCGGTAATGACGACTGCCGCCACATCGGTAAAATCAGTACTGTCCAGCGCCACCACGCGACGGTGGGTAGAGAGATGAGAGACCAGCGCGTGGCTGGCGGCAATGTGCATTGATTTCATTAGCGCGAATACCCGTTTCCGGAGAGTAAAAGGCTTCAGGCAAGGCGTTGATGCCTTGCCCAACGAAATGTCAGGGTCCGACTGGATTCCAGCTCCGACCGCCAGACATCAGTAAAAGCAGACCGGGTCCGATCTTACTGTTGTCCTGCAGTGAGCATGCGCTGCCTTCACCGCATGGGGGGCAGGGAATCAGAATGCAGAGTAGCAAGATGAGACGGCTTACGCATCTGCGCGCAGCGGCAATGATGATGTACGGATGGGGTGATCATCGGCGGCCTCATCGCTGAAGAGAAGAAAATTCGCGCAATAATGTCACCTTTGACATACCTGCGCAAGATGAAATCTGTATGCAAACTGGCGACGTATTTGCAGGTCTTTACCCTGCTTTCGGGTCATAATGATGCCGTTGTCAGGGATAATGAACAGGAGCACTGCTATGGTGACAGGACCTTTTATTAATGCCGGCGCGGTCCTTTTAGGCGGCGTACTGGGCGCGCTGTTAAGCCAACGATTGCCGGAGCGAATTCGGACATCGATGACCTCTATTTTCGGTCTGGCCTCATTGGGAATTGGTATTCTGCTGGTAGTGAAATGCGCCAACCTGCCGGTGATGGTGCTCTCCACGCTGGTCGGCACTCTGCTTGGCGAAGCCTGCAATATGGAAAAAGGCATCAATACTCTGGTCAGCAAGCTTCAGCAGTGGCTCACGCCAGCGGGCAAAAAAAAGGCGCAGTTGAATACGTCGTTTATTCAGAGCTATGTCGCCATTATTGTCCTGTTCTGCGCCAGCGGTACCGGGATTTTCGGCGCCATGCGCGAAGGGATGACCGGCGATGCCAGCATTCTGATCGCCAAAGCCTTTCTCGACTTTTTCACCGCCACGATTTTCGCCTGCACGCTGGGATTTGCCGTTTCAGCTATTTGCGTCCCGATGCTGCTCATCCAGCTCACGCTGGCGGCCTGTGCATCGCTGATCATGCCGCTCACCACGCCGATGATGATGGCCGATTTCAGCGCCGTCGGCGGCATGCTGCTGCTGGCGACTGGCCTGCGTATCTGCGGAATTAAGATGTTTGCGGTGGTTAACATGCTACCAGCCCTGCTCCTGGCGATGCCGATTTCAGCGGCCTGGACGCTTTTTTTCACCTGAAAACGGGTGCTTTTAATTCAAACTGGTGATAGATTGTGCAGTCTGCATCGATTTAAATAAATTTCGTTGACGAAGCGAGGCGAATCGGTTTTAATGCGCCCCGTTGCCCGGATAGCTCAGTCGGTAGAGCAGGGGATTGAAAATCCCCGTGTCCTTGGTTCGATTCCGAGTCCGGGCACCACTTATTTAAAGAAACCAGCCTGATGGCTGGTTTTTTGCTTTCTGCAGCACGGACTCTTCATCGAACTTCGTTCGATTATTCGCGGCGCGCCGCTCACCCCTTCGGGGCCAGCGCGACAAGCGCGCTGTTCAACGCCTGCGGCGTTAGTCCGAGTCCGGGCACCACTTATTTAAAGAAACCAGCCTGAAGGCTGGTTTTTTGCTTTCTGCAACACGGACTCTTCATCGAACTTCGTTCGATTATTCGCGGCACGCCGCTCACCCCTCCGGGGCCAGCGCGACAAGCGCGCTGTTCAACGCCTGCGGCGTTAGTCCGAGTCCGGGCACCACTTATTTAAAGAAACCAGCCTAAGGGCTGGTTTTTTGCTTTCTGCAACACGGACTCTTCATCGAACTTCGTTCGATTATTCGAGGCACGCCGCACGCCGCTCACCCCTTCGGGGCCAGCGCGACAAGCGCGCTGTTCAACGCCCCAGCGGGCCCTCCCGAATCATTTGTGATGCGTAAATGAATGCCCCGCTCTCCTGATTAATGCAGTTTATACACGCCCGCCTGCCATGGGCTTAAGGCGATAGAGGTACTTCCCTGCGGCGTATCGTTATGCTGATTAGTCTCGATAACAACCTGCTCGATGGCATCACTGGACGGCAGGAGATAGCGAACAGGCTGCTCTTTAAAGTTCACTACGACCAGATAGCGCTCCCTGCCCAGGATTCGCGTACAGGCATAGACAGTATTATCCTGGGCATTGAGATCCTGATAGGCGCCATACACCAGCGCCGGAATTTTATGACGCAGCTGAATCATTTTTTTATAGTCATTCAGCACCGAATCTCCCTGGGCCGACTCGCGCTCGGCATTGATTTGCACATAGTTTGGATTGATGTGAAACCAGGGCTTGCCGCTAGTGAAACCAGCGTTAGGACCATCATTCCACTGGAAAGGGGTTCTGCTGTTATCGCAGCTGGTCAGGCGCACGTTATCGAGGAACAATGAAATCACGCACGTCAATCTGTATAAGGATTTACTGAAGCGTCGGGATATTGCCTTACCCGATAATCATTTTACCCATCTGTATGACTGGCAAGGGCTTGCGGGATATAACGCTTTCATGCCTGGCGGCGTGAACCGGCAGCACTACTACAAATCGCCTGGCGTGATGGCGATGACTGAATTACTCGATCCCCCCCAGTATCAAAAACTGGTCGCCGGTTGCCTGCGTATTGGCATGACAGAACGCGATGTGCATTATTATGCTGAACACATCACGGTTGATATCGGGCACGCCGATGGATGGCTGAATAACGTTATCGTACCGACAGGTAAAAGACATCCGGCAGCGATGGAGGAAGTGTACTTCGGCGCCGCGCTGCGACTGCAAACCTGCAACGATTACTACGATCGCCTGCTGGAGACGTTACGCGCACTTGAAATACCCAACACGGTACGATGATCAGAGCGTCCCGCCTTCGGAATAAATAAGAGCTTTCGCCGCACTCCAGGCCGTCATTCCCGGGGGGATCTCCCGGCACTCAGATGACTCAGCCTGCTGGGCGGCGATTGCGCCATCGATCAGCATGACCATCATCATCGCCACCCGTTCCGCCGGCTCCGGTTTTAATACGCTCACCAGAATGTCGCGAAAAAACTGGTAAAGGCGTGATTTAAACGTCGAGCAGGTCATCCGGATGGACTGGGAAGAAGTGCCATATTCGAAGAGTGCGCGGGTGAACATGCAGCCATGAAAATCCTCGCACTTAAACCAGTTGTTGTAGTATTCAAAGACGGCAAACAGCTTCTCCCGCGCCGAGGATTTATCCGCAATAATGTTCTGCAGATCCTGCATAAACTCGTATTCTTTCAGCTGTAAAATAGCGAGGATGAGCGCTTCTTTATCCGGATAGTAGCGGTAGAACGTCATTTTAGAGATGCCCGCATTTTCCGAAATTCGGTCGATGCTTGGCGACAGGTACCCTTCCCGGTTAAACAGGGACATGGAATGACGGATAATTTCCGCTTGTTTTGGCTTCATACGTCGTTTTCCTGTTAAAGGATGCAATATTAGCTTTATACTGAAAATCTTAAGCGATAAACATTCAATTGATACACTGCTTTGCACTGCGCAAAGACAGGAGGCGGCAAGTAACCACGCCGCCGCAGTCTCTGACCCCAACCTCTCCCCGCGTTAATGAAGCATTCATCGACGAAAAACACGTTGCCGAATGCCTGCACCCGATGCAAAAAGAGCACAGGTACTCAGCCATCTCCCCGCAGTCGCGCTTGCGCTGTGCGCCCGTTCCTGGACTGTTGTCACGGTACTGCTTTGCTCAACAACGAGATAAATTCTGACGTCTGCAACACGAACCGCATCCCCCTACCGACAAGATGATGAGCAAAGAGGGCTTCCCGCAGGCAAAGGGAAACGATGCGCCCTGATTTCGCACCTCACTCAACCAACCGTCAGCTCTATGACCTTAACTGCAAAGGTATGCCGTTCCGGGGGGAGAATCCCCTGCTGTTTCATAGCCGGTATCAGAATCTCACTGCGCTCAATCTGCGCACAATTCACCGGAGAAAAACCGCGGCGTTAACAGCATAAAATATCGTCAATGGAAATATAATACCTCAACGCCAAACATAATTATAATGATTCTCTCTTTACCAGGCTAATTGTTCATCTTCAGCTGAATCCGCCCGACCCGTTTCGACACAAGATTGATCCTTCTCACGCTATTATTTTAACGGCCGTCAACGGTTTTGCTGACCCGTTCCTTCCGGTATTCCCCGGAGGGGAATAAATCAGACGAAAAGATGACGCTGTAATTGACCTATTCTAATACAATAATTAGAATATTTTCGCACATCCACTTTCAGTGTTTGTTGAGGGATAATACCGATGAATATAAAGGGGTTAAAACATAGAGCAGTAACAGAGGAAGACATTGCCATAATATGCAACTTTATCAAAAACCCCACAGAACTATTCTATTTCTTCCCAAAAGCAGAGTTCCCTCTTACCGTCTCTCAATTGCGAGAAGCGATTACCCAGCGCCAGGACTCAACCGTTTTTGTTATTAATGAAGTCCCCGTAGGTTTTGCAAATGTCTACCGCTGGGAACAGGGAGGGTGCTGTTCTATAGGAAACGTAATTATTTCTCCTGAGTTCCGAGGACAGGGAGTATGCCGCTATCTAATAGCGACAATGTGTTCAATTGCTCGCGAGAAGTATCAGGCATCAGAGATTGCCGTCTCCTGTTTTAATCAAAATACAAGCGGGTTACTGGTTTACACGGCTCTTGGATTCACACCTTCCGCAATTGAAAAAAGAAAGGATAAATCAGGGAATAATGTGGCACTGATTCATCTCCACTTGACTGTATAAACTATTCGCCGCGCCAGCTCCCACCGAAGACAGGCATGCCGATGAATAGCTGAAAGCCCCGAAGAAACCCAAAGCTACTGACTCTGCTTTATTTAAAAAACACCACCTCTAAAATTATATCACTGGCCCTTGAAATCCCCACTCACCACTCTGAAACTAAAACAATAAACATTAAAAATAAAACCCCATCTAAAACAAAATCCTTATAGCAATAAAAATCATAACCAGGAAAGACACCTTCACCATTACAGAACCAGATTTATGTTTTCCGACAGCGGATTATTTGAACATCGGTAAAAGAAGTGATTTTCAGCTCTGCCATATGCGAAGCCATGACTAACGGAGAAGTCTATGGGCTGACAAGATTTTCTCGCCCATGTATGACTGATGCGGACCTGGCGTGATCGAATGACGTAACCCAACCTCAGAGGCAGAGAAAACATCGATGCGGCGATACCTCTGGTACCGGGCTCTGCCTACCCCCTGGCGAGCATGACCCTTTCCTGGCAATAACCTGTCTGGCCGCGATGGGGGGCGGATACAAACGACGGGCCTTATCGCTAAAGCCCGGGACATCTGCCCGGGCCAGTTTTTGCTTACCTCAGCGCGCCTGATAACCGGCGACCGCCCCCTGCGCTACCAGCGGTAATAGATATGCTCCGCATGCTCACGGGCCGCCGCCTCATCGCCCTGCAGACGCGCCGCCACCGTCAAGGAAAAATCAAACACCTTCCCGAGCCCCCGACCGCTAATCAGATTGCCGTCCTCCACCACATCGGCGTCAACATATACGCCGTCGGTCACCTGCCGCCAGAGCTCGCCGGAACAGACATAGCGGCGGCCTTTCAGCAGACCGTTGCCCCCCAGCACGCGCGCCGCGGCGGAACAAATCGGACACAGGTATTTACCCAGCTCATCGTGGCGGCGTACAAAGGCGATCACCTGCTCGCTTTGGGCCAGAAAGACGCTCCCTTCAGGCCCGCCCGGCAGGACCACCGCGTCAAAAGTCTGCTCCATGCTTTCCGCCAGCGTACTGTCCGCCATCATCGGAATAGCGTGATAGCTAACCACCTCGCGCGTCTGCGCGCAGGCAATCGTCTGCACGTGGATCTTCAAGCGCCGTAAAACATCGATTGCGACAATCGCTTCCCCTTCTTCGAAGCCCGGGGCCAATAAGACCGCTACCGTTTTCATGTTCTCTCTCTCCATTTCGCCATTACCACCACGAGTACCAGGTCTGGCGCAGACGTATCAGTGCTTCAAGATAGAAGTAGTCACCCCAGCTGCAGCACTGATCCACCCCTTTTCCACTGCCCATGTGATAAACCGAGTGCTTGAGCAGCCCTTCGGTCGGGTCATCGTCGGTCGCCAGATAGTTATCGGTCAGCGACTGGACGATACGCAACGCCATCTCCTCGTAATGCAGGCGATGCTGATCGAGCGCCGGCAGCGCATTGACCAGCTCCAGCAGACCGCAGGCGGTAATCGCCGCCGCCGAGCTGTCGCGTACCGCGTCGGTACCGAGCAAGGCCAGATCCCAGTGGCACACATCATCTTCCGGCAGGCGGTTGAGGAAGTAGTGGGCCAGGCTGCGCGACAGCTCCACCATACTTTTATCACCGGTATAGCGATAGCTGAGCAGGAAGCCGTAGATGCCCCATGCCTGGCCGCGGGACCAGCAGGAGGTGTCGCTATAGCCCTGATGGGTGTTGCCAAAACGCGGCTCGCCGCTGTTCACGTCAATGTAGTAGGTATGGTAGGTCGAGGCGTCTTCACGCACGATATAGCGCGCCGCCTGTTGCGCATGAGCCGTGGCCGCCTGCGCATAGCGCGGGTCCCCGGTCTGCTCGCTGGCCCAGTAGAGCAGCGGCAGATTCATATTGCAGTCGATGATCATCCGCCCCTGCTGTTCCGGGTCGTTCAGATCCCCCCAGGCCTGAATAATTCTGGCCGTCGGGTTGAAGCGCTCCATCAGCGTTTCCGCGGCCAGCAGCGCGCTCTGGCGGGCGGCCTCATTGCCGGTGAGTCGCCATGCGCTGACGCAGGAGAGTGTATAGAGAAACCCCAGATCGTGGGTCGCCGTATCGATACGCTCCTCGATGCGCCGGGCAAAAGAGGGCAGATAGCGCTCTGCCGCCTCGCGATAGGCGGGATTACCGCTCATTTCCCACGCCAGCCACAGCTGACCCGGCCAGAAGCTGGTCGTCCACTCGACGTTTTCAGAACGCGGCCAGATGCCGTTTTCACAGGCCTCGCCCGGGAATTTATCGCCAAAAGCGACAATGTTTTTATCGAGCTTGCGGGTCACGCGGGCCAGCGCATCATCGAGCTTCTGGCGCAGCGCCAGCCGGTCGACCTGATACAGCTCGACGGGGCGGAGGGCTTCGGTAATCACCTTTTTGGACATAACAACTCCTGAATTAATGTTTGGCCGGTTCAACCGGGGTGGCGTCCAGCGCCGGGGAAAAAGGTCGCGATGCGTCCCACGTCGAGCGACAGCGCGAGAGCGTAAAAGCGGAGATAAGGGTAAACAGCAGAGCGCAGCTGCCCATCAGCAGATAAGTATGCTCAAAGCCGATTTTGTCGTAGAGGTAGCCCGCCGGCGGCGCCACCACAATAGAACCGACGTAGATCATCGCCTGATAGCCCAGCAGGTACATCGTGGCGTTGACTCTGCGGTCAAAGTGCTCGGCGATGTATTTAAAGACCGAAATCAGCAACAGCGCGATTTCGACGCCATAAAACGGTTTGATAATCGAGATGATCACCGGATCGCTGGTCAAGCCTGAGGCGATCAGCCTGGCCCCGACAACGCAGCCGCAGAACAGCAGCCCCCGCTTTGCGCCGTAGTGATTCACCAGTAGCGGAATGAACATCATCATCACGAATTCCATACCGGACTGCACGGTGCTGAGATAGCCGTACCAGGCATTCCCCTGCTCTTTGGTGGCAAAAAAGGAGACGAAGTAGCGCGGAAACTGCTGCTCAGCAATAAACATCATCCATGCGACACCGGCGACATACAGGCTGAACATCCAGAATTTACGGCTTTTCAGTAACTGCATCACGTCGCTAAAAACGATTTTGTTCGCCGAAATCACGCTGTTGTTACGCAACTGCTCATCGCCGATCTTCAGGCTGATTAATACCAGCAGCATCAGGAGCGACGTGCTGCTGCTCAACAGAAAGTTGGCCAGCGGCGTGAAGTTGAACAGCAGCCCGGAAACGGAAGCGGCCATCGCCCAGCCGAGCGATCCCCACATGCGAATACGGCCGAACTCCAGGCCGTACAGCCGGCTAAAGCGATCGGCATACGATTCCGACGCTGCGACGCCCGCATACCAGCCAAGACTTAAATAGAGCGCGCCAAGGATGATGCCGATCGTCGTGTGGCTTTGCAGCAGAGGTTGATAGACGAAGGCAAAGAACGGCGCCATCAGGGCCGACACGGCGCAGACAAAATAGAGCAGCCATTTGCTCATGCCGATCTTGTCCATGATGTAGCCGTAAACCGGCTTCAGGATCACCGCGAACACGCCGTTGATGGCGAAAACGCTGCCGATGGTGATGCTATCGAGGCCGACTTTCTGGCTCAGCCACAGCGCATAGAGGCCAAAGCTTGAAGACCAGGTAAAAAAGTAGAGAAAGATAAAGGTGCTCATTTTGTACTGTGCGCCACGCACAGAGGATGAAGTGGTCATAGGACGTTCTCCGGGGACAGCGTAAGATGTTTTTCTTCCTGTGCCGTCACGAAGCGTACAGCATCATCGCTGATGAAGGCCTGTGGACAACCCTGCGGTGCAAAGGTGTCGGGATTCCCCGCCCAGACCGCACTTAACAACAGATGTGTTCCTGGTGCTAAATCACCGCGTAACACCGGAACCGCCGCGCGTTCGGCAAACAGCAGGTTGCTGTTAGGCGGCGTCAGTACCGCCTCGCCGCAGCGCCTTTGCGGGCTCAGGCAGAGAATGGCCGACGTATCGGCAGGGGTGATGATCCGGCAGCCGCCCTCCCCGTCCTGCACCTCAGGCAGGGGGCGGTTCGGCACGCTGAATCCCCCTTCGGCCGTATCAAGCGCGCGGGCCGTGCGGATACGATGTACGCGCAGCTGCCAGTCGCCCATCGCGATAAGCCAGGTCTCAATCGCCACATCGCGCCACGGCAGCCAGCGACTGTAAATCATGCCATCGGCAGTCGTCACCGCGTCACAGTCGCGCCGCCCGCGCCAGTAATCATCTTTCTCACAAAGCAGCAGCATGGAGTCAGGCGCAGCGTGGCTTAATCCATAGCGTCCGCGCTCAATCGTGAATCCGTAGCGCGTGGAGTAGGCAAACTTGCAATATTTCGCTTCGGTATTGACGAAGTTATTCCGCTCAAGCTGGCCGGAGGTGAGCATCCACAGATGATCGGTCTGATGCACCAGCACCTGATCGGCGTGCTTGATGCTGTGCTGCGCGGCGAGCGGCGGCAGCGGCAGCTCCGGCGCCAGCCAGAAGGGATCATCCTCACCCATCGCCAGAACCAGCATGGTTTTCAGGGCCCAGTAGGGAGAGCCCGGCGCATTGTAATCCTCGGCCATAATCAGATTCGGGTAGCTATAGCCCACGCTCAGCACGCCATCACGATCGAACAGCGGTTGCTTCAGCCACCAGCGGAGATGGCGCAGGACGATGCCCTTTATCACCCCCGGGGAGAATGCCTCCAGTCCGGCAAAAGCCGCCGCGCTCCAGAAGGCCGCCTGAGCAAAACGGTAAGTCAGGCTGCGACCAAACGGCACGGCCGCCCCGTCGTCGGCAAAAAAATGGATAAAGTCGGCGGAAAACAGCAGCGCCCGATGACGCAGTTCAGCACAGCGCTGCGGGTCGATATCGGCCATCAGCTTCGCGTAAATCAGCCCGTAGAAGTGGAAGCCCATCGAAATGTAATAGTCCCGCGGCCTGTCCGGGCCATCGGAATACCAGCCGTCGCCCAGGTAGTAGCGTTCCATGGCGTTAAAATGCGCTTCCCGCACCTGAGGATTGGTCGGCATCCCGGCGTGATGAAAACCGACCTGTACCAGAATGGGAAAGAAGTGCCAGTTATTGTCCGGGATCGCCTGCGCCTCGCTCTGCTGCAACCAGCGCCAGAGATGGGCTTTCTCCTGCTCGTTGAAATGCGTCAGCACGCTATCGCTCGCCAGCGCTAACAGCAGGCCGTAGGCGGCCATCTCCACGATGCGCTGATCGTAGGGGTTCACTTCTCCCCAGTAATCGGCATGCCGCGGGTTGGTTCCGTTTTTAATGGCCTGCAGGTAGAAAGAAAACTGTTGCGGCTCGCTGCCGCCTGCCAGCAGCGGCGTCACGCCCCATAGCAGGCGCGAGAAGGTTTCCATACTCGCCACGCGTTGCCCGTAATGGGCGGTGAAATTCGCCAGATCGACACGGCTGGCATCATTTTTAAAATTGGGCGACACGGCATTCAGCAGCTCATTGACCAGCTGCCGGAGGTCGTTGCCGGTTCTTAAAGGATTGGTCAGATGAATATTTTCAGGTTGCAAAAGGTCCTCCCGTCATGACACGAGAATTAGATAAGTTATTGTTATTTCGATTTTATAAAATTATTTATACGTCAACGGGAGGAAGAATAGTCGCTTTTATTTGTGCGGCTAAGTGAGCACAATCACAAAATTAAACCGCCATTTCATTTTTGCTGGATATTTCACGCTGCCGGGGGGATAAATTGCAAATGATGGCGTAAAAACTTAAATCTGTTGTCCTGGAGGAAAAATGAGTGAATCACAGCGGCTGGAACGCATCACACTCGATAGCCGGGCGATCTCTTTTAACCGATTGCGCTCAACCAGCGCGATTTACTACCACTGGCACCAGTGCGTCGAATTCCTCTATATCTCCAGCGGCTATGGCATTGTGGTGGTAGATAACCAGCACTACACCGCTCGCCCGGGGCGCCTGTTTATTTTTCCTCCGTTTCGCCTGCACAAAGTGCAGGTCGACCACAGCGAGAAAAATCCCTATCACCGCACCACGATGCATATTGAACAGTCGGTAGTCGAAAGCATTATGGGGGGGTTTTCGCGCCATCAGGCCCAGTTTGCCGCGCTTGCCGCCAGCAACGCGCCAGCACAAATTTACGACCTCAGCGAACACGGCCCTTTCATGGAGAGAATTCTGACCCAATTTGACGGGCTGTATCACGGCGGGCAGATCGCCACCAGCGAGGTGGCCTTTCTGGTGATGCAGATAATGGGCTTTCTCCCCGCGCTACCCGAGCCATGTATTCCCCGACAGCAGACGGTCGCGTCGCGGATTATGAGCTGGGTGGAGGCTCACTACGCCAACAAATTTTCGCTGGATGAACTCGCCCAGGCGCTGGGCCTGTCGCGCAGTTACACCTCGCGCATATTCCGCCAGCAAACGGGCGGCAGCATCCACGAGTATCTGCTGACGCGCCGAATAAAGCGCAGTTGCGATCTCCTGCGCAGCACCAGCGTCAGTATGGATGAGATTGCGGCCGAAGTCGGATTTCGCGAAGTGACCTACTTTATTACCTGCTTCAGGAAGATGATGGGCCAGACGCCGCTGCAGTACCGCAAGGCGAGTCTGGCCAGAAACAGCGTGCTAACGTAGCCCGCGGGGCTATTTCGAGACGTCCGCGCCGAAATAGTGCCTGGAAATTCGCTGATAGGTGCCGTCGGCGCGAATATCGGCGATGGCGGCATCGATCGCCTGGCGCAGCTCCGGTTCCCCTTTGCGGATCAACACCGCTTCTTGTTCAGCATCGGTTCTTTCCGCCACAATTTTCACCGGCGCGTCGGGCTTGTGCTTTTTGAAATCGAGGAACGAGAGGTTGCTGTTGATGGTCGCATCCGCGCGCCCCTGTGATACCAGGGCGATTGACTGATCAAAGCCATCCGTCCCCACCACCTCCGCGCCATTTTCACGGGCAATTTGCGCGTAGTTGCTGGTCAGCGTGTGGGCGGACTTTTTGCCCTTCAAATCCGCAAAGGTGTGAATATCCTGATTGTTGTTATTCACGATGAGGACCGCTTTCGGGGTGATATAGGGGACCGAAAAATCATATTTCGCCTGACGCTCCGGCGTAATCGAGACCTGATTAATCACCGCGTCGTAGCGATTAGCATCCAGCCCGGCCACCAGACCGTCCCACTTGCCCTCAACAAACTCCGCTTTCACCCCAATCCGGCGGGCAATTTCACGCGCGATATCGACATCAAACCCCACCAGCTTGCCGGAAGTATCATGGTAGGTAAAAGGCGGGAAGGTCCCTTCGGTACCGACTTTAAATACTCCTGCTGATTTTATCTTCGCCAGGTTTTCCCCGGCACAGGCCGCGTGCGTCACGCTCAGTTGAATGGCGGTAGCCAGCAATGCGGTCATCAATACTTTCATCATTTACTCCTTTATCTGGATTGCCGGGTTATTTTTTAAATTTCCCAGGAGTCGGGAAACGTCTCGGTCAGCGTGGAAATAAAAAGCTGCGTACGCGTTTTCTTTGCCCGGGTAAAAATGTCCCGCGAGGTCCCGCTCTCCACAATCTGACCGGACTCGAGGAACACCACCTGTCTGGCAATATTTGCCGCCAGCCGAAGATCGTGGGTCGCCATCAGCATCGTCGTTCCCTCGTGCGCCAGCTGGCGCAAAACGGCGATCACCTCCTGAGCCAGTTCAGGATCCAGCGCCGAGGTCGGCTCATCGCAGAGCAGCACTTTCGGCGAGGGGGCCATCGCCCGGGCAATGGCGACCCGCTGCTGCTGGCCACCGGAGAGCATCGCCGGCCAGGCATGGCGCTTGTGCGCCAGGCCGACTTTAGCAAGCAGCTCTTCCGCCCGTGCCCTTGCCCGTTCGCGGGGCCATTTCTGCACCACCATCAGCCCCTGCATAATATTTTCCAGCACCGACAGATGCGGAAATAACTGGAAGTTCTGAAAGACCATGCCGGTTTGCTGGCAAATACGCCGAACGTCTTTTCTTTTTGGCGTCGCGGCGGGAGAAAAAATAATCTCCTCATTACCAATCGTTAATTTCCCGACCTGCGCGATTTCCAGTAAATTAATGCAGCGTAATAATGTACTTTTACCGCTGCCCGATGGGCCAATCAGCGCCGTCACGCTCCCCTCAGGAATCGTTAGCGAAATATCATGCAGCACCTTCTGGCGGGCGAAACTCTTTTCAAGTCCGGACAGCGTTATCATGATGTTCTTCCTTTGCCACCGTATTTCTTTCTAAACGTAATTCCAGCCGGGACTGTAAATATGATAAAACCGAACAAATTAATAAATAGAGCAGAGCCGCTTCGCTATACAGAATAAGCGGCTGATAGGTGACGGCGGCAATACGTTGAGCGGCTAAAAACAGTTCCGGAACGGTAATGACCGAGGCCAGCGAGGTATCCTTAACTAATGAAATAAAGGTGTTCGACAGCGGCGGCACCGCCACTCTCGCCGCCTGCGGCAGAATAATATAACGCAGCGATTGCCCCCAGCTCATGCCAATAGAGTGCGCGGCCTCCCACTGCCCTTTGGCGACCGACAGCAGCGTCGCCCTGATCACCTCCGAGGTAAAGGCGCCGACGTTCAGGGTAAAGCCGATAACCGCGGCCGGAAAGGCGTCAAGGGTGATCCCGACGCTGGGCAGGGCATAAAAAATCAGGAACAGCTGCACCAGCAAAGGCGTACCGCGGATAATCCAGACATAAAAACGCACCACGTTTTTCAACGGTGCCGGGCCATATAAACGAATCAGCGCGACAATAAACCCCAGCAGCAGCCCGAGGAAAAATGAAATTAAGGTTATGGGAATAGTAAAAACCAGCCCGGCATAGAGCATCGGCCAAAACGAGCTTATTGCTAATGAAATAAATTCCGGCACATATCACCTTTCTGCAAATCATCATTATTTATTACTGTTCTTTCCGGGGAACAGCTTATTAAAGGAGCTTACCATGCAGAACACCGCATCAGCATGTATCAATACTGGCATTAAATAGCCGACTTTGTGCTTTGCGCGGGCCGACCGCTACTCGTTGTTGCCGTGCCTACGGCGCGTCGCTGACGCGACCAATGAATTTGCGCAGCTGGCGAAAAAATAATAATCACCAACCATAAAAATCTCCTGCAGCCTATGGAATATTTTCGCCAATCCTTTGCCGAAATAAAGATAAGCGTCGCCAGGAAAGGGATAATCCGGTGAAAAATACGGCAAAAAAGGGCTTATCTGGAAATCAACACACCCAGGCGGCTAACAGGCTTTCCCTCCGGATGGCTAAAAAGCATCTTATATTCCATTTCGCTCTTAATAGCGGACAAATATTCTTTAAATTACCAATTTTGCAGACCTACCATTCAAATATCTCGATACGAATGGGCAAATAGTTATGTCAGTCTTTCACTCCATTAGCGACCTGATTGGTCACACTCCCCTGCTTCAACTGCATAAGCTGGATACCGGCCCCTGCAGCCTGTTTTTAAAGCTGGAAAACCAGAACCCCGGCGGGTCGATTAAAGACCGCGTTGCGCTGTCGATGATCAACGAGGCGGAACGGCTGGGGAAATTAAAACCCGGCGGTACCCTTATTGAAGCGACGGCGGGTAACACCGGGCTGGGGCTGGCGCTGATCGCCGCGCAAAAAAATTACGCCCTGACGCTGGTGGTTCCCGATAAAATGAGCCGGGAGAAAATTTTCCATCTCCGCGCCCTGGGAGCCAAAGTGCTCCTCACCCGCTCGGATGTGAATAAGGGCCACCCGGCCTATTATCAGGATTATGCGCGCCGCCTGGCGGAGGAAACACCGGGCGCTTTCTATATTGACCAGTTCAATAACGAAGCCAACCCGCTGGCGCACGCCACCACTACCGCGCCCGAAATATACGATCAGCTCGACGGGGATATCGACGCCATCGTCGTCGGCGTCGGCTCCGGCGGCACCCTCGGCGGCCTGCAGGCCTGGTTTGCCAGACACTCGCCAAAAACCGAATTTATTCTTGCCGACCCGGCGGGATCGATCCTTGCCGACCAGGTTGAAACCGGGCGCTACGGTGCAACAGGCTCCTGGCTGGTCGAAGGGATTGGCGAAGACTTCATTCCACCGCTGGCCCATCTGGACGGCGTCCGAACGGCCTATCGCATCAGCGATAGCGAAGCGTTCGCGACCGCCCGCCAGCTCTTACAAAGCGAGGGCGTGCTTGCCGGTTCGTCAACCGGCACCTTACTGAGTGCCGCGCTGCGCTACTGCCGGGCGCAGACCACCGCGAAACGAGTGCTCACCTTCGCCTGCGACAGCGGCAACAAATACCTCTCCAAAATGTTTAACGACGACTGGATGCGCCAGCAGGGCCTGTTGAGCCGGCCGACGCGCGGCGATTTAAGCGATTTTATCGCCCTGCGCCACGATGAGGGAGCCACCGTTACCGCCGCCCCGGATGACACCCTCGCCGCCATTCTCGCGCGCATGCGTCTGTATGACATTTCACAGCTGCCGGTACTGGAAAACGGCCGCGTCGTCGGCATCGTCGACGAGTGGGATCTGATCAGCCACGTCGGGGGCGACAGCCGGCGCTTTTCACTGCCCGTTGGCGAGGCGATGACCCGCAACGTAGAAACGCTGGATAAACACGCGCCGGAAAGCGCATTGAAAGCCATTTTCGATCGCGGCCTGGTGGCCGTTATCGCTGACAACGAACGCTTTTTGGGTCTCATCACCCGCAGCGACGTGCTGACGACCTGGCGCAACCGACTTGAACACTAAGGACGAAAGATGAAAAATTTGCATACGTTGAGCGTACATAGCGGCATCTTTAACGACGGGCACGGCGCCGTTATGCCGCCGATTTACGCCACTTCCACCTTTGCCCAACCCGCGCCGGGGCAACATACCGGCTATGAATACTCGCGCAGCGGCAACCCGACCCGCCACGCGCTGGAGACGGCGATTGCCGAGCTGGAGAGCGGCGCCCGCGGCTACGCGTTTGCATCAGGGCTGGCGGCGATTTCCACCGTCCTCGAGCTGCTGGATAAAGACAGCCATCTGGTGGCCGTCGATGATGTCTACGGCGGCACCTGGCGGCTGCTCGAAAATGTCCGCCGTCACAGCGCGGGGCTGCGGGTCAGCTGGGTCAAGCCCGACGATCTGGCCGGCATTGAAGCGGCCATTCAGCCGGATACGCGCATGATCTGGGTCGAAACCCCGACCAACCCGCTGCTGAAGCTGGCGGATCTCAGCGCCATCGCGGCGATTGCCCGTCGGCACAATATTATCAGCGTCACCGATAACACCTTTGCCTCGCCGGTCATCCACCGTCCCCTCGAGCTGGGCTTCGATATCGTGGTCCATTCGGCGACCAAGTACCTGAACGGCCACTCCGACGTTGTCGCCGGGCTGGCGGTCGTCGGTGACAATCGCGATCTGGCGGAGAAGCTGGGCTATCTGCAAAATGCGGTGGGCGGCGTACTTGACCCGTTCAGCAGCTTCCTGACGCTACGCGGTATCCGGACACTCGCGCTGCGTATGGAGCGTCACAGCAGCAATGCGCTGGCCCTCGCCGAATGGCTTGAACAGCAGCCGCAGGTGGAAAAAGTCTGGTTCCCGTGGCTGGCATCGCACCCCCACCATCAGCTGGCGCGCCGGCAGATGGCCCTGCCCGGCGGGATGATTTCCGTGGTGGTGAAAGGCGATGATACCTATGCGCAGCAGGTCATCAGCAGGCTGAAGCTGTTTACGCTGGCAGAGAGTCTGGGGGGCGTGGAGAGCCTGGTCAGCCAACCGTTCAGCATGACCCATGCTTCGATTCCGCTGGAACAACGGCTGGCCAATGGCATCACGCCTCAGTTGATCCGTCTCTCCGTCGGGATTGAAGATCCGCAGGATCTGATCGCCGACTGGCAGCACGCTTTAGGCGACTGAACAAAAAAATCCGCCGCCGGAATCATGCTGGCCACCGCAGGCCAGCAGATTTTTCACGGCGTATTGGGGATTTGCCTGAGACATGCCGATGTCGGTCACAGTGGTTTGGGAGAAGGAACGTTTTCTGGCGCGGGTTCTGCGGAACGTGCCAACGTGGCCTGACAGGCCGCACGCAGGTGCGCCAGCTTTCGCCAGGCGGCCTTAAAATAGCCGTCTCGCTGACCGCCGTTCATAAATAGCGTTTTCCCTCTTTCAGCACATGCTCTACGAAGCGGGTCAGCTTCGGCAGCGGGCGAAGATCCTGACGCCAGAGTAAATGTACCGGACGCGGATGGGGGGTATAGGCCTCCAGCACCCGCACCAGTTTGCCGCTGGCCAGCGCCTCGCTCAGTAAAACCTCCGGCTGGAGCAGCAGCCCGGCTCCGGCTATCGCCGCCATGCGCAGGCCGTAACCATCATTGCAGCGCAGAATCGCATCGCGCTTCCAGCGCACCGTGTCTTGCGCGCCCGGCAATGTCCACTCATTGCGCGCCGTCCACACCGTATGGGACAGACAACGATGATCGACCAAATCCGCCGGTACGACTGGCGTACCGTGACGAGCCAGGTAAGCGGGCGCGGCGCAAATCACCATCCGATAAGGACAGAGATATTTCGCCACCAGATCGGTGTGGTGAATATCACCAATACGGATCGCCAGATCGAAGCCCTCATCGACGAGATCGATCATCCGGTTAGTCAGATCCAGTTCGATGCGAACATCCGGCCACGCCTGTAAAAACGAGGCGGTCAGCGGCGCAATCACGCAGGCGCCAAAAGAGGTCGGCGCGCTGATGCGCAGCGTCCCGGCCGGCGCCAGTCGCAATCGTTCGACCGAGCTTTCGGCAATCGCGACCTGTTCAAGTACCCGTTTGGCCTCTTCATAATAGACGCGCCCGGCATCAGTCAAACTCTGGCGCCGGGTGTTGCGCTCAAGCAGTCGGGTGCCAAGCTCTCGCTCCGTCAGGGCGATATATTTACCGACCATGACCGCCGACATCTCCAGCCGCGATGCCGCGTCGGTAAAACTGCCGCACTCCACCACGGCAATAAACGTCTCCATTCCGCGTAGCTTATCCATATTACAAACCTCTGGTTAGTAATCATCTAACTTTTAGCCAGTTTATCCGATAACTGTTTCATTAAAGAATAGAGGCTCACAACCGATCAGGAGTCAGCCATGAAAATCGTCGTTATTGGTGCCAGCGGTACCGTCGGGCGCGCCGTCGCCGAAGAACTGAGCCGTCAACATCAGGTCATTCGCGTAGGTCGCACTCAGGGCGATCTTCAGGTGGATATCACCTCTCAGCCGAGCGTCGAAGCTCTCTTTGAAAAAGTCGGCCGGGTCGATGCGATTGTCTCGGCTACCGGCAATCTGTTCTTTGGCCCGCTGGCGTCCATGACGGACCGGGATTTCAACCAGGGCCTGCAGGACAAACTGCTGGGGCAAATCCGCCTGGCGCTAACCGGGCAGCATTATCTCAATGAAGGCGGTTCGATTACGCTTATCAGCGGCATTGTGGCCCATGAACCGATTGCCCAGGGCGTCAACGCCACAACGGTGAATGCCGGGCTGGAGGGCTTTGTCCGCGCCGCCGCCTGCGAACTGCCGCGTGGGATCCGTATCAACCTGATAAGCCCCACCGTACTGGCGGAGTCGCTCGCCGCTTATGACGGTTTCTTCCCCGGCTTCACCAGCGTCCCCGCTGCCGCCGTTGCTCAGGCCTATCGCCGCAGCGTGGAAGGGATACAGAGCGGCCGGGTGTACACCGTCGGCTACTGACCGCTGAGAGCACAGACAGCCTCTGCCCGGTCAGAGGCTGTTATCCCCGGCACAATAGCGGGGGACGACAGCCGTTTCCAGCCGCGATATTCGCGACAAAATAAAGAGAAAAGAGAGTACCAGGTGTTGTAAATATTGATCTGCTGCACACTCCCGATAAATGCATTTCATTGTGAAGCGCCACGCACAATTTATTGCCCTGGGCCATCCTTTCAACACCTCAATCACTGTATACCATGGTGTAACAGACTGATTTTCAGAGTGTAAGTGCTATTCCCTCATAAATATCATTGCTTAATACCGGGATGATCGCTTTTCCACATATTTAGCAGGCCTTTCTCATTCGACTGTACAACCAATCATTCCAGGCAATGGCCATCGCTACGGAGTTTTATCTGTCTGAAAATAACCTTCCAGCGGGTTAATTATTAAATCTCAATTAAAGCAGCATAAATCGCTAAAAAATAGATTTAACGGTTTATTCAGCGCGTTGATTCAGGATCGAGGACGCAGGTAAAGCATTTTTTTTATATCGACGTTCGACATTTTTAATAATTTCTAAAATGATGCGAGATTGTGACAATAGTAAACGAAATGTTATGATGAGTAGATTAGCTGTACTCCTCATTGGAATATCCATCTAACGCTGATTTAGCCCTACAGTGATGAGAGAGCACCATGACTAAACCTCAATCCGTTCATGTTGAAAACCTCGAAAGTAATACCATAAGACCTATTCCTCTTAATATGCGACACGGTAAACCTGGCGATCTTTTTACCATTTGGTTCGGCTCGAATATCATGTTATTAACCGTGATCACCGGTGCCATGTCGGTGACCATTTTCCACCTTTCTTTTTTCTGGTCCGTGATTGCCCTGCTGATCGGCAGCCTGGTTGGCGGTCTTTTTATGGCATTACATTCGGCGCAGGGTCCGAGGCTCGGCGTGCCGCAAATGGTGCAAACTAAGGGACAGTTTGGCTCCTACGGGTCGGTACTGGTGGTATCGATCGTGGTATTAATGTATATCGGATTTACCGCCTCCAGCCTGGTATTAGGCGGGCAGTCAATGCACGCTATCTATAAGCCGATGAACGCCGACGTCGGGATTATTATCGTCGGGGCGCTCAGTTTATTCGCCACCATCTTTGGCTATAAAATCATCCACTCCTACGCCAGAATTATGTCGTGGATTTCCGGTATTGTACTGGCCGCCACATTTCTGTGGATCGTGTTTGTACATGGCCTGCCGGTTGATTTCCTCGATCGCGGCGGCTTTAACAAAGTTGGCTTCCTCGGCGCGGTATCCATAGCGGCGCTGTGGCAACTGGCCTATGCCCCCTATGTCTCTGACTATTCACGCTATATGCCCTACAGCACCAACGATAAAAGCGTTTTTTATGCCAGCTATTTTGGCTGCATTTTAGGCTCCTACCTGCCGATGGTCCTCGGCGTGCTGGTGGCTATCTGTATTAGTAATGATGATATTATTCAAGGCATTATAGATCTGACCGGTGGAATGGGCACCCTGGTCATTGTGGTACTGGCACTGGGGATCGCCGCCACGAACTCCATGATGTTGTACTGCGGGGTTCTCTGCACCTTGACCCTGGGCCAGACTTTTATTGATGGCTGGTCGCCGATGGCCCGCGCCAGAATAATTACCGCCATCCTGACGATGATTCTCGAAATATCGCTGGCGATCTATGGTCAGGAAAACTTTTTATTAATCTACACCAACTTTATCACCGTGCTGTTATACGTGCTGGTGCCGTGGACGGCGATTAATCTGGTGGATTACTATCTGGTCGCTCATGGCGAATATGAAGTTGAGTCCTTTTTTAAACGCGATGGCGGAATCTACGGTTATTTTAATACCACGGCTATTTTCTGTTATTTACTGGGAATCGCCGTGGAGGTGCCGTTTATGTCGACGGCGATCTAAAGCGGACCTGTTGCGCTGTCATTTGGCGGCGCTGACTTATCATGGATTATTGGTTTGCTGGTTGTTTCTCCTGTCTATTATTACCTCTCCAGAGCGAAGACGGTCAAGAAGATGGCCTTTGTGAAAGAGAAAATTTAAAGCCACAGATTCCCTCAGTAATCATTTAGCTCCGGACAGATTCCGGAGCTTTTTTTATTGCTGGCGGGCAACAGGAAACGACCGCGGAGAATTAAAGAACGGCCTGAGCGAAAATAGAGAGCGGAAAAAATGCGGGAACAGAGAATGACGGAAATGCGCCCGGCCCCGGGCGCAAAAGATTCAGGAGGCCGCCATCCAGCGGCGCAGGTTATCCAGCATCGCCAGACATTGATCCAGCTGCGTCAGGGCAATAAATTCATCCGGCTTGTGCCCCTGCTCCATACTTCCCGGCCCACAAATCAAGGTTGCCACACCCGCTTCGTCAAACAGCCCGCCTTCGGTGCCAAAGGCGACGGTGGAGAACGTATCATTTCCCGCCCATTGCGCCAGCCAACCGGCAAAGGCCGACTGCGGATCGCTCAGCAGGCCGGGATACTGGCTGAGCGGCTGAAAGCGGATCGTTGCCTCCTCCGCCACCGCGCGCATCGCCTGCTCCAGTTCATCTTCGGCATACGCCTGCAGCCCGGAGAGCGTCTCAGCGAGCGACACATCCGGCAAATGGCGGATTTCAAAATCGAACTGGCAGCGTTCAGGCACAATATTGAGCGCCGCGCCGCCCGTAATCAGCCCCACCTGTACGGTGCTGTACGGCGGGTCGAAGCGCGCATCCTGCCTGAGCGCCAGCTTTTCACCCAATACGCCTAAGCGGGTAATCAGCTTCGCCGCATACTCGATGGCATTCACGCCATCGGGAGCATAGGCCGAATGGCAGGCCTTACCGTGAATATGGCAGCGCATGGCTAGTTTGCCTTTATGGCCGTAGACCGGGCGCATCTCCGTCGGCTCACCGATAATGCACAGCGCAGGCTTATCCTTTGAGGCTTTGAGATGGTTCACCAGACTGCGGACGCCGAGACATCCCACCTCCTCATCATAGGAAAAGGCCAGATGCAGAGGCATGTTTAACGGTTGTGCGAGGAAAGCGGGAACAGAGGCCAGCACGCAGGCAATAAAGCCCTTCATGTCGGTGCTGCCGCGCCCGTAGCACAGGCCATCGCGGAGGGTAAGTGCAAAAGGAGGGACCGTCCAGCGCTGGCCGTCAACCGGCACCACATCGGTATGGCCGGAGAGCATTACCCCCCCTGGCCCCGGCGGCCCCAGGCGGGCGTAAAGATTGGCTTTTTTGCCGTCGTCATCGTAGAACAGCCGGCATTCAATGCCAAAACCGCTCAGAAAGCGGTTTATGTAATCGATCATCTCGAGATTGGATTCGCGACTGGTGGTATCAAAAGCCAGTAGCGTTGCCAGTATCGACTGCAGCTCATTATTCATCGCCCGGTACTCCGTAACTGGGGGCCTCCCGCGGGTCGAGCGCGCGCGTGATATAGGCCTGCATCTGCGGCTCATAGGCCTGCCAGAGCGCGGCCAGCTCGCCGATGGGATCGTCCTCGCTCCAGTCAATGCGCAAATCCACCAGCGGCCACGAATAATCATCCACGACCTTCACCGCCGCAGAGTGGACCGGACCGGCCTCACCGCCGCAGGCCAGACCGGCCTGTAGCGCGGCCAGCAGGCGCAGCGCCATTTCGCCTTCGCTCTGCTGAAACCCCGCCACCATCGCCTCAATAACCGCCGTGCTGGCCAGCATATTTCCAGCGGCAATACAGTTTTCTCCTTCGGCAACATGATAGATACCGAGGGTTTTATCGCCGCTGAAGGCGGCGGTTTGTCCATTGGCGTCGATGGCGATAATCTGCCGGTAGCGGCTGAAATCATCCTCCGCCAGCGCCCTGCGCAACGCGATATCCGGCGCTAGTCCCTGTTCCAGCTGCGCTAACGCCAGCTGACCCAGCGCCGGTAAGGTGATGTTCTGACTGGATACCGCCCCCACCCCGGCCTGTAGCCAGGGACAGCGGGCGCCGACGGCAATGCTGGAGGAGCTGAGCGCAATCCCAAACTGCCCGCTTTCCGGGCAATATGCTGCGATAGAAAAGGTCATCGTCGCTCCTTACTTCACGAAATCATCGGGAATGACGGCAATCACATCGATCTCCATCAGCCATTGCGGCTGCGCCAGCGCGGAAATCACCAGCCCCGTGGAGATCGGGAAAACCCCCTTCAGCCATTTCCCCACCTCCTGATACACCGGCTCACGATAACGCGGGTCAATGATATAGGTCGTGGTTTTCACGATGTGCGACAGGTCGCTTCCGGCCTCTTCCAGCAGCTGTTTGACGTTTTTCATCGCCTGCTCGGCCTGAGCCTGCGGGTCGCCCAAACCGACCAGGTTACCGGCAAAATCGGTTCCCACCTGACCGCGCACGTAGACGGTATTCCCGGCGCGAACCGCCTGGCATAAATCGTTATCCAGGCTCTGATTGGGGTAAGTCTCTTTAGTATTAAACATGCGAATACGGGTATGCGTTGGCATCTTTTTTATCCTGTTTAGTGGGCGAACGTTCAGCGCCGATCGGCGGCCTGGTACTGGCTGTACTTACGCTGGGTGGCAATATGGTCAGCAATGTGTTTCGCGTCATGCCAGACGCCCCAGATGAAGGTAGATCCCCGGCGTGACAGCCACGGCAGTCCGAGAAAATAGACCCCGGGTTCACTGGAGACGCCGCGTTGATGCTGCGGACGGCGTTGCTCATTAAAAGCATTCACGTTGAGCCAGCTGTAATCCACGGCGTAGCCGGTCGCCCAGATAATGGTGGTGATCCCCGCCTCCGCGAGATTCAGAGAGAGGATCGGCGAAGTCATACACGACGGGTCAGGTAAAAACTCGCGGGCAGCAGGTTCTTCCGGCAGATCCAGACCATTGGCCGCAATGTAGGCATCTGCGGCATCCAGCAGCGCCAGGTAGTTCTCATCTCCGCGTCGGATGTTGTCGCACAGGTCCGGCTGAAAGGTCGCCGTCCCGGATTCAAAGGCTTTCGTCAGCCCGACCAGGGTGATGCCACGATGCGCCAGCTCGCGGAAGTCCACGGTGTGCCCGCCATGAGCGCCGCTGACGGCGATAGTGACATGCTCTTTGCCCGGGGCGCTGGCGGGGGCATCCCACATGCCCAGCACTCCCAACCACCAGCAGAAGTCCCGGTTGCGATATGCGCGCGGCGGGCGGTCGTGTGCGCCGACGGATAAATAGACCCGACGGCCGGCACGCTGAAGCTCGTCGGCAATCTGCACGCCGGAAGAACCCGCGCCAACGACCAGCACGGCGCCCTCAGGAAGCTGCTGCGGGTTGTAGTATCGGGCGGAGTGGATTTGATGAATGCTGCCCTCTTGCGGCGCAATCGGTGGAATGACCGGTTTTTGAAACGGCCCGGTCGCGGCAACAATACGCTGGGCCTCAATGACGCCCTCCGTGGTCTCAATGGTAAACCCCGGTCGCCCGCTGTTGCGCACCGCGCTTTTGACTTCAACGCCGGTACGCACCGGCAGATTGAAGGCCCTGACGTAATCTTCAAAGTATTCCGCCACATCGTCTTTGGGAATGAAGCTGTCGGGATTTCCCCCTTTAAATTCCATCCCCGGAAAACGGTCATGCCACGCCGGACCATTTGCCACCAGCGAGTCCCAGCGCCCGGTTCGCCAGGCTTCGGCGATGCGGTTTTTCTCGATAACCAGATGTGAGATCCCCAGCGTTGTCAGATGCTCACTCATGGCAATACCGGCCTGACCCCCGCCAACAATCAACGTATCAATGTTCGTTTTTTCTACGGTCATAAATGTGTCCTTCGAATGGTGTTCAATCGCCAGGAATAAACCACTGCGCAGGACCGAGGTTAATAAACCGTAACAAGCAGGTAAATTATTATAAATTTAGAACCTGAGAATAAAATAGTGATGCAGAACGCAGTATCTTGAATCTACTGAATAAAAATATTATTTCTAGCAGATTACCGATAAAAGATAATCCGGCGAGCGCCTGATTATTCATAAAAAATAAATCGCAAGCCATCAAGCCTATTAAAAATATATTCAGAGGCTCGTTTTTTTATATTTAACATCACCGGCAGAGACTGATACGGCCCGCAACAGGGCGAGCCGTCTCTTATTCTCCGCTGAATTTACGCCACCCGCGCATCAATGTCCGCCGGGCTGAGCACCGCATGGCGACAATATTCCATAAACAGTTTAGTCGGTTTGGTCGGCTCGCTACTGCGCAGGTGCGCCATCACCAGCGTCGAGTTCGCCATCTCGTCCTGAATTTCCACGCAGCGCACCTGCTGGCCATCGTAGGTCATGTCGGAAACCGGACGGGTTACCAGCACGGAAAAACCCAGCCCCTGGCCGACCATACAGCGCACCATCTCAATAGACGGCGAGCTATAGGCAACCTGAGGGTTATACCCTTTATCTTTGAAAATACTGATGAAATAGTTTCGACTTGGCACCACGTCCAACAGAACCATCGGCAGGTTATTGAGCTCGGAGAGTTTCACCGTCGCCCGCTGCGCCAGCGGATGATGTGCCGGCAGCAGGGCATAAGGCTTCTGCGGCGCATTGAGGCTTTCGGTGTGAATCGCGCTATCCAGCTCAAGATCATAGAGAAACGCCAGATCGAAACGACCGCGGTGCAGACCGTGAGTAATTTCATGCTGCTCCCCATCGCAAATTTTGAGGGTGATATCGGGATAGATTTTTTTAAATCCGGCGATCAGCGAAGGTAAATAGAGCGGCGCCGCCGTTTCAAAACAGCCTAATGAAATAATGCCGGAGACCAGTTCATTATCCGCTTTTGAATTTTGCTCAAACTGATACGAAAGCCGCAGCAGCTCTTTCGCTTTTTCATAAAAGCGTTGTCCGCTGGGGGTCAGCGAAACCCCTTGCGCATGGTGGCGAATAAAGAACTGCTGTTCAAACATATCTTCCAGGGTTTTAACCGCAATGGAAATTGACGGCTGGGCGATATGTAACTGTCTGGAGGCTTCCGCAATACTCTCTGCTTCGACAACGGCAACAAAGTATTTGAGCTGCTTCAGGGTGAAATGGGGCATGGGACACCTTATTTTTTATTCTCAGAGAGATAAGCTAAATAGCTTTAAACGATGCTCCCCGTCGCCGGCAACCCCGCCAGCGGAAAAAGATCAACAATCCGACTCGGGTCGTATTTTTACAGAAAATTAACAGACAAAGCGCAGGAAAGCTGCGAGCCAACGACAAGCATGCGGCATCAGATCGCAAGGAATGAGGGTCATTCATCTTTTTTTCATTGCCTGTTATTAAATCAAACAATATTTAATGTATTTAAAAGGCAGCGGGTGCTGTGCTCATAAAAGCGAAGCATAAAAATAATATCCTTTTAAATACAAAACATTAAAAATTCATCCGCGTAAATTTTATGAATACCGTCACAGAAATAACCGCCCCTCACGCCCCGGAGAATTATCCCCTTTCCGGGACTAGCTACGTTTTTTATAGAGGTTAGCTAGATTTTTAGTCCTTTCTCGTCGCTGCCCCCTCCTGCATCATGAATCAATAGCAACAAATCAATAACAAATAAGCAACACATCAAGGGAGAGGCGCATGTCTGGTATGTCTGATCGAAATTTTTGGCAGGACAAACTGCGGGAGCAACACTTTATCAGCCACGCGATCGTTGATGGTCGTCCCTACCTCGCCATCAGCCGTAAAGTCTGTCCGGCCGTCAACCCGGCGACCAATAACGTGCTCGCCGGGGTGACGGCGCTGCAAGCAGACGATATTGATATTGCAGTAAAATCATCCCGCGCCAGCTTCGCCTCCGGCGTGTGGTCCGCTCTGGCGCCGCAGGAACGCAAAACCGTACTGCTCAGGCTCTCCGCGCTGATTCTCGAACACCGTGAAGAGCTGGCGCTGCTTGAAAGTGCCAGCATGGGCAAACCGGTCAACGATGCGCTGCATGTTGATATTCCCGGCGCGGCGCACGTCCTGGCCTGGTACGCTGAAAGCGTCGATAAAATTTACGCCGAGGTCGCCCCCACGCGTAACGGGTCGCTCGCCACCCTCACTCGTGAAGCGGTCGGCGTGGTGGCGGCAATCGTACCGTGGAACTTTCCGCTCGATCTGGCCTGCTGGAAACTCGGGCCGGCGCTGGCCGCCGGGAACAGCGTGATCCTCAAACCCTCAGAAAACTCGCCTTTTTCGGCACTGCGCCTGGGTGAACTGGCGCTCGAAGCGGGTCTCCCGCCAGGCGTGCTGAACGTGGTGACCGGTCCCGGCACCGAAACGGGCGCCGCGCTTGGGCTGCATAACGATATTGATGTCATCACCTTTACCGGTTCGACCGCCGTCGGCAAGGCCTTCATGACCTACTCCGCGCAGTCAAACCTGAAACAGGTCTGGCTGGAGTGCGGCGGTAAAAGCGCCAATATCGTCTTTGCTGACTGCCAGGATCTCGACCTGGCGGCGGAGAAAGCCGCTTTCGGTATCTGTTTTAACCAGGGCGAAGTCTGTTCCGCCAACTCACGGCTGCTGGTAGAACGCGCGATTTATGCCGACTTTATCACCCGGGTAGAGGCCAAAATGAAAGCCTGGGCACCGTCTCACCCCTTTGATCCGGCAGCCAAAATGGGCGCGATGGTCAGCGCGGCGCATGCGCAAAAGGTCATACGCGCGATCCGTTCTGCCGAACAGGCCGGCGCACGCGTGCTGACCGGCGGCCGTGAGGTCGAGATTGAAGGGATCGCCAACTACGTTCAGCCCACGCTGCTGGATGGGGTGCACGAAGAGATGTCGCTGTGGAAAGATGAAATTTTCGGCCCGGTGCTTGCCGCTATCCCTTTTGATGATGAACAGCAGGCCATCGAGCTGGCTAATAACCATATTTATGCCCTCGCCGCGTCGATCTGGACAGACGATCTGCACCGCGCGCACCGCGTAGCCGGACGGCTTAACGCCGGCACGGTATCGGTCAATACCGTGGATGCGCTGGACGTCACCGTGCCGTTTGGCGGCAATAAACAGTCTGGTTTTGGTCGGGATTTGTCGCTGCATGCCTTCGACAAATTCACCACCCTTAAAACGACCTGGTTCCAGTTTCGCTAGCAGGCAACGGCCTTGCCTTGCCCTGATTCCGCTTACAGGAGAGATAACATGACTTACCCGATTCACCCGACGCGATCCACCACCGAGTATCAAAGCGGGGATGCCGCACACCATATCCACGCGTTTCTCGACCAGAAAGCGCTGAACGCTGAAGGACCGCGCGTCATGGTACGCGGCGAAGGCCTGTACCTGTGGGACAATGACGGCAACAAGTATCTGGACGGTATGTCAGGACTGTGGTGTACCCAGCTGGGCTACAGCCGCCAGGATCTGGCGGATGCCGCGGCGGCGCAGTTCGCGAAGCTGCCCTATTACAATATGTTCTTCCACACCACGCACCCGACGGTGATTGAGCTGTCCGAACTCCTTTTCAGCCTGCTGCCCGGGCACTACAGCCACGCCATTTACACCAACTCCGGTTCTGAATCGAATGAAGTGCTGATCCGCACCGTGCGTCGCTACTGGCAGATTCTCGATAAGCCGCAGAAAAAGGTGATGATTGGCCGCTGGAACGGCTACCACGGCTCTACCCTCGCCGCCACCGCGCTCGGGGGCATGAAAGCCATGCATGCCATGGGGGGGATGATTCCCGACGTGGCGCATATTGATGAGCCCTACTGGTATATGCACGGCGGCAACCTGACGCCGCAGGAGTTTGGCCTGCGCTGCGCCCGCCAGCTGGAAGAGAAGATCCTGGAGCTCGGCGCGGAGAACGTCGCGGGCTTTATCGCCGAACCGTTCCAGGGGGCGGGCGGGATGATCTTCCCGCCGGAGAGCTACTGGCCGGAGATTCAACGCATTTGCCGCAAATACGACGTGCTGCTGTGCGCCGATGAGGTGATTGGCGGCTTTGGCAGAACCGGCGAATGGTTTGCGCACCAGTATTTTGGCTTTGAGCCGGATACGCTCTCCATCGCCAAAGGGCTGACCTCCGGCTATGTTCCGATGGGCGGCCTGGTGCTGAGCAAACGGATGGCCGAGGTGCTGGTTGAGAAAGGCGGCGTCTTTGCCCACGGTCTGACCTATTCCGGCCACCCCGTCGCTGCGGCCGTCGCCATTGCCAACCTTAAAGCACTGCGCGATGAAAACCGGGTCACCACCGTACGTGACGATACCGGCCCGTATCTGCAAAAAACGCTGCGTGAAGTGTTTAGCCACCACCCGATGATTGGCGAAATCCAGGGCACAGGCCTCGTGGCCGCTCTGCAGTTCGCCGAAGATAAGTCGACCCGCAAACGCTTTGCGAATGAAAACGATCTGGCCTGGCGCTGCCGGACTATCGGCTTTGAAGAGGGGGTCATTATCCGCTCTACGCTGGGGCGTATGATTATGGCTCCCGCGCTGATTGCCAGCCACAGCGAACTGGATGAGCTGGTCGAGAAGACCAAACGCGCTATCGACCGGACCGCAAAAGAGAGCGGTCTGTTATAGCTCTTTTACCGTTAGCGCATAACCGCGCTAACGGGACCTGTCCCGCTCGCCCGGAGGTAAAAAAGACCTCCGGGATGTCATCCCGTTTGCGCAGCAGGTACACTACGCCCCCTGTTTCCTCTCCCTGACTAATCCATGCTGAAGAAATTACCGCTTATTATTCCGCTGCTGGCGCTCATCGCGCTGCTTGTCTGGTGGTTTACGCCCCGCTACTCCGAAGAAGAGATGGCCTGGTACCGTTCGGTTTTCTGTGTCATCGACCACCGGGATAGCCAGGCGTTTCTTCGCGATATGGAAAATATTGTCGAAGGCGGCAATGCCGATTACGCGCTGCACAAAAACCACTATATCCCGGCACTTGGCGAACGTATGCGTCAGACCTGGCTGCAGCTCAGCCAACAAGAACAAGAGAGTATTGGTCAGGATCAGCCGCGCTGCCGCCAGCTGATGAGCGAAAAACAGCGTTAACGCTGCTTTTGAAATCACAGGCCAGACGGCAATGGGCGGCACCCTGTCCCGCAATGGTATTCTGCCCGCGCTGTCCCTTTAAAAAATAAGGAAAACAGATCTTACCGGTGGCGATAAAAAAGAGTTGATCTGATATGCACAAGCTCTTACTTTGCTAACCAGTTTTCACACGAGATAAGACGATGCCGACAATAACAGCAAGTAGTATGCAAGAAGCGAAAGAGTTAATTCACTGCGGGAAATACAGGGAAATCGTGCTGAATTTTGATATTGATGCTGATGATTTCTTCACGCTCGCCACCTCCCAGTCCGCGACGAAAGTCACGATGATCAACAGAAACAATCACTCACCGGTAAAAGCAGAAAAATAATAAAAAACCTCTGAGGTATTCTTTATGTGGCTATTTATTGGCACACTCGGCGTTGCATTTCTCTCCTCACTGATGCTGATTTGGCTCGATGACCGCATCGCCGAAAACGATTAAACCAGATTAACACTCCGTGCCGCCCGGCGGCGCGGAGTTATTTATATAGCTACAGCGATTTCGCCAGACGTTCAACGGCCGTCATCAGCCCTTCTTCCGAGACCGTAGAGTAGGACAGACGCAGCGTACGGGTATCCGGATTATCGTGATAGAACGCTTCGCCAGGGACAAACACCACGCCGTTTGCCAGCGTTTTCTTCATCCATTCCATGGTATCGAACGAATAGCGGAAGCGAGCCCACAGGAACATCCCGCCTTTTGGTCGGCTGAAGGCAATGTGCTCCCCGAGTCGCGACTCCAGCGCATCCGCCAGCGCCACACACTTCTTACGATAATCCTCACGGATCAGCGCGATCTGGTTATCCAGGCGATTCATCGCCAGATATTCCGCCGTGATCACCTGCGACAGCATGTTGGTATGCAGATCCGCCGCCTGCTTGACGATCACCGTCTGCTGCGCCAGCCAGTCCGGCATCACAATCCAGCCGATACGCATCCCCGGAGCGAGAATTTTGGAGAAGGTGGAGGTGTAGACCACCTGATCTTCACAGCCCAGCTCAACCGCGTGCTGATACAGCGGACGGCGGACTTCATCGGTAAAGCTGATTTCGCCATAGGGGTCGTCTTCGATGATGACAAAATCATGCTGCTTCGCCAGTTCCACCAGACGGCGGCGGCGATCTTCGCTCAGGGTTTTTCCGCCGGGGTTGCCGAAGGTGGGCACCAGATAAACCGCTTTGACGCGGGTCGTTTCCAGCAGGTCGGCCAGCTGTTCGACCAGCATCCCGTTATCATCAGTATCCACGCTGAGAATATTGGCCTGCGCTAACTGGAATACCTGCAGCGCCGCCAGGTAGGTCGGGCGCTCAACCACCACCGCATCGCCCGGATCGAGCAGCGTACGGGCGACAATATCCAACGATTGCTGAGAACCGGAGGTGATATAAACATGGCTGGCCTGGCAGTCAACGCCGCGCGCCTGACACAGTTCGCTCACGGCCTGACGCAGCGGCGGGTAGCCTTCGGTCAAACCATACTGAAATGCATCGTTAAAGCGCCCGCTCATCACCTGTTGCACAGCCAGATTCAGACCTTCGGTATCAAACAGCTCCGGAGCCGGAATCCCGCCGCCCAGTGAGATAACGCCGGGCAGTTTACTGTGCTTAAGAAGTTCGCGGACGGCGGAGGGCTTGAGTTCACCCGCGCGGGCGGCGAGTCGCCTGTCGTGCATATTATTTTCCTTTTCTGTCTTGTTGTTGTCTTTGTGACTTATCGTGTTTGCAGGATTTGTTGCCCGGACAGGTCATTTACGGCGCTGTCCGGGCTGCCGGCTACCGGCCGTCGCTGTCTTTCAGCACAATTAACGGTTCGATATCACTCTCTTTTTTGACTACCAGCGAATCATCGCCGCGCAGACAAGTACCGCCGTAGTTGCCGCCGACGGTAAACGTACACACCTGAATGTATTTACCATCCACTTTCGGCAGGCACCAGAGCTGCTGGTAAATATTTTTACGATCGACAAACTGCCCGCTGGTTTTATCCAGCACTTCGTCTTTCGGACCAATCAAATCAATGTTGCTGCCGCAGCGGCCAGAGATAGGTTTCACCGCGTAACCGGTTTTCGCCAGCTCATCGTTGACCACAAAATCGGTATCCAGCAGATAGCGGTGGTTCGGGAACAGCGACCACAGTACCGGCAGAATGGCCTTGTTACCGGGGATCACCGTCCACAGCGGTTCGAAGACCAGCACTTCCGGACGCAGCAGCACGTCGATCAGCCGCACGGCGTTTTGCGGATGTCCGGTACGGATCGGCACGGCGGCGTACTCATCGGCGCTGACTTCACGCACCTGCTCGATGGCGGTTTCCCAGGCCCAGGTTTTCCAGACGCAGTTCACCAGACGCCCGTCGCCGTCGATCAGCTGCCCGGCGGCATCCCAGTGCAGCTCATCAAGGCCAAAGAGGATCTTACTTTCGAACCCCGCCTGCGTGAGCGAGCGCTGGATAAACAGCGCGTGGTAGTTCTCCTCCAGATCCTTGTCCTGCATGATATGCACGAAAGGACGGGCGCGGCTGTGTTTCCAGGCGCCCGCCAGCTCATCAAGCAGATTTTCCGCCGGGTTGTGTCCGCTGCCGTAGTAGCCCTGCTTCAGCCACTGTTCGAGGATCAGCCCGCCTTCGGTATGACAAGAGGCGGAGTCGGCGTTGTATTCATAGACTTTCAGCCCGCGCTCATCCATACAGAAATCCATGCGGCCGGTAATCATATGATGACGGCGTCGCTGCCACGAGAGGCGCAGGCGCGGCCAGAGAATTTTAGGGATATCAAACAGCGCCAGCAGATTGTCATCTTTCATCACCTTATCGGTGGCGTGCAGGTACATCAAATGCAGCTCGTTGGTCGCTTTGATTAGCTCCTGCTCGGCGCTTTCGGTAATGGTGAAGTACTGATAGGGATCTTGATTGATGAAGTGACCGTTGGCGGCCACGTAGGCTTTCTGCAGCGAATCTTTCTCGTTCAGCCAGTTACCGCGGAACTGGCCTTTATTCGGCAATCTCGCGCCCTGAATCGCCATCGCTTCACCCGGCAGCACCGGCTGCGGCAGGCTGTGCTCGGTATCGGCGGTCTGAATCATCCAGCCTAATATTTCCGTATCGGCAAAGGTATCTTTGATGGTGTAGAAACCGTCTTTCACTTCCAGCGTTAATTCGCGGGTCCATTGCTGGCCCTGCGGCAGCGGAGCGTGAATCACGTTTTGCTCGGCGATGCGGACCTTATTGCCGACCAGCTGCGTAATCACCGCAACATGGCCGGTATGCTTGAACTCACCGCCCTTTTGCCAAATCAGCAGCGAACCGGCCATCGGCGGACGGCGGGCGCCGTTTGCGAAAGCCTGCAGCGGCAGAATATTGTCATTGACCACTTCACGCAGAAAACGCAGGGAGAAGATTTCATAGGCCATGCCGACATCGGTAAAGACAAAGCCGTAGGTGAGAAACAAAAAGCGGCGCGCGAATTCAACGCACTGCCATTTATGCCCCATATACTCACTGCCGATGTAGCTGCGGAACGTCGCGTCATCCGGATAGTCGCGCGGATTTAAACTGCTGTAATTCGATGAATAAATTGCTACGCCCCCCGGCGCGTAGCCTAACAATGTACCAAAAGGGGCATCACTACTTGTCGATCCTTTGCTCATTAGCCTGACCTCAAATTAATGCAGCCCGGGCAGTTGGCGGAACAAAACTCCCTCTTCTTATCCTGCCACAGGCACTTACCAGACAGAGGTGAAATGATGATACCACTCATTGGATTCAGCGATCGTGCCCTGCGGGAAAATAACCCGGCGCCTTTGGGTAAAAGTGATATCGTTATTTGTAATATCTCCCCGTAATACTTCAGGTTGCATTGCCGTTGACAACAGCCCGGGTGATTCAGGGAATCATAACGAAGAATGAGACAACGTCAGGAGTTGATTATGAGCGCACAACCGCATCTGCAGGCTCAACCGCTGGTCTGGGGCCACGGCCCACGTACTTTTGAGGTTTTCCTTGAGCCAACCTGCCCGTTTTCCGTCCGGGCATTCAATAAGCTCGACGAGCTACTGGACGAAGTCGGCGCGGATAATGTGACCATCAAGATTCGTCTGCAGTCGCAGCCATGGCATCTTTTCTCCGGCGTCATCGTGCGCTGCATTCTTGCCGCCTCGACGCTCCCGCACGGCAGAGAGCAGGCGCACAGGGTGTTAAAAGCCGTCGCCGACCATCGCGAAGAGTTTGAATTTACCGACCATTGCAGCGGACCGAATATGGAGACCACGCCGCAGCAGATTATCCAGCGCATTGAGCGCTATAGCCAGGTTCTGCTCTCTACGGCCTTCGCCCGCCCTGAGCTGCAGGCTGAAATTAAATGGCATTGCAAATACGCGCGACAGAACGGTATTCATGTCTCGCCTACCTTTATGGTCAACGGTCTGGTGCAGCCGGACCTTGGCAGCAGCGACGATATCAGCGTATGGGCCGCGCGGATTATGGCCTGAGTCCCCCTCGCCCCGGTTGCGCGACGCTGACCGGGGCCAATAAGCCTCACACGGTTAAACCTGCTTAGCATCTCCTGCTACACTCCCTCAACGGCTCACTAAAAAGGCAGGTCCTCATGTCAGAGAATAACTACCAACCACCTAAAGTGTGGGAGTGGAAGCAAAACAACGGCGGCGCGTTCGCCAACATCAACCGTCCCGTCTCCGGCGCAACCCATGAAAAAGCGCTACCGGTCGGCTCACATCCGCTGCAGCTCTACTCCCTGGGCACGCCAAACGGCCAGAAGGTGACCATCCTGCTGGAAGAACTGCTGGCGCTCGGCGTGAGCGGCGCGGAATACGATGCCTGGCTGATTCGCATTGGCGAAGGCGATCAGTTCTCCAGCGGTTTTGTTGAGGTGAACCCCAACTCAAAAATTCCCGCCCTGAGCGACCACTCCACCACCCCGCCGACGCGCGTATTTGAGTCCGGCAGCATCCTGCTGTACCTCGCTGAGAAGTTTGGTTTCTTCCTGCCTAAAGATCCCGCCGGGCGGACCGAAACCCTTAACTGGCTGTTCTGGTTACAGGGCGCAGCCCCGTTCCTCGGCGGCGGTTTTGGCCACTTCTTTAACTATGCGCCGGTGAAAATCGAGTATGCGATTGACCGCTTCACGATGGAAGCCAAACGTCAGCTCGACGTGCTGGATAAGCAGCTCGCCCGCAACCGCTATGTTTCCGGGGAAGAGTACACGATCGCTGATATGGCTATCTGGCCGTGGTACGGCAATGTGGTGCTGGGCGGGGTGTATAACGCCGCTGAATTCCTTGACGCCGGCAGCTATAAAAACGTCCTGCGCTGGGCGCAGGACATCGGTAATCGTCCGGCAGTCAAACGCGGGCGTATCGTCAACCGGACCAACGGCCCGCTTAACGAGCAGCTGCATGAACGCCACAGCGCCAGCGACTTCGATACCCTGACCGAAGACAAACGCCAGGCATAACGCCTCACCTACCGGAGGCCTCGGCCTTCGGTAGTTAACTTTCCAGCCGGTATCCCGCCATAAAGTAACGCATTGCGGTACAGGAATGTCCTTCCCTGAAGAAGTCCATGACCATGTTTCTGTCCAGGCCATAACGGCGGGTGAGGATCCCGGCCTCCCAGGCGCTAAGCTGACGATCGCCGGTTTGTTCAAACATCCGCTGAGAATAACCGAGGACAAACCCACGTTTATAATCCGCGCAAAAACCGGCTGCGTTGCTGGCGCTTTCAGCCTGAGAAGCCTTCAACCCCGCCATTAAACCTTTGCCAAAATGGTTATCCATCGCTTTCACCCCCCAATCGTTATATATAAAATTATATAGCGATTTTTTGAGCGAGTGCCAGCGCTATTTCCGCCCTATTTAGCCGAGATATTTGGCAAACCACGCCAGCGTTCGCTGCCAGGCAAGTTCAGCGGCGGCCCGGTCGTAACGCGGCGTGGAATCGTTGTGAAAACCGTGGTTCACCTGAGGATAGATATAGGCCTCGAACACTTTATGCTGCGCCTTCAGCGCCTGTTCATAGGCGGGCCAACCGTCCGTGATGGGCTTATCCAGCTCCGCATAGTGCAGCAGCAGCGGCGCACGGATTTTTTCGACATCCGCGATCGGCGGCTGGCGGCCATAAAACGGCACCGCGCAGGCCAGTTCCGGGATCGCCACGGCAGCAGCATTGCACACACCGCCGCCGTAACAAAAACCGGTTATTCCCACTTTGCCGCTCGCCTGCGGATGCTTTTCCATAAAGGCGACGGCGGCAAAAAAGTCGTTCATCAGCTTCTGCGGATCGACTTTCTGCTGGAGCTCGCGCCCTTCGTCATCATTGCCGGGATAGCCGCCCACCGAACTCAGGCCATCCGGTGCCAGCGCGATGTAACCGGCTTTGGCCACTCGCCGGGCGACATCTTCGATATAGGGATTCAGCCCGCGATTCTCATGCACGACGATCACCGACGCCGGTTTTACGGTGGGTTTCGTCGGCATCACCAGATAGCCGCGCACCTCTCCGTGCCCTTCGGGCGAAGGATAGCGAATATATTCCGCATGAATATCCGGGTCGGTAAACGAGACCTGCCCGGCAAGCGCATAGTTGGGTTTCAGCAGATTAAACAGTGCCAGGGCGGTCATGCCACCGACGGCGTACTTCCCGGCCATCTGTAAAAACTCCCTCTTGCTGATTTTGCCGTGTGCGTAATAGTCGTAGTACTCCAGCAGCTCTTGCGGAAAATCTTTCGCCGTCAGTCGCGTCATCATCTCTTCTCCGGAAATTAACCCCTTTTAAGCAAAGCATAAGCTCGCGGTGACGCCAGCAATCTTACGCATTGTGATCCAGCAAACGCTGCCGGCGTGCCATACCAGTTAAAATGGAAACGACGTTTTAATTTATAAGGAGAGATCATGTCCTGGTTAGCTGACGCCACCCGCTACGATCGCATGCAGTACCGCTACTGCGGTAAAAGCGGCCTGCAATTGCCCCTCTTGTCGCTGGGACTGTGGCACAACTTTAGCCACGGTCACGCGCTGGATGACCAACGCGCCCTGCTGCGCAAGGCCTTTGACCTGGGCATTACCCATTTCGATCTGGCGAATAACTACGGGCCGCCGCCCGGCAGCGCGGAGGAAAATTTTGGCCGCCTGCTGCGCGAGGATTTTGCCGCCTATCGCGACGAGCTGATTGTGGCGACGAAAGCAGGCTACTCCATGTGGCCAGGCCCCTATGGCAACGGTAGTTCGCGAAAATATCTGCTCGCCAGCCTCGATCAGAGCCTGCAGCGGATGGGACTGGATTACGTCGATATTTTCTATTCGCATCGCGTCGATGAAAATACGCCGATGGAAGAGACTGCCGCAGCGCTGGCGCAGGCGGTACAGAGCGGTAAAGCCTTGTATGTCGGCATCTCCTCCTATTCGCCGGAACGTACGCAGCAAATGGCCGCCCTTTTGCGCGACTGGAATATCCCGCTGCTTATTCACCAGCCGTCTTATAACCTGCTCAACCGCTGGGTCGACACCAGCGGACTGCTGGATACGCTGGAGGAGAACGGCGTCGGCTGCATCGCCTTTACACCGCTGGCGCAGGGCCTGCTGACCGGTAAATATCTCCAGCAGATCCCGGAGGGTTCGCGGATGTTCTACGAAGGCAAAAGAGCGCGCGGCCTGACGGAAAATATGCTCAGTGAGTCAAATCTGAACAGTCTGCGTTTATTGCAGGAGATGGCCCACCGCCGCGGGCAGAGCATGGCGCAGATGGCGCTGAGCTGGCTGCTGAAAGACCGCCGTGTGACCTCGGTGCTGATTGGCGCCAGCCGCCCGCAGCAGCTGGAGGAGAACGTACAGGCGCTGAAAAATCTGACGTTTAGCGCAGAAGAGCTGGCGCAGATTGACCAGCACGTCGCGGATGGTCAGCTCAATTTATGGCAAACCTCGTCGGATAAATAAGTCACCAGCCCGGCGGCTCTGCCCCACCGGGCTGGTGTATCAGTGCTTAACCTTGGTCAGACGATCGAGATAGCCCATCACAAACGCCGACAGCACAAAGGTCAGATGGATAATGACGTACCACATCAGCTTGTTGTCCGGTACGTTTTTCGCGTCCATAAACACCCGCAGCAGATGGATAGAGGAGATGGCGACAATCGACGCCGCCACTTTATTTTTCAGGGAGGTGGCATCCATTTTACCCAGCCAGCTGAGCTTTTCTTTACCTTCATTGATATCCAGCTGGGAGACAAAATTTTCGTAGCCGGAGAACATCACCATCACCAGCAGGCCGCCCACCAGCGTCATATCGACCAGCGACAGCAGCGTCAGAATCAGCTCCGACTCGCCCACGCTAAAGATGTGCGGCAGTACGTGGAAAATCTCCTGAAAAAATTTGATCGACAGCGCAATCAGCCCGAGCGAAAGACCAAAATAAACCGGCGCCAACAACCAGCGTGAGGCATACATAGCATTTTCCAGAAAGCGTTCCATAAGATCCTGTGAGTTAACAAAAAACGTTCGGCATTATATCGCAACCCGCCATGGCGATTGCAACCTCCCGCCGCTGCGTATCAGGCATAAAAAAGGCTGGCGCATGGCCAGCCTGAGGAGCGTCGTCGGGAGGGTTATTTCGCTTTTACGGTTTCTTCACCCACCAGACCAATCTTCAGATAACCCGCCTGGTGCAGGGTATCCATGACCTTCATCATCGTCTCATAATCCACGGTTTTGTCCGCGCGGAAGAAGACGGTGGTGTCTTTCTTCCCTTCAGTCAGCGTATCCAGCGCGCCGATCATGCTCTCTTCTGTAATGGCATCGTTGCCGAGGAACATCGTTTTATCCGCTTTCACCGACAGATAAATCGGCTTTTCCGGACGCGGCTGCGGCTGACTTGAGGAGGCCGGAAGGTTGACCTTCACATCCACGGTCGCCAGCGGCGCCGCCACCATAAAGATGATCAACAGCACCAGCATGACGTCAATAAACGGCGTGACGTTAATGTCATGCATTTCGCCGTTATCATCGAGGTTTTCGTTAAAATGCATTGCCATAAAGCATTAACCTACTCGTAATTTTTGCGCGGTACGGACCGGTTTTACGCCGCTGGCGCTCAGATCCAGGTCACGGCTTTGCAGCAGCAGCACCTGCGCGGCGACATCGCCGAGCGACGCTTTGTAGCTGCCGATCATACGGGCAAAAATGTTATAGATAACCACGGCAGGAATCGCCGCAAACAGGCCGATGGCGGTCGCCAGCAGCGCTTCAGCGATGCCCGGTGCAACTACCGCAAGGTTAGTCGTCTGCGTCTGCGCAATGCCGATAAAGCTGTTCATGATACCCCAGACGGTACCAAACAGGCCGACGAACGGGGAAATCGCCCCGATGGTCGCCAGATAGCCGTTGCCGCGGCCCATATAACGGCCGACGAACGCCACGCGACGCTCAAGGCGGAAACCGGTACGCTCTTTAATCCCTTCGTTATCTTCGACGCCTTCAGAGAGCACCAGCTCGTTCTGCGCTTCGTTGATAAGCTGGGTGCTTAAGCTTTTCGGGTGGAAACTGTTTGCGATATCGCTGGCCTGATCGAGGGAACGAGCATCGCTGAGCTGCTGCTGTTCGCGCTTGAGGCGGCGCTTACTGGAGAGGATTTCAGCACCTTTGCCGAAAAAGATAGCCCAAGTGACTATCGACGCCAAAATCAGGCCAATCATCACGACCTTAACGACAATATCGGCATGATGATACATACCCCAAACGGACAGGTCCGCCTGCATCAAATTATTACCCACGCTGAATCTCCAGGACGTCAATCACAAAATCTGAGCACAATAATATCAAAAAAGCATCGAATTGATAGTGGTTCTCATTAGTATTTACACTGTGCAGCAAATCACGTTTAGATTCCTTGCGCTTACGCAGTAAAAAAGTGGCCGACCGCGGATTTCGCAAAATTTTTGCCCGTATCGGCCATTCCCCGGTACAGCTTGAGTCATTCATGCTAGTTTAGACGTCCAGACGTATAAAACCAGGTAAAAAAAACATGGCTGATAAACATCTTGATACCGCGCTGGTCAATGCCGGGCGCAGTAAAAAATATACTCAGGGCTCGGTCAACAGCGTGATTCAGCGGGCTTCATCGCTGGTGTTCGAGACTGTCGAAGCCAAAAAACACGCCACCCGCAACCGGGCAAAAGGCGAGCTGTTTTACGGCCGTCGCGGGACATTGACCCACTTTTCGCTACAGGAAGCCATGTGCGAACTGGAAGGTGGCGCCGGATGCGCGCTGTTTCCCTGCGGCGCCGCAGCCGTTGCCAATACCATTCTGGCCTTCGTCGAACAGGGCGACCATGTCCTGATGACCAACACCGCGTATGAGCCCAGCCAGGACTTTTGCACTAAAATCCTCGCGAAGCTCGGCGTAACCACCAGCTGGTTCGATCCGCTGATTGGCGCCGATATCGCCCGCCAGATTCAGCCGAACACCCGAGTGGTGTTCCTGGAGTCACCCGGTTCTATCACCATGGAAGTGCACGACGTTCCGGCAATCGTTGCGGCCGTACGCCGCGTTGCCCCGCAGGCGATTATCATGATCGACAACACCTGGGCCGCCGGCGTGCTGTTTAAAGCGCTGGATTTTGGCGTCGATATCTCCATCCAGGCCGGGACGAAATACCTGATAGGCCACTCTGATGCGATGGTCGGCACCGCGGTATCCAACGCGCGCTGTTGGGATCAGCTGCGGGAAAATGCCTACCTGATGGGACAAATGGTCGATGCGGATACCGCCTATATGACCAGCCGCGGCCTGCGCACCCTGGGCGTCCGCCTGCGTCAGCATCACGAAAGCAGCCTGCGTATCGCCGAATGGCTGGCGCAACATCCGCAGGTCGCGCGCGTCAACCACCCTGCGCTACCGGGCAGCAAGGGCCATGAGTTCTGGAAGCGCGATTTTACCGGCAGCAGCGGCCTGTTCTCTTTTGTCCTCAATAAGCGCCTGACCGACGCCGGGCTTGCTGCATATCTCGACAACTTCAGCTTGTTCAGCATGGCCTACTCCTGGGGCGGCTTTGAATCGCTGATTCTGGCTAATCAGCCGGAACAAATCGCCTCAATTCGTCCGGAAGCTGAAGTCGATTTCAGCGGCACGCTGATTCGCGTCCATATCGGTTTAGAAAATGTTGACGATCTGCTGGCGGATTTAGCGGCAGGCTTCTCCCGTATCGTGTAAAGTGACAGCGAGTGGCAACAATAGCGGACGTTCTGCGTAAGGCGGCCGCTGTTGTTGCGCCCGAGATCAAGGTGTTCGGGGCTCTTCAGGAGTACACTAATCAAAAATACGGTACCACTTAGGAAAGTCCATGGTTGTCATTCAAGAGATTGTCGCCGCCCTGTGGCAACATGATTTTGCCGCGCTGGCAAACCCCCAGGTCGTGGGCGTTGTATATCTGGTCATGTTCATGACATTGTTTCTGGAAAACGGTCTGCTACCCGCTTCATTTTTACCCGGGGACAGCCTGCTGCTGCTCGCCGGCGCGCTCATAGCCAAAGGCGTCATGGACTTTGTGCCGACTCTTGCCATCCTTACCGCCGCTGCCAGCCTTGGCTGCTGGCTGAGCTATCTGCAAGGGCGCTGGCTTGGCAATACCGAAACCGTCAAAGGCTGGCTCGCCCATCTGCCGCAGAAGTACCATCAGCGCGCGACCTGTATGTTTGATAAACATGGTCTTCTGGCGCTGCTGGCCGGTCGTTTCCTCGCCTTCGTGCGCACCCTGCTGCCAACGATGGCCGGCATTTCCGGGCTCTCCAACCGCCGCTTTCAGTTCTTCAACTGGCTCAGCGCGCTGCTGTGGGTCGGCGTGGTTACCGGTCTGGGCTATGCGCTCAGCATGATCCCGTTCGTGAAGCGACATGAAGACCAGGTCATGACCTGCCTGATGATTCTGCCAATCGCGCTGCTGGTGGCCGGGCTGGTGGGTACCGTGGTCGTGGTTATCAAGAAAAAATTCTGTAACGCCTGACAGAACCTTCCCGGGAGCGGCGCTGCCCGCCTTCCCGGGAATGAAACCCGGCCCTTCTCCGTCACAGTCCCTGAATCATTCTGATCCGCGCCGCATCTTCTCCCGGCGTCATGCCAAAGTAGCGTTTAAACTCACGGCTGAACTGCGACGCGCTCTCGTAGCCGACGCGCATCGCCGCGGCACTGGCTTTCATCCCGTCATGAATCATCAGCATCCGCGCCTTATGTAAGCGATAGCTTTTGAGATACTGCAGTGGCGAGGTGCTGGTCACCGATTTGAAATTATGATGAAACGCCGAGACGCTCATATTGGCTTCCGCCGCCAGCTGATCGACGCTGAGGTTTTCGGTGTACTGGCTTTCAATGCGCTTCAGAACACGGCTAATCAGGCTAAAGTGGGTTTGTCGGCTGACCAGCGCCAGCAGCGCCCCGCCGCATGGCCCGGTGAGCACGTGATAGAGGATCTCGCGGATAATCTGTTTGCCGAGGATACGCGCATCCAGCGGACGTTCCATCACATCCAGCAGCCTTTCCGCCGCGCACAGGATCTCCTCCGATAAGGCTGCCGAGTTGATGCCGCTGGAGGCCATCGCCGGCTGAAACAGCTCATCCTCGCCTATGTCCATCAGCAGCTCCTGCAGCTGGAGAATATCCACATTCAGGCGCAATCCCGCCAGCGGCACCTCTGGCGTCGCGAAGGTCTCGCACTCAAACGGCAGCGGTACCGTCAACAGCAGATATTCATTGGTGTCATAGCGAAAAGTCCGCTCATTGATGTAGCCAATTTTATGACCCGAAAAGAGAAAAACAATGCCTGGCTGGTACATCACCGGCGTACGGGTACCCGGCTGCGTACCGTACAACAGACGAATATCTGGCAGCAGCAAGCTAAGATTTTCTTCGTTATCTTTCAGTGCATTAACCTTTTCCGTCAACAGCTGGCATATCTCGGCGCGGTTCATTTTCGGTGCTTCTCCAGACGTTTTTTCACCTCTGCATTGTGCGCATATTTCTGCCTTTTCTCCAGCTCAGTGGAGAAATGGGCAAGACAACGGCAGGAATGTGCATTGAGAGGAACCGGCGACAGGACCACAATGACCGTCATCTGGCCGAGGCATCCTCTCAGTCGGCAGTTTTCTTTTTTTGAGGGCACGAATAATGAACAATTTCGATCTACATACCCCAACCCGCATCCTGTTTGGTAAAGGCGCCATCGATAACCTGCGCGATCAAATTCCGGCGGATGCCCGGATTCTGGTGACCTACGGCGGCGGCAGCGTGAAGAAAACCGGCGTGCTCGATCAGGTCCTCAACGCCCTGAACGGCTTCGACGTTCTGGAGTTTGGCGGGATTGAACCAAACCCCTCTTACGAAACGCTGATGAACGCGGTGAAAATCGCCCGTGAACAAAACGTCACCTTCCTGCTCGCCGTCGGCGGTGGTTCGGTACTGGATGGCACGAAATTCATCGCCGCTGCGGCGCACTATGACGAAAACGTCGATCCGTGGGAAATTCTCGAAACCTACGGCAGCCACGTGAAAAGTGCGATCCCGATGGGCTCCGTGCTGACGCTGCCGGCAACCGGTTCCGAATCCAATAAAGGTGCCGTGGTTTCACGTAAAACCACCGGCGACAAACGCGCCTTCATGTCTGCTCATGTCCAGCCGGTGTTTGCGATCCTCGATCCGGTTTACACCTATACCCTGCCGCCGCGTCAGGTGGCCAACGGCGTGGTTGACGCATTTGTCCATACCGTTGAGCAGTACGTTACCTATCCGGTTGATGGCAAAATTCAGGATCGCTTTGCCGAAGGCATTCTGCTGACCCTGATTGAAGAGGGTCCGAAAGCGCTGAAGGAGCCGGAAAATTACGACGTTCGCGCCAATATTATGTGGGCCGCGACCCAGGCGTTAAACGGCCTGATCGGCGCTGGCGTTCCCCAGGACTGGGCAACGCACATGCTGGGTCACGAGTTGACCGCGATGCATGGCCTCGATCATGCCCAGACGCTGGCCATCGTGCTGCCAGTATTGTGGAATGAAAAACGCGATACTAAACGCGCGAAACTGCTGCAATATGCCGCTCGCGTCTGGAATATTACCGAGGGTTCTGAAGACGAACGTATCGATGCCGCTATCGCCGCGACGCGTAACTTCTTCGAACAGCTTGGCGTACCGACCCGTCTTTCCGACTACGGTCTGGACGGTAGCTCTATCCCGGCGTTACTGGCTAAACTGGAAGAACACGGCATGACGGCGCTGGGTGAAAATCAGGATATCACCCTTGAGGTCAGCCGTCGGATTTACGAGGCCGCACGCTAAGTTTCCCTTTATCCCTCTCTTCTTCTTGCCGCGAACTTGCGGGAAGGAGAAGAGTTTTACTACCGTTTTTAGCTATTTCGTCCAGACTTAATGCTACCCCTTAGCGGAATGTACACCGCTGAGTTTCATTAACAGGAGGAAGGCATGACACATCCAACCGTTATAAAACTGCACGACGGCAACCTGATGCCACAACTGGGTCTCGGCGTGTGGAAAGCAGGCAACGAGGAAGTCGTCTCCGCCATTCATAAGGCGCTGGAAGTCGGTTATCGCTCTGTTGACACCGCCGCCGCATACCAAAATGAGACCGGTGTCGGCAATGCGTTGCGCAGCGCAGGCATCCCCCGCGATGAGCTGTTTATCACCACTAAACTGTGGAACGACGACCAAAAACGCCCTCGTGAAGCGCTGCAAGAGAGCCTGCGCAAGCTGCAGCTCGATTATGTCGATCTCTATCTTATGCACTGGCCGGTTCCGGCAATTGACCACTACGTTGACGCCTGGAAAGGCATGGTTGAGCTGCAAAAAGAGGGGCTGGTCAAAAGCATCGGCGTCTGTAACTTCCAGGTGCATCATCTCCAGCGGCTGCTGGATGAAACCGGCGTCGTGCCGGTGATAAACCAGGTAGAGCTTCATCCTTTACTCCAGCAACGTCAGCTTCATGCCTGGAACGCCACGCATAAAATTCAGACGGAATCCTGGAGTCCACTGGCGCAAGGGGGAGAAGGCGTTTTCGATCGAAAAATCGTTCACCAACTCGCGGATAAATACGGTAAAACGCCCGCGCAGATTGTTATCCGCTGGCACCTGGACAACGGGCTGGTGGTGATTCCGAAATCGGTAACGCCGGCACGTATTGCGGAGAACTTCAACGTCTGGGATTTCCGTCTCGATAAAGACGAACTGGGTGAGATGGCAAAACTGGACCAGAACAAACGTCTGGGGCCGGATCCGGATCAGTTCGGCGGATAGAACGTAAACAGGCCGGATGGCGCTAACGCCGATCCGGCCTGTGGTTCACCGTTTTTACCGGCCCGCTAAGCGCCACCGGGCCATACAACAGACTTAACGGCTGGCAACCTTGCCACGTTTTACGGGCTTCTTCGCCGTCTCCCCGGCGTTCGAACGCTGATGCACAATGGGCGTATGTTTGGTTAACGCCGGGCGGGTGTTGCGGTTCTGACGACGCGCTTCGCGCATCTCATCCAGCGTTGGTGCAGGAACCAGACAGTCACGGCGCGATCCAATCAGATGCTTCTTGCCCATGCTCTCCAGCGCCTGACGAATCAGCGGCCAGTTCGCCGGATCGTGGTAACGCAGCAGCGCTTTATGCAGACGGCGCTGTTTGTCGCCTTTCGGCACCACAACCTCTTCACTCTTATAGCCAATCTTACCCAGCGGATTCTTGCCGGTGTAATACATGGTGGTCGAGTTGGCCAGCGGCGACGGATAGAAGTTCTGCACCTGGTCGAGACGGAAACGGTTTTTTTTCAGCCACAGGGCCAGGTTCACCATATCTTCGTCGCGAGTGCCCGGGTGCGCAGAGATAAAGTACGGAATCAGGTACTGCTCTTTACCCGCCTGCTTCGAATAGGTATCGAACAGCTCTTTAAAGCGGTCATAGCTTCCCATACCCGGCTTCATCATTTTTGACAGCGGGCCTTCTTCCGTATGTTCCGGGGCAATCTTCAGATAGCCGCCAACGTGGTGAGTCGCCAGCTCTTTGATATAGCGCGGATCCTCGACGGCGATGTCATAGCGCACGCCAGAGGCGATAAGGATTTTTTTAATCCCTTTCAGATCGCGGGCGCGACGATACAGATTGATCGTTGGCTCATGGTTGGTATCCATGTGCGGGCAGATATCCGGATAGACGCAGGATAAACGGCGACAGGTTTGTTCCGCACGCGGCGACTTGCAGCGCAGCATATACATGTTGGCTGTCGGACCGCCAAGATCGGAGATAACACCAGTAAAGCCGGGAACTGTGTCGCGAATCGCTTCGATCTCGTTGATGATCGAATCTTCGGAACGGCTCTGAATGATGCGACCTTCATGCTCGGTGATGGAACAGAAAGAACAGCCGCCGAAACAGCCGCGCATAATGTTTATCGAGAAACGAATCATTTCGTAAGCCGGAATACGGCTGTCGCCATATGCCGGGTGCGGGACGCGCTTATACGGCAGCGCAAAAACGCTGTCCATCTCTTCCGTCGACAGCGGGATCGCCGGTGGGTTAACCCAGATATAACGCTCGCCGTGCTTTTGCATCAACGCGCGCGCGCAGCCCGGGTTGGTCTCATGATGCAGAATACGTGACGCGTGGGCGTACAGCACCTTGTCCCCTTTCACCTTCTCAAAGGAAGGCAGCAGGACATAGGTTTTTTCCCACGGCTTCGGACGCGGCGGTTGAACGGTGACGCGTTTGGCTTCTTGTTTTGGCGGCGCGACGGTTTTGTTATCCGCGCACGGCAGGTCTTCGCCATACGGGTGCGGGATCGGGTCAATTTTACCCGGAGTATCCAGACGGGTAGAGTCCACGCCGCTCCAGCCCGGCAGCGCTTCTTTGACCATAATGGCGGTATTACGCACGTCGCGAATTTGGCCAATCGGCTCACCGGCAGCCAGACGATGCGCTACTTCAACCAGCGGACGCTCGCCGTTGCCGAACATCAGCATATCGGCCTTCGAGTCCACCAGCACCGAACGGCGCACGGTATCAGACCAGTAATCATAATGCGCGGTACGACGCAGGCTGGCCTCGATCCCCCCGAGGATAACCGGGACATCCTTCCACGCTTCTTTACAGCGCTGGGTATAGACCAGCGTGGCGCGGTCAGGACGTTTACCGGCAACATTGCCCGCGGTATAAGCATCATCGTGGCGCAGCTTACGGTCAGCGGTGTAGCGGTTGATCATCGAGTCCATATTGCCGGCGGTGACCCCGAAGAACAGATTCGGTTTGCCGAGGCGCATAAAGTCATTTTTATTGTTCCAGTCAGGCTGGGAAATAATCCCGACGCGGAATCCCTGCGCTTCCAGCATGCGTCCGCAGATCGCCATTCCGAAGCTTGGATGGTCGACATACGCATCGCCGGTGACCAGGATAATGTCGCAGCTATCCCAGCCAAGTTGATCCATCTCTTCGCGTGACATTGGTAAAAATGGCGCCGGGCCAAAGCAGGCGGCCCAGTACTGCGGCCAGGAAAAAAGGTCACGATCCGGTTGGATCAGGGATATTGCGCTCATATTGCTTCCGGAAAAAATGATAAAAAAATAATCAAAGGGCGGCGATTATAAGCCGGATCGATGATGGAAATGAAGGGAGATTTTCTTATACCCTGACCGTGATTCAGTCAGGGTATGAGGCATTACGGCGCCGGATTGACCAGCATCTGGCCAATTGAACCCCGGTCGGCAAGCTCCAGCGTCTGGCTCAGGAACTGGAACGGGAAATGCGGCCAGGAAGGCTGCGCGTAGTACACCAGGAGTTCCACCTGCCCGTCGACCCAGACGGTATCTTTCCAGCCGCGATCCTCCGGGAACGGTGCGGACCCGTTCACGTTACGCACCTGGAACATCACCCCTTCGATATGGAACGACTGCGGCCGATCGGCGCGCACCGTCCAGCGCTCCCAGGTGCCCTGCTGGGCGGTGATATCAATGCGCTGCGGATCCCACAGATTACCGTTAATGCCCGGATCGTCGCCCAGAGAGATATCCCGTGAGCGAAGCGGCGTGCCGGACAAGAACTCCGTCGGCAGCAAACGCACCGGCAGACTATCGGTGACCAGCGGCAGCAGTCCCGTTGGACGCAACGTTAATAGCAGCGTAGAAATCAGGATACTCGACGGTTCGAAGAAGCCACGGATACGATCAACGATGCTCGCCGCTTCGCCGCAGGTAATCGACACCTCATCGCCGTTGGTCATATCCACCAGAATTTCTCGCCGCTCGCCGGGGGCCAGCGACAGCTGTTTCAGCGACACCGGCGCGGGTAAAAAGCCCTGGTCGCCGGAGATGACATGTATCAGCCGGCCATCGCTCATCTGCAGCTGATAGCGGCGGGAGTTAGAGGCGTTCAGCAGACGCAGGCGCACCCAGCCGCGCGACACTTCGACATACGGACTCTGTACGCCGTTTACCAGCAGCGTATCGCCGACAAAACCGCCGCTGCCGGGCTCGCTGTATTCCGGCGAACCGAAATTATCCAGCCGCTTGTCCTGAATAATCACCGGGAAGTCATCCACGCCATAGTGATTAGGAACCGGGAGGTTTTTGCTGATTTCATCTTCCACCAGCCACATACCCGCCAGACCGTTATAGACCTGTCTGGCCATATGGTTCGGGGTATTCGCCTGATACCACAGCGTGGCGGCACTCTGGCGAATCGGCAGCACCGGCGCCCAGTCAGCGTTCGGCGACATCATTCGCGCCGCGCCGCCAATCAGCGGACCGGGAACCTGCAGGCCCCGAATGGTCATGGCGACGTTTTCCGTCAGGCGGTTGCTGTAAATGAGCTTAACATCATCGCCATTCCACACGCGGATCGTCGGCCCGAGATAGCGGCCGTTCACACCCCATACCGAGGCGCGCGTTCCCGGGGTAAATGACCAGTGCGCCCGCTGCAGAGTTAAAAACAGCGGCTGACCGCGGCGGGATTCCAGCAGCGGTGGAACCGGCAAGGCTGGCTGCTGGCCGGCGGCATGTGCGTTCAGCGGCACGGCTCCCGCGCACAGCGCTACGCCTGAAGCCTTAATAAACTGACGCCGACTGAGTGACATATTAACTCCATGGAATACTAACTCATCAAAAAGGGAATTCGTTTCCCGCTAGCCCTGTGCTCGCGCTATCGCGGCAGTTCCTGGTTTATTTCTTTGCCGCCGCTTCGCGCTCAGCAACTTCGCGATCCAGCTCTTCAATCTTCGCCGCCATCAGCTCGCGGCAGTGCGTTGCCAGCGCACGTACGCCCTCTTTACCAAACTGGCTGGTATCGACCGGCGGCAGCATTTCGACAATCACCAAACCATTGTTCAGGCGATTGAGGTTAATTTTATTCGATGTATTGGAAACGCACACCGGAATAATCGGTACGCCAGCGGCAATAGCCGCGTGGAAAGCGCCGGTTTTAAAGGGGAGCAAACCGCGGCCGCGGCTGCGCGTACCTTCCGGGAACATCCAGAAAGAGATTTTGCGTTTTTTAAACGTATTGACGACCTGCGAGATAGTGCCATGCGCTTTCGCCCGGTTATTTCGGTCAATCAGCAGGTTCCCCGTCAACCAGTAGAGCAGACCAAAAAACGGGATCCACACCAGGCTCTTTTTACCCACGGTCACGGTCGGCGGCTGTACGATATTTGATGCCGTCACCATATCATAGTTGTTCTGATGGTTAGCGATGTAGATCGCATTGCCATAGCTCTCTGCATCAGCAGGCTTACGCGTTTCTACCTTCAGGCCGAATAGCGGAGAGAGTCGGCCAAACAGATGCCCGAAGGTGGCCACGTGTTTAGGATTACGCGGGCTGAACAAGCAGTAAATACAGCCAAATATGCACACAAAGAGACAATAAATAACAACAACAATTAGTCGAAAAATAAATAGCATAGCTACCTCTAAAACCCAAACCGCTTAGAATGATACCCGTTAAACTTCAGCTCGTATGCGCGCGAACGGCAATATCGCCCGGTACATCGTGACCGCACGTGCACGACACGCCTGACACGCTCGCCGTGGCATTTAAGCGCCGCTCACGTGTATAGGGTACTGACTCGCTGTTTAGCAGATTGCAGGCGTCGGGGGTCATTTGCTGGCCGCCCCGACGTATCTTGAATGATTTTGCGCCTATTGTTAATCGCAACACCTGAATAAACAACGATTTTGCGGCAAATTTTAGCCTCCCCTACCGGATAGCAGGGGAGGCTCATCTTACTCTTCGCTATCGCCCGCCGACGATGCCCGACGCGGTGAATCGATTTCCACACGATCGATTTTCTGCAGTCCGCGCATCAGCGAGCCGCGACGACCGCGCTCACCGGTGACTTTTTGCAGCTCTTCGGGACGCAGTTTAATCTTGCGCTTCCCGACGTGGATAGTCAGCGTGCTCTGCGGCGGCAGCACGAACAAGTGCGCCAGGCCATCCTGACCGGAAGCCGCTTCCGCCGACGGAATATTGATAATCTTATTCCCCTTACCTTTCGACAGCTGCGGTAAGTCGCTGACCGGGAACATCAGCATGCGTCCGGCAGCGGTGATCGCCAGCAGCATGTCTGAATCATCTTCAATCACCAGCGGCGCCATGACGCGCGCGTTATCTGGCAACGTAATCAGCGCCTTGCCTGCGCGGTTGCGCGCTACCAGATCGTTAAAGGTACAGACGAAACCGTAGCCGGCGTCGGAGGCCATCAGCAGCTTGCGATCGTCGCTTTCCATCAGCATATGTTCAACGCTGGCGCCCGGCGGTAGCGTCAGTTTGCCGGTAATCGGCTCGCCCTGACCGCGTGCCGACGGCAGCGTAATAGGATCGATGGCGTAGCTACGCCCGGTGGTATCAATAAACACCACCGGCTGGTTGCTCTTGCCTTTCGACGACGCCTTCCAGCTATCGCCCGCTTTATAGCTCAGGCCCTGCGCGTCAATATCGTGGCCTTTGGCGCTTCGCACCCAGCCCATTTGCGACAGTACGATGGTCACCGGTTCAGACGGCAGCATGTCGTGCTCGCTCATCGCTTTTGCTTCTTCGCGCTCGCGCAGCGGTGAACGACGATCGTCGCCGAAGGTTTCGGCATCGGCCTGCAGCTCTTTCTTCAGCAGGTTGTTCATCTTCCGTTCAGAGGCCAGAATCGCCTGCAGCTGATCGCGCTCTTTTTCCAGATCGCTCTGCTCGCCGCGGATCTTCATCTCTTCCAGTCGGGCGAGGTGACGCAGTTTCAGCTCAAGGATCGCTTCCGCCTGGGTTTCGCTGATGCCAAAACGCGACATCAGGACCGGCTTCGGTTCATCCTCGTGGCGGATAATTTCAATCACTTCATCGATGTTGAGGAACGCGACCAGCAAACCTTCGAGGATGTGCAGACGCTTGAGCACTTTCTCCAGGCGGTAGTTCAGACGACGACGCACGGTGTCACGGCGGAAGGTCAGCCACTCCGCGAGGATCTCCAGCAGGTTTTTCACCGCCGGACGGTTGTCGAGGCCGATCATGTTCAGGTTGATGCGATAGCTTTTTTCAAGATCGGTGGTCGCGAACAGATGATTCATCACCTGTTCCATATCCACGCGATTCGAACGCGGGACGATCACCAGGCGAGTCGGGTTTTCGTGGTCCGACTCATCGCGCAGATCGTCAACCATCGGCAGCTTTTTGTTGCGCATCTGAGCGGCAATTTGCTCCAGCACGCGGGCGCCGGAAACCTGATGCGGCAACGCCGTAATCACGACCGCGCCGTCCTCTTTTTTCCATACCGCGCGCATCCGCACCGAACCGCGGCCGTTCTGGTAGATTTTGCGGATCTCCGCGCGTGGAGTAATGATTTCGGCTTCGGTCGGGTAGTCGGGTCCGTGAACGATATCCAGCAGTTCGTCGAGCGAGGTCTGCGGTTTTTCGATCAGGGTAATCGCCGCCTGCGCCACTTCACGCAGGTTGTGCGGAGGAATATCGGTTGCCATACCGACGGCGATGCCGGTAGTGCCGTTCAGCAGAATATTCGGCAGACGCGCAGGCAGCATTTTCGGCTCCTGCATCGTCCCGTCGAAGTTCGGCACCCAGTCGACGGTTCCCTGCCCCAGTTCGCCCAGCAGCAGTTCCGCATACTTCGACAAACGGGATTCGGTATAACGCATCGCGGCGAAGGATTTAGGATCGTCCGGCGCCCCCCAGTTCCCCTGCCCATCCACCAGCGGGTAGCGGTAGGAGAATGGCTGCGCCATCAGCACCATAGCTTCATAGCATGCGCTATCGCCGTGCGGGTGATATTTACCCAGCACATCACCCACGGTGCGGGCGGACTTTTTGAACTTCGCGCTGGCGTTCAGCCCCAGCTCAGACATCGCATAAACGATGCGACGCTGGACCGGCTTCAGACCATCGCCAATAAACGGCAACGCCCTGTCCATGATGACGTACATGGAATAGTTCAGGTAAGCATTTTCCGTAAATTCATGCAGCGCAAGGCGCTCTGCCATATCGCTCATTAATCGTGAATCCTCAATCTGCGTACCGACCGTGCGGGCGGCAAAACTACCGGCGATAATACCCGATCTCACGCCCTGAGTCACAGGCCGTGAGATCGGCTGAGGATTCCGCTGGCGCTAATCAGCGTAACGGCAGATAAATATCGGTCTGTAGCTCGTGTTCGCCGACTTCATGGACAAAGTTGAGGTAACGAAAAAACAGCGGAAAATCGCGTGGCGTTTCACCCGACGTCGGTAGCCAGTCGCGGTAGAGAGACCAGATGCTTTGCGCGAGCGTATCCAGAGAGCCGTGGTGGCACGCCACTGCGCATCGCCCGCCCGGAATAGTGCCATTCACCACGCCAAAGGTGTTTTCCGCTATCGGTTCACTGACCGACCCGCAGATATCAAAACGGAAATCGTCAGCGGGGGTGGTCGCGGGATCGTCCCACGACACGCCCCAGGTCGCGCTGGTGGCGATCGGCGATAACCCGCTCGCCTTGCGCCAGGCAATAAACTGCGCCGCCGTAGCATTGACCAAATCAGGACTGCCGCGGTGGCGCAACATCGCCACCTGCGTCTCAGGGAACTGGACTATTTTAACCACCATCGGATGTTGCTCCTGTAACGTATGTTTCGGAACGCGTCGGTGCCACTCCTGCCAGTCCGGCTGTTGACGGAACTGGCTGGGGCTTTGAGCGAACGCGGCACGGAAAGCACGACTGAACGATTCCGGATTCTGAAAGCCGGCATCAAGGGCAATATCGATGATTTTATCCTGCGGCCTGAACGCCAGTCGCCAGCAAGCGCGGCGCAGACGTAGCCACTGGATATAGCGATATAGCGGTATGCCGCTACAGGCAGTGAATTGCCGGTGAAAGTGATACGGCGAGCTGTGCGCGATCGCGCTCAGCGTCTCCAGCGACAGGGGTTCATCGAGATGACGCTCAATGTATAAACACACTCGCTGGAAACGCCCGGCGTACGCCGGGCTGGTTCTGGTCTCGTTCATCGTCTCCTCCTGCGGACATACTCTGGCAGAGCGAGGATAGCGATTCCTGACCGATCTTGCGCGATGTCGAGATTACGGCGCGACTTTAGTGATTTGCTTCACATCGATTTCAACCGAGTTCCAGTCTTTGTCGACCTCCCCCTGGATCTCAACGGTGTCCTGCGGTGTGACGGTCAGGCCGTTCCAGCGCTTATGGTCAATATCCACATTCACCGTCCCGGAAGCATCCTGGAATTTATACAGATCGTCGGAAATCCGCTGCACGATTTTACCGCGCAGGGTCACCCAGGTGTCATCACGCAAGGATTTGGCGTTTTCCACCGTCGTTACGCTCCCGCTCGGGCCAATAAAACCGCCTTTTTGCGTAGACGTCTGGCTGGTTTGCGTCGCGCCTGGTCCGTTAAAACCACCTTGTTCAGCAGCCAGCACCGGCATAGAAATTAAAGCGACGATCGCGGTCATTGCAGCCATTTTCTTCATAAGATGTTCTCCCTTATCTGGTTATATGACCATGATTACATCAGGCAAAACTTAACGACTTCTTAAGCAGAAAAAAGAAATTTTATTACTGTACAGCGCCTGCCGCAACGCGGTTTACTGCGCGTACACATGACAGCCACAGGAGCGGCCAATGCGCATTTTACTGGTGGAAGACGACAAGCTCATCGGCGATGGCATTAAAGTCGGGCTGACGAAAATGGGCTTCAGCATCGACTGGTTTACCCGTGGCGAAGAGGGCAAAGCCGCGCTCTATACGGCGCCCTATGACGCGGCGATCCTCGACCTGACGCTGCCCGGTATCGACGGGCTGGATATCCTGCGCGAATGGCGCCATCAGGGCCGCCACGAGCCGGTACTGATCCTCACGGCCCGCGATGCGCTCAGCCAGCGGGTTGAAGGGCTGCGCCTCGGCGCCGATGACTATCTGTGTAAACCTTTCGCGCTGATTGAAGTTGCCGCTCGTCTGGAGGCCCTGATTCGTCGCGCCCACGGCCAGAGCAGCAGCGAGCTGCGCCATGGCCACGTTGCGCTCGATCCCATTGGCCTGACCGTGACGGTGAACGGCGACAACCTGGCGCTGAAACCAAAAGAGTTCGCCTTGCTGGAGCTGCTGATGCGCAATGCCGGACGCGTTCTGCCGCGCAAGCTCATTGAAGAGAAACTCTATACCTGGGACGACGATGTCTCCAGCAACGCGGTCGAGGTGCACGTTCATCACCTGCGCCGCAAGCTCGGCAGTGAATTTATTCGTACCGTTCACGGTATCGGCTATACCCTCGGTGATGCATGAAACGACTTAGCCTGCGCGTCCGCCTGACGCTCCTTTTTTTCCTGCTGACCAGTGCTGCCTGGGGTATCGCCTGTTTGATTGCCTGGCAACAAACCACGGAAAAGCTGGATAAGCTCTTTGATACCCAACAGCTGCTGTTTGCCCGCCGACTGAGCGCCATGAATTTCGACGAGCTGCATACGCTCACGGCGCCGGTGCGGACAAAAAAGAAGATCAAACACGGCCACCTCGATGACGACGCGCTGGCGTTCGCGATTTTCACGGCCGACGGCAAGCGTCTGCTTCACGACGGCGAAAATGGTCAGGACATCCCGTGGCAAAATCGTCGGGAAGGCTTCAGCGATGGCTATCTGAATAACGATGATGATGAATGGCGCTTCCTGCAGTTAACCACCGGCGATGGCCGCTACCGTATTGTCGTGGGTCAGGAGTGGGACTACCGGCGGGAAATGGCGCTGGATATCGTCACCTCCCAGCTGACCCCCTGGCTGGTGGCGCTGCCGCTGATGTTCCTGCTGCTGATTGTGCTGCTGAGCCGGGAGCTGGCGCCGTTAAAACAGCTGACCAGAACGCTGCGTCTGCGCGCGCCGGACTCGGCTGAATCGCTTAACGTCGACAAGGTGCCCAGTGAAGTCCGGCCGCTGGTCGATGCCCTGAATCAGCTGTTTGCCCGTACCCATGACACCATGATACGCGAGCGCCGGTTTACCTCCGATGCCGCACACGAGCTGCGCAGCCCGCTTGCGGCCCTGAAGGTGCAGACCGAAGTCGCGCAGCTGTCAATGGACGACCCGCAGGGGCGGGAGAAAGCGCTGGCGCAGCTGCATGAAGGGATTGACCGCGCAACCCGGCTGGTAGACCAGCTTTTAACGTTGTCGCGTCTCGATTCTCTGGCGCAGCTTGATGATGTGCATACGATTGCCATCGATGAGCTACTGCAATCGTCGGTCATGGAGATGTACCACTCTGCGCAGCAGGCAGGCATTGAGCTTCGCCTGCATCTGAACGCAACTCAGGTCATGCAGCCAGGCCAGCCGCTGCTGCTGAGTCTGCTGGTGCGTAATCTACTGGATAACGCCGTACGCTACAGCCCTCCCGGCAGCCAGGTCGATATCACTCTTGATGCACGTGAGTTTTCCGTACGCGATAATGGCCCGGGCGTCAGCCCCGAAGCGCTGGCGCGGATCGGCGAACGATTCTATCGCCCTCCCGGTCAGGATGAGCCCGGTAGCGGGCTGGGATTATCTATCGTCCGCCGCATTGCCGCGCTGCACCGGATGACGGTAGACTTCAGCAACGCGCCCGGAGGCGGTTTCGCGGCGCGCGTGCGCTGGTAGCAATTATTGCAATTAACGCAAAAGACTTTGCACATTTTGCTCATTTTACCGCCCCGCCTCGCGGGGTAAAATCAGTGACAAACTCGAAACCTGAAGGGTAAAAAATGAGCAACATCCTGATTATCAACGGCGCGAAGAAATTCGCCCATTCAAACGGCCAGTTGAATGACACCCTGACCGAGGTCGCGGATGGTTATCTGCGCGACGCCGGGCATGATGTTAAAATCGTTCGTGCGGAAAGCGATTACGACGTCCAGCAGGAAGTACAGAATTTCCTCTGGGCCGACGTGGTTATCTGGCAAATGCCGGGCTGGTGGATGGGCGCGCCGTGGACCGTGAAGAAATATATTGATGACGTCTTCACCGAAGGGCATGGCTCGCTGTATGCCAGCGACGGGCGCACCCGCTCCGACGCCAGCAAGAAATATGGTTCCGGCGGCTTGATTCAGGGCAAGCAGTACATGCTCTCCCTGACCTGGAACGCACCGATGGATGCCTTTACCGATAAAGATCAGTTCTTCCACGGCGTGGGCGTTGACGGCGTTTATCTGCCGTTCCATAAAGCCAACCAGTTCCTCGGCATGACCCCTCTGCCGACCTTTATCGCCAACGACGTCATTAAAATGCCGGATGTTCCGCGTGACATAGCAGAATATCGCAAGCATCTGGCGCAGATTTTTGGTTAACTAAAGGTCTACATACAGAAGGAGTTGAGTTAATCATGTTAACAGTGATCGCAGAAATTCGTACACGTCCGGGCCAACATCATCGCCAGGCGGTACTTGATCAGTTTGCAAAACTTGTTCCGGTGGTTTTACAGGAAGAGGGCTGCCACGGCTATGCGCCGCTGGTTGACCACGCTGCCGGCGTGAGTTTCCAGAGCACTTCCCCGGATTCGATCGTCATGGTTGAACAGTGGGAAAGCGTTGCCCACCTTGAAGCGCATCTGCAAACTCCGCACATGAAAGCCTACGCTGAAGCGGTGAAAGGCGACGTGCTGGAGACCAGTATCCGTATTCTGCAGTCCGGCATTTAAGCCTGCGCGCGAAGAAAAAATAAGAAGTGAGTCAGAACTGGCGGAGCGCCAGTTCTGCTTAAACAGTAGGTCAGGCTTCCAGATCCGCCATATCCCCTTTCTCCTGCAGCCAGTTACGACGGTCTTCCGAACGTTTCTTGGCTAACAGCATATCCATCATCGCCGTGGTCTGCTGCTCATCCTCATCACTGATAATCAGCTGAACCAGACGGCGGGTATTCGGGTCAAGCGTGGTTTCACGCAGCTGCATCGGGTTCATCTCACCCAGCCCTTTAAAGCGCTGTACGTTCGGTTTGCCCTTCTTACGTTTGAGCTGCTCCAGCACGCCAGCTTTCTCTTCTTCCGTCAGCGCGTAGTAAACCTCTTTGCCGAGATCGATACGGTACAAAGGCGGCAGCGCAACGTGGACGTGCCCGTGTTTCACCAGCGTGCGGAAATGCTTCACAAACAGCGCGCACAGCAGCGTGGCAATGTGCAGGCCGTCGGAGTCCGCATCCGCGAGAATACAAATCTTGCCGTAGCGCAGCTGACTTAAGTCGTCGCTATCCGGATCGATGCCGATAGCCACCGAAATGTCGTGGACCTCTTGCGACGCCAGCACTTCATCAGATGAGACTTCCCAGGTATTCAGGATTTTACCCTTCAGCGGCATAATCGCCTGATATTCCCGGTCGCGCGCCTGCTTGGCAGAGCCGCCCGCCGAGTCCCCTTCGACCAGGAACAGCTCGGTACGGTTCAGATCCTGGGCGGTACAGTCTGCCAGCTTGCCCGGCAGCGCGGGGCCGCTGGTCAGCTTTTTACGCACCACTTTTTTCGCCGCGCGCATCCGGCGCTGAGCGCTGGAAATGGCCATCTCGGCGAGCAGCTCCGCCGCCTGCACGTTCTGATTCAGCCACAGGCTGAAGGCATCTTTCACCACGCCGGAGACAAATGCCGCGCACTGACGCGAAGAGAGACGTTCTTTAGTCTGACCGGCAAACTGCGGATCCTGCATTTTCACCGACAGCACGTAGGCACAGCGATCCCAGATATCTTCCGCAGACAGCTTCACGCCGCGCGGCAGGATATTGCGATATTCACAGAACTCGCGCATCGCTTCGAGCAGACCCTGGCGCAGGCCGTTAACGTGGGTACCGCCCTGCATGGTCGGGATCAGGTTAACGTAGCTTTCGGTCAGCAGTTCCCCGCCTTCCGGTAGCCACAGCAGCGCCCAGTCGACCGCTTCGGTTTCGCCGGAGAAGTTACCGACGAACGGTTTTTCCGGCAGCAGCGGCAGGCCGTTCACCGCTTCACACAGATAATCGGTCAGGCCGTCCTGGTAACACCAGCGCTGTTCGCTGTTGTTTACCTGGTCACGGAAGACAATCTCGACCCCAGGGCAGAGTACGGCTTTGGCTTTGAGTACGTGCGTCAGGCGCGAGACGGAAAAGCGCGGACTATCAAAGAAGCTCTCATCCGGCCAGAAATGCACGCTGGTTCCGGTATTGCGTTTACCGCAGGTACCGGTGACGTGGAGATCTTCAACTTTATCGCCGTTCTCGAAGGCGATGCTGTGGATCTGGCCATCGCGGCGCACGTTCACTTCCACGCGCTTTGACAAGGCGTTGACCACCGAAATACCCACCCCGTGCAGGCCACCCGAGAACTGGTAGTTCTTGCTGGAGAATTTGCCGCCCGCATGCAGCCGGCACAGGATCAGCTCAACCGCCGGAACCCCTTCTTCCGGGTGGATATCAACCGGCATCCCGCGCCCATCGTCAATCACTTCCAGCGATTGATCGGCATGAAGAATGACCTCCACGCGTTTGGCATGGCCAGCCAGTGCTTCATCCACACTGTTATCAATAACTTCCTGACCGAGATGGTTAGGACGTGTTGTGTCAGTGTACATCCCCGGACGGCGGCGAACCGGCTCTAGCCCGGTGAGTACCTCAATGGCATCAGCGTTATATGAAGATTGCGTCATGGTGTGTATTCGTAGGTCATCCTGGGCCGCTTAACGCAGACCCAGAAAATCGATAATCTGAGTGAAATGATCTTCAAAGCCGACAAATGCGTGATTGCCGCCCTCCTCTACCGTCTGCCGGCATGAGGCGTAGTAAGCAACGGCCTGGCGGTAATCAAGCACTTCATCGCCCGTTTGCTGCAGCAGCCAGATTAAATCAGGCGCTTCCAGCGGGTCGATTTGCATGACTTTGAGATCGTAAATATGGCGTGACTCTAGCACATATTGCTGCCCCGTGTACGGATTCTCATTGGGGCCAAGGAAATTGTTCAGCAGTTCAAACGGGCGTACCGCCGGGTTAACCACCACCGTCGGCAGCATAAAACACTGCGATAGCCAGGTGGCATAGTAGCCACCCAGCGAGGAGCCTACCACCCCCAGCGGTTCCCCGCCGCGTTCCAGCACAATGGCTTCCAGCATCTCCGCCGCTTCTGCCGGATAGGCGGGTAGCTCAGGCACCACCATCGTAATCTCGGGAAAGGTCTGCGTCAGCCAGTCCTTCAACGCCGTCGCTTTTGCCGATCGCGGTGAGCTGTTAAAACCATGCAGATAAAGGAGCGTAGCCATCAGTATCCTTCTGAAGCGATATCCGGGTGAAACTTCACGCCGTTAAGGCGACAAACTTCCGTGGTCAAGGTACCGTCGGCGTGCAGTTCCAGCCAGCGCCAGCCGGGAGAAATGGTATCCAGGGTAAAATTGGCGCAATGCGGCTTAAACTGTACACAGGTCGAGGGAGTTGCCATCATCCGCCGCCCGTTCCAGTTGAGGTCCAGTTCCTGGTGAATATGGCCACAGAGTAAATGCCTTACGCGCGGAAAAGCGGCCAGCGCACGATCCAGGGCCCCGGCATTACGCAGGCTGTGTTGATCCAACCAGCTACAACCCGAAGGGAGCGGATGATGATGCAACAGCAGCAGCGTATAACGCTCAGGCTCTTCCGCCAGCCTCTGCTCCAGCCACTCAAGCTGAAAGTCGCTCAGCTCGCCGTGGGGAACGCCAAACACCTGGCTGTCCAACAGCAATATTTGCCAATGATCGCCCAGCAAAACCCTTTTGGCCGGGGAAATACCTGATTCCTGCAGCGTGCTGTACATCGCCGGCTGGAAGTCATGATTGCCCGGCAACCAGACGCAGGGCGCGGCAAAACTCGCGATACCTTCAGCAAAGTGCTGGTAGGCCGCGGCTGAATGGTCCTGCGCCAGATCGCCTGTTGCTACTATAAGATCGCATGGACGCTGTGAGGCATGGATGGCATCCAGCACAGCCTGGTAGCTTTCCCAGGTATTGATACCTAACAGCGTTTCATGTTTTTCAGCAAACAGGTGAGTATCAGTAATTTGTAATATCCTGACTCTGGTCTCACCAGCCAGAGGCAGATTCAACAGGCTTTCCAAATGGTGTCCTTAGGTTTCACGACGCTAACAAACCGGAATCGCCATCGCTCCATGTGCTAAACAGTATCTCAGCCAGTCCGCCAGGAACTGATTAATTTGATGCTTTTCGTCGCGTTGATGCAACTTTTTATTAGGATAATCATACTTTGCTTTGAAGCGAAAGATCTGCTGAGTCGAACACACTTCAGCGACCATCGCATCATGATACAGACGTACCGTCATTGACGGTAAACTCCAGTAACTTACCGCCGGAACCGTCTGCTCAATTGACACTAATGTAGTGTAGCGGGTCGACTCGACGATAGTTAATCGATATTGCGCATTGCCCACCTGATAGCCCGCGACATCGCCGGCTGCATCGGTTCGAGGCAACAAGCGGCGCAACTGAGCAAAATTGGTTTCACACAGGCGCATCATTTCCGGGAAGTCAGGTGTATAACGCTTCATTTTGTCCACTCATTACGTAAATTGTGATAATGCAATTGCAGCCATTGCAGGGCGATGACAGAGGCCGCGTTGTCGATTTTCCCCTCTTCAACCCACTGATAAGCCTGCTCCCGGCTTACCACATGCACCCGGATGTCTTCATTTTCATCCGCCAGACCGTGAATCCCCTTTGCCGTCGTTGCATCGACTTCACCGACCAGAATCGACAGCCTTTCGCTGGTGCCGCCCGGGCTTGCCAGGTAGCTCAGGACCGGTTTTGTCCGCCCGACGATCAGCCCGGCTTCTTCTACCGCTTCGCGGCGGGCAACGTCCTCGGGGGTCTCGCCGTCTTCAATCATACCGGCGACCATTTCAAGCAGCCACGGGCTCTCGCTAGTATCATACGCGGCGATGCGGATTTGCTCGACCAGCACCACTTCATCACGTATCGGGTCAAAGGGTAGCAAGACTGCGGCATGCCCGCGCTCAAAAATTTCGCGCGTCACCTCGCCGCTCATCCCACCGTTAAACAGGCGATGGCGAAAACGGTATAAATCCAGCGAAAAAAAACCACGATAAAGCGTTTCGCGTGCAATAATTTCTACATCGTTTTTAGAGAAGGTAATTCCTTGCTGATTGGGCTTGCTCATTGTCTCTGTCCTGCGCATCCGAAAGTAAGGATTTATAAGCCGTTTGGCTATCGTTTTACAGTCTGTATGTTAGATTGGTGCAAATTACCGCCGGATGGCACGTAACGCCAACTTTTTACCGCGGCAGACTCGATACAATCAGCAAATATATTTAGAATTTGGGCAGCGCTTTATGCTTCACAACAAGGAATGCAAATGAAGAAACTTTTCCCCATCCTCATCGGTCTGGGCCTGACTGGCTTCAGCGCCATGAGCCAGGCAGAAAACCTGATGCAGGTTTATCAGCAGGCGCGCGTCAGCAACCCTGACCTGCGTAAATCAGCAGCCGATCGTGATGCTGCATTCGAGAAGATCAATGAAGCACGTAGCCCGTTACTGCCTCAGCTTGGTCTGGGCGCAGATTATACTTACACCAATGGCTATCGCGACAGCAACGGCGTGAACTCGAACGTCACCAGCGGCTCGCTGCAGTTAACGCAGACCCTGTTTGATATGTCGAAGTGGCGCGCCCTGACGCTGCAGGAAAAAGCGGCCGGTATTCAGGATGTCACCTATCAGACCGATCAGCAAACGCTGATTCTGAACACCGCGACAGCCTACTTTAATGTCCTCAGCGCGATTGATACGCTTTCCTATACCGAAGCGCAAAAGCAGGCAATCTACCGCCAGTTGGATCAGACCACACAGCGCTTTAACGTTGGCCTTGTGGCAATCACCGACGTGCAGAACGCCCGTTCACAGTACGATTCAGTGCTGGCAAACGAAGTAACCGCGCGCAACAACCTCGACAACGCGGTAGAAGCGCTGCGCCAGGTCACCGGCAACTACTATCCGGAGCTGGCATCGCTGAACGTAGACGGCTTTAAAACCAACAAACCGCAGACGGTAAATGCGCTGCTGAAGGAAGCGGAAAACCGTAACCTGTCGCTGCTGCAGGCGCGTCTGAACCAGGATCTCGCCCGCGAACAGATTCGTCAGGCGCAGGACGGCCATCTGCCGACCCTGGATTTAACCGCCTCGACCGGGGTCTCAAACACCTCCTACAGCGGTTCCAAAACCCACAACAGCACCCAATATAACGACAACGATGCCGGACAGAACAAAATCGGTCTGAGCTTCTCGCTGCCGCTGTATCAGGGCGGGATGGTTAACTCGCAGGTGAAACAGGCGCAGTACAACTTCGTTGGCGCCAGCGAACAGCTGGAAAGCTCGCATCGCAGCGTGGTTCAGACCGTTCGTTCTTCCTTTAATAACATCAATGCCTCTATCAGCAGCATCAATGCCTACAAACAGGCGGTGGTCTCTGCGCAGAGCTCCCTTGATGCCATGGAAGCCGGCTATTCCGTGGGGACGCGTACCATCGTCGACGTCCTGGATGCCACCACCACCCTGTACAACGCGAAGCAGCAGCTCTCCAGCGCACGTTATAACTACCTGATTAACCAGCTGAACATTAAATCTGCGCTCGGTACTCTGAACGAGCAGGATCTGGTTGCGCTGAACAACACGCTGGGCAAACCGGTCTCAACATCACCAGATAGCGTCGCACCGGAAACCCCGCAGCAGGATGCTAACGCTGATGGCTACAGCAGCAATGCAGCCCCGGCGGCAACACCGGCTTCGACCCGCACCACGAAAACCAGCGGCGCGAATCCTTTCCGCCAGTAATCGTCGTTGCGTCATGGCGCTTCGCTTAACGAATTCAGCTAAGCGAAGCGCTAAACGTAAGGCAACGTAAAGATCCCCTCCTTTCCCTCCCTCTTCGCTTCATTTTCCACCACTCATCCTCTATCCTGAGCGTTAACAAACCGCAATACCACTGGGTCCTGGAAGACAAATATGAAACGGACAAAAAATATCAATCATGCCTCGTTCCGTAAAAGCTGGAGCGCGCGCCATCTGACGCCGGTCGCCCTTGCCGTTACGGCCGTATTTATGCTTGCCGGTTGTGAAAAAACCGACGAGACGGTTTCTCTGTACCAAAACGCCGATGACTGCTCTGCAGCCAACCCGGGAAAAAGCGCTGAATGCACCACCGCTTTCAACAACGCACAGAAGGAAGCGGTACGTACCGCGCCGAAATATGCCACGCGTGAAGATTGCGTCGCTGAATTCGGCGAAGGCCAGTGCCAGCAAACGCCGGCTCAGGCAGGCGTCGCGCCAGAAAACCAGGCGCAGGCACAAAGCAGCGGCAGCTTCTGGATGCCGTTGATGGCAGGCTACATGATGGGCCGTATGATGGGTGGCGGCATGGGTGCACAGCAGCCGCTGTTCAGCTCGAAAAACCCGGCCAGCCCAGCTTATGGCCAGTACACCGATGCCGGCGGTAAGAGCTACGGCGCCGCACAGCCGGGCCGGACGATGAACGTACCGAAAACGGCGATGGCGCCAAAACCCGCCACCACCAGCACCGTCACCCGCGGCGGCTTTGGTGAATCGGTCGCGAAGCAATCTGCTATGCAGCGCAGCGCGGCAGGCACCAGTTCGACTAAACGCTCAATGGGCGGCTAAATCACATGGAAAGAATCAGCATCACGGAGCGCCCGGACTGGCGTGAGAAGGCGACCGAATACGGCTTCAACTTTCATACCATGTATGGCGAGCCGTACTGGAGCGAAGAAGCCTATTACAAACTGACGCTGGCGCAGGTTGAAAAGCTTGAAGAGGTCACCGCCGGGCTGCACCAGATGTGTCTGCAGGCGGTGGAAAAAGTCGTCGCCAGCGATGAACTGATGGCGAAGTTCCGCATTCCGAAACACACCTGGGGCTTCGTTCGCCAGTCGTGGAAAACCAACCAGCCGTCGCTCTACTCGCGTCTCGATCTGGCATGGGACGGCGTGGGCGAGCCGAAGCTGCTGGAGAACAACGCCGACACCCCGACCTCGCTGTATGAAGCCGCCTTTTTCCAGTGGATTTGGCTGGAAGATCAGATCAACGCCGGCCAGCTGCCAGCAGGCAGCGACCAGTTCAACAGCCTGCAGGAAAAGCTGATCGAGCGTTTTTCCGAGCTGCGCGAACAGTTTGGCTTCCAGCTGCTGCATATGGCCTGCTGTCGCGATACCGAAGAAGATCGCGGTACCGTTCAGTATCTGCAGGACTGTGCCGCAGAAGCGGGTGTGGCCACCGAGTTTCTGTATATCGAAGATATCGGCCTGGGTGAAAAAGGTCAGTTTACCGACCTGCAGGATCAGGTGATTGGCAACCTGTTCAAGCTCTACCCGTGGGAGTATATGCTGCGCGAGATGTTCTCCACCAAACTGGAAGACGCGGGCGTACGCTGGCTCGAACCGGCGTGGAAGAGCATCATCTCGAACAAAGCTCTGCTTCCGCTGCTGTGGGAGATGTTCCCGAACCACCCTAACCTGCTGGCGGCTTACTTCAGCGAAGATGCGCATCCGGAGATGGAGAAGTACGTCATTAAGCCGATCTTCTCCCGTGAAGGGGCTAACGTATCGATCGTGGAAAACGGCAAAGTGCTGGAAGCGGTTGAGGGTCCATACGGAGAAGAAGGCACCATCGTGCAGGAGTTCTATCCGCTGCCGAAGTTTGGCGACAGCTATACGCTGATCGGCAGCTGGCTCATCAACGATCGGCCAGCCGGGATCGGCGTACGCGAGGATCGGGCGCTGATCACCCAGGATCTGTCGCGTTTCTATCCGCACATTTTCGTCGAATAAGATTTGCCCCGGCAGCGCTGACGCCTGCCGGGGTTTTTCCGCTATCTTCTACGCCCCAATCAGCACCGACAGCATGCTCAGCGATCCCATCTCCATCCCTTCCACCGGAATAGATATCGGCTCTTCGCCGTCCCAGGTACCCAGAACGTAGAGCAGCGGCAGGAAGTGCTCCGCCGTCGGATTAGAAAGCGATCCGCCCTCATGCGCCAGATAGTTCACCAGCGGATGCTCTGCAGCCGGTCCCTTCCAGCTCAGGTTGGTTTTGACGTAGTCATTAAATGATTCCGCCCACGGGTAAGGCGTGCTCTCGCCATGCCAGCGTGCCGTTCTCAGGTTATGCACCACGTTACCGCTCGCCACCAGCATGATGCCTTCATCACGTAGCGCGGTCAGCTTGCGCCCCATCTCCAGATGCCAGGCTGCCGGTTTGGTGCTGTCGATGCTCAACTGCACCATCGGGATGTCCGCATCGGGATACATTTTTATCAGCACGCCCCATGATCCATGATCGAAGCCCCAGGCTTCTTTATCCAGGGTCACAGGCACCGGCGCCAGCAGCTCAACCAGACGCTGCGCCAGTTCAGGTGAACCAGGAGCCGGGTAATGCGTATCGTACAGCGCCTGCGGGAAGCCGCCAAAATCGTGGATCGTCTTCGGCGTTTCCATGGCCGTTACCCCGGTACCGCGAGTAAACCAGTGCGCAGAAACCACAACGATAGCTTTTGGCCGCGGCAATGTTTCGCCCAGCTGCCGCCAGGCGCGGGTATAGATGTTATCTTCCAGCACGTTCATCGGGCTGCCGTGGCCTAAAAACAACGCTGGCATTCGGGTACGGGACATGGTGATATCCTTAAACAGAGGAATTGTGATGCCTTCACATTACGCGTTTTTGCGTCAGGATAAACTCAGATAAGCATGATGATGATCGTCAGAAAATTTGAATGTAATTCGCTGTAAAGGGTCGCATCTCCCTCTCGTCGTGAGCTGATAATCTGGATATCATTAATGATAATCATTATCAAAGGAAATGAATAATGTCGTCACCCTTAATATTGACGCTGCTGGCGGGTAGCGCCACATTCATCGGGGCTATTTTTGGCGTGCTGGGCCAGAAGCCATCCAACCGGCTGCTGGGATTCTCCCTGGGCTTTGCCGCGGGCATCATGCTGCTTATCTCACTGATGGAGATGCTGCCCGCTGCGCTGAACGCGGAGGGCATGTCGCCGCTGCTCGGTTACGGTATGTTTGTCATCGGCCTGCTGGGCTACTTTGCGCTCGACCGTATGCTGCCCCACGCGCATCCACAGGATCTCATGTCGCCAGGTATGCCGCGTCCGCGTAACCTCCGCCGAACCGCAATGTTATTGACTCTGGGCATCAGCCTGCACAACTTCCCGGAAGGGATCGCCACCTTTGTAACGGCCAGTAATAACCTTGAGCTGGGCATGGGCGTCGCGCTGGCGGTCGCTTTACACAATATTCCCGAGGGGCTGGCGGTGGCCGGCCCGGTTTATGCCGCCACCGGTTCACGGTATAAGGCCGTACTCTGGGCCGGGCTTTCCGGTATGGCGGAGATTCTCGGCGGCCTGCTGGCCTGGCTGATCCTCGGAAGCCTGGTGTCACCCGTCATGATGGGCGCCATCATGGCAGCCGTTGCCGGGATCATGGTGGCGCTGTCGGTCGATGAGCTAATGCCGCTGGCAAAAGAGATCGATCCGCAGAGCAACCCAAGCTATGGCGTACTGTGCGGCATGTCGGTGATGGGATTAAGTCTGGTTGCGCTGCAGGCAATGGGCATTGGCTGATGGCAAAAACAACAAAGCCCACGCAGAGGTGGGCTTTGCTATGACGCGGGGCCAGAATCAGCTGGCTTTGCGCTCATGTTCGCGGCGATAGGCCACCAGATCTTCAATGGTCACCACGGCCATATTATGCTTCTGCGCGAACGCAATGCACTCCGGCGCGCGCGCCATCGTACCATCGTCGTTGGTCAGTTCACACAGCACGCCAGCCGGCTTAAAGCCCGCCAGCGTCACCAGATCGATGGTCGCTTCAGTATGACCACCGCGGGTCAGCACGCCGCCCGGCTGCGCACGCAGCGGGAAGACATGGCCTGGACGGTTGAGATCAGAAGGTTTAGCGCCGTCGGCAATGGCCGCGCGCACGGTGGTCACGCGGTCAGCGGCGGAAACACCGGTGGTGACGCCTGCTGCAGCTTCGATGGTCACGGTAAAGCCGGTGCCGTATGCGCTGGTGTTGTTTTCCACCATCATCGGCAGGTCAAGCTGCTTACGGCGTTCATCGGTCAGGCACAGGCAGACAATGCCGCTGCCGTGGCGAATGGTCAGCGCCATCTGCTCAACGGTCATGGTTTCGGCGGCGAAAATCATGTCGCCTTCGTTTTCACGGTCTTCATCATCAAGCACCATCACACCGCGGCCTTCGCGCAGTGCATTTAAAGCGTGTTCCACACGTTCAAAAGCGGTACCAAAAGAGGAAAGGAGCGTCTGATTCATGGTAAATAAACCTCATTAAAATTATGGTTACCAGAATCAGGGCAGTCTTAGGAGCGCCGGTTTAGCGGCAAAAGTCAACGCAAGCGGATCGAAACCCGACTGAGCCGTTACTCTCTCCCATCCGGACTTTAACCGTCGGCCCCGGAATTACACCGGATCTGCTGACCTTTCTGCTTTCACAGAAAGCGCTCGCGGGCTTTCAACGCTATGGTTGATTTACCGCCGGTGGGGAATTTCGCCCCGCCCTGAGAATAAGCGAGATCACTATAACGCTATTGATTATCATCGGCAATGCATAAGCTTCAAACATTTCTGGTTTATAGGTAGCGTCGATCGCACTACAATGAGCGATAAATCGACCAGAGCAGGAAACCACCATGATTGACCCGAAAAAAATTGAACAAATCGCCCGCCAGGTCCATGAATCGATGCCGAAAGGCCTTCGCGATCTTGGGGAAGATGTCGAGAAAAAGATCCGTCAGGTACTCCAGTCGCAGCTGACCCGCCTGGATTTGGTCAGTCGCGAAGAGTTTGATGTGCAGACGCAGGTGCTGCTGCGCACCCGCGAAAAATTGGCGCTGCTGGAGCAGCGAATCAGCGATCTGGAAAGCCGCGCGGCCGCCCCGACCGTCGAAGAAAAGCAGTAAAAAAACAACGGGCCGTCAGGCCCGTTGTTGTATCAGTGTTCCAGCTCTGGCTCCGACGCCGCCTCTTCACTGACCTGACGGCAGTAGAGCTCATACCGTTGGCAAAACCATTCACGCTGAGCTTCATCCATATTGCCGACAATGGCCTGCAGATCAACGGCATGACCTTGCGCATACATTCTGGCGAAACTCAGGGCCAGAAAATCAAAGTTCTTCATTGAATACAGTTCGTGATGATTCATCCGCATACTCCTTCAGCCGTGTGTGTTCTGATTGGTCATATGCTTTCTACTGACTTCAGTATTTATACTTACGCTAACGCTTTCTGTACGAAAAATGCGCTCAGATCGCCTGTTTATTGCGCTGAATCATCTCTGTCATCAATAAATAAAAAAAGCCGGCGATCTTACGATCGTCGGCTTTCTTTGTCGGGCGTTATCCGGGGTTCTTCAGCCGCACGATACACAGCCCCGATCTCCCAGAACGCCCGCCCGGCGTCACAAATTACTTCCCGCTGTCTTTCTGGATCTTCTTAATGATGTTGGTCGTAGAGCAACCATCTTCAAAGTTCAGCACCAGAACGTCGCCGCCGTTCGCCCAGACTTCCTCGCTACCCGCGATATCTTCCGGCTTATAGTCGCCGCCTTTGACCAACAGGTCCGGCAGAATGCCGGCGATGAGGCGCTGCGGCGTATCCTCTTCAAATGAGACGACCCAGTCGACGGCTTCCAGCGCGCCGAGCACAATCATGCGCTGCTCCAGCGGGTTAACCGGACGAGACTCGCCTTTCAGACGTTTGGTCGACGCATCGCTGTTGACCGCAACGATCAGCCGATCGCCGAGCTTACGCGCATTAGCCAGATAAGAAACGTGGCCCGCATGCAGAATGTCAAACACGCCGTTGGTCATCACCACTTTCTCGCCGCGCTTACGCGCCGCCGCAACGGCCTGTTTCAGCTCGTCTTCGTTCATCACGCCGAACCCGGTCTCCGCGCGCCCGCGCACGGCGTTTTCCAGCTCGATAGGTGACACGGTGGATGTCCCCAGCTTGCCGACCACCACGCCAGCCGCCGCGTTGGCAAAGTAGCACGCCTCTTCCAGAGTGTTGCCGGAGGCGAGCGTCGCCGCCAGCACGCCAATCACCGTATCGCCGGCACCGGTGACGTCATACACTTCTTGCGCCTGAGTCGGCATATGCAGCGGCGGACGGCCCGGCTGCAACAACGTCATCCCCTGCTCGGAGCGGGTCACCAACAGTGCGGAGAGTTCGAAATCCGCAATAATTTTCAGGCCGCGTTCGACAATGTCGGCTTCGTCTTTGCACTTGCCTGCTACGGCTTCGAATTCGGAGAGGTTCGGCGTCAGCAGCGTGGCGCCGCGATAGCGTTCAAAATCGGTGCCTTTCGGATCAATCAGCACCGGTACGCCAGCATCGCGCGCCAGCTTAATCATGGTCTGCACGCTAGCCAGCGCGCCTTTTGCATAATCGGACAACACCAGCGCCCCGATGGTACCCAGCGCCTGCTGAATACGGTCATGCATCGGCTGCGGATCGACGCCGGAGAATCCCTCTTCGAAATCCAGGCGAATCAGCTGCTGGTTGCGCGACAGCACGCGCAGCTTGGTGATGGTCGGGTGAGTCGGCACGGAGACGAAATCGCACTTCACGTTGACATCCGCCAGCGCCTTACTGAGCGCACGCGCGGCGTCATCAATTCCGGTCAGGCCGACCAGACGGGAAGTCGCACCGAGAGAGGCGATGTTCATCGCCACGTTTGCCGCACCGCCGGGACGCTCTTCGATATTTTCCACCTTGACCACCGGTACCGGGGCTTCGGGGGAAATACGGCTGGTGGGACCATACCAGTAGCGGTCCAGCATGACATCGCCAACCACCAACACTCCTGCACGTTCAAACTCCGGCAGCGTTACTTTCATGACTCTCTCCTGCGAGATACAAACTTTGCGCGCGATAATAGCACACCCGGTTTTTTAGTTAAGCCATCAACCACTTCTGCCAGTTGGCGCTCACCTGCTGACGTTCATGGGTAAAGGCGTCCGGGGCGACGTTCCCCGGCTGTTCCTGCAAGGCCAGATGATGCAGCGCATCGCGCAGCGTGGTGTACGCATGGGTCAACGCCCGCGCTTCTTCATCATCCATAATGTCGTTTTGCGCCAGCAGTTCCAGAATGCGCACGTTATCAGACCAGCGCGTCAGCTTCGGTTTATCGTGCGCATAGCGTAGGACCAGATACTGGGTAATAAATTCAATGTCGGTAATGCCCCCGGCATCGGCTTTAATATCAAAGCGATCCCGGTGCTTATTGCCGAGATGCGCGCGCATCTTCTCCCGCATTTCCCGTACTTCGGTCTGCAGCGTCTCCCCTTCACGCGGGGTGCTGAGAATATCGCGCCGGATAGTATCAAAACGCACCTGCAGCTCAGGATCGCCATAGACCACGCGGGCGCGCACCAGGGCCTGATGTTCCCAGGTCCAGGCTTCATTTTTCTGATAATCGGCAAACGCATCGGTCGTGGTGACCAGCATACCCGCGGCGCCGGAGGGACGTAAGCGAGCATCCACTTCGTACAGAATCCCCGAGGACGTGCGGGTGCTGAAGAGGTGCATAATGCGCTGAGCCAGGCGCAGATAGAACTGGCGCCCGTCGATTTCGCGCTCCCCGTCGGTCATCACCTCCATCGGACAGTCATGCAGGAACACCAGGTCAAGGTCAGAACTGTAGCCCAGCTCCCAGCCCCCCAGTTTACCGTAGCCGACGACCGCAAAACCACGCCCCTGACGGTCATGCAGGTGCGTCGGCTGGCCATAACGCGCCACCATCTGCATCCACGCCTGCTGGACCACCGCATCAATCATCGCTTCGGCCAACCAGGTTAAGTGATCGCTCACTTTCATCACCGGCAGCGTACCGGCGATATCGGCAGCGGCAATATGCAGCAGCTGTGCCTGCTTAAACTGGCGCAGCGCCTCCAGCTGCTGCTCTTCGTCCTCTTCCGGCACGCGCAGCAGATACTGGCGCAGCTCATCGCGATAGGCATCGGTCGCCGTCGGTTGATAGAGGGTATTGGGATCCAGCAGTTCATCCAGCAGCAGCGGATGGCGCGCCAGCTGACTGGCAACCATCGGCGAGGCGGCGCAGAGGCTAATCAGATGTTTCAACGCGCCGGGAAACTCGCTGAGCAATTCCAGATAGGTGGTTCGGGTGACGATACCGGTCAACAGCGGCGTAATCCGCGCCAACGGCACCGGCGCATCGGCCCGCGAGCACACCTCGCTGAGCAGATGCGGCATCAGTTGATCCAGCACCTGGCGCCCGCGCGGGCCGATAGTGCGTTTATCCAGCTCTTTACGGAAATCGGCAATCAGCGCCAGCACGCTGCGACGGTCGTCATCCGCAAGATGGGCCAGCGCCGGGCTGGCGTCATCCTCTTCCAGCGCATCCTGCCACAGCTCGCGCCAGTACTCCTCCAGCTGCTCATCCGGTGATTGCGTTTCATCATCGCCAATCAGCTCGTTGAACACCCGCCGTACGCTGGCCATTTTCTCTTCCAGCTGCGCGGTCAGCGTTTCCCAGTCATCAACATGCATCCCCCACGCCAGGCGAGCGCGATTAAGCGCATCCTGTGGCAGAGTTTGCGTCTGCTCGTCATTGATGCTTTGCAGCAGGTTTTCCAGGCGACGTAAGAACAGGTAGGCATCACGCAACCGGGCGGCATCGCCTTCCGGCAGCAGGTGCAGCTCATCGATCGCCGCCAGCGTCGGAAGCAGCGCCCGCAGCTGGAGCGCCGGTTCGCGTCCGCCGCGGATCAGCTGGAAGACCTGTACGATAAATTCGATTTCGCGGATCCCGCCCGCACCGAGCTTGATATTGTCCTTCAGCCCGCGACGACGAACTTCACGGGCAATCATCCCCTTCATGTTACGCAGCGACTGGATCACGCTGAAGTCGATGTAGCGACGGAAGACGAACGGCCGCAGCATGGCGCGCAGTTCGTTGGCGTAGGTGCCTTCGTTATCGCCCATGATCCGCGCTTTGACCATCGCGTAGCGCTCCCAGTCGCGCCCTTGTTCCTGATAGTAATCTTCCAGCGCGGCAAAGCTCAGCACCAGCGGCCCGCTGTCGCCGAAGGGACGCAGGCGCATATCAACGCGATAAACAAAGCCATCCTGCGTCGGCTGATCGAGAACTTTAATCAGCCGCTGGCCGAGGCGGGTAAAGAACTGTCCGTTATCCAGCTCGCGGCGCCCGCCGCGGGTTGAGCCATGTTCTGGCCAGGCAAAAATCAGATCGATGTCCGACGAGAAATTGAGTTCGCCTCCGCCCAGTTTCCCCATCCCGAGGATCAGCAGCGGCTGCGCTTTACCTTCGGCACTGGAAGGGGTTCCCCACTCGTTACAGCAGGCGCTGTATAGCCAGTCGCGGGCGGCGACAATCAGCGTCTCCGCCAGCGCGCTTAGCTGCTGCAAACTGCTCTCTTCACTGACCAGCGACAGCGCCTGTGCCCAGGCGATGCGCACCATGATCCGGCGGCGAAACAGGCGCAGCTCACGCATTAGCGCCGCTTCGTCGTTGACCCCGGCCAGGGCGGCCTGTAGCCAGTCGGCATAGTGACGCCACTCCTGCGCCTCGGGGGGCGAGTTTTCAAGCTCGGCCAGCCACTGCGGCTGCGCCACCAGACTCTGCTGGACGAAATCGCTGAACGCCATCACCGACTGCGCCTGCGGACTTAGTGTGGATAATGGAAAATCCGCCGGCAGTCGGTCTACAACCGTCTGCCAGTGCTGCTGTAACTGTGAAGAAAGCGGCATTATAGGGGTCTCCCTGGCCTGAAATTATCGTTTTCCACTATGCAGCCAGAATGGCTCCGCGGCCAGCGCCTGGCGGCGGAAATATTCAATGACGCTACGATCTTTGTGCTCAATAGCACGACGGACCTCCAGCCAGTTCTCCAGCCAGGAGGCAGCAGCATCGGCATAGGCGCCGGCAAGCAGCTGAATACAGTCAATGTCGCGGGCCAGACGCGGCAGCTGGCCGTCGTAATCGTCCCCCAGCGTCTGCTGAAACGCATTTTTTAACTCCGCCGCCGCCCGTGAAAGCTGGATATCGGCGAAACGTTTAAAAGAGCCGGCGATCTTCTTCTGCGCGTTCTCATTTAAAAAGGCGCGCCAGCTGCGGCTCACCAGCCATTCGGTCAAGGCGAGCTTCGCGCCGACTGCGGCAATGCTGAACAGCGCCGACGGATCCTTGCCGGCCTCCGTCAGGACAGCTTCCGCTTCAGCGAGCTGTTCGCGCAACTGCGCGGTGGCCTTACGCGGCACGATGCCGCCAAACAGCACCAGCGCATGACGTACCCGGGCGATGGCGCGGAGGATTTCTCCTTTTGCCATCGGATTACCGCGGCTCCAGACCTCATCATGATAGAGCCAGTGCGCCAGCGCGTTTTCCAGCGACGCCTCCAGCCCCTGTTCTACGCTGGCTTTTGGCGCCACCTGCAGAACGCCGAATGGCTGCACCGGGCGCGCTTCATTACCCTGGGCAAGATGGTAGCCGCGCGCCGCTTTGCTGAGACTTCCCTGGCGCAGCACGCCGGTTTCCAGCAGACGACGGGCGAGCGCCAGCACATCCTCCGTCTTGCCAGAGAGCAGTTCCAGCTCCAGCTCGCAAATCGCCTCCTGATGCTCAGGGGTTTTCACCTCCCCGCGATCGAGCGCGATTTCAATCTGACTCTCTCCTTCGCTGAGCACCCATTTCTCACGTTCAAAATCGGTACTGAACAACGGCTGTACGTTTTGCGCCAGCTCCGTGGGCAGTTCGCCCTGCGGCCAGACCTCGGCAGGAAGGCGTTCCAGCGCCAGTTCCGGGCTTTCCAGCGGGATGTTGAATTCCGGACGCTGATGCAATCCGCCCACCACGCGCCCGGCGATTTTCAGGGTCATTTCATACCGACCGCGATCGCCACGGATGCGCAGCCCCATATCGTGACGGCGCAGCCAGTTATCCGCCGTTTCATAGTAAATATTGAGCAATTGACCCGCAGGCGTGTGCTGGGCATTAAGCGCGTTAAGGTGCTGGCGCAATGTTTCCACGCCGCTGTCGGAGACGATAAATTTTAATTCGATTTCTTGAGCCATGACTGAATTCTTCCGCTTCTTTGCGCTGCCGGGAAAATACGGCGAACTATCGCCGATATTTTTTGTCAGTAGATAGTATTTTGCGGCGATTCTCCATGCAATGCGCATTTTGCCGGGCCACCTCCCGGATGTTTCCGATTGTGGCAGAAAACTTTGCGTCGCTATGGCGATGCCACTACTATCGTTCAACTTTTTATGATCAAACGATGACCTGATGCCAAAATTACGCCTTATCACTTTTACTTTGCTGGCGCTCAGCGCCGCCACGGCGGTTCATGCAGAAGAAAAACGCTATGTTTCTGATGAACTGAACACCTGGGTTCGCACGGGGCCGGGCGATAATTATCGTCTTCAGGGCACCATTAACGCCGGGGAAGAAGTTTCTCTGCTGCAGACCAATGACAGCACCGGTTATGCCCAGATCCGCGACGGCAACGGCCGTACCGCCTGGATTCCGCTGAAAGAGCTGAGCACCGAGCCCAGCCTGCGCACCCGCGTGCCGGATCTGGAAAATCAGGTGAAAACCCTGACCGACAAGCTGAATAACATCGACACCACCTGGAATCAGCGCACCGCCGACATGCAGAAAAAGGTCGCCGGCAGCGATACCGTTATCAACGCGCTGAAAGACGAAAACCAAAAGCTGAAAAACGAGCTGGTTGTCGCCCAGAAAAAGGTGAATGCCGCGAATCTGCAGCTGGATGATAAGCAGCGCACCATTATCATGCAGTGGTTTATGTACGGCGGCGGCGTGCTTGGCGTCGGACTGCTGCTCGGTCTGGTGCTGCCGCATCTGGTCCCGAGCCGTAAACGTAAAGACCGGTGGATGAACTAATTCGTCTTCTCTGCCAGACTTACGTATCATCTTGAGCAAAGTGGATACGGGAGAGTCAGGCGTGAAGATTTATCTGGTCGGTGGTGCAGTTCGGGATGCGTTATTAGGGCTACCGGTCAAAGACAGAGATTGGGTCGTGGTGGGTGCCACGCCTGAGCAGTTGCTTGATGCGGGCTACCAGCAGGTAGGCCGCGATTTCCCCGTATTTCTGCACCCGAAAAGCCGGGAAGAGTATGCTCTGGCACGTACTGAGCGTAAATCGGGTTCCGGCTACACCGGTTTTACCTGCTATGCCGCCCCGGACGTCACGCTGGAACAGGATCTGCTGCGCCGCGATCTGACGGTCAATGCGCTGGCTCAAGATACCGATGGCCTGATTATCGATCCCTACGGCGGCCAGGCCGATTTGCGTCTGCGCCTGCTGCGCCACGTCTCACCCGCCTTCAGCGAAGACCCGCTGCGCGTTCTGCGCGTGGCGCGCTTCGCCGCCCGCTATGCCCACCTGGGCTTTCGTATTGCCGACGAAACCATGGCGCTGATGCGTGCTATGGCCGACGCCGGCGAACTGGCGCATCTGACGCCGGAACGCGTCTGGAAGGAGACGGAAAACGCCCTTGGCACCCGTAATCCCCAGGTCTTTTTCCAGACCTTGCGCGACTGCCACGCGCTCGGCGTGCTGTTCCCGGAAATTGACGCGCTGTACGGCGTTCCGGCACCGGCTAAATGGCACCCGGAAATCGACACCGGTGTACATACGCTGATGACCCTGACGATGGCGGCAATGCTGTCGCCGGAAATTGACGTTCGCTTTGCAACGCTATGCCACGATCTCGGCAAAGGGCTGACGCCAAAAGCGCTCTGGCCGCGCCACCACGGCCACGGCCCGGCAGGCGTCAGGCTGGTCGAGCAGCTTTGCGCCCGTCTGCGCGTACCGAACGACATTCGCGATCTGGCGAAGCTGGTCGCCGAATTCCACGACCTGATTCATACCCTGCCGATACTGCAGCCCAAAACGCTGGTCAAACTGTTTGATAATATCGACGCCTGGCGTAAACCGCACCGGGTCATGCAAATCGCCTTAACCAGTGAAGCGGATGTGCGCGGACGTACCGGATTCGAAGCCCGCGATTATCCGCAGGGACGCCTGCTGCTTGAAGCCTGGGAGATAGCCCAATCGGTCTCTACAAAAGAGGTGGTTGCTCAGGGCTTTAAAGGGCCGGAGATTCGTGAGGAGCTGACGCGGCGCCGCATTCTGGCCGTCGCGAAGTGGAAGGAAGAGCGCTGCCCTCAGCCTTGCGACTGAGGGCCCGGTTTTACCGGCGCTTCAAACTCAGAAGAAGATAACGTAAACCACTGCCGCGACGACAAAACGGTAGATGGCAAACGGGATAAACGAGATACGTTTAATCAGCTGCAGGAAGGTTTTAATCGCGATCAGCGCCACGATGAACGCCATAATAAAGCCGACGGCAAACATCGGAATATCGCTGGCGTTGAGGAAACCGATGCTTTTATACACATCCAGCACGGTCGCCCCCATCATCATCGGCACCGCCAGCAGGAAGGAGAACTCTGACGCCGCATAGCGGCTTACGCCCATCAGCATCCCACCGGAAATAGTCGCACCGGAGCGAGAGAAGCCGGGCCACAGCGCCAGGCACTGGAAGCAGCCGATGATAAATGCCTGACGATAGGTCATATCATCAATGCCGACGGCACGCGGCTGTTTTGGCTTCAGCACTTCCGCCGCGATCAGCAGCAAGCCACCCACGATCAGCGCATACATGACGTTGACCGGGTTGAACAACGATTTGATGGTATCGTGGAACAACAGGCCCAGCACCACCGCCGGAACCATCCCGAGTAAAATATGAATCAGCGATAAACGGCCGCTTCCCTGGCCTTCATGTTCCGGTGGTTTACCGAAATGAATACCGATCAGACCAAACAGACGACGCCAGAACATGACGACAACAGCAAGAATAGAACCTAACTGAATGACCACCTCAAAAGTATTTGCCGTCTCGCCTTCAAAACCCAGAAGATGGCCGACAATAATCATATGGCCAGTACTGGAAACAGGTAAAAATTCCGTTAACCCTTCAACCACACCCAATATTGCCGCCACCAGCAGCGAGTGTATATCGCTCATCCAATAAACCCTTTAAAAGTAAAATGAAAAAACCAGATACGCTGAACCATTCCATCAGGTGATATTGATGCGGCCAGTCTGGAGACGGACGGCGCAGGAAACCGGAGCGTACACGGAGTACGCGTAAATTTCGAGTGCTGTCCTGACCCTGAGCGGCAATTAAATATCCCGATAGCCGGATCCTGTGACCGGTATAAACTCAATTTGTTTAACGAGTATGACCTGAAAAGTTTTGTTTCAGATTAAGGCTACGTCCGACTGCGCTCGATAATCACGCCCACGTTTGCCGCCCGGGCAACGGCGCCCGGTTTGCTGACTTTAATCCGCACCCACGGCGAGGGAAATTTTTCCAGCAGCAGATCGGCAATCTCTTCCGCGACGCGTTCAACCAGCGCAAAACGCCCGCCTTCAACGTGACCAATAACCAGCTCGCTGATATCAGCATAGCTGAGGCAATCATTGACATCATCACTGCTTGCCGCTTTGCGGTTGTCCCACGCCATTTCGATATCGAACACCAGCTTCTGTTCAATGGTTTGTTCCCAGTCGTAAACACCGATAGTGGTGATTACCGAAAGTTGCTCTATAAATACAATATCCATCACGACCTGCCTGCTTTTTGGCTAAACCGGATACCACTTCCGGCGAATTATGCGTATTATCCACAGATGCAAAGACATCCCCTAAATAATTCGCATTGCAGGAAAGCAGCGGCGCAGCAAGCGTTCTGGCTCAATGCACGCTCCGATGACGGCACGAAAGAAGTGCGCCAGCGCATCAGCGACGCGAAGGAGAGCGGGGACAAAATGACATTTTCAAAATGGAACAGCTGATGAGTGCAATCGCGCCTGGACTGGTTATCCTTGCCTACCTCTGCGGCTCAATTTCCAGCGCCATTCTGGTGTGTCGTCTCGCTGGCCTGCCCGACCCTCGCGATAGCGGTTCCGGCAATCCTGGGGCGACAAACGTACTACGAATTGGCGGCAAGGGAGCAGCCGTAACGGTTCTTATTTTTGATGTGCTCAAAGGCATGCTGCCCGTCTGGGGTGCCTGGGCGCTCGGCCTGACGCCTTTCTGGCTGGGCCTGGTCGCCATTGCGGCCTGCGTAGGCCATATCTGGCCGGTATTCTTTAACTTCCGCGGTGGTAAAGGCGTGGCGACCGCTTTCGGCGCAATCGCCCCCATCGGCTGGGATTTGACCGGCGTGATGGCGGGTACCTGGCTGCTGACCATCCTGCTCAGCGGCTATTCGTCGCTGGGGGCTATTGTCAGCGCGCTGATTGCCCCCTTCTACGTCTGGTGGTTCAAACCGCAGTATACCTTCCCGGTCTCTATGCTCTCCTGCCTGATTCTGCTGCGCCATCACGACAATATTCAGCGTCTGTGGCGCCGCCAGGAAACCAAAATCTGGTCCCGGCTGAAAAAGAACAAAAAAACGCCTGAGCAGAAATAATCTTGCGCCCGGTGGCTCACGCCGGGCCCCCTTTATCCCGACATTCTCTCTGAATTGCCCTTTTTGGCAGCCAATCATTCTGAACCCACCGCTCAGCAAAAGATAATCATTTCACAACAATCACTTAGCTATGTCTTATAACCAAAAATAATTTATCCCTGCCTGCCACGATGTTTACTCTGAATCCTTTATAAAACAGCACAGAACAACATCATGACAGACGTAATCAACGCGGATCCGGTCGCAGCAGCGGGCGCAATAATGCGCGTATCGTCATGGGTATCGCCCTCGGCGGTATTTTTCTTGATGCCTACGATCTGGGCTCCCTGGCCTTCGGCCTGAAAGATATTACCCGCGAGTTCAATCTGACCCCTGCCGGTACCGGAATGGTGGCGTCGGCCATCACCTTCGGGGCAATCGTCGGCGCGCTGCTGGGCGGCTACCTGACGGATAAAATCGGCCGCTACCGCGTCTTTATGGCCGATATGCTGTTTTTTGTGGTGGCCGCGATCGCCTGCGCGCTGGCCCCCAACGAATATGTGCTGACCGGCGCCCGTTTTGTCATGGGCCTCGGCGTCGGTATCGATCTGCCGGTGGCGATGGCCTTCCTGAGCGAGTTCTCAAAGCTTAAGGGGCCGGGCAACAAAGCGGCCAGCGTCGCCATGTGGTGCCCGACGTGGTATGCCGCCATCAGCATCTCGTATCTGCTGGTGCTCTTGTTCTACGCCGTGCTGCCAGAAAGCCACAGCGACTGGCTGTGGCGGCTGATTCTGGGCTTCGGCGCGGTACCTGCGCTGGTGATTATCGCCATTCGCAGCCGCTATATGAGCGAATCACCGGTGTGGGCCGCCAATCAGGGCAACCTGCGCGACGCCGCCGCCATTCTCCGCAAGGCCTATAACATCAACGCCCACGTGGCGCAGGACGCGCTGGATAACCCGACGCCGGTGGTGAAAAAAGCGCAGTGGAGCAACTATTTCCGTCTGTTCCAGGGCGTCTATCTGCGGCGAACCACCCTCGCCACGCTGCTGTCGGTGGTCTCTTCCTTTGCCTATAACGCCGTCGCCTTCGGCCTGCCGGTGATCATCTCCAGCTTCTTTGTTCAGTCGATGCTGACCACGATTGTGATCTCGCTGGCGCTGAATCTGCTCTTCGCCTTTGTCGGCGGTCTGCTGGCGGTTCGGCTGGTGCCGCGTTTAGGGGCCTGGAAGATGTCGCTGGCGGGCTACAGCTGCCAGCTGGCGGCACTGCTGGGGCTGGCGCTGATCGGCCGTCCGCACGGCGCGGGCGAAGGCATCGCGGCCGTGGCGATGCTGGCGCTGTTCCTGTTCGGCCAGGGGTTTGGCCCCGGCGCCCACACCATGACCTTTGCCTCGTTGAGCTATCCGACCTCACTGCGCGGCGTCGGCGTTGGCCTGAATCAGACCCTGATGCGCAGCAGCTCAACCCTGTCGCTGTTCCTCTTCCCGCTGCTGGTTGCGGCCCTGGATACCCAGGTCTTTTGGATTATCGCCGCCGCGCCGCTGATTGGCCTGCTGTCGCTGCTCGCTATTCGCTGGGAACCGTCGGGTTATGACATTGACGCCGAGGATTATCAGGCGTAATAATCTTTTCGCTAAACGGCCGCCGCTCAGGCGGCTGTTTTCTTGTTTTTAATTCATAAGCTTTTCATATGATCGAGATACTTTCGCGCCGATCAATACTCATCGCTGCTGTTTTATCTTGATTTTGCAGGGGCGTAACAACATTGCACAGCACCGTGTTACCAGAGAATAAAAAAGGCTGGCAGGCTACGCTGGACCTTCATTTTCAACATCGCGGCGGCAAAACGGTACTCACCTCCGCCCGTCATGTCGGTCCGCTCACCGTCCAGCGTCCCTTTTACCCCGAAGACGATACCTGTCATCTCTATTTACTCCACCCGCCGGGCGGGATCGTTGGAGGCGACGAGCTAACGATTCGCGCCGCTCTCGATAGCGGCTGCCACACGTTAATCACCATGCCCGGCGCCAGTAAATTTTACCGCAGCAGCGGCGCGCAGGCCCATTTACATCAGCGCCTGACGCTGGCGGAACGCTCGACGCTGGAGTGGCTGCCGCAGGACGCTATTTTCTTTCCGGGCGCCCGGGCCAGTCTGCACACCGCCTTTCATCTTTGCGCCTCCAGCACGCTGCTGGCCTGGGATCTGCTGTGCCTTGGCCGCCCGGTCATCGGCGAAAACTTTAGCCATGGCACCCTCAGCAACCGTCTTGAAGTATGGATGGATGATGCTCCGCTGCTGATCGAACGCCTGCACCTGGCCGACGGGCGTCTGGCCAGCGTGGCGCAATACCCGTGGGTCGGTACTCTGCTGTTCTATCCCGCCAGCGAAGCCCTGCTTGACGGCGTGCGGGAACGACTCACAACGCTAGGAAATTATGCCGGCGCCACGCTGACTGACGGCCTGCTGACGGTGCGCTTTTTAAGTGACGATAACTTACTTTGCCAGCGGGCGATGCGTGATATCTGGCGCTTTATGCGCCCGCATCTGACCGGAAAGTCCCCGGTCCTTCCCCGAATCTGGTTGACCTGAGAGAACGCTATGGAACTGACCCCCAGAGAGAAAGACAAGCTGCTGTTGTTTACCGCCGCGCTGGTGGCGGAACGTCGCCTGGCCCGCGGCCTGAAGCTGAACTACCCGGAAGCCGTGGCCTTAATCAGCGCCTTTATTATGGAGGGCGCCCGCGACGGTAAAAGCGTGGCGGCGCTGATGGAAGAAGGCCGCCACGTGTTAAGCCGCGAGCAGGTCATGGAAGGCGTACCCGAAATGATCCCCGACATCCAGGTCGAGGCCACCTTCCCGGATGGCTCGAAGCTGGTCACCGTCCACAACCCGATTATCTGAGGTTTCGCGATGATCCCAGGTGAATACAAGGTGCAACCCGGCCAGATAGCTCTGAACGTTGGCCGCGCCACCCACAGCATTATCGTTGAGAATCATGGCGACCGGCCGATTCAGGTTGGCTCGCATTACCATTTTGCCGAGGTCAACCCGGCGCTGAAATTTGATCGGGCGCAGGCCACCGGCTACCGCCTGAACATCGCCGCTGGCACCGCGGTCCGCTTTGAGCCGGGGCAAAAACGTGAAGTGGAGCTGGTCGCACTCGCCGGTCGTCGCGCGGTATACGGCTTTCGCGGCGAGGTGATGGGGAATCTGGAGGCAAACAATGAGTGATATTTCACGTCAGGCCTATGCCGACATGTTTGGCCCCACCACCGGCGATAAAGTGCGCCTGGCGGACACCGAACTGTGGATCGAGGTCGAAGACGATCTCACCACCTACGGCGAAGAGGTCAAGTTCGGCGGCGGCAAGGTCATCCGTGACGGTATGGGCCAGGGGCAAATGCTCGCTGACGACTGTGTCGATCTGGTGCTGACCAATGCGCTGATCGTCGATCACTGGGGGATCGTTAAAGCCGATATCGGCATCAAAGACGGGCGGATCCTGGCGATCGGCAAAGCGGGCAATCCCGATATCCAGACTGGCGTCAATATCCCCATTGGCGCGGCGACGGAAGTGATTGCCGCCGAAGGCAAAATAGTCACCGCCGGCGGCGTCGATACCCATATCCACTGGATCTGTCCGCAGCAGGCGGAAGAGGCGCTGGTCTCCGGCGTCACCACCATGGTCGGCGGCGGCACCGGCCCGGCCGCGGGGACGCATGCCACCACCTGCACGCCGGGTCCGTGGTACATCTCGCGGATGCTGCAGGCGGCAGACAGTCTGCCGGTGAATATCGGTCTGCTGGGCAAAGGCAACGGCTCGAACCCGGACGCGCTACGCGAACAGGTCGCGGCAGGCGTTATCGGCCTGAAAATTCATGAAGACTGGGGCGCCACGCCGGCAGCCATCAACTGCGCGCTGACGGTTGCCGACGAAATGGATATTCAGGTGGCGCTGCACAGCGATACCCTGAACGAATCCGGCTTTGTGGAAGATACGCTGGCGGCGATCGCCGGGCGAACCATCCACACGTTTCATACCGAAGGGGCCGGCGGCGGCCATGCGCCGGATATTATTACCGCCTGCGCACACCCCAATATTTTGCCCTCTTCAACCAACCCGACGCTGCCCTATACCGTCAACACCATCGACGAACATCTGGATATGCTGATGGTCTGCCACCATCTCGATCCGGATATCGCCGAAGACGTGGCGTTTGCCGAATCGCGTATCCGCCGGGAAACCATCGCGGCAGAAGATGTTCTGCACGATCTCGGCGCCTTCTCGCTGACATCGTCTGATTCGCAGGCGATGGGCCGCGTCGGCGAAGTCGTTCTGCGTACCTGGCAGGTCGCGCATCGAATGAAGGTCCAGCGCGGGCCGCTGGCGGAAGAACGCGGCGATAACGACAACTTCCGCGTGAAGCGCTATATCGCCAAGTACACCATTAATCCGGCGCTGACCCACGGTATCGCCCATGAAGTCGGATCGATTGAAGTCGGCAAGCTGGCGGATCTCGTGCTGTGGTCCCCGGCGTTTTTCGGCGTTAAGCCCGCCACGGTGATCAAGGGCGGGATGATCGCCATTGCACCGATGGGCGACATCAACGCCTCGATTCCGACGCCGCAGCCGGTGCACTACCGCCCGATGTTCGGCGCGCTGGGCAGCGCTCGCCATCACTGTCGCCTCACCTTCCTGCCGCAGGCGGCGGTCGACAGCGGCGTGGCGCAGCGTCTGAATCTGCAGAGCGCCACGGCGGTAGTGAAAGGCTGCCGGACGGTACAAAAGACCGACATGATCCATAACGGCCTGCAGCCCAATATCACCGTCGACGCGCAAACCTATGAAGTGCGTATCGATGGCGAGCTGATTACCAGCGAACCGGCAGATGTCCTGCCGATGGCGCAACGTTATTTTCTGTTTTAAGGAGTCCGGATGCTCTATCTGACCCAACGAGTGGATTCACCTGGCAAACTGACCGCCAGCCTTACGCTACCGATCGATGTACGGGTGAAAAGTCGTATCAAAGTCACCCTCAACGACGGTCGCGAAGCCGGTTTGTTGTTACCGCGCGGCCTGCTGCTACGCGGTGGGGATGTGCTCAGCAATGAAGACGGCAGCGAATTTGTGCAAATTATCGCCGCAGATGAAGGCGTGTCCGTGGTGCATTGTGACGATCAGTTCACGCTGGCGAAAGCCTGCTATCACCTCGGTAACCGCCACGTTCCGCTGCAAATCATGCCCGGAGAGCTGCGCTATCACCACGACCATGTGCTGGACGATATGCTGCGCCAGTTCGGCCTGGAGGTCACTTTCGCCCATCTGCCTTTTGAACCGGAAGCCGGCGCCTACGCCAGCGAAAGCCACGGCCATAGCCATAGCCACGGTCATAGTCACGATCATGGCCACGATCATCATCACGAGCACAGTCACTAAATGCCAACGTCGGAAAAACGCCTGCGGTTGATGCAGCTGGCCAGCAGCAACCTCCCGGTCGGCGGCTATAGCTGGTCGCAAGGGCTGGAGTGGGCGGTGGAAGCGGGCTGGGTGCCCGATGCCGCCGCTTTTGAACGCTGGCAGCTGCAGCAGATGGAACAGAGCTTTTTTACCGTCGATCTTCCTCTGTTCGCCCGGCTGTATCGGGCATGCGAAAACGACGATCTGCCGTCAGCACAGCGCTGGACCGCCTGGCTGCTCGCCTGTCGTGAGACCCGCGAACTGCGTGAAGAAGAGCGTAATCGCGGCGCGGCCTTTGCCCGCCTGCTGGCCGACTGGCAGCCGGATTGCCCGCCGGCGTGGCGCGTTTTGTGTCGGCAAAGTCAGCTCGCCGGCATGGCGTGGCTCGGCGTACGTTGGCAAATCGCACTTCCCGACCTGGCGCTGAGCCTTGGCTACAGCTGGATCGAGAGCGCGGTCATGGCCGGCGTTAAGCTGGTTCCTTTCGGCCAGCAGGCTGCCCAGCAGCTGATTTTACGCCTGTGCGATCGCTACGCGGCGGATATGACCTGCGCCCTTGCGGCGCCGGATAGCGCGATAGGTTCATCCACGCCGCTGGCCGCCATTGCTTCCGCCCGGCATGAAACCCAGTATTCCCGATTATTCCGTTCCTAGGAGAGAGTATGCATAACTACAAACACCCGCTGCGCGTCGGCGTCGGCGGCCCGGTCGGTTCCGGGAAAACGGCCCTGCTGGAAGCGCTGTGTAAAGCCATGCGTGACAGCTGGCAGTTAGCCGTCGTCACCAACGACATCTACACCAAAGAAGATCAGCGTATTCTCACCGAAGCGGGCGCGCTGGCGCCGGAGCGCATCGTCGGCGTCGAAACCGGCGGATGTCCACATACCGCGATCCGCGAAGACGCGTCGATGAACCTGGCGGCGGTAGAAGCGCTGAGCGAAAAGTTCGGCAACCTCGATCTGATCTTCGTTGAAAGCGGCGGCGATAACCTGAGCGCCACCTTCAGTCCGGAGCTGGCGGACCTGACCATCTACGTCATTGACGTTGCGGAAGGGGAAAAGATCCCGCGCAAAGGCGGACCGGGGATCACGAAGTCGGACTTCCTGGTGATCAACAAAACCGACCTTGCACCGTATGTGGGCGCATCGCTGGAGGTGATGGAGCGCGATACGATGCGTATGCGCGGCGACCGCCCGTGGACCTTTACCAACCTGAAAAGCGGCGATGGCCTGAACAACATCATCGCCTTCCTTGTCGACAAAGGCATGCTGCGCTAAGCGTCCCTGCACCATCCGGGCGCACCTGCGTCCGGATGGTGCACATCCTGCCCCCTCTTTATTCATCCCCGCCCCGCCAGCGCCCGCCGCAGCTGTTCTACGAAGTGGCATAAGGTTTGCTAATTCCTGTCATGCCTGATCATTAAGGAATGACTATGTCATCACTGGATATTAAAACTGAGTTACCTGCCCAGACCGGGACATCCGGCTCCAGAGAAACCCTGGAAGACTATACACTCCGCTATGCTCCGCTGAGCTTCCGCCGCTGGGGACCCGGCGTCGTCGCCGTGACCGCGCTGGGCGGTATCGCCTATCTGGCGGACTTCTCCATCGGCGCCAGCATCGGCATGGCATGGGGCACCACCAACGCGATTTACGCCATCCTGCTGGCGGCGCTGGTGATCTTCCTCACCGGGATCCCGCTGGCGATTACCGCCGCCCGCTATAACATCGATCTCGACTTAATCACCCGCAGCGCCGGATTCGGCTATTTTGGTTCGGTCATCACCAGCATTATCTTCGCAGGCTTCACCTTTATCTTCTTCGCCCTTGAAGGCTCGATTATGGCCCAGGGGCTGCTGGTTGGATTAGGGATCCCGCTGTGGATGGGCTATCTCATCGCCACCCTGATGGTGCTGCCGCTGGTCGTTTACGGTATGAAAGCACTGACCCGCCTGCAGGTGTGGACCACGCCGCTGTGGCTGGTGCTGATGGTGGTGCCGGTGGCCTGGCTGATTGCCAAAGACCCGGCGCTGGTGGACGGCTTTATGCACTTCGCCGGCAAGAATAACGCGGCGCAGGTTGATTTAACTGCCATTATGCTCGGCGCCGGCGTCTGCCTGTCGCTGATTATGCAGATCGGCGAGCAGATCGATTACCTGCGCTTTATGCCGCCAAAAACGGCAGAGAACAGCAAAAGCTGGTGGCTGGCGGTCTTTTCCGCAGGCCCAGGCTGGGTGATCTTAGGCGCAATTAAACAGATCATCGGCGCCTTCCTCGGCTTCTATCTGCTGACCCGCTTCCCGGCGGTGCACAATACCGAACCGGTACAGCAGTTCGTCAGCGTCTTTGATAACCTGGTACCCGGCTGGCTGGCGTTAACCCTGGCCGTCGTGCTGGTGGTCATTTCACAGATTAAAATCAACGTCACCAACGCCTATTCTGGCTCGCTGGCGTGGACCAGCGCCTGGACGCGCACCACCAAACGCTATCCGGGGCGGATTATCTTCGTCATCGTCAACCTCGCCATCGCGCTGGCGCTGATGGAGGGCGATATGTTCAGCGCGCTGTCGTGGATTCTTGGTTTCTACTCTAACTTTGCCATTGCCTGGGTGGTGGTGGTTGCCACCGATATCACCGTCAACAAAGGCCTGCTCAGGCTCGCCCCGGCGCAGCCAGAATATCGTCGCGGAATGATCTATAACGTTAACCCGGTGGGCGTGGTTTCGTTTGCTCTGGCGGCCGGGCTCTCCATCTGCGCCTTCTTCGGTCTGCTCGGCGCCACGCTGGCGCCCTTCTCGCCGCTGATTGCGCTGGTCGTGGCGCTGGTGATGACACCGCTGATGGGTATCCTCACCGGCGGGCGCTACTACATCAAGCAGTACGATGACGGGATTAGCGAGCCGCGCTACGACGCGCAGGGCAATGCGTCCATCACCGTTTACCAGTGCGTCAGCTGTGAAGAAGAGTACGAACGTCCGGACGTCATGCACTCGCACAAACATCAGGGCGCGATTTGCTCGCTGTGTAAAAGTATGGAGTAAAGCAGAAAGGCAGGCCGACAGAATGTCGGCCTGTGATGCAGATTACGCCGCCGGCAGTTCAGCGAGCGGCCAGCGCGGACGGACGGTCACGCCGAGATCCGGCTTAGCGCCGGTACGCAGGCGAACCATCCCGGCATAGGCGATCATCGCGCCGTTATCGGTGCAGAACTCCGGACGCGCATAGAACACTTCGCCGCCACGCTTTGCCATCATCTCCGCCAGCTTCGCGCGCAGCGTGCGGTTGGCGCTCACGCCACCGGCCATCACCAGGCGTTTAAAGCCGGTCTGCTCCAGCGCGCGACGACACTTAATCATCAGCGTATCCACCACCGCATCTTCAAACGCGCGGGCGATATCTGCACGGGTCTGCTCATCGTCATCGTTATTGCGAATGGTGTTAGCCGCAAAGGTTTTCAGGCCGGAGAAGCTGAAATCCAGACCGGGACGGTCGGTCATCGGACGGGGGAAAACAAATCGTCCTTCTTTGCCCTGAGCCGCCATCTTAGACAGCATCGGGCCGCCGGGATAATCGAGCCCCAGCAGCTTCGCGGTTTTATCAAACGCTTCTCCGGCCGCATCATCGATAGACTCGCCGAGCAGCTCGTACTGACCAATACCGGTGACGCTAATCAGCTGGGTATGGCCGCCAGAGACCAGCAGCGCCACAAACGGGAATGCGGGGGGATTATCTTCCAGCATCGGCGCCAGCAGATGCCCTTCCATATGGTGCACCGGAACCGCTGGCACGTTCCAGGCAAACGCCAGTGACCGCCCTACCGTTGCGCCGACCAGCAGCGCGCCGACCAGGCCGGGACCTGCGGTATAGGCCACGGCATCGATCTCTTTTGCCGTCAGCCCGGCCTCTTTCAACGCCGCCTGAATCAGCGGAACGGTTTTACGCACGTGGTCGCGCGAAGCCAGCTCAGGCACCACCCCGCCGTAGTCAGCATGTAATTTCACCTGACTATACAATTGATTGGCTAGCAGGCCTTTTTCGTCGTCATAAATGGCGATGCCGGTTTCATCGCAGGATGTTTCAATACCCAGTACACGCATGTCTTGTTTTACCTCGCTCTAATACCGCGCAGTTTAGGACCAATGCGGGTTGATGTATACCCTCAGCGTGCCTGGTTGGCGCAGCGAGGCAACCGGGGCGCCCCGAAAACCCGCCCGGCCGCACGTTGCCCGCCATGCGGCGCCAGAAAGGCCTGCAGGCGGCGAAGATAAAACTTTGTTCGCCCCAGGAACAACCCTCGTGTATACTCCTCACCCTTATAAAAGTCCTTTCAAAAAAGGCAGCGGTGCTTTACAAAGCAGCAGCAATTGCAGTAAAATTCCGCACCATTTTGAAATAAGCTGGCGTTGATGCCAGCAGCAAACCGAATTAATCAAAGGTGAGAGGCACATGCCGGTAATTAAAGTACGTGAAAACGAGCCGTTCGACGTAGCTCTGCGTCGCTTCAAGCGTTCCTGTGAGAAAGCAGGTGTTCTGGCGGAAGTTCGTCGTCGTGAGTTCTATGAAAAACCGACTACCGAACGTAAGCGCGCTAAAGCTTCTGCAGTGAAACGTCACGCGAAGAAACTGGCTCGCGAAAACGCACGCCGCACTCGTCTGTACTAATCTGTTGAGGGCCAACGCCCTCAATTCAGACTGAGTTGTTGTTGTAAGGCCGTGCTTCCGGAAGGAATGCGCGGCTTATTTTCGTTTATGCATTAGCAGATACACCGCATCATGAAAGAACGTATTCAGCATAGGCTGAGGCCGTCTGGTGATCGTGTGTATAGTTTACGGGGCCTATGGCTGGACGAATCCCACGCGTATTTATCAATGATCTGCTGGCGCGCACCGACATCGTCGATCTCATCGACGCGCGGGTAAAGCTCAAAAAGCAGGGCAAGAACTACCACGCGTGCTGTCCATTCCATAACGAAAAAACCCCCTCTTTTACCGTCAACGGTGAAAAACAGTTTTATCACTGCTTTGGTTGCGGTGCGCACGGCAACGCCGTCGACTTCCTGATGAACTACGACAAACTCGAGTTCGTGGAGACGGTCGAAGAGCTGGCCGCCATGCACAACCTCGAAGTGCCATACGAAGCAGGCAACGGACCGAGTCAAATAGAGCGCCATCAGCGGCAAAGTCTCTATCAATTGATGGACGGTCTGAATGCGTTTTATCAACAGTCTCTGCTGCAACCCGCCGCCGACCCTGCGCGCCAGTATCTGGCGAAACGTGGCTTAAGCAGCGAGGTCATTGCGCGCTTCGCGATTGGCTACGCCCCACCCGGTTGGGATAACGTCTTAAAACGTTTTGGCGGCAATCAAGAAAACCGCCAGTCGCTTATCGATGCCGGCATGCTGGTGACGAACGATAAGGGGCGCAGTTACGACCGCTTCCGCGAACGGGTGATGTTCCCTATCCGCGATAAGCGAGGCCGGGTGATTGGTTTTGGTGGTCGCGTGCTGGGTGATGCCCTGCCGAAATACCTTAACTCTCCGGAAACCGATATTTTCCATAAGGGCCGTCAGCTGTACGGCCTGTATGAAGCGCAGCAGGATAACGCCGAACCACCGCGTTTGCTGGTTGTCGAAGGCTATATGGACGTCGTGGCACTGGCGCAGTACGACATCAACTACGCCGTCGCGTCGCTGGGGACCTCGACCACCGCCGACCATATTCAGCTTTTGTTCCGGGCGACCAATCAGGTCATCTGCTGTTACGACGGCGACCGGGCTGGCCGCGATGCCGCCTGGCGGGCCCTGGAAACGGCGCTGCCGTACATGACCGATGGTCGTCAGCTACGCTTTATGTTTCTGCCCGACGGCGAAGACCCGGATACGCTGGTGCGTAAAGAGGGGAAAGCGGCGTTTGAAGCGCGGATGGAGCAGGCTCAGCCGCTCTCCACGTTTTTGTTCAACAGCCTGCTGCCGCAGGTCGATTTGAGCACCCCGGACGGGCGCGCGCAGCTCAGTACCTTAGCGCTGCCGCTCATCACCCAGGTACCGGGCGAAACGCTGCGCATTTATTTGCGTCAGGAGCTGGGCAACAAGCTGGGGATTTTAGATGACGCTCAGCTTGAACGTTTAATGCCAAAACAGACAGAAAGTGGAGCTCCACGCCCCGCGCCGCAGCTAAAACGCACGACCATGCGTATACTGATAGGACTGCTGGTGCAAAACCCGGATTTGGCGCCGCTGGTTCCGCCTTTAGAGGGCCTGGATCAGCGCAAAATGCCCGGGCTTGGCCTGTTCAGCGAACTGGTCAAAACCTGTTTGTCTCAGCCAGGTCTGACCACCGGGCAACTTTTAGAACAGTATCGCGGTACAAATGAGGCCGCAACCCTTGAAAAACTGTCGATGTGGGACGATATAGCAGATAAAGATATCGCGGAAAAAACCTTCACCGACGCGCTCAACCATATGTTTGATTCACTGCTCGAACTGCGGCAAGAAGAGTTGATAGCTCGCGACCGCACGCACGGTTTAAGCAGTGAAGAACGCCGGGAACTCTGGACCATCAGTCAGGAGCTGGCAAAAAAATGAATTGCACGGCTTAAGTGCCGAATATCGTTCGGGAAGCCCCCGACAGCCGCGCTGAGGCGCAGCGGCAATAATATAAGTACGCCCTCGCTTTAAATGTTGGCAGTTTGTCTGTCGACACCAATCAAACGAATTAAGTGTGGATACCGTCTTATGGAGCAAAACCCGCAGTCACAGCTGAAGCTTCTTGTCCAACGTGGTAAGGAGCAAGGCTATCTGACCTATGCCGAGGTCAATGACCATCTGCCGGAAGATATCGTCGACTCCGATCAGATCGAAGACATCATCCAAATGATCAATGACATGGGCATTCAGGTGATGGAAGAAGCACCGGATGCCGATGATCTGCTGCTGGCTGAAAACAGCAACAACACCGACGAAGATGCAGAAGAAGCTGCTGCACAGGTGTTGTCCAGTGTTGAATCTGAAATCGGACGTACAACCGATCCGGTGCGCATGTACATGCGCGAAATGGGTACCGTAGAACTGCTGACGCGTGAAGGCGAAATCGACATCGCCAAACGTATTGAAGATGGGATCAACCAGGTTCAGTGCTCCGTTGCTGAATATCCGGAAGCCATTACCTATCTGCTGGAGCAGTACGACCGCGTTGAAGCTGAAGAAGCGCGCCTGTCCGATCTGATCACCGGTTTCGTCGATCCTAACGCCGAAGAAGACCTGGCGCCAACCGCGACACACGTCGGCTCTGAACTCTCTCAGGAAGAGATGGATGACGACGAAGACGAAGATGAAGAAGAAGACGACGACAGCAGCGATGACGACAACAGCATCGACCCTGAGCTGGCGCGCGAGAAATTCGCTGAGCTGCGCACGCAGTACGAGCTGACCCGCGATACCATCAAAGCGAAAGGTCGTAGCCACGCCGCAGCGCAGGAAGAAATTCTCAAGCTGTCCGAAGTGTTCAAACAGTTCCGCCTGGTACCGAAACAGTTCGATTACCTGGTCGGCAGCATGCGTAGCATGATGGATCGCGTCCGTACTCAGGAACGCATCATCATGAAACTGTGCGTCGAACAGTGCAAAATGCCGAAGAAGAACTTCATCACCCTGTTCACCGGCAACGAAACCAGCGAGACCTGGTTCAACGCTGCGATCGCCATGAACAAGCCGTGGTCTGAAAAACTGCACGACGTCAAAGAAGACGTTCAGCGCGGCCTGCAGAAGCTGCAGCAGATTGAAGAAGAGACCGGCCTGACTATCGAGCAGGTTAAAGATATCAACCGTCGTATGTCCATCGGTGAAGCCAAAGCCCGCCGTGCGAAGAAAGAGATGGTTGAAGCGAACTTGCGTCTGGTTATCTCTATCGCCAAGAAATACACCAACCGTGGCCTGCAGTTCCTGGATCTGATCCAGGAAGGTAACATTGGTCTGATGAAAGCGGTTGATAAGTTCGAATATCGTCGCGGCTACAAGTTCTCCACCTACGCAACCTGGTGGATCCGTCAGGCCATCACCCGTTCTATCGCGGATCAGGCGCGCACCATCCGTATTCCGGTGCATATGATTGAGACTATCAACAAACTCAACCGTATCTCCCGCCAGATGCTGCAGGAAATGGGTCGCGAGCCGACGCCGGAAGAGCTGGCTGAACGCATGCTGATGCCAGAAGATAAAATTCGTAAAGTGCTGAAAATTGCCAAAGAGCCTATCTCCATGGAAACGCCGATCGGCGACGATGAAGATTCGCATCTGGGTGATTTCATCGAGGATACCACCCTCGAGCTGCCGCTGGACTCCGCAACCACGGAAAGCCTGCGTGCCGCCACTCACGACGTGCTGGCAGGCCTGACCGCTCGTGAAGCCAAGGTCCTGCGTATGCGTTTCGGTATCGATATGAATACCGACCACACGCTGGAAGAAGTCGGTAAACAGTTCGACGTTACCCGTGAACGTATCCGTCAGATCGAAGCGAAGGCGCTGCGCAAGCTGCGTCACCCGAGCCGTTCTGAAGTGCTGCGTAGCTTCCTCGACGATTAATCGTTGCCGGAAATAAAAAAGCTCCCTGCGGGGAGCTTTTTTTTGTCTTCAATTCACCCTGTTGCCGTCCGAGAGAGCCAGCGACGCGACTCACCGCAGGCTATCGACCTCGCGATGCCAGCGCATCATCCAGTTCACGATACGCTTCCACCAGCTTATCCAGCGTCGCCCGGTTCAACCCGCTAGGGTTTGGCAGCACCCACACTTCCGTATCGCCGATGGTCACCTGCTGTTTGCCCCAGCGCGCGCCGCGCACCTGAAACGCTTTCTCAAAGGCCTGTTTACCGAGAATCGCCAGCGCCCGCGGCTGATACTGTTCAATTTTCAACACCAGCTCCCGCCCGCCGCTGCGTAGCTCCTGCAAGGCGACTTCGCTGGCCTGAACCGTCGGGCGCTCCACCAGCATAGTAATCCCGCAGCGCGTATCGAGCAGCTGCAGCTCCTCTTCCGGCTTCAGCAGACGGTCGGTAAAACCGGCCTGATAAATCACCTTCCAGAAGCGATTGCCCGGATGCGCGAAATGAAAACCGGTATGGGCAGAGGACTTCCCCGGATTGATGCCGCAGAAGACCACCCGCAGGTCCGGCGCCAGAATATCGTTAATCATCTTTCCACCCGTTCAATACCTAAAAGGCGATTATAAAGGATTGAAAATGCATTGTTTATAAAAACAGCAGCCGTGCGTTTTGCGCTGGATTGCGTCTGCCAGTTACTTTATAATCCCTCGCCACGGCCCCTTAGCTCAGTGGTTAGAGCAGGCGACTCATAATCGCTTGGTCGCTGGTTCAAGTCCAGCAGGGGCCACCAGATAAAACAAGGACTTAGATAAGAAATTATCTAAGTCCTTTTTCTTTGCATTGCATTTGAGCCAGGTCCCGTTTGGGCTTCAGACTTAAATCTCGTTTTTTACCCTGAAGGTTCACCAGAACACTTTCGTTGCAGATAGCCAGCACTTGCTTTAGCCATTCACCGGGGATGCCAACCCAAAACGGCCGTGACTGGCTGTTACCACAATGTTCACTTTCCCCCCTGAAGGGATGAATCAACATACATTCCACATGACTTTCAGCCAGACAGCCAGCCGGTTCTGTGCGAGAAAACGCACTCAATTCAGAAAAGCGGGAGAGGTATTGTTGCTCAAACGTCGTCATCAGCGGCGGAATTCTGTCCGCCGCTGTAAACTGAAAGCCATCTTAGTCAGATTGACGTTACGGAACCGGCCTGCCCAGTCGTAGACACGACCTGGCCGTTGGCGATGCCACTTGCGAATATGCTCAAAAGCTAAAGTTGCCGGAAGATGATGGCGGATAAAGTGAAAAATACAGCATCATGTTCAGCCAGCGGCAAATACATCGCTTAGCGCGGCAATCTCAAATTATGCTGAATATTCATCGGCTGCAAAAATATAAGGAGCGACGTTAGCAACGTTGCTCCTTTTTTATACCATCCTGCAGGATATCGTCTTCAGAATCATTTTTTAAAAACGTGCCGCTTACACCAGCTCCCGGAGCTGCTCCCGCATATAGGAAGAGAAGTACTCTGGATTTTTAATTACGAGACGGTTGCCAGCGGCGATTTTTTCCGCCCATCCAGCGACTTTATTGGTGAACCCGGAATTCCATCCCTCCCGTTCGCCTCGCAGGATCACGTCTTCGGCGCTAGCCGGAACGCCTAACTCATGGAGATATTTTAAAATGCCCTTAGCCGTACTTTCATCCATTGAATGCGGAGCCGACGCCGATGTGTTCATTCCACCAATAAAATCTAATGCTTTATCTATCGCTGTTGGCATGCTCTTATCCTTAAAATTAACCATGTGATGAACATGTTTATAATATGGACCCAAGTCTGCGGGGATATCAAAGAGATCGTTGCCTTTCTTTGATTCAGACCTCAGTCAAACGTTTGCATGGCGTTTTTCTGCCCAATAAGTCCGGCGCAGCCCGCATAAACCGCCCCGTCATCGGTGACCAACAGCAAATCCCCGCTTAGCTCGGGAAAAAACAGCAATTGCGCCCGCCAAATTGCGGAGAGCGCAGGAAAGCAGCAAACTAGTCGTGGTTTTTGCGCTTGAACTGGCTGGCATCGATATCGTACTGCTTCATTTTGCGCCACAGCGTCGTGCGCCCGATATTGAGCAGATGGGACATCTCCTGCACCCGGCCGCTGGTGACGCGGGCGGCATGGATAATGGCCTCTTTTTCAATGGCGCTGAAGGTCAGGCTGGCGGGTAACAGGGACGAGGCGGTATCGCCGCCCGGCCGCTCGGAGAAGAGATATTCCGGCAGATTGCTCAGGCGGATATGGCCGTTATCGCTGCTGATGGCGATATTTTCAATAATGCTGTTTAACTCAAAATCATTGCCCGGCCAGGAGTAGTTCACCAGCTGCGCCAGGGCATCGTCGTCCACTTTCAGGCGTGATGAAAAGCGTTTCTCCAGGCTACGCAGGCGGTTGTGCACCAGCGAGGAAATGCTGTTGCGCCGCGACCTCAGCGGCGGAATGACGATCTCAAACGAGTGCAGCGCGTAATAGAGCTGGCGACTAAAGCGGTTCTGCTCCACCAGATTAGCCAGATCAACGGTGGTGGTGGCAATCACCTTAACGTCCACCGGGATCAGGCGCCGGGCATCGAGGCGGGTTAATACCCCTTGCTTAATCACCTGCAGCAGCGCGGACTGCAGCTCCGGCGCCAGGTACTCTATTTTTTCCAGAAACAGAGTGCCGCCGCTGGCCAGCTCCAGGCGGCTCAGACGCCCGTTTTCGTCATCGGTGGGCGCGCTGCCCATAAAATCCTGCCCCAGCACGCTGTCGGCATACAGCTGACAGTTGACGGCAATATAAGGGCCGCCCGCCCGTTCGCTTTCATTATGAATGGCCTGGGCGACCAGCTCCTTACCCACCCCTTCTTCCCCACAGAGCAGGACCGGAAAACCGCCCCGCGCCGCCTGACGGCCAAAATGAATCAGCCGTCGCGTTTCCGGATCGTCCGAGGACATCTGCGCAAACGTGTGGCTCACTTTCCCTAACTGGCTGGTCATCAGCTGGCGCATCTGCTCTACCGGGTGGAGCAGTAAAATAAAGCTGTTGCCCTGCTCTTCGACGATGGGCTTGAGGGTAATCACGGCATCGATAAACTGATGCTGGCTCTCAAACGTCACTTCCGCATGGTTCAGCGCGCGCGCGTGCTTAATGGCCCGGCGCAGCAGCGCCGGCAGCGTCACCAGTTCATTAATATTTTTCCCCTGGCTGGTCTGGGCATCAAGATGCAAGAGCGTCGCGGCCTGCACATTAAGAAACTGCAATACCCCCTGCTCATTCCACGCCATCACGCCGTCATCCATACTCTCCAGCAGGCCATACATCTGGTTGAGATGGCGGTTAGATTCGGCCAGCAGGCTGTCGGTCAACAGCGAGTTGCCCACCTCCCGGGCGATAGCCAGCGTCAGAGACAAATCAGAGGAGGCCTGCTGTTCTATCAAACAGCACAGCGAGATGGAGCCAAACAGGCGACCGTGGTTATCAAACACCGGCGTGGAGCTAAATGACCACCCGTGCAGGGCCTGTTTAAAGTGTTGATCGCCGGTGGTTTTCACCGGTTGCCCCAGCATCGAGGCCAGCGAGAGCGCGCAGCTGCCGATAATGCTTTCCGCGCAGTAGCTGCCGTCAAGAAAACCGAGTTCGGCGAGCTGCGCCAGCGTCTGCGGATCGCCGCAGCGACTGAGAATACAGGCGGACTCATCGAGGATAAACAACGCGCAGGGTCGGCTATCCATAAACTCCCAGGCATCTTCCAGCGCGGCCTGGCCGATGGTCAGCAGCGCGGTTTTACGTCGGCAGATCGATTCGAAGGTCAGCCCCTGCGCCTGATGCGGCGCCTGCCAGGTCTCCCTTGGCATAAACCGGCTGCAACGCTGCCATGACTGACTGATAACGGAAGATACTGTTTTTCCGGAGTCCTGAGTCTGCGCCGCCATTTCCTTTTCCGCTGTTTAAAATAGATAACCCCTCCGGCAGAGACTGTCGGAGGGGAGAATACGCTTCACCCTGCAAAAGCAGGTCAGCGAGACGTTAACGCGCCAGCCACTGCTGACCGAGCAAATCGGCCGTCAGGATCGCGGCGTAAACGCTGTCTGCCGTCACCGGGAATGGCATGTTATGGATCGTTTCACCTTCCGCGCAGGTCGCTTGCGCTACCGCCTGAATTTTCCCTTCAATGCCCTCTTTGACGCCCATTTGCGCCAGGGTCACCGGCAGACCGACTTTCTGGCAGAAACCCAGCACCGTTTCAATCTCTTCCATCGGGCTGTTTTGCAGCACCAGCTGCGCCAGGGTGCCAAACGCCACTTTTTCGCCGTGGTACAGATGATGGCACTCTTCCAGAATAGTGAAGCCGTTATGAATGGCGTGCGCCGCGGCAAGCCCGCTGCTTTCAAAGCCAATTCCGCTGAGGTAGGTATTGGCTTCGACAATGCGCTCCAGCGCATCCGTCACTACGCCAGCCTGCGCTGCCAGGCGCGCTTTTTCGCCTTCGGCCAGCAGCGTATCATAGCACAGGCGGGCGAGGCTCAACGCCGCCGCCGTGGACTGTCCGCCGGCCATACTGGTCGCTCTGGCATCAAAGCAGGCCTTCGCTTCAAACCAGGTCGAGAGCGCATCGCCCATCCCGGCCACCAGCAGGCGCACCGGCGCTTTGGCAATAATTGCCGTATCCATCACCACCATATCCGGGTTTTTCGGATAGATCAGATACTCTTCAAACTCACCGGCTTCGGTGTAGATAACCGACAGCGCGCTGGTTGGCGCATCGGTAGAGGCAATCGTCGGGATCACCACCACCGGCAGCTTCTGGTAGAAGCCAATGGCTTTAGCGGTATCGAGCGTCTTCCCGCCGCCAATCCCTACCACGCCGCGGCAGCCGTGCTGCTGCAGAATGGCAATCAGACGGTTGATCTCCGCGTGGCTGCATTCACCGTTAAAACGGGCCGCGTGGCAGCTTAAACCGTGGTTATGCAAACCATTGAGTACTTTGTCCCCCGCCAGCTTCATCACGAAGTCATCGGCAATCACAAAAAAACTGTCCGCCAGATTTTTGGCATACTGACCAAAAAGCGTGGATGCGTCAGGACCCTGAAGATATTTGGCCGGAGATTGAATAACTTTTAGCATTCCTTTCACCCTCAAATAAGTGCATGTTTTACATGATGAGCCCTGGCGTCATCCTGTTCAGCCTGCGGTTGATGGCAGAAACGGGATCGTGGCCTGAGCGATGCAAACACTGTAGGGCGAGCGGTGAACAAAAAAATTTTTCCCGTTTTTGTTCTGATATGAAACAGAGAATATTTTTTACCGTTCCATATTGGAACATCAATTGCCGTAAAACGCCGGGATTGCGATCCCGATCCGTCCATTCGCCGTCATGCTACACAAAAAAACGGATAATCTGCCAACACTGTTGCCCCTGACAGCAGAAAACAAATCAAAAAAGGATCCGTTGCCCCGGCTACCGCAGAAGAACGCAGGGCGAAAAAACAGCCTTAGCTCGCATTTTTCTCTTTTCATCGGCGATAACGTTTCATAACGGAACAAAAATAAATAACCACGTTCCGTTATGAAACTCGTTTTCGCGACATTTTTTTTTCCGTTAACTCAGCCAGAATCATAACGTCGCCGGGTCGTTCTTCACGCCAGACGATACCCCTACACGATGACCGCCTCCGCGGGTAGAGAGGCCGCATCGCATCACTCCGACGGAGCATAAATAATGAAAAAATTGATTAACCGTGTCGAAGATGTACTGAGTGAACAACTGCTTGGCCTCGCCAGAGCCCATCCTGAATTGACGCTGCATCAGGACCCGGTGTATGTCACCCGCGCCGATGCGCCGGTTGCCGGGAAAGTGGCACTGCTCTCCGGCGGCGGCAGCGGACACGAGCCGATGCACTGCGGCTATATTGGCAAAGGTATGCTTGCCGGCGCCTGTCCGGGCGAGATTTTCACCTCCCCGACCCCGGATAAAATGTTCGAGTGCGCGATGAATATCGACGGCGGCGAAGGCGTGCTGCTGATCATCAAAAACTACACCGGGGATATCCTCAATTTCGAAACCGCGACCGAACTACTGCACGAAAGCGGCGTTAAGGTGACCACCGTCGTCATCGATGACGACGTGGCGGTCAAAGACAGCCTCTACACCGCCGGACGCCGCGGCGTCGCCAACACCGTCCTGATTGAGAAGCTGGTCGGCGCGGCCGCCGAACGCGGCGATTCACTGGAAGCCTGCGCTGAGCTGGGTCGCAAGCTTAACAACCTCGGCCACTCCATCGGGGTGGCGCTAGGCGCCTGTACCGTGCCGGCCGCCGGACAGCCATCGTTTGAATTACAGGATAATGAGATGGAATTCGGCGTCGGGATCCACGGCGAGCCGGGTATCAATCGTCGCCCCTTCAGCTCTCTTGACCGCACCGTTGATGAGATGTTCGACACCCTGCTGGAGAACGGCACCTACAGCCGCACGCTGCGTCAGTGGGATACCGTCAAAGGAAGCTGGCAGGACGTCACGCAAAGCAAACAGGCGCTACAGAAGGGCGACCGCGTCATCGCGCTGGTCAATAACCTTGGCGCCACCCCGCTGTCGGAACTGTACGGCGTATACAACCGTCTGGCCACGCGCTGCGAGGAGAGTGGCATCACCATCGAGCGCAACCTCATCGGCAGCTACTGCACCTCGCTGGATATGGTGGGTTTCTCCCTCACGCTACTGAAAGTCGATGACGACACGCTGGCGTTATGGGACGCCCCCGTTCATACCCCGGCGCTGAACTGGGGCCATTAAGGAGCACGACATGTCACTGAACAGAACGCAAATCGTTAACTGGCTCTATCGCTGCGGCGACATTTTTACCAAAGAGAAAGATTTTCTGACCGGCCTGGATAAAGAGATTGGCGATGCCGACCACGGTCTGAATATGTATCGCGGCTTCAGCAAGGTGGTGGAAAAACTGCCGTCCATTGCCGATAAAGATATCGGTTTTATTCTTAAGAACACCGGAATGACGCTGCTCTCCAACGTCGGCGGTGCCAGCGGCCCGCTGTTCGGCACCTTCTTTATTCGCGCAGCCCAGGTGACGCAGGCTCACCAGAGTCTGACCCTCGAAGAGCTGTACCAGATGATGCGCGAAGGGGCGGACGGCGTGGTCAACCGGGGGAAAGCGGAACCCGGAGATAAAACCATGTGCGACGTCTGGCTACCGGTCGTCGAGTCACTGCGCCAGTCCAGCGAACAGCACCTGTCGGTTCAGCACGCGCTGGATGCCGCCGCGACACAAGCAGAGGAAGCCGCCCGCTCTACCATCACCATGCAGGCCCGCAAAGGCCGCGCCAGCTACCTCGGCGAACGCAGCATCGGGCATCAGGATCCGGGCGCAACCTCGGTGATGTTCATGATTCAGGAGCTGGCTGCCGCAGCCAAAGAGTAAGGATAACGCGATGGTAAACCTGGTGATTGTTTCTCATAGCGCCCGACTGGGCGAAGGTGTCGGAGAACTGGCCCGGCAGATGTTAACTGGCGACGGCTGTAAGCTGGCGATCGCCGCAGGTATTGACGATCCTGAAAACCCGATCGGCACCGATCCCATTAAGGTGATGGAGGCCATTGAATCCGTCGCCGATACCGACCACGTGCTGGTGATGATGGATATCGGCAGCGCCCTGCTCAGCGCGGAAACCGCGTTAGATCTCCTCGATCCGGCGATCGCGGCGAAGGTTCGCCTGTGCGCCGCGCCGCTGGTCGAAGGCACTCTGGCGGCAACGGTCAGCGCCGCCACCGGATCGGATATCGATAAAGTGATCGCCGACGCCATGAACGCCCTGGAAGCTAAGCGCGTACAGCTGGGGTTACCATCGCTCGCACAGAACGGCCCCGAGGCCACGCCGCTGGCCGACGATCTGAGCGGCGAGTCCGTCTCCGTGGTCATTAAAAACCATAACGGCTTACACGTTCGTCCGGCATCGCGGCTGGTGGCCGCGTTATCCGGATTCAATGCCGATCTGGTGCTGGAGAAAGGCGGCAAATGCGTCTCACCGGACAGCATTAACCAGATTGCCCTGTTGCAGGTACGCTGCAACGATACATTAAGGCTGCTGGCCCGCGGGCCAGATGCCGAAGCGGCGCTGGCGGCATTTCAGGCGCTGGCGGCGGAGAACTTTGGCGAGCAGCCGGACGCCGCGCCAGCGCTCTTTGCCCCGACCGCCGCGCGCGTTCAGGGCAAAGCGCTCCGCTATCCGCTGCCTGCCCCCCGGCCAGTCCAACAAACCGGCGCCGACATCGCCAACGAACAGCGGCGCCTGCAGCAGGCGATCGGCCAGACGCTGGACGATCTCAATGCGCTGACCACTCTGGCGGAAGAGCGCTATTCTGCCGATATCGCGGCCATTTTCTCCGGCCACCACACGCTGCTCGACGACCCGGATCTCTATGAAGCCGCCTGCGATATCCTGCGCCAGGAACAATGCAATGCGGAGTGGGCGTGGTATCAGGTGCTGGCCGATCTCAGCCAGCAGTACCGCCAGTTGAACGATGCCTATCTGCAGGCGCGCTATATTGATATCGACGATCTGCTTCACCGGACTTTGCGCCATCTGCAAGGCAGCAGCGAAGAGCCGCTGGCGGTGCATGAGCCGACGATTATCATCGCCGACGATCTCTTTCCTTCCACTGTCTTGCAGCTGGATCCTCGCCTGGTCAAGGGGATTTGTCTGCGGGAAGGGAGCGAGGCATCCCATGGCGCGATCATCGCCCGTCAGGCCGGGATCGTCTGCCTGTGTCAGCAGGGAGACGCTCTGCAGCAGATAGGCGATGGTGAATCCCTTACCCTGGATGTCGCCGGAAAACGCGTTATCCGCACGTAGCTGCCCATTTGTCACTCTCTGTACGCCATTCTTCACGCCGGAGGCTCCGCCTCCGGGGATTCTGTTTTCGCTCAACCACCAGGAACCGTTATGTCTCAATTCTTTTTTAATCAGCGCACCCGCCTCGTCGACGATGTTATTGAAGGAACGATCGTTGCCAGCCCGTGGAACAACCTGGCGCGTCTGGAGAGCGACCCGGCGATTCGCGTGGTCGTTCGTCGCGATCTCAACAAAAGCAACGTCGCCGTCATCTCCGGCGGCGGCTCCGGCCATGAGCCGGCCCACGTCGGGTTTATCGGCAAAGGGATGCTCACCGCCGCGGTGTGCGGCGATATTTTTGCTTCCCCGAGCGTGGATGCGGTGCTGACCGCCATTCAGGCGGTGACCGGCGAAGCGGGCTGTCTGCTGATTGTCAAAAACTATACCGGCGATCGCCTTAACTTTGGTCTCGCCGCAGAGAAAGCACGTCGCCTGGGTTACAACGTCGAAATGCTGATTGTCGGCGACGATATTTCGTTGCCGGATAACAAGCATCCGCGCGGGATTGCCGGGACTATCCTGGTGCATAAAGTGGCCGGTTATTTTGCCGAACGTGGCTACAATCTTGCCACCGTGCTGCGCGAAGCCCGGTATGCGGCGGACAAGACCCGCACGCTGGGCCTCGCGCTCTCCAGTTGTCATCTGCCGCAGGAGGCTGAAACGGCGCCACGCCACCATCCCGATCGGGCAGAACTGGGCATGGGCATCCATGGTGAACCCGGCGCCTCGGTCATCGCCACTCAGAACAGCGCGCAGATTGTCCGCCTGATGGTGGAGAAACTGACCGCCGCCCTGCCGCAAACCGGCCGCCTGGCGGTGATGCTTAACAACCTCGGCGGCGTGTCGGTGGCGGAAATGGCGATTCTGACCCGTGAGCTGGCCGACACGCCGCTCCATCAGCGGATCGACTGGCTGATTGGCCCGGCGTCGCTGGTGACGGCGCTGGATATGAAAGGTTTCTCGATAACCGCCATCGTACTGGAGGAGAGCATTGAAAAGGCGCTGCTTTCCGCTGTGGAAACAGCCAGCTGGCAGGCGCCGGTACAGCCGCGGGCCATCGAGGTGATGCCCTCTTCTCTGCGTAGCACCCGCGTGGCGTTCCAGCCTTCGGACAATCACGACGTGGCGGGCTATGTCGGGCGGATAACCAGTACCCTGTCTGACCTGGAGACGCACCTGAATGCGCTGGATGCCAAAGTCGGCGATGGCGATACCGGCTCCACCTTTGCCGCAGGCGCGCGCGATATTGCCGACCTGCTGCGGCGCCAGCAGCTGCCGCTGGGCGATCTCGCGACCCTGTTCGCCCTGATCGGTGAACGTCTGACCGTGGTGATGGGGGGTTCCAGCGGCGTGCTGATGTCGATCTTCTTTACCGCCGCCGGGCAGAAGCTGGAACAAGGCGCCGGCGTCGCGGAAGCGTTAAACGCCGGTCTGGCGCAAATGAAGTTTTACGGCGGGGCGGATGAGGGCGATCGCACGATGATTGATGCGCTACAGCCGGCGCTGGCGTCGCTGCTTGTCGCACCGATGGATTTACAGGCGGCGTTTGCCGCGGCGGAAGCGGGCGCCGAACGCACCTGCCACGCCAGCAAAGCTAACGCCGGGCGCGCGTCGTACCTTAACAGCGACAGCCTGCTGGGCAATATGGATCCGGGCGCCCACGCGGTAGCGCAGGTCTTCAAAACGCTGGCGGAACACCGCTAAGGCTGCGCCCTCAGCAGCGGAATATCCCGGCAACGCGACGCTGAGCCGGGCGAGAGAACGGAATAGCCGCTATCCCGGGCAACGTGCTGACGCCGTAGCCCGGGAATCAGGCTATTTACTGTGCCAGTAGGCCTGGGAACGCACCAGCTGAGGGTCAATTTGGTCATTTTCAAACCGCCCGAGCAGCGATTTCACCACCGCGCCTTCACCGGTCACCCAGATAAAATAATCTTCCGTGGGCACGCTCACCTGCGCCAGACGTTCAGCCACGACCGATGAATGATGGCCGACGATCCACTCAATATTAAAGCCCTGCAAATCTGCCAGATAATCTTTATACGATGCGTCGCCGATCGTCACCAGCGCCGTAACCTGCGGGCGCACGGGCAGGCGGCTGAGGCCCAGCAGACGGCGGCGTAGCGCAGGCATACCGGATTCATCGCAGACATACAGCTGCCAGGCATAATCCTCCGGCACCACCAGCGAACCGCGCGGACCACCAATCACCAGCTTATCGCCGACGTTTGCCGCCAGCGCCCAGCTGCTGGCGATACCGCCGTCGTGGATGAAGAAGTCATAGGCCAGTTCATGACGTTCGGCATCATACAGCGGCGTGTAGTCTCGGGTTGCCGGACGGACGCCGTCGCCCCAGTTAATGCCCTCTTCCGTCACCTGCGGCGGCGTAAACGCGGCGCCGGCTTCCGGGAAAAAGAGTTTGGTATGGTCGTCAAAACCCTGGGAGACAAAACCTTCCAGCGCCTCTCCGCCCAGCACAATGCGCTGGAAGGCGGCGCCGACGCGCTCAACGCGCAGCACGGTTAACTCGCGAAAACGCAGCTCATTGCGAACGCGTTTCGGGTACTGAGGTTCTTTCGTTTTTATCATTGTCATTCGCCTTCGTGAGATTTATAGATATATCTAAACTTTACCCAAATGATAATGATTGCCATTAAAAAAGAATGCAAGTTTTTTTTGATATAGCCGTCGCAAAAAGCAATAAAGTACAAATGACAAAATAAAATCATTTAAAATCAATTAATTATTAAAATATTTAGATTCATGCTTGCTAAGCTTTATTTTTTAGATATAAATTAGATATATCAAAACATACAGGAGCAAACTATGCGACATCATCATGAAGAAGGTCGTGGGCCACGTGGCCACCACGGTGAACACAGCGAACGCGGGGAGCATGGCCGCCGGGGTGGCGGCGGTGGCGGACGCCGTCAGCGTTTCTTTGGCCACGGCGAACTGCGTCTGGTGATCCTCGACATCCTCACCCGCAACGCCAGCCACGGCTACGAGTTGATTAAAGAGATAGAAAACCTGACCCAGGGCAACTACAGCCCAAGTCCGGGCGTGATCTATCCAACCCTCGATCTCCTTCAGGATCAGGGTCTTATCAGCGTCGAAGAGGAAAATGGCCGCAAAAAAATCGCCATAACCGCAGAGGGCAGCCTTCTGCATGCCGAGAATCAGGAACAGCTCGGCCATATTCAGGAACGTTTGCAGGCCCGTATGGTCGGCTGTGAACTGCGGAAAAACCCGCAAATGAAGCGGGCGCTGGAGAACTTTAAAGCCGTTCTGGATTTAAAAGTTAATCAGCAGGCCATTAGCGAGACCCAGTTGAAACAGATTGTCGCCGTCATTGACCGCGCGGCCATGGAGATTTCCCAGCTCGATTAATCTCTTCGGGGGGATGCCTGTCCCCCCTCTGCCCCCATATTGGGCAATCTGCACCACCAGGCGGCACGCGGTGGAATGCCTCCAGACGGGTAGCGTCCCCCGCTCAGGAGTAAAACATGCCAAAAATATCGCCGTGAGATTAAATTTCGTGCAAATGCGCTTTCGCGCTGCGTTTATCCCGATTTTCAGCTGCCGTGCCGAAGTGGCGTAATCCCTGCAATACTTAATGCAGTATCATGTGATACGCCCGTCCCAGGAGCTCACTTTGAACAGGTTACCTTCCAGCGCATCGGCTCTGGCCTGCAGCGCACACGCACTGAATCTCATTGAGAAGCGAACGCTTGATCATGAGGAGATGAAAGCACTTAACCAGGAGGTCAGGGAATATTTTAAAGAGCATGTGAATCCCGGTTTTTTAGAGTACCGAAAATCGGTTACCGCTGGCGGGGATTACGGAGCCGTAGAGTGGCAAGCGGGAGGGTTAAATACGCTTGTCGACACTCAGGGACAAGAGTTTGTCGATTGCCTGGGTGGCTTTGGAATTTTTAATGTAGGGCACCGTAATCCAGTTGTGATTTCCGCCGTCGAGCATCAGCTCGCTAAACAACCTCTTCATAGTCAGGAACTGCTTGACCCGCTGCGGGCCATGCTGGCAAAAACGCTGGCCGCGTTAACCCCCGGCAAGCTGAAATACAGCTTCTTCTGTAACAGCGGTACAGAGTCGGTCGAAGCGGCGCTGAAGCTCGCTAAAGCCTACCAGTCGCCGCGCGGTAAATTTACGTTTGTGGCCACCAGCGGCGCTTTCCATGGTAAGTCGCTGGGCGCGCTATCGGCCACCGCGAAATCGACATTCCGTAAGCCTTTTATGCCGCTACTCCCAGGGTTCCGTCACGTGCCGTTCGGCGATATCAACGCGATGCGTACTCTGCTGAGCGAGTGTAAAAAAACCGGTGATGATGTCGCGGCGGTGATCCTTGAGCCGATCCAGGGTGAAGGAGGCGTGATCCTGCCGCCGCAGGGCTACCTGCCCGCGGTGCGTAAGCTGTGCGATGAGTTTGGCGCGCTGCTGATCCTCGACGAAGTGCAAACCGGCATGGGGCGCACCGGCAAAATGTTTGCCTGCGAGCACGAAAACGTTCAGCCGGACATTCTGTGCCTCGCCAAAGCGCTCGGCGGCGGCGTGATGCCAATTGGCGCAACGGTGGCGACCGAAGAGGTGTTCTCGGTGCTGTTCGACAACCCGTTCCTGCACACCACCACCTTCGGCGGTAATCCGCTGGCCTGTGCTGCGGCGCTGGCCACGATCAACGTCCTGCTGACGCAGAATCTGCCGGCCCAGGCGGAGCAGAAAGGTGAGCTGTTGCTGAACGGCTTCCATCAACTGTCCCGCGAATACCCGGATCTGGTGAATGAAGTTCGCGGTAAAGGGATGCTGATGGCGATTGAGTTCGTGGATAACGAAATCGGCTACAACTTCGCCAGCGAGATGTTCCGCCAGCGGGTGCTGGTGGCCGGAACGTTGAATAATGCCAAAACCATTCGTATTGAACCGCCGCTGACGCTGACGATTGAGCAGTGTGAACAGGTCATCAAAGCGGCGAGTAAAGCGCTGGCGGCCCTGCGGGTATCTGTGGAGCAAGCCTGAAGATAGTCAACAAAAGCCCGGCGAAAACGATGTTCGCCGGGCTTTTTTACGCCTGCCATTCCGTCATACCGGCCAGACCAATGCCGTACTGCCCGACTTTCACCTTCATGTCATATGCCGTTTGCCTATACGGTTAATATGTCGCACGCTCATTCCATGAGTCTGTATAGACAATATTGCCATCGCAATGCTTCCAGGTAATTTTTTCATAGCGCATAAGCACCGTTTCAAGATGCGTTCCGGTATCTGCCCCTGGGTATAAATCCGGCGTGATTGATGTCAGCTTTACATTTTCAAGAATAATATTGAAGTACTCCTGCTCTAACCCGGCCTCAATAATCTGATACAGTTTGAACATCGCAGATTGCAAAGTTCTCCCGGTACTTAACGCCCGGTAAAGCATGGGAGTGACACGGTCAAATTCCTTCTGAAACATAATCGGCATATGAATACGCGTGCCGGTCAACTTTCCGGTATTGCCGTCAATCGGAATATTGACGTTATGGGTAAACGATTTCAGCTCGATAGCCCCTTCACGACCTGATACCAGCGACGGACCGACCATCGGTGAACCATTTTCATCCGTTAACCATAAATAGGCTGGATTAGACATAAAAATCCTTTTCGTAGAAATTATTTATCGTACTTATCGAATCGTTCCGTAAATTTAGGCAATATAATGATCAGTACTATCATTGAAAAAATGGTTAAAGCAAACCAGTAAGTCGGAAAAAATTCAAGATAAAAAAATCCAAACCCAATGTAGCAGACCAGAATAAGTCCTTCGTTAAAAATAAGTGACAGTAAAGTTTTAAACATGATACTTACTCTTTATGGCGTTATAACACTCATCGAAATCCTGATAAAATTTTATCTTAACATTTTTGATAACTTCGGATAGAACAGGTTCAAGGAAGTAATAAAGCATTTCTAGTTCTGCGTTGTAGAGTATCGCGAAGTATTTTGGATCCAGTGTTTTCAGCCTACGGGCAGCAAGGGCACATTTCTGATCGGTCCCGAATATCTGGAACATCCAAACAACACCTGGAACCCGTGCAGCGAGCCTTTCAACAACCGCACGAGACACTAAATCTGACATAGATAATGCCTCGGCCAGGGTAACAGCAAGACCCAACTGCACTGCTCTACTTTCTGGCATTCGGGCAACCACCCTTGTAGCTGTTGAATCAACAGAACGCACAATACCCTTTGAATTTCCGTTTTCCGTATCGTCTATGACCATTTGAAAGTAGAGATAGAATATATGGACTATCACGTCACGGTACCGATAGATGGAGCGAATGGAATACATCATCCTTTTTTCTTCGGAGTATAATTGCCCGCAAACATCATGATATCTGGGGATAAGACAAGAAGAATACCAACTTACCCGCTCAACCCCGGAGTAAATATCAGAACCAATGCCCTTCATTGCTTTCCATGTGGAGATTACGCCCTGTTGTCCATACACCGCTAGCTGCCTGTCGCTCTGCAACTTCATTTTTAAATAGTCCGAGGCTTTCATCGAGTATCCTTACTACCAGCATGGTCAACCCCGAATGTATGCAAAAAGAACAAACAACTCAAATAAAACAAACCAAAAACCTTTATTTATTTTGTACCAAACCGCCGGGAGCGCTAATTCATATTTAAATATACAGTTCCTTGCAGAATATATTAATACATTGAATACATCGTGAAGATAATGCACTCACCGTCCGGCTTATCATTGGGGCTAACCCTACCCACAATACAAAAGAAAGTTTAAAGCACTCCCCTCTCGCCAGAAACATGGCCTGCGATAATCCGCTCGCCGCAGAGATCCCGCAGGCCAGGGGCAAGGCTATTCCGGCAATAACCCCACGAAACTGCGTTTCTTACGCGGCTCCGACATCATCTGGTCGAGCTTTTCCACGCAGGCCAGGTAGTGCGGGGTTTTCTTATGCGCCAGCACCGCCTCATCATCTTTATAAGCTTCGTAGATAAAAAAACGGGTCTTCACTTCCGGGTCCTGCAGCACGTCAAATCGCAGGTTGCCAGGCTCTTTTAGCGCCCCTTCATGGTTAGCCCGAAAGACGTCGAGAAACTCCGCCACCCGCTCTGGCCTGATATTAATCTCCACCAGCGTCACATTCATTTTTGCTCTCCCTGTTTCTCTTCCTGCCAGAACTGATACGCCTCGCGGGCGCTCATATTCTCATGGACCACTTTTTTCACCGCCTTTAACATCGCCCGCGGCGCGCTGGACTGGAAGATATTGCGCCCCATATCGACGCCGGATGCCCCCTGGTCAAGTGCCCGCCAGCACATCTCCAGCGCTTCATGTTCCGGCAGCTTTTTGCCCCCGGCGATCACAATTGGCACCGGGCAGCTGGCGGTGACTTTTTCAAACCCCTCATCGACAAAGTAGGTTTTGACAAACTGCGCCCCCATCTCGGCAGCAATGCGGCTGGCAAGCGAGAAGTAGCGGGCGTCGCGGGTCATCTCTTTCCCCACGCCGGTCACCGCCAGCACCGGCATACCGTAGCGGTTGCCCGCATCCACCAGCTTAATGATGTTATTGATCGACTGGTGTTCGTATTCGCTGCCGATATAGACCTGCGCCGCCACCGCGCAGACGTTGAGGCGCAGAGCATCTTCCATCGCCACGGCAACGCACTCGTTGGAGAGTTCGCTGAGAATAGAATTGCCGCCGGAGGCGCGTAGCACCACCGGCTTGTTGGTGGCCGCCGGGACCTGGCTGCGTAGCACCCCGCGGGTACACATCAGCACGTCGGTCTCCTCAAACAGCGGCGCAATAGAGAGATCGATACGTTCAAGCCCGGTGGTCGGCCCCTGAAAGTAGCCGTGATCGAAAGCCAGCATGACCGTGCGGTTGCTCTGCGGATTAAAGATACGCGCCAGCCGGGACTGCATTCCCCACTCCAGCGAACCACAGCCTTTCAACGTATAGAGCGTATTCTTCTGCGGCCGGTCAAAGCCGAAGTCTTTTCCCTCTTTGATATCGTCTAAATCTGCCATCTCGTCCTCCATCAGAAGTCGTAGTGATTGATGTTCTCTTTGGTGAACACCACGCGCTCTGGCAGCAGTACGATACCGTTGCCTTGCGCTTCATACTGGTAGCCCTGCACGCTGTTTGGCTCAACCTTCAGCGTCCCGATGTCTTTGATATCCACGCTATCGCCAACGTTAAGATCGCCTTTTTTTAGCAGCCGATCGGCGACGTTCACCGCAATTTTCCCCTGCTGTACCACATCCCACAGGCCGAAGGCTTTGACCGTGCCGCGCTCGACATAGGGGCGCATCACATTCGGCGTGCTGAAACCGACAATCGCCACGCCCTGGCGCTTGAGGTTCTCTGCCGCCTGCGCGGCGGCCGGCAGCGCGTTGGCGTCAGGGGCGATAATGGCGTCGAGATCCGGATACGCTTTTAAGATCCCCTCGGCGGTTTGCAGCGATTTGGTGGCGTCGTTATAGCCAAACTGCGTCGTCACCACCTCCCACTGCGGATGCTCTTTTTCGATTTTGGCTTTCGCCTGTTTCACCCACTGGTTCTGGTCGGTCACCGTCGGGCTGGAGTAGAAAAATGCCACTTTGGCGGCGGGCTTCGTCACCTGTTTTTCCGCCATCTCCACCAGCAGGCCGCCGAGCTGCTGCGGAGTGCCCTGGTTGATGTAGATGCTGCGGCACTCGGGTTTAGTATCGGAGTCCCAGGTCAGGACCTTCACGCCGCGCTGCATCGCCCGCTTCAGCGCCGGACACAGGCCATCCGGCGACACTGCCGAGACGATAATCGCGTTGTAACCCTGATTGACGAAGTTGTTGATCAGCTGCACCTGGCCGGACACGCTTGGTTCGGTCGGGCCGTCGTAGGTGACGTCCACGCCAAGCGCTTTGCCTGCTTCTTTCGCGCCGTTGCCGCCGCTGGTAAAGAAGCCCACGCCGACCAGCTTAGGAATAAAGGCGATGCGATCCGCCGCCTGAGCCACCGCGACACTCATGGCCAGCGCCAGGGCACTGATTTGCAGGATATGTTTTGCTTTCATCTTGTTATGCTCCGATTGTTTTAAACCGTCATACTTCAAGTTGCATGTGCGTTGGCTACCTTCGTTCACCCCGCAGCACCCGGGAACGCATAAACTTGCCGCCTTCTGGCAAAGTGAATGATGTCTATGCGCGAGAAAGACGCCGCCAGGCCGTGCGTAGCCATTCGCGGTGCAGGCTCAGCGAACGCCCCATCACCACCACCACCAACAGTGCCCCTGACAACGCGCTCGACACCTGGTTGGGGATGCCGACCATCTGTAAACCCTGTTGCAGATACCCCACCAGCAGCGCCGCCAGCGCCGTACCGAGTATCGAACCCGACCCGCCATAGATATTCGCTCCACCGAGCACGGCAGCGGTCAGCGCCGGCATCAGCAGGTCGCGGCCTAAATCCGAACGCGCCGAACCGAAATAGGAGACCAGAATCAAGGCGGCAATTGCCGAGGCCACGCCCACCAGGCCATACAGTACGTAGGGCATACCGTTGACCGACAGTGCGGCATAGCGTGCTGCTCTGGGGTTTTGTCCAAGTAAAAAGAGGTGGCGGCCAAAACGCCCGCGATGGGTCAGCAGCCAGAAGAAAAAGGTGATGATGGCAAACATCACCAGCGGCAGCGGTAGGCCCAATAGCGTCAGGTTGGCAAAAGCCGTAAAGCTATCGGGAAAGCCGCCAATCCCTTCATAGCCCGTCGCCCCGGCCATTCCCGAAAGCAGCAGCGCCCCGCCGCCGTAGAGATACAGCGTGCCGAGAGTAATCACCAGCGGGCTGATGCCGGTGTAGTGAATCAACGCGGCATTCACCAGGCCGCACAGTAGCCCAATGGCAAGGGTGAGCGGGATCGCCAGCGCCAGCGGCCAACCCGCCTGCATCATCACCCCCAGCGCGATGGCGCACAGGCCAATGGTGGAGCCGAGGGAAATATCAATACCGCCGCTGATGATCACCAGAGTCAGCGGCAGTGCGACGATGCCAATACAGATAAAGTCGCTGGTGCTAAACAGCAGCATGTTGATATCCAGCATCCGCGGATTGATCGCCCCAAACAGCAGAATCTCCAGCACCAGTAATGCCAGCAGCGCGCTTTCCCAGTTGAGTTTCATCTACGCCACCTCTTTGTTTTTACGTTTTTCGAACGGGGTGACGTGCTTTCCCCCTTTATTGCCGGGCTGAAAACGGCTGTACTTCAGCGCCCGCTGATGCCGCGCCAGCGCCTGACGCAGTCGCCCGTCGAGTACCAGTACGCCCAGCAGAACGAGGCCGGCAATAAAGTCGTTCCACCATGCCGGCAGCCGCAGCAGCACCAGTACGGTATCGATTTGAGTGAGGAAAAAGGCGCCGAGAAAAGCGCCGACGAGGGTTCCGGTCCCGCCGAGCAGCGAGATCCCGCCCAGTACGCAGGCGGCGATGGCTTTCATCTCCAGCCCGCTACCGGTCTGGTTGGGGACAAAGCCAATCTGCGCGGCAAAGACGATCCCGGCGCAGGCTGCCAGCATGCCGTTGAGCGTAAAGGCCAGCATCCGCGTGCGGTTGACCGCGACGCCCAGCTGACGCGCGGCGGCCAGGTTATCGCCCACGGCGTAAAAATCGCGGCCAAAGGCGGTGCGAGCCAGCAGCCAGGTCCCGCTCAGCAGTAGCGCCAGCACCAGCCAGCCCAGCGGCGATACGCCGATAAAGAACGGTTCAGAAAGCGACTTCAGGCTATCGGGCAGCCCCTCGATCCACTTGCCTCCGGTCCACAGCAGCATCATTCCGCGATACAGCCCCAGGGTGCCGAGCGTCGCGACAATCGCCGGAATGCGTAGGCCAACCACCAGCAGGCCGTTAAAGGCCCCCGCCAGTGCGCCAATCGCCAGCGCAAAGACAATCGCCGCCGTCAGACCATAGCCGCCGTTGAGCGCGGCGCCGACCGCAATCGCGCTCAGGCCGACGGTCGAGCCGACGGAGACGTCAATATTGCGGGTCAGCATGACCAGCGTCGCCCCCAGCGCCAGCAGACAGAGGATTTGCGAACTGGCAAAAATCATCGCCAGAATTTGCAGGTTGAACCAGGCGGGGTTGAGCGCAATCAGCAGCGCAAACAGCGCCAGAATCGCCAGCAACGCGCTCAGCTCGCGGTTTCTGAGTAACGTTTTCATGACTGCCCTCCAAAGGCCAGGGTCATCATGCGATCGACGGTGACCGCCTGCCGGAGCAGTTCCCCGCTCTGCCGGCCCTGGTGCATAACCACCACCCGGTCGGCCAGCCCGACAAACTCATCCAGATCGCTTGATATCATCAGCACCGCCACGTTTTGCGCGGCGACGCTTTTCAGCAGTTGATAGATGTCGGCGCGGGCGGAAACATCCACGCCGCGCGTCGGTTCATCGACAATCAGCAGCAGCGGATTGGCTTCCAGACAGCGAGCCAGCAGCACCTTTTGCTGATTGCCGCCGGATAGCGTGCGCACGGTCTGATCGCTGTGATTGAGTTTGATGCCCAGCGCCCGATGGTAGCGCTCCACTACCGCCGCTTCGCGCTGGCGCTGCTGCCACCACGACGGCTGGTTAAACATCACCGTGTTCCAGCGCACCGGGGCATCGAGAAACAGCCCGGAGACCTGCCGATCTTCCGGCAGATACACCAGCCCGCTGGCGAGCCGCGCGCGCGTGCTGTCGCGACTGATATCGCGGTTTTCCAGCCATATCCGGCCAGCTCGCGGCGGACGCAGACCGTAGAGCGTCTCGGCAAATTCGGTGCGCCCGGATCCCACCAGCCCGGCGAGACCAACGATCTCTCCGGCATGGATCTCCAGACTGAGATCGATAAAACCTTCTCCGGTCAGATCGTCCACCCGTAGCACCGGGAAATCCTGCGGCTGGGTACGGCGATTCCCCGGCAGCGCCAACCATAGCTTCTGGGTATCGCTGAGATCGTGTCCACGAAGGGCGGGGGTCATGGCATTGATTAGCTGCGCGTCGCTGTAGCTCGCCGTGTCGCCGCTCAGCACCACCGCCCCGTCGCGCATGACCGAGATATGGCTGGCGATCTGACGGATCTCCGGCAGCTTATGCGAGATAAACACGATACCGACGCCGAGATCCTGCAGAGCGCGGATCTGACGAAACAGCCGATCCGTCTCCCCGGGGGTTAACGAGGCGGTGGGTTCATCGAGGATCAGGATCTGCGCATCGCGCATCAGACCGCGCAGGATCTCCACCATCTGCTGATCCGCCACTTCCAGCGTCCCGGCCACCGCCTCCAGATTGAGCTGACAGTTCAGTTGCCGCAGCGTCTCCTGTAAACGCGCGTCGTTATCGGCGCGTTTCGGCAGGCGAAAGAGAATATTTTCCCGTACCGTCAGGTTAGGAAACAGCAGCGGTTCCTGGGGAACAAGGTAAACGCCCAGTTGATGAGCCAGAGCCGGGTTGAGACGCGCAAAAGCGCGGCCGCCAAGAGTGAGTTCACCGTCGTCGGGCGTTTCCACCCCGGCGATAATCTTCATCAGCGTCGATTTTCCCGCGCCATTACCGCCCATCAGCGCATGCACCTGGCCAGAAAAGAGCGTGAAATCAATGCCCTTCAACACGGCGATGCCGGAGAACTGTTTGCGAATCTGACGGGCTTCAAGCAGTGGCTTCATCATCGCGCCTCGTATGAACAAATGATTTTTTAATTTAATAATGTTCAAAAGCGTAGACGGTGAACTATATTTACAACCGTGCAAAGATCACAGTTTCATGCTTTAGATCGTTGGAAAAAACCTGCAAACAATGAAAGATCGGTTTTGCCGGACGGCTCACACTTTCCGACCGCGCAATAGCGAACATATGATCTAAATTTTTATAAGAGTTCACTTTATGAGCGAAAAACGCATTACGGAAGAGAACCGCTACGCAGGCCTGGCGTTAGCCGAAGAGGAGCTGGTGGCGCGGGTCGCCTGGTGTTACTACCACGATGGATTGACGCAGAACGATATTGGCGAGCGCCTGGGGCTGCCGCGGTTAAAGATCTCCCGCCTGCTGGAGAAAGGTCGCCAGTCCGGGGTGATCCGCGTGCAGATCAACTCCCGCTATGAAGGGTGTCTGGCGCTGGAAACCGAGCTGCAACAGCGTTTTGACCTGAAGATTGCCCGCGTGCTGCCGGCGCTCAATACGCCACCGATGAATACGCGGCTGGGGATCGGCGCGGCGCAATCGCTGATGGGGGTACTGGAACCAGGACAGCTGCTGGCGGTGGGGTTTGGCGAAGCCACCATGAGCTGTCTGCAGCACCTGAGCGGGTTTATCAGTTCGCAGCAGGTGCGGCTGGTGACGCTTTCCGGCGGCGTGGGCCCCTATATGACCGGTATCGGCCAGCTGGACGCCGCCTGTCGCGTCAGCATCATTCCGGCGCCGCTGCGGGTCTCTTCGGCCGATGTGGCTGAAATTCTGCGTCGGGAGTCGAGCGTCCGGGATGTGATTCTGGCGGCCACCGCGGCGGATGCGGCGGTCGTGGGGATCGGCGCCATCGACCAGCGCCGCGACGCAACCATCCTGCGCTCCGGCTACATCAGCGAAGGCGAACAGTTGATGTATGCGCGTAAAGGCGCGGTGGGCGACATTTTAGGTTATTTCCTGCAGGCCGACGGCAGGCGGGTTGAGGATCTGGAGATTCACCGGGAATTACTCGGCGTCACCCTCGACGAGCTGGCGCAGCTGCCGACCATTGTCGGCGTTGCCGGTGGAACGGAAAAAGCGCAGGCGATTTATGCCGCCCTGACGGGCAAACGCATCAATGGCCTGGTAACGGAAGAGACAACAGCACGCGCGGTGCTCACGCTGGCCTCCTGATGGCCCTGCGCCGCGCAACAACCGCGAGGCGCATGTCATGAGTTACCTGTTAGCGTTAGATGCCGGGACCGGCAGTATTCGGGCGGTGATTTTCGATCTCAGCGGCCACCAGGTCGCGGTCGGTCAGGCGGAATGGAAGCACCTGAGCGTGGAAAATGTTCCCGGCTCGATGGAGTTTGACCTCACCACCAACTGGCTGCTGGCCTGCCAGTGTATCCGCCAGGCGCTGGCAAACGCACACCTTCAGGCGGCCGATATTCAGTCCGTCGCCTGCTGTTCCATGCGCGAAGGGATTGTGCTTTACGACCGCAACGGCGAGGCTATCTGGGCCTGCGCCAACGTCGATGCCCGCGCCAGCCGCGAAGTCGCGGAGCTTAAAGAGATCCATGATTATCATTTTGAATCGGAAGTCTATGATGTCTCAGGCCAGACGCTGGCACTCAGCGCCATGCCGCGGCTGCTGTGGCTGGCCCATCATCGCCCGGATATTTACCGTCAGGCTGCCACCATCACCATGATTAGCGACTGGCTGGCGGCAAAACTCTCCGGTGAACTGGCCGTCGACCCCTCCAATGCCGGTACCACCGGGATGCTCGACCTGTTCAGCCGCGACTGGCGCCCGGCGCTGCTCGATATGGCCGGGCTGCGTGCGGATCTGCTCTCGCCGGTTAAAGAGACCGGCACTCCGCTCGGTGCGGTGACCGAGACGGCAGCGCGGCAGTGCGGACTACGTGCCGGCACGCCGGTGATCATGGGCGGTGGCGATGTCCAGCTCGGCTGCCTGGGTCTGGGGGTGGTACGCGCCGGCCAAAGCGCGGTGCTGGGGGGCACCTTCTGGCAACAGGTGGTGAATCTGCCGGAGGTCCGTACCGATCCGCAGATGAATATTCGCATCAACCCGCACGTCATTCCCGGCATGGCGCAGGCCGAATCGATCAGCTTCTTCACCGGCCTGACCATGCGCTGGTTCCGCGATGCTTTTTGCGCCGAAGAGAAGCTGGTCGCCGAGCGCCTGGGAGTGGATGCCTATGCTCTGCTCGAAGAGATGGCCAGCCGCGTACCGCCAGGTTCCCACGGCGTGATGCCGATCTTCTCCGATGCCATGCATTTCAAGCAGTGGTATCACGCCGCGCCGTCGTTTATTAACCTCTCCATCGACCCGGAGAAATGCAATAAAGCCACTCTGTTCCGCGCACTGGAGGAGAACGCGGCGATTGTCTCTGCCTGTAACCTGGCGCAAATCTCCCGCTTCTCCGGCGTGACGTTCGACAGCCTGGTGTTTGCCGGAGGCGGATCGAAAGGGGCATTATGGAGCCAGATTCTCAGCGATGTCACCGGCCTGCCGGTGCGGGTCCCGGCGGTGCGCGAAGCCACGGCGCTGGGCTGCGCGATCGCCGCCGGAACCGGCGCCGGCTTGTACAGCGATATGGCCGGCACAGGTGAGAAGCTGGTGAGCTGGCATCGGGTGTTTACCCCCAATCCGGCACATCGCGAACTGTACCAGGGGATGATGGAGAAATGGCAATCGGTCTATGCCGACCAGCTGGGGCTGGTCGACAGCGGTCTGACCACCTCGATGTGGCAGGCGCCAGGCCTTGAGCGGCGCCCACCTGTCGTTCCGGCGCCCTGACCTCCAGCGAGCGTCTGCCGCTGGCACAAAAACCCCCTCTTCCCTTCGAGGAGGGGAACTCCCCGTCACCGTTATTTGAATCCCATCACAATCACCGCACGCCCTTTTTCACTTTTCGCTGACGACGGCTAAATTAGTAACTCATCCGACCACATAACAATAATGTTACATATAAGAGACTGGAAGCCATTATGAGCCACTACCCGTCGTTATTCGCCCCGCTCGACCTGGGGTTTACCCAGCTGAAAAACCGCGTGCTGATGGGTTCCATGCACACCGGGTTGGAAGAACATGCCGACGGCGCGCAACGGCTGGCGGCTTTTTACGCCGAACGCGCGCGTCACGGCGTGGCGCTGATTGTCACCGGCGGGATTGCGCCGACGGCATCCGGCGTCACAATGGCGGGCGGCGCGGTGCTCGACGATGCCCGCCATCTGGCGCAGCATCGGCACATTACCGATGCGGTCCACCGGGAAGGCGGCAAAATCGCCCTGCAAATTTTGCATACCGGCCGCTACAGCTATCAGCCGCGGCCGGTGGCCCCGTCAGCACTGCAGGCGCCGATTAACCGCTTTGCTCCGCACGCGCTCAGCCATGATGAGATCCTGCAGCTGATCGATGATTTTGCCCGCTGCGCGCAGCTGGCCCGGGAGGCCGGCTACGACGGTGTCGAAGTGATGGGCTCTGAAGGTTATTTGATTAACGAATTCCTCGCCGCGCGTACCAACCAGCGTGATGACCCGTGGGGCGGCGATTACGCCCGCCGCATGCGCTTTGCCGTAGAAGTGGTGCGTGCGGTACGCGAACGGGCTGGCCATGACTTTATTATTATCTACCGCCTGTCGATGCTCGACCTGGTCAACGACGGCAGTACGCTGCCGGAAGTGATTGAGCTGGCACAGGCCATCGAGGCGGCAGGCGCAACCATCATCAACACCGGTATCGGCTGGCACGAAGCGCGTATTCCAACCATTGCGACGCCGGTACCGCGCGGCGCCTTCAGTTGGGTCACCCGGAAGCTGAAAGGCGCGGTGTCGATCCCCCTGGTCACCACTAACCGCATCAACGATCCTGATGTCGCGGATGCGATCCTCGCCCGCGGCGACGCCGATATGGTGTCAATGGCGCGCCCGTTTCTGGCCGACGGCGAGTTCCTTTCCAAAGCCCAAAGCGGGCGCGCCGATGAGATCAATACCTGTATCGGCTGTAACCAGGCCTGCCTGGATCAGATCTTCGCCGGTAAAGTGACCTCTTGTCTGGTCAATCCGCGAGCCTGCCACGAAACCCTGATGCCGGTTATGCCTGCTGCCGCGCCAAAGCGCCTGGCCGTTGTGGGAGCAGGCCCCGCCGGCCTGGCCTTTGCCGTCAATGCCGCCGCGCGCGGCCACTCTGTCACCCTGTTTGATGCGCAGCAGGAGATTGGCGGGCAGTTTAATATCGCCAAACAGATCCCCGGCAAAGAGGAGTTTTACGAAACGCTGCGCTACTACCGGCGCATGCTGGATCTGCATGGCGTCAATCTGCAGCTGGGCCAACTGGTCACGGCGGATCGTTTGCTGGAATTTGACGAAACGATCCTCGCCACCGGGATCGCCCCGCGCATGCCAGCGATCGCCGGAATTACCCATCCGAAGGTGATGAGCTACCTCGACGTACTGCGCGACAAGGCGCCGGTGGGTCAGCGCGTCGCGATTATCGGCTGCGGCGGGATCGGCTTTGATACCGCGATGTACCTGAGCCAGCCTGGCGTTGCCACCAGCCAGAACATCGACGCGTTCTGCAGGGAATGGGGTATTGATACAACTCTGCAGAGCGCAGGCGGACTGCGTCCGGAAGGACCGCAGCTGGAGAAAAGCCCGCGGCGCATCGTGATGCTCCAGCGCAAGGCCAGCAAACCCGGCGATGGGTTAGGAAAAACCACCGGCTGGATCCACCGGGCTACGCTGCTGGCCCGCGGCGTCAAAATGATCCCGGGAGTCAGCTATCAGAAGATCGACGATGAGGGATTACATGTCACGATCGGCGGCGAGGGCCAGATATTGCATGTTGATCAGGTGATTATCTGCGCCGGTCAGGAGCCGAAGCGCGAGCTGGCGGATCCGCTACGCGCGGCAGGGAAAGTCGTACATCAGATTGGCGGGTGCGATGTCGCGATGGAGCTGGATGCTCGCCGCGCCATCGCTCAGGGTACGAAACTGGCGCTGGAGATTTAACGGGGGCGCTGCGCTTGCCCGGGCTACGTGTTCAGGCTACATGATATGAGTAGCCCGGCTAAGGCGAAGGCCGCCAGCCGGGGTGTCCTGGCAGTCTGCGATTAGCGCAGCTTACGTACCTTCACCGCTTTCAACACCACAAATTTATTGTTGGTGGCGACGGTGGCGCAGTTACCGAAAATTTTCTTCAGCTTGTGGAAATAATCCAGATGGCGGTTGGCCACAATGTACAGCTCACCGTTGATCTTCAGGCAGCGGCGCGCGTGGTGAAACATCTCCCAGGCGATATTATCGGTTAACGCGTGTTTCTGGTGGAACGGCGGGTTGCACAACACGGCGTTGAAGCGGAAAGGCTCAACGCCGGACAGCGCGTTGTTAATCATAAACTCGCAGCGATCCAGCGCCTCGGGCATGTTGGTTTCCACGTTCAGACGACTGGAGGCGACGGCCATCGGCGACTCATCGACGAACACCACGTTAGCCTGCGGGTTCTTCTCCAGCAGCGTCAGGCCAATCACCCCGTTGCCACAGCCCAGATCGACAATCTCGCCTTCAAGATCCGACGGCAGGTGTTCGATAAAGAAACGCGCGCCAATATCCAGCCCGGTGCGGGAGAATACATTCGCGTGGTTGTGAATGGTCCAGTCGGTCCCTTCCAGCTTCCAGCTCAGCGTCTGCGGCGCATCGGCAAGCGCCGGTTCGCTGAACGTACAGTTGATCAGGCGGGCTTTCTTCCAGGCCAGGGTGGTGGTGGTCGGCCCCAGCACTTTCTCGAACAATTCCAGTGTGGAAGTATGGATATCACGTGCCTTTGCGCCGGCGATAATACGGGTTTGCGGCGTCACGACCTGGCGTAGCGCGCGCAGCTGCTGCTCGAGCAACGCCAGCGTTTTCGGAACTTTAATCAGGACAACGCCTGGCGCCGACGGATACTCTGCGGTGCTGTCGAGAAACTTGACGCTGGATTCCGCGATATCGTTATGGCGTAAATTCTCACGCGTCGCGAGCTCGGTGAGGTAAGAGTCACCGATGCTAAACGGCGTATGCTCCGCCAGCGCGCAGCTCAGTGCGCCAAAGGTATCGTTGAAAATCAGGACCGGGCCGTTAATCTCCGTGTCATCCAACTGCTGCAGCAGATATTCATCCGCCGCTTCCCACGCCAGCAGCGGGTTAACGTCATCCGTTTCCGGAAAACGTTTTAGTGTCAGTGAACGGAAACCGTTGTCTAAGTGGCTCATCGGCCCTCCTGAGTGGTAAAATTTCGGCGTTATCCCTGAAAGGGTGCGTGAGTATACCCTTTTTATACACAAAATCATTCAAGATGCGCCGATGCAGCCTGAAGGAGGATGTGAAGATCTTTTATCTGGAGCTGTCATGAGTCAACTTACTTACCTGCAGGGCTATCCGGAGAATTTGCTTTCCCAGGTGCGCACATTGATTGCCGAGCAGCGCCTGGGGGCGGTTTTGCAAAAGCGCTATCCGGAAGGCCACGACGTCAATAACGATAAGGCGCTGTATCAGTACACGCAGGATCTGAAAACCCGCTATTTACGCGGCGCGGCGCCGGTCAACAAGGTGATGTACGACAGTAAGATCCACGTCTTGAATAATGCGCTCGGCCTGCATACCGCGATTTCGCGGGTCCAGGGCGGTAAGCTGAAAGCAAAAGCCGAAATCAGGGTGGCCACGGTGTTCCGCGAAGCGCCTGAGGCGTTTTTACGCATGATTGTGGTGCATGAGCTGGCGCACCTTAAGGAGAAGGAGCATAACAAAGCCTTCTATCAACTCTGTTGCTATATGGAGCCGCAGTACCACCAGCTGGAGTTCGATACCCGTCTGTGGCTAACGCATCTTTCGTTAAATCGTTCTGCGTAGTCGCGCACTGGTTTTGTCATGATGGCATGTTAGAGTGACCAAAGGTCCCCTTTAACGGAGTTCGTCAACGTTTATGATACGTTTCGCTGTTGTTGGCACAAACTGGATAACAAAACAGTTTGTCGATGCCGCCCATGAAACTGGCAAGTATAAACTCACCGCAATTTACTCTCGCAGCCTTGAACAAGCGCAGGCCTTTGCGAGCGATTATCCCGTCGACCAGCTGTTTACGTCGCTGGACGATCTGGCGCAAAGCGATGCCATCGATGCGGTTTACATTGCCAGCCCGAACTCCCTGCACTTCCCGCAAACGCAGCTGTTCCTGAGCCATAAAAAGCACGTGATTTGCGAAAAACCGCTGGCCTCAAACCTGCGGGAAGTCGAAGACGCTATTCGTATCGCTCGCGAAAATCAGGTGGTGCTGTTCGAAGCCTTCAAAACCGCCAGCCTGCCAAATTTTCTGCTGCTGCAGCAGTCGCTCGGCAAGGTAGGCAAACTGCATAAAGCGTTTATCAACTACTGCCAGTACTCCTCCCGCTATCAGCGCTATCTCGACGGTGAGAACCCGAACACCTTTAACCCGGCCTTCTCGAACGGCTCGATTATGGATATCGGCTTCTATTGTCTGGCCTCGGCGGTGGCGCTGTGGGGCGAACCGCGCGCGGTTCACGCCAGCGCCAGCCTGCTGGACAGCGGCGTTGATGCCCAGGGTACCGTGATCCTGAACTACGCCGATTTTGACGTCACCCTGCACCACTCCAAAGTGAGCGACTCTACGCTGCCAAGCGAAATTCAGGGTGAAGCCGGCGCGCTGGTTATCGAAAAAATCTCCGAGTGCCAGAAGCTCTCTTTCATCCCACGCGGTGGGAAGGCTCAGGATCTGACGCAGCCGCAGCATATCAATACTATGCTGTATGAGGCGGAGGAGTTTGCGCATCTGGTGGAGAACAACCAGGTTGTTCACCCGGGGCTGGAAGTCAGCCGTATTACGGCCAGACTGCTGAGCGAAATTCGTCGTCAGACCGGCGTCGTATTCCCGGCCGATGGCCCGCAGGTGGCGTAAAAGAGTGTAAAGAGGCCGTCAGCAACCATTGACGCCCTTTATGACTTGTCATATTTTGTTACCTGCAAAGGGGAGTAACTTCCTTGCCGGTGGATCGTCATTACGATGCGTGCAAAACCGCATCCGGTCGCCGGGCAATAATAAAAGGTCCTGCCGTCATCGCGCGGTTCTTTTATTGTTGTAAGTGAGACCTTGCCGGAAGGCGAGGTCTATGCATAAACACGCAGCGGCTGCCGTCTTCCGACGTCAGCCGTTTTGTTTTTATGTAAGGAATTAAGTAATGAATACTGTCGGCACACCGTTGTTATGGGGCGGATTCGCCGTGGTCGTGGTGATCATGCTAGCCATCGATCTGCTTCTTCAGGGACGACGTGGTGCGCATGGCATGACCATGAAACAGGCCGCGGGTTGGTCAATTCTCTGGGTAACGCTCTCCCTTCTCTTTAACGCCGTTTTCTGGTGGTACCTGGCACAAACCGAAGGCCGTGCCGTTGCCGATCCGCAGGCGCTGGCTTTCCTCACCGGCTATCTGATTGAAAAAGCGCTGGCCGTGGACAATGTCTTTGTCTGGCTGATGCTGTTCAGCTACTTCTCCGTCCCGCCTGCGCTGCAGCGCCGGGTACTGGTTTACGGCGTACTGGGTGCGATCGTGCTGCGTACGGTGATGATCTTTACCGGAAGCTGGCTGATCTCCCAGTTTGAGTGGCTACTCTATCTCTTCGGTGCTTTCCTGCTGTTTACCGGCGTGAAGATGGCGCTGGCGAAAGAGGATGACTCCGGCATCGGCGACAAACCGCTGGTACGCTGGATCCGCAGCCACCTGCGGATGACCGATAAGATTGAAGGCGAGCGCTTCTTTACACGGCAAAACGGCGTTCTGTTCGCCACGCCGCTGCTGTTGGTGCTGATCCTGGTCGAACTGAGCGACGTGATTTTTGCGGTCGATAGTATCCCGGCAATCTTCGCCGTAACCACCGATCCGTTTATCGTGCTGACGTCGAACCTGTTCGCGATTCTCGGCCTGCGCGCCATGTACTTCCTGCTGGCCGGCGTCGCGGAGCGCTTCTCCATGCTGAAATATGGCCTGTCGATCATTCTGGTCTTTATCGGTATCAAGATGCTGATCGTCGACTTCTACCATATCCCGATTGGCGCCTCGCTCGGCGTGGTTGGCGGTATTCTGGCGCTGACGCTGCTGATTAACGCCTGGGTCAATAAGCAACACGACAAGAAGAAATTACAGCACTAAGCCTTAAATAACCGGGTGGAAGCCACTTTCACCCGGTCAGCAACGCCCGCCGCGTATTATTTCTCACCATGTCACAAAAACGTTAAGACATAGTTAAAAAATAAGATCTCAGCTAAATAAGCAGCATTTTACCCTTCCTACATGGCGCACTTTCCGTATACTCGACCAGGCAAACATTTATTTACATCCGGACATAAACGTAACAAATAATACGTACATGGGACGGGTAGCAACATCACAACAAGGAATCATTATGACGACACAAACTCCCCCATCGGGCCTGCTACAGCGCCTGGCTCAGGGCAGCCTGGTCAAACAAATTTTAATCGGTCTGGTGCTTGGCGTGCTGCTGGCGCTGGTTTCGAAACCGGCGGCGATCGCCGTTGGCCTGCTCGGTACGCTGTTCGTCGGCGCGCTGAAAGCCGTAGCGCCAGTGCTGGTGCTGATGCTGGTGATGGCCTCCATCGCTAACCACCAGCAGGGGCAAAAAACCAGCATCCGTCCGATTCTGTTCCTGTATCTGCTGGGGACGTTCAGCGCCGCATTAACCGCCGTGGTGTTCAGCTTTGTCTTCCCTTCCACGCTGCACCTGAGCTCCGCGGCCGGCGATATTACGCCGCCATCGGGGATTGTCGAAGTGCTGCGCGGGCTGCTGATGAGCATGGTTTCAAACCCTGTTGACGCCCTGCTCAATGCCAACTATATCGGGATTCTGGTGTGGGCCGTGGGTCTGGGCTTTGCGCTGCGTCACGGTAATGAGACGACAAAAAACCTGATCAACGATGTCTCTCATGCGGTGACCTTTATCGTGAAACTGGTCATTCGGTTTGCGCCGCTGGGTATTTTCGGCCTGGTCTCCTCCACCCTGGCGACCACCGGTTTTGAAACCCTGTGGGGCTACGCGCAGCTGCTGATGGTGCTGGTGGGCTGTATGCTGCTGGTGGCGCTGGTGATTAACCCGCTGCTGGTGTTCTGGAAAATCCGCCGCAACCCCTATCCGCTGGTGCTGACCTGCCTGCGCGAAAGCGGCGTGTATGCCTTCTTTACCCGCAGCTCCGCCGCCAATATTCCGGTAAATATGGCGCTGAGTGAAAAGCTGAATCTCGATCGCGATACCTATTCGGTGTCGATCCCGCTGGGCGCCACCATCAACATGGCCGGGGCCGCCATCACCATTACGGTGCTGACGCTGGCTGCCGTAAATACCCTGGGCATTCCGGTGGATCTGCCTACCGCGCTGCTGTTGAGCGTCGTGGCGTCGCTGTGCGCCTGCGGTGCTTCCGGCGTGGCGGGCGGCTCCCTGCTGCTGATCCCGCTGGCCTGCAATATGTTCGGTATCCCCAATGATATCGCCATGCAAGTGGTTGCCGTCGGCTTTATCATCGGCGTGCTGCAGGACTCCTGTGAGACGGCGTTGAACTCCTCCACCGACGTGCTATTTACCGCCGCCGCCTGTATGGCGGAAGACGAGCAGCTGGCGAAAAACGCGCTGCGCGATTAATCCCGACCTTCCCCTCCGCTATTATGCGGAGGGGTTCTCTTTCAGCTCCGCCTCTTCTCTTTTAAACGGATCGATACCGCGTTTTTGCATGCGCCAGAAACGAATAATATTCAGGCCATTGACGATCAGGAAGCTGCCTTCAATCAACGTGCCACCAATCGACCCCAGCCAAAAGTTATGCGTGACCCAGCACGCCGTAGAACACCACATCACGCAGCGGGTGGTCAGCCCTTTACAGCGAAACAGGGCCCAGGTGCTGGCGACGGTCCCTGCCACCGGCAACAATTCCATCGCATGCTGGAGTTTTCCGAGGCCGAGAATCAGCGTCAGGGCAATAAATATCACCATGATCCACAGATTGCGGGTACGCAGCGAAATCAGCGTGCGCACGGCGTTAAGCCCGGCACTCATGCCCGCAGGCAGCGCTCCCATCAGAATAAAATGCAGGCCGATAATGCCGCTGTACAGCGCCAGCTGCTGTTTAAAGCGCCGCTCATCGCGATTGATAAAGGTGGTGATTCCAATCAGAAAGGCGATGACACCTACGCCCTGGGCAAGCCAATACGCAGTCATGAAAGATCCTTGTCAAAACAGTTAAAAACAAACGGCGCCCTCTCCCCGAGTGCGCCGTTTTTTATCCACGCGACAAAAGCTCCATCATTCTCGCACACCGATCAGGCGGTCGATCCGCCCGGGGTTGTGATGAGCCAGGATGAGGATCATTACAACGTGACGCCGCTTTTGAAGATCGCCAGTTCACGGAAATCATTGCGCTCATTGCAGGTCGGTTTGCCATTGATGATATCAACGAGGGTATCGACAAACTCTTCCAGCAGCTGAGGCATCGCTTTACCGTGAATCAGTTGACCGGCGTCAAAATCGATCCAGTGTTTCTTTTTCGCCGCCAGTTCGCTGTTGGTGGAGATTTTGACCGTCGGCACAAAACCGCCGTACGGCGTGCCGCGACCGGTGCTGAACAGCACCATATGACAGCCCGCACCGGCCAGCGCGCTGGTTGCCACCGCATCGTTGCCCGGTGCGCTCAGCAGATTGAGACCATGCACTTTTAAACGTTCGCCATAGCGCAGGACGTCCACTACCTCGCTGGAGCCCGCTTTCTGCGTGCAGCCCAGCGATTTATCTTCCAGCGTCGTGATCCCGCCCGCTTTGTTGCCCGGCGACGGATTCTCGTAAATCGGCTGGTTATGCGCAATGAAGTACTGTTTAAAGTCATTCACCATGGTCACCAGCTTGTCGAAGGTCTTTTCATCGCGGCAGTGGCTCATCAGCAGCTGCTCAGCGCCGAACATTTCCGGCACTTCCGTCAGCACGGTGGTGCCACCGTTGGCGATCAGGTAATCCGAGAAACGACCCAGCATCGGGTTGGCGGTAATCCCCGAAAGGCCGTCCGATCCGCCGCACTCGAGGCCAAACTTCAGCTCGCTCAGTTTGCCTGGCTCACGTTTGTCGTGACGCATCACCTCATAAAGCTGATGCAGATGCTCAAGTCCCGCTTCCACCTCATCGTCCTGCTTCTGGCAGATCATAAAGTGTACGCGCTGAGGATCGAACTCACCGAGGGTTTCACGGAACGCGTCGACCTGGTTGTTCTCACAGCCCAGGCCAATCACCAGCACCGCCCCGGCGTTCGGGTGACGCACCATGTTTTGCAACATGGTGCGGGTATTGATGTGATCATCACCCAGCTGCGAACAGCCATAAGTGTGACTGAAGAGAAAGACGCCATCGGTGCCTTCCGCTTCGTTGGTCTCTTTCAAAAACCGGTTCTGAATCTGACGGGCGATACCATTGACACAGCCGACGGTCGGCAGGATCCACAGTTCATTACGCACCCCGACCTCCCCGTTCGCACGACGATAAAGCTGCACGTCGCGGTCGGCCGGCTGCGCCGATGGCTCGGCAAGTTCCGGTTGATAGCGATACTCGTCAAGGTCGCTCAGGTTGGTACGCGTATTATGGGCATGAATATGTTCCCCTGGCGCAATATCCGCCAGCGCGTGGCCGATGGGCAGACCATACTTGATGACGTTTTCTCCCTTCGCAATCGCGCGTAGTGCGAACTTATGACCACGAACAACGTCCTGGCTTAAGGTGACCGCATCATCATCAATGGTGACCTGGGTACCCGCCGCCATATCTGCTAACGCGACAGCAACGTTATCCTGCGAATGGATTTTAATGTATTGCATAGCAACCGACCTCTGGTCTTAATTCAGTTCAATCGCGAAGTAATCACGCGCATTGTTAAAGCAGATATTTTTCACCATCTCGCCCAGCAGCTGAATATCCGCCGGCGCTTCACCCGCGGCAACCCAGCGACCGATCATCTGGCACAGGATGCGACGGAAATACTCATGGCGGGTGTAGGACAAGAAGCTGCGGCTGTCGGTCAGCATGCCGACGAAACGGCTGAGCAAACCAAGCTGAGCCAACTGGGTCATCTGACGCTCCATGCCGTCTTTCTGATCGTTAAACCACCAGCCGGAACCGAACTGCATCTTGCCCGGCATCCCTTCGCCCTGGAAGTTACCGATCATTGTGCCCAGCACTTCGTTATCGCGCGGATTCAGGCAGTAAAGAATGGTTTTCGGCAGCAGGTTTTCTTCATTCTGCTTGCTCAGCAGACGGGACAGCTCTTCGGCCATCGGGCGATCGTTGATGGAATCAAAGCCAACATCCGGCCCTAACAGCTTGAACTGACGCTGGTTATTGTTACGCAGCGCGCCAATGTGATACTGCTGGACCCAACCACGACGGGCATACTCTGCGCCGAGGAACACCAGTACCGCGGTTTTGAACTGCGCCACTTCGTGTTCGCTCAGGGTCGAGCCGGCCAGACGACGCGCCAGGATAGTATCAAGTTCTGCTTCGCTGGATTCGGCAAACAGCACGACATCCAGCGCATGGTCGGAGACTTTACAGCCGTGCGCGGCGAAGTGATCCAGGCGCTTGACCAGCGCAGCCTGCAGATCGGCAAAGCGACGGATGTCGGTATCCGAGACTTCGCCGAGCTTCGCCATATAGTCGTTAAACGTCGCCTGCTCAATGTTAAACGCTTTATCCGGACGCCAGCTTGGCAGCACTTTGGTCGTGAAGGTCGCGTCTTTCGCCACCGCCGCATGGTGTTCCAGCGAATCGATCGGATCGTCAGTGGTGCCGACCATTTTCACCTTCATCTGCGTCATGATACCGCGAGCGGAGAAGCGATCCTGGGCCAGCAGATCGTTACACTGATTCCAGATTTCATCCGCGGTGGACGGAGACAGCAGCTTACCCGTAATCCCAAACGGGCGGCGCAGCTCCAGATGCGTCCAGTGATAGAGCGGATTGCCGATCGTATGCGGTACGGTAGCCGCCCATGCGTCAAACTTCTCGCGGTCCGAGGCATCGCCGGTACACAGGCGTTCAGCCACGCCATTGGTGCGCATCGCGCGCCATTTGTAATGGTCACCTTTCAGCCAGATGTCATACAGGTTTTTAAAGCGATAATTTTCGGCAATCTGCTGCGGCGGAAGGTGGCAGTGATAGTCGAAAATCGGCTGGTCTTTGGCGTAGTCGTGGTACAAACGGCGGGCAAACTCGGTATCAAGCAGAAAATCTTCGGTCATAAACGCTGTCATTTTCATTTCCTCTTCGCCCCATCGAGGAGCCTTTCAGATGATTGACTATCATGCTGACAAAGTTATCACACCAATTTCTACAGGCCGAAATCTTTTTCGTGAGTTAGATCAATAAACGCTGACAAAAAAAGTACCCTTTCTGGAGTAAACCCTCGTGCAAGCCGCGCCAGCACTGGCTTTGCTCGCGAGAAATAATACCCCCATAAACTTTCCCACTTTTGTGACAGTACTCAACTTTTAAAGTTGTATGACAAGTTATCTTTCTGCCGTCGCAACATATAAACCGTTGGAATGTATTCGCGATGATTCATTACATCGCATTGACCGGTACGGATACCGAATTAAGCAACACACATTGATGGCAAGGTTCGGGCCATATGGGTTTTCCCTCCTGAGCCCTCCGTTTCTCCTTCTCAATCCCTGTGCAGGGTTTGAAGATGGCCGCACTCGCTGCGGAGATATAACAAACGATGAGGTTTTACATGCGTAAAATTAAAGGGTTACGTTGGTACATGATCGCACTGGTGACAATGGGCACCGTGCTGGGTTACCTGACGCGTAACACTGTGGCTGCGGCTGCGCCGACTCTGATGGAAGAGTTACACATCTCCACCCAACAGTATTCCTATATCATCGCAGCCTATTCAGCTGCTTATACCGTCATGCAGCCGGTGGCAGGCTATGTCCTTGACGTGCTGGGGACGAAGATCGGTTATGCCTTCTTCGCGATCGCCTGGGCTGTTTTCTGTGGTTCAACGGCGCTGGCGGGCAGCTGGGGTGGATTAGCGCTGGCTCGTGGCGCGGTCGGCGCGGCGGAAGCGGCGATGATCCCGGCAGGCCTGAAGGCCAGCTCCGAATGGTTCCCGGCAAAAGAACGTTCTATTGCCGTGGGTTACTTCAACGTGGGCTCTTCAATCGGCGCGATGATCGCCCCGCCGCTGGTCGTCTGGGCAATTGTGATGCACAGCTGGCAGATGGCGTTCATTATCTCCGGTGTCTTGAGCTTTATCTGGGCAATGGCGTGGCTGGTCTTCTATAAACACCCTCGTGACCAGAAAAAATTAACCACCGAAGAACGCGACTACATCATCGGCGGCCAGGAATCGCATCACCAGACCAACAACAGTAAGAAAATGTCTCCGTGGCAGATTCTGCGCAACCGTCAGTTCTGGGGCATCGCGCTGCCGCGTTTTCTTGCCGAGCCAGCATGGGGGACCTTCAATGCCTGGATCCCGCTGTTCATGTTTAAAGTCTATGGCTTTAACCTGAAAGAAATCGCGATGTTTGCGTGGATGCCGATGCTGTTTGCTGACCTGGGTTGCATCATCGGGGGCTATCTGCCGCCGTTGTTCCAGCGCTGGTTCGGGGTTAACCTGATTGTGTCGCGTAAAATGGTCGTGACCATGGGCGCACTGCTGATGATTGGCCCGGGGATGATCGGCCTGTTTACCAGCCCGTTTGTGGCTATCGCCCTGCTGTGCGTCGGCGGCTTTGCTCACCAGGCACTGTCCGGTGCGCTGATTACGCTCTCTTCCGACGTATTTGGCCGTAACGAAGTGGCTACGGCAAACGGCCTGACCGGTATGGCAGCCTGGATGGCGAGTACCATGTTCGCCCTGGTGGTCGGCGCTCTGGCGGATACCATCGGTTTCAGCCCGCTGTTCGCCGTGCTGGCGGTCTTCGATCTGCTGGGCGCCCTTGTCATCTGGACCGTACTGAAGAACAAGTCTGCCGATGACGACACCCCGCCGCTCAAAACGACTAAGCCGGTGACGCAAAGCTAGTCCTGATACGGTTAGATCTGTTTACAAAGCCGCCTTATCGAAGGCGGCTTTTTCATGTCTGACGGTGGTGAGATGCGCGTAAAAGTGGTATAACAAATCCAATATTGTCGCCATCTTCCGGGAGCGAATATGGAAATCACAGAACCGCGTCGTTTGTATCAGCAGCTTGCTGCCGAGCTGAAGGCGCGTATTGAACAAGGTGTTTACCTTGTGGGCGATAAGCTGCCTGCAGAGCGGTTTATCGCCGATGAAAAGAGCGTCAGCCGCACCGTGGTTCGCGAAGCCATTATTATGCTGGAAGTGGAAGGCTATGTGGAGGTGCGTAAGGGCTCTGGCATCCACGTCATCTCCAACCATCCGAAGCATCAGCAGGTGGTTGATGAAACGCTGGAGTTCGCCAGCTACGGTCCCTTTGAACTGCTGCAGGCGCGTCAGCTGATTGAAAGCAATATTGCCGAGTTCGCCGCCACCCAGGTGACCAAGCAGGACATCATGAAGCTGATGGAGATCCAGGAGAAGGCGCGTAAAGAGAAATGCTTCCGCGATTCGGAATGGGATCTCCAGTTTCACGTCCAGGTAGCCCTGGCGACGCAAAATACGGCATTAGCCGCTATTGTTGAAAAAATGTGGACCCAGCGCGTGCATAACCCGTACTGGAAAAAGCTCCATGACCATATCGACCTGCGCACCGTGGATAACTGGTGTGACGATCATGACCAAATTCTGAAGGCGCTGATTCGCAAAGATCCGCACGCGGCAAAACTGGCCATGTGGCAGCATCTGGAGAACACTAAGCTGATGTTATTCAACGAGACCAGCGACGATTTTGAATTCAATGCCGACCGCTATCTGTTTGCAGAAAATCCGGTCGTTCATCTCGATACCGCCGCCAACGGCGCAAAATAAGCGGTTATCTTCCTTTCAGGCAGGCTATCAGCGCCTGCCCGCAAACCCGCCTGGGTAAGCAAACATATATAGTGTCAGCCTGTGTAAAGAGACTCGCCACCCGCCACTGCAATCAGCAAAATCAACGAGCAACTGACTGCAATTTTTCTGACGTAAACTCAGTGCTTTTGTTACAATTAGATGCATTTTGACGTTCTGAAGTGGGCTTGCATTGATTTCACTTTTAACAGGGAACCGTTCAGAACGCACCAACAGCGACCATAATCTCATAAGAATCTATGTCGCAATACACACTGCGTTCAGACATACCGTTAACCGATGTACCAGGAATCGTGAATGGAACTATTAACCCAATTGTTGAATGCTTTATGGAGCCAGGATTACGAGACCCTCGCGAATCCCTCCATGATTGGCATGCTTTATTTTGTCTTATTTATGATTTTGTTCCTTGAAAACGGCCTGCTTCCCGCCGCCTTTTTACCCGGCGACAGCCTGCTGGTGCTGGTCGGCGTTCTGATAGCCAAAGGTGCAATGGGTTTTCCGGAAACCCTGCTTCTGCTGACGACGGCAGCCAGCCTGGGTTGTTGGCTCAGCTACATTCAGGGCCGCTGGCTCGGTAATACGCGGATTGTGCAAAACTGGCTTTCACATTTGCCCTCCCACTACCACCAGCGCGCACACCACCTGTTTCATAAGCACGGGCTCTCCGCCTTGTTGATGGGCCGCTTTATTGCCTTCGTTCGTACGCTGCTGCCGACCATTGCCGGACTTTCGGGTCTGAACAATGCCCGCTTCCAGTTCTTTAACTGGATGAGCGGCCTGCTGTGGGTTCTGATTCTGACCACCCTCGGTTACTTGCTGGGTAAAACCCCGGTATTCCTCAAATATGAGGATCAGCTGATGTCCTGCCTGATGCTGCTGCCGGTTGTGCTGCTGGTGTTTGGCTTAATCGGCTCGTTAGTTGTCCTGTGGAAGAAAAAATACAGAAGCCGGAGCTGATAATGGCCATAAAAAGCCTCTCCCGACGCCGGATTAGCTGGCTGCTGGGCGGTTCTGTTTTTTTGTGCGCGCTGTTCTGGCTATGGCTGGCGGTGCAGCAACAGGAATCAACCCTGACTATTCATCCTGTCTCTCAGGGCGTTGGCATGCCCGACGGTTTTTCCGTCTGGCATCATCTCGACGCAAACGGCATTCGTTTTAAAAGTATCACCCCGCAAAAAGACGGCCTGCTGATCAAATTTGATTCCAGCGCCCAGGGTATCGCCGCGAAAGAAGTGCTGGGCCGCGCCCTGCCGCATGGTTATATTATTGCTTTGCTGGAGGAAGAGAATACCCCGACAGCATGGCTCTCCCGTCTGCGCGATACCCCACACAGATTGGGATAAGTAGCCAAAATTCTGAATATTTTCACGCAGTTTGGTGGTTTCCCGTTTTCCTGACTATGCTTAAGACTGCGGGAGCCACCGGGCTGACGTTTATCGACTGGATCGGGCATATCTCCCGGGTATGCCCTCACACAATGGAAGGTAGCATCCATGAAATACCGCATCGCTTTGATTCTGGTTTTGACTTCGCTGAGCTCCAGCGCCTTTGCCATCTCCCCCTGTCAGGAAAAAGAGCAGGATATCCAGCGGGAGATTAGCTATGCCGAAAAACATCACAACCAGAACCGGATTGATGGTTTGAACAAAGCGCTTCGTGAAGTCAGAGCGAACTGCAGCGACGGTAAGCTCAAAGCCGAACATCAGCAAAAAATCGCGAAACAACGCGAGGAAATTACCGAGCGTCAGCGCGATTTGAAGGAAGCTGAGCAGAAAGGCGATGCCGATAAAATCAGCAAGCGCCAACGCAAGCTTGATGAAGCGCAGCACGAGCTGAAAACGCTTGAGTCGCGTGATTACTGATAAGCCACACTTTACATGGACCCACTCTACAGGAGAGAAAGATGCCTAAAGACAACGTTGCAGACGATCTGCGTGCAGAACTGAAGACTCTGGCTGATACCCTGGAAGAAGTGCTTAACTCCTCCACGGATAAGTCAAAAGAAGAAATTGGCAAACTGCGTAGCAAAGCAGAGAGCGCACTGAAAGAGAGCCGCGTCCGGCTGGGTGAAACCAGCGATGCCATCGTCAGACAAACGCGTGAAACTGCCGCCCGCGCCGACGAGTACGTCCGCGAAAATCCGTGGACCGGTGTAGGTATTGGCGCAGCCGTCGGGCTGGTGCTGGGTGTCCTGCTGACGCGTCGTTAATTATGGCGGATTCTCAACACACGCAGGGGCCGGGCAAGAGCGTTTTCGGGATCGGCCAGCGGATCATTACGCTGCTGGTTGAAATGGTGGAAACGCGCCTGCGCCTGGTGGTCGTGGAGCTGGAGGAAGAGAAGGCGAACCTCTTCCAGCTATTTTTGATGCTGGGGCTGACGCTGCTGTTTGCCGCCTTTGGCCTGATGAGCCTGCTGGTTCTGATTATCTGGGCCATCGATCCCCAGTATCGGCTGTACGTGATGATTGCGACCACCGCTGTGCTGCTCCTCAGCTCGTTAATCGGCGGTATCTGGACGCTGCGTAAAGCCCGCCGTTCGACTTTACTGCGCTTGACGCGCAAAGAGCTGGCTGAAGACCGCGCTCTGCTGGAGGACGAACGCCTATGAGCAGCAAACAGCAACGCGAGCAGCAGAAAACGCTGCTGTTGCGCCAGATCCAACAGCAGCGGCTGGATTTAATCGCCAGCCGTCGCGACTGGCTCGAAGCGACCGCCCCGTTCGACCGCGGCTGGCAGACCCTCCAGCACCTTCGCTCCTGGGCAATGGTCGGCAGCGGTATCATGGCAGTATGGTCCGTTCGCCACCCGCGCTTCTTACTGCGCTGGACTAAACGCGGCTTCGGTCTCTGGAGCGCCTGGCGCATGGCAAAACGCCTGCTGCGCCAGACATCATCCTTCTAAACGCCCTGCCCACCACACGTCCATTATCCCTGTTTTCCTTGTTCCGGGGCGTCAACGCCTCGTGACTGGTGCCGCTCTTGGTCACCACTCCAGCCGGTGACGACGGTGTTCATCCCTGCTCGTCGCCCTCCTCACGTCGCGTTTACTGATCGCGATCACTCAGAATCTTTGATGAAGATCTACAGTTTTCCTTGCTAACAATTCCTTTCGCGCCTCGCTAATATTCTCTCCATCGACAGCAACCCCGCGTAACTACGCAGGATTGCACCAAAAAACAAAATCGCCGCCCTTTGGGTTTTCTGGAGTAAGAAATGAAAAAATTAGAAGATGTTGGTGTACTGGTAGCACGCATTCTGATGCCAATCCTGTTTATCACTGCAGGTTGGGGAAAAATCACCGGTTATGCGGGTACTCAACAATATATGGAAGCCATGGGCGTACCGGGCGCATTACTGCCGTTAACCATCCTGCTGGAGTTCGGCGGCGGTCTGGCGATTCTGTTCGGTTTCCTGACACGTACCACCGCGCTGTTCACCGCAGGCTTCACCCTGCTGACCGCGTTCCTGTTCCACAGCAACTTTGCTGAAGGCGTGAACTCGCTGATGTTCATGAAAAACCTGACCATCGCAGGCGGTTTCCTGCTGCTGGCCATCACCGGTCCGGGCGCATTCAGCATCGACCGCGTGCTGAATAAAAAGTGGTAAGCACACTATACTGAGTGAACAACAAAGCGAGGAGACATCTCCTCGCTTTTGCTATCTGAAGTCTGAAGGAGGAAAAAATGGGACAATTAATCGACGGCGTCTGGCACGATACCTGGTATGACACCAAATCCACCGGAGGGCGTTTCAAGCGTTCTGTTTCTGCCTTCCGCAACTGGCTGACCGCCGATGGCGCACCGGGCCCCTCTGGCGACGGCGGCTTTGCTGCAGAAAAAGATCGCTATCATCTGTACGTATCCCTCGCCTGCCCGTGGGCGCACCGCACGTTAATCCTGCGCAAGCTCAAAGGTCTGGATCCTTTTCTTTCCGTCTCGGTGGTTCACCCTCTGATGCTGGAAAACGGCTGGACTTTCGACGACGATTTTCCCGCTGCGACCGGCGATACGCTGTATCAACATGAATTCCTCTATCAGCTCTACCTGCACGCCGATCCGCACTACACCGGGCGCGTCACGGTGCCGGTTCTGTGGGATAAAAAGCAGCATACGATCGTCAGTAATGAGTCGGCTGAAATCATCCGCATGTTCAATACGGCTTTTGACGGCCTCGGCGCTACCGCCGGCGATTACTACCCACCTGCGCTGCGCGAAAATATCGATGCGCTTAACGGTTGGATCTACGACAACGTCAATAACGGCGTCTATAAAGCCGGGTTCGCCACCAGCCAGCAGGCCTATGATGAGGCGGTCGATGCGGTGTTCACCTCGCTGGAGCGCCTGGAGCAAATTCTGAGCCAGCATCGCTATCTGACGGGCAGCCAGCTGACCGAGGCCGATATTCGTCTGTGGACTACCCTCGTGCGTTTCGACCCGGTCTACGTAACCCACTTTAAGTGCGACAAACGCCGTATCAGCGATTACCCCAATCTGTATGGTTTCCTGCGCGATATCTACCAGATACCGGGTATTGCGGAGACGGTGAATTTTGCCCACATCCGCAACCACTACTATCGCAGCCATAAAACGATTAACCCAACCGGGATTATTTCCGTCGGACCTCATCAGGATCTCAGCGAGCCGCACGGCCGGGACCTTCTGTTCCGCTAACCTGCCGGGCGCCATTCCCGGCGCCCGATATTTTCAGATCCGGCATATTTACCCGTCTGCTATTCGCGTCTATTCTTATTACGATCGCTTTAAAAACAAGTGATTGACCGTTAATCGAGGCGTAAAAATGGACTGGTATTTAAAGGTACTGAGAAACTATATTGGATTTGGCGGCCGCGCACGCCGTAAAGAGTACTGGATGTTTATTCTGGTCAACATCATCCTGACCGGCGTATTGAGCATCATCGATAAAATGCTGGGATGGCAGCGCGCAGGAGGTGAAGGCATCCTGACGACGATTTATGGCGTGTTGGTCTTTTTACCGTGGTGGGCGGTGCAGTTTCGCCGTTTACACGATACGGATCGCTCGGCGTGGTGGCTGTTGCTGATGCTGATTCCGGTGATTGGCTGGCTGATCATTCTGCTCTTCAATTGCCAGAACGGCACGCCTGGAAACAACCGTTTCGGGCCGGATCCCAAACCCCTGTCATCGTGAATGATGCGCTCCTCCCGCGGAAGGAGCGCATAGCGGATTTACTTCCCGGCAAACAGCTTAGGGATCTCGCGCAGACACCATGATTTCGCTTCGCCCATACTGTCGCGGCGCCACGCCATAATGATGTCGATTTCATTGGTATATTCCGGGCTGACAACCCGTAAGCGCCCTTCGGCAATGTCTTTCTCGACCAGAGGATAGGGCATCGTCGCCACCCCCAGTCCCGCCAGCAGAGCCTGACGTTTATCCTCAATGGTACTGACCGTTAAGCGCGGCTGTTTGTCGAGCAGTTGCACCGTCAGAACCGGACGCTCACGGGCGGTATCTGCCACCGCCACGCCGCGATATTTTACCCGCGTCACCTCGGAAAGCGGCTCCGGCTCCTGGTGAATAGGGTGATCCGGCGCAGCGACATAGACGTTCAGCACCGAATAGAGTTTGCGGGAGTTGATCTCCGATGAGGAACGAAAATGCATATCAGGGGCGACAACGATATCCGCACGTCCCTGTTCCAGCCGTTCCCACGCGCCGGCCAGCACTTCGGTAAGCACCGACAGCTGGGTATTCGATTTGGTCGCCAGCTTCTCAATCAGCGGAAAGAAGTCCAGGGTCGGTACCAGGGCTTCGGTCACGATGGTCAGATGCGTTTCCCAGCCGCGCGAAAGCGCTTCGGCATCGGTGGTGAGCTTATCGGCCGCTTCCAGCAGCACGCGCCCGCGTTCCAGCAGCATCCGCCCAACGTTGGTGAATTTTGTCCGATGACCTGAGCGGTCAAACAGCACCACATCCAGCTCCTCTTCCAGCTTTTGCATGGTGTAGCTGAGGGCTGAGGGCACCCGTCCGAGTTCGTCGGCCGCAGCAGCAAAGCTCCCACGCCTGTCGATAGCGTCCATTACGCGTAACGCTTCCAGCGTTAATGCTCTCTCTTTGGCCATAGCACTCTCATTCAGGAAATTTGAATATACCGGGCAGAATATCTGGCTAACAATACAGCGTCCATACCTTTACCATTGATTTAGTGTAAAGAGAGGTCAAGAAAATGATTACTACCCGAACAGCCAAACAATGCGGACAAGCAGATTTCGGCTGGCTGCAGGCCCGCTACACCTTTTCCTTTGGACACTACTTTGACCCTAAACTGTTAGGCTACGCCTCTTTGCGCGTGCTCAACCAGGAAGTTCTGGCACCCGGCGCGTCGTTTCAACCGCGTACCTACCCGAAAGTCGATATCCTGAACCTGATTCTGGAAGGGGAAGCGGAATATCGTGACAGTGACGGCAACCATGTGCAGGCAAAGGCCGGTGAAGCGCTGCTGATATCCACTCAACCAGGGGTGAGTTATAGCGAGCACAATTTGAGTAAAGAGGGTTCGCTGACGCGGATGCAGCTGTGGCTGGATGCCTGCCCGCAGCGGGAAAATCCGCTACTGCAGAAGATGGCTATCGCGGATAGCGGGCAACAGCTGCTCGCTTCGCCTGACGGCGCGCACAACAGTTTACAGCTGCGTCAGCAGGTCTGGATCCACCATCTCGATCTCGCCAAAGGCGAGCAGGTTGATGTCCAGCTGCACGGGCCGCGCGCTTACCTGCAATCGATTCATGGAACGGTGCATGCCGTTGCCCATGAAGAAGAAAAACAGGCCCTGACCTGCGGTGACGGGGCATTTATTCGTGACGAAGCTAACATTACCCTCGTTGCCGACACGCCTTTGCGCGCTTTACTGATAGATTTACCGGTGTAATAACGGGAGTTATGGAGTCTGTCAGTGAGTAAGCATAAGAAGAAAGCAAAGAAAACCGTGTCGTCGCCCGAGCCGCTGTTAACGGAGCCAACGCAGGCCGTAAGTTTTGGCTATGAAGAGATGCTAAGCGAACTGGAAGCAATTGTTTCAGAAGCCGAAATTCGGATTCAGGACGAAGAAAACGCCGCCTGAACGGCCACCGTCAGAAATAGCAAAACGCCCATGCAGATTGCGCTATATGGGCGTTTTTGCATGATTGAAGCTGACCGCTAAGCCGCGTTCTTTTCATCGAGAACGGAGTGGACAGTCATTCATCTGCTCTTTCCTCCCGGAACCGGAAAGTAAAAACCCCCGCCATTTCTGGCGAGGGTTCTCTGAAGAAGTTGAAGCTGACCGATAAGCCGCTTTCTTTTCATCGAGTACGGAGTGGACAGTCATTCATCTGCTCTTTCCTCCCGGAACCGGAAAGTAAAAACCCCCGCCATTTCTGGCGAGGGTTCTCTGAAAAAGTTGAAGCTGGCCAATAAGCCGCTTTCTTTTCATCGAGTACGGAGTGGACAGTCATTCATCTGCTCTTTCCTCCCGGAACCGGAAAGTAAAAACCCCCGCCATTTCTGACGAGGGTTCTCTGAATGAGTTGAAGCTGCCCAATAAGCCGCTTTCTTTTCATCGAGTACGGAGTGGACAGTCATTCATCTGCTCTTTCCTCCCGGAACCGGAAAGTAAAAACCCCCGCCATTTCTGGCGAGGGTTCTCTGAATGAGTTGAAGCTGGCCAATAAGCCGCGTTCTTTTCATCGAGAACGGAGTGGACAGTCATTCATCTGCTCTTTCCTCCCGGAACCGGAAAGTAAAAACCCCCGCCATTGCTGGCGAGGGTTCTCTGAAGAAGTTGAAGCTGACCGATAAGCCGGGTTCTGTCGTGGACAGTCATTCATCTAGGCCAGCAATCGCTCACTGGCTCAAGCAGCCTACCCGGGTTCAGTACGGGCCGTACCTTGTGAACCCCTATTTGGCCTTGCTCCGGGTGGAGTTTACCGTGCCGCGAACTGTTACCAGTCGCGCGGTGCGCTCTTACCGCACCCTTTCACCCTTACCTGATCCCGCTTGCGCGGGCCATCGGCGGTTTGCTCTCTGTTGCACTGGTCGTGGGTTTCCCCCCCAGGCGTTACCTGGCACCCTGCCCTATGGAGCCCGGACTTTCCTCCCCTCCGCCCGTCTCCCCCGAGGAGGACGACGACGAAGCGGCGACTGTCTGGTCAGCTTCGGCGCGAAGTATAAAAGGTTTACCGCCGGTTGTCATCCTTCCATCACAATCCCGACCTGCAAAGTCGCAGCAACATTCCGTGAAGCGCGATAAATATTGTCCGAAGCGCCGCGGAAGGCCTCTTCCAGGCTCGTGATAGTGGTCAACACGCTGAACACCGCATCGATACCATACTGATGCACCACGCCGACATCGCGGGTCAGACTACCAGCAATACCAATCACCGGCTTATGGTACTTTTTCGCCACGCTGGCAACGCCGACCGGGACCTTACCGCTAATGCTTTGACTGTCGAGCCTTCCTTCACCGGTCACCACCAGAGAACAGTCAAGAATATGCTCTTCCAGATTCAGCGCCTGGGTCACAATCTCGATACCGCTACGTAGTTCCGCATTCAGAAATGCCATCAGCGCCGCCCCCATGCCACCTGCGGCACCGGCTCCGGCGACCTCTTTGACATCGACACGCAGAGTTCGCTTAATCACATCCGCATAGTGCTCAAGATTACGATCCAGCTCGAGAATCATCGCTTCCGTCGCCCCTTTTTGCGGGCCGAAAATCCACGACGCGCCCGTCTCGCCAGTCAGTGGATTAGAGACATCGCAGGCCACGCGAATTGAACACTCCTGCAACCGAACATCCAATGCAGACAGGTCGATCGAGTTCAGGCAAGCAAGGCTGCCGCCGCCGTCACCAATATCAACGCCGTTCGCATCATGAAGCCGCGCGCCCAGCGCCTGCACCATCCCCGCGCCACCGTCGTTGGTCGCACTGCCACCAATGCCAATAATGATATTTCTCGCCCCATGCTCCAGCGCCTGCAAAATCAGCTCACCGGTGCCACGCGAGGTCGTCAACAGCGGATTGCGCTGCGCGGGAGGCACCAGCCCCAGCCCGCTGGCCGCCGCCATTTCAATAAACGCGGTTTGCCCATCCCCGGAAAGCCCCCAGCAGGCATCAACCGGCACGCCCAGCGGCCCCGTCACACAAGCGCTCATTTTGGTTCCCTGCGTCGCGGCGATCATCGCCTCAACGGTACCTTCTCCGCCATCGGCGAGGGGGACCTTTACATAGAGCGCATCGGGGAAAATCTCCCGAAAACCTTTTTCTATAGCCTGTGCAACCTCAGTAGCCGAGAGGCTTTCTTTATAAGAGTCTGGGGCGATTACGATTTTCATAGTTATTAGCCTGACAGTGCCGCGCAAGGCAAGAATGACAGGGCGCCATCCGCGCCCTTCTTGTTAGCGAGTGACTTCCACTTTCGCCAGTTTCTCGTAGTAACACGCAAGCGCGCTGTGGTCGGCGGTACCCAGGCCGTCAGCGCGCAGCGCCTGCATCATCTCCATCACCGCCGCGGTCAGCGGCAGCTGCGCCCCCACGCCGTGGGACGTATCCAGCGCATTCGCCAGATCTTTGATATGCAAATCGATACGGAAGCCCGGTTTAAAGTTGCGATCCATCACCATGGGCGCTTTGGCATCCAGCACGGTGCTGCCGGCCAGACCGCCGCGGATTGCCTGATACACCAGATCGGGATTCACGCCTGCTTTGGTCGCCAGGGTCAATGCTTCAGACATCGCCGCGATATTCAGCGCCACGATCACCTGGTTGGCCAGCTTGGTCACGTTGCCCGCGCCGATATCGCCGGTATGCACGACAGAGCCCGCCATCGCTTTCAGCAGGTCATAATATTGTTCAAAAATCGCTTTATCACCACCAACCATGACGGACAGAGTCCCGTCAATGGCCTTCGGCTCGCCGCCGCTTACCGGCGCATCCAGCATATTTACGCCTTTCGCCTTTAACGCATCGCTGATTTCACGGCTCGCCAGCGGTGCAATAGAGCTCATATCAATCAGCACGGTGCCCGGTTTCGCCCCTTCAATAATGCCGCCTTCGCCCAGCGCCACCTCTTTCACATGCGGAGAGTTCGGCAGCATGGTGATGATCACCTCACACTGCTCAGCTATCGCTTTCGCCGAAGCGGCGGTTTCAGCGCCTGCGGCAATCACTTCTGCGATGGCTTCCGGATTACGATCGGCAACCACCAGCGAGTAACCCGCTTTGAGGAGGTTTTTACTCATGGGTTTACCCATGATGCCAAGGCCAATAAAACCAACTTTCATTGTCATGTCTTTATCTCTCTTGTTGCGGTGGCGGTTATTTCTTAAAGGAATCAGCCAGTTTCTGCGTGGCGGAGCGGAATACGCCCAGATCGCTGCCGACGGCGACAAAGGTTGCGCCCCATTCCAGATAGCGACGCGCATCCGCTTCTACCGGCGCCAGAATACCGCTCGGCTTGCCATGCTTTTTCGCGCTTGCAAAAATGTGCTGGATAGCCTGCTGGACCTGCGGGTGAGAGGCGTTGCCCAGATGTCCCAGCGCGGCGGCCAGATCGCTTGGGCCGACAAAAATACCGTCAACGCCCGCAGTCGCAGCGATCGCATCAACGTTATCCACCCCCTGCTGGCTTTCAATTTGTACCAGGATGGTGATGTTTTGGTTCGACTGCGCGAAGTAATCCGGCACCGTGCCAAACATATTGGCGCGGTGCGACACGGAAACGCCGCGAATGCCTTCTGGCGGGTAGCGGGTGGCGGCGACAGCGTTAATCGCTTCTTCTTCGCTTTCCACGAACGGGATCAAAAAGTTATAGAAACCAATATCCAGCAGGCGCTTAATGATCACCGGTTCGTTGGTCGGTACGCGCACAACCGGCGCGCTGGCGCTGCCTTTCAGCGCCATCAGCTGGGGGATAAAGGTGGAGATATCGTTCGGCGCATGTTCGCCGTCCAGCACCAGCCAGTCGAAACCGGCCAGGCCTAACACTTCAGTCGTGATAGGGCTGGCCAGGGCGGACCAGCAGCCAATTTGAATCTGATGCGCCGCCAGGGCCGCCTTAAATTTATTCGGGAAGATATCGTTATTCATCACTTATACCTTGTCACTTAACCGTTAATTATTTCTGCAGTTCCACAAATTGAATGTTGCCGATGATAAACGGATAGTAAATCATTGCCATCAGGCCAAACATCCGATGAAGATTAGCGCTGCGTTAAATGAGAGCATTGCACTTCATTTATTTATTTTTGGTGTCTCTCTTAATTATTTATAAACCGAGATCAGAAGCACTCGATTTACTCATCCGGTGCATAGCAAGCATGACTCAGTATAATCAGCTGACGGCCAGAGAACACCGTGCAAAAAACCCATAAAATGGAATGAATAATCATTAAAATTGTGCATCCGCCATAATCAGTGGGCGCTGATGCACAGTTCCAGCGTTTTCCCTTTGCCGCAATTTTGCTCCCGCAACAATGAGTGACAGGGATCACACATCTAAATCAAAACAGCTGACATTCTTTGCCGAGGAAATTCGTTCATCAGAAACTGAATAGCCGTTTTATTTTATTATTCGCACCTTGCTGGAGAATACTGGACAATGGCCGACATTGAAATCAGGCAGGAATCGCCGACGGCGTTTTATATAAAAGTACACGAAACGGATAATGTAGCGATTATTGTTAACGATCGCGGTTTAAAAGCCGGAACGCGTTTCCCTGACGGACTGGCGCTCATCGAACATATCCCGCAAGGTCACAAAGTAGCATTGGTTGATATTCCCATACATGGTGAAATCATCCGCTATGGCGAAGTCATTGGCTACGCGGTGCGCGACATCCCGCAGGGCAGCTGGATTGACGAATCGCTGGTCGAACTGCCGAAAGCGCCGCCGCTGAACACGCTACCGCTGGCAAACAAAGTTCCGGAGCCTCTGCCTGCGCTGACCGGCTACACCTTTGAAGGGTATCGCAACGCCGATGGCAGCGTCGGCACCAGAAACCTGCTCGGTATCACTACCAGCGTGCACTGCGTCGCGGGCGTCGTCGATTATGTGGTGAAAATTATTGAACGAGACCTGCTGCCGAAATACCCGAATGTCGACGGCGTGGTCGGTCTCAACCACCTGTATGGCTGCGGCGTGGCAATCAACGCCCCGGCCGCCGTGATCCCTATCCGCACGATCCATAACCTCGCGCTAAATCCCAATTTCGGCGGTGAAGTCATGGTGGTTGGGCTCGGCTGTGAAAAGCTCCAGCCGGAGCGCCTGCTCCAGGGCACCGAAGATGTCCAGCCCATTGCCGTCGACAGCGCCAGTATCATCCGCCTGCAGGATGAACAGCATGTTGGGTTCCAGTCAATGGTTGACGATATTTTGCAGGTCGCAGAACGGCATCTGGCAAAACTGAATGCCCGCCAGCGTGAAACCTGTCCGGCTTCTGAACTGGTGGTGGGCATGCAGTGCGGCGGCAGCGATGCCTTTTCCGGCGTGACCGCCAACCCGGCGGTGGGCTACGCTTCCGACCTGTTGGTCCGCTGCGGAGCGACCGTCATGTTCTCTGAGGTCACTGAGGTTCGCGATGCTATCCATCTGCTGACGCCGCGGGCGATCAACGAGGAAGTGGGCAAGCGTCTGCTCGAAGAGATGGCCTGGTACGATAACTACCTCGATTCAGGTCAGACCGATCGCAGCGCCAATCCCTCCCCCGGGAATAAGAAGGGCGGCCTGGCGAACGTGGTGGAAAAGGCGCTGGGTTCGATCGCCAAATCCGGCAAGAGCGCGATTGCCGAGGTCCTCTCACCGGGCCAGCGCCCAACCAAACGCGGCCTGATCTTCGCGGCTACCCCGGCCAGCGACTTCGTCTGCGGCACTCAGCAGGTTGCTTCAGGGATCACGGTTCAGGTGTTTACAACCGGGCGCGGCACGCCGTATGGTCTGGTCGCCGTGCCGGTCATCAAGATGGCAACCCGCACCGAGCTGGCAAACCGCTGGTATGACTTAATGGATATCAACGCCGGAACTATCGCCACCGGTGAAGAGACGATTGAAGAGGTTGGCCAGAAGCTGTTTGGGTTTATTCTTGATGTCGCCAGCGGCCGTAAGAAAACCTTCTCCGATCGGTGGGGCCTGTATAATCAGCTGGTGGTGTTTAACCCGGCGCCGGTGACCTGATTGCCGGTCAGGCGGCGCGACGCCAGCCGCCTGACCGCAGCCCCTCTCCCCCACAGGAAGGGGGTCTATGCCACGTTCTGGCGCTTCACCAGTCGCACATCAATCCCGCTCTTACGCAGCCCTTCCAGACTTTCCGTCGGAATGCCTTCATCGACGATGATCATATCAATTCGTTGCGTATCGATAATCTTATGCAGGCTCGAACGGTTAAATTTGGTGGAATCGGTGACGACGATAATGCGTTCCGCCACTTCACACATCCGCCGGTTCAGGCGTGCCTCATCTTCATTATGGGTGCTCACGCCGCGATCGAGGTCGATGGCGTCGACGCCGAGAAAAAGCATATCGAAGTGGTAATTCAGCAAAGACTGTTCGGCCTGATCGCCATAAAACGACTGCGACTGGCGGCGCAGATGTCCACCGGTCATTAACAGCTCCACCCCTTCGGCATCCAGCAGCGCATTCGCCACATTCATCCCGTTGGTCATCGCAATAATATCCGTATGCTGATGTAGCATACGGGCGATTTCATAGGTGGTAGTCCCGGAGTCGAGAATAATACGATGCCCCGGTTGAATCAGTTCTACCGCTGCCCGCGCGATGCTGCGCTTCACTGCGGTATTGAGCGAACTTTTATCTTCCACCGACGGTTCGGCAGCCGGCATTGTTCCATCGCAGATCAGCGCGCCACCGTAGGCGCGAACCGCAATCCCCTGCTTTTCAAGGAAGGCCAGATCGTTGCGAATCGTCACCGTCGAGACACCGTATAAAAGAGAAAGATCGTTTACCTGCACGCTTCCCTGCTGCCGTAAGCGCTGGATAATCTGCTCACGCCTTTCACTGGTGCCGATGATGCGCTTATCTGCAGAAGAGTCGGTACCGCTCATAAGTATTCCTTTCATCAAATCTTTCGTTTCATTTCGTTTGGTCTATTAACACCTTTCTTTTAACGGAATGCAAGCCCCATAACGCCAGAGAGCAGCGCAACGTCCACCGCTGAAACCTTTCATTATGTTTCTTTTGTGAAACAGATCGGAAAACCATTATCTTTCGTTTTATTTTTACATCACCATGATGCAGTATTAAATGAAACAAAACGAAAGATTAATCTCATTACCATCCGAAATGGAGAGGAAAGTGAAACATCTGACAAAAATGGTGGCCCAGCATAAACAAGGTGGAGGCAACGGTATTTATGCCGTCTGTTCCGCCCATCCCCTGGTACTTGAGGCCGCCATTCATTACGCCCGGGCGCAGCAGACCCCGTTACTGATTGAAGCCACATCCAATCAGGTCGATCAGTTCGGCGGTTATACCGGCATGACGCCGGCCGATTTCCGCGGTTTTGTCCACCAGCTTGCCGACTCGCTCGATTTTCCCCAATCACAGCTGATCCTCGGCGGCGATCACCTTGGGCCCAACCGCTGGCAAACCCTGCCCGCGGCCCAGGCGATGGCGAATGCCGATGATTTAATAAAAAGCTACGTCGCCGCCGGTTTTAAAAAGATCCACCTCGATTGCAGTATGTCCTGCGAAGGTGATCCGGTGCCGTTAACCGATGACATCGTCGCTGAACGCGCCGCGCGGCTGGCTCAGGTGGCGGAAGAGACCTGCCGTGAACGTTTCGGCAAACCTGACCTGGTCTACGTCATCGGCACCGAAGTCCCCGTCCCGGGCGGGGCTCATGAAACCCTGACCGAGCTACAGGTCACGACGCCTGATGCGGCGCGTGCGACGCTGGAAGCACATCGGCAGGCCTTTGAGCAACGCGGGCTGACCCACATCCGGCCACGCATCATCGGGTTAGTAGTACAGCCCGGCGTCGAATTCGACCACACGCATATTATCGACTATCAACCGCAGCGAGCGGAAGCGCTTAGCGCCATGGTTGAAGACTATGACGCGCTGGTCTTCGAAGCCCACTCTACCGATTACCAGACGCCGCAGGCGCTGCGGCGTCTGGTTAAAGATCACTTTGCCATTTTGAAGGTTGGCCCGGCGCTCACCTTCGCCCTGCGTGAAGCACTGTTCTCACTGGCGGCAATAGAGGAAGAGTTGCTGCCTGCGAAGGCCTGCTCCGGGCTGCGTCAGGTGCTGGAAAACGTGATGCTCGACCGCCCGGAATACTGGCAAAACCACTATCACGGCGATGGTCATGCGCGACGTCTGGCGCGAGGCTACAGCTATTCAGACCGCGTGCGCTACTACTGGCCGGATCGGCAAATCGATGAGGCCTTTGCACGCCTGGTGCGTAATCTCGCGGACTGGCCGCTCCCGCTGCCGCTCCTCAGTCAGTATATGCCGCTGCAGTACCTCAAAGTTCGCGAGGGCGATCTCAAGGCGGAACCGCGAGAACTCATCCTCGATCACATTCAGGACATACTGCAGCAGTACCACGCCGCCTGTGTGGGCGTTACGTCCCATAACGCATAACAACGAAGAGGAAAACGCGATGCCAAACATTGTCTTAAGCCGTATTGATGAACGTTTGATCCACGGTCAGGTGGGTGTCCAGTGGGTCGGATTTGCGGGAGCAAACCTGGTACTGGTGGCCAATGATGAGGTTGCTGAAGACCCGGTACAGCAAAACCTGATGGAAATGGTCCTGGCAGAAGGGATCGCCGTACGCTTCTGGTCACTGCAAAAGGTCATCGACAATATCCACCGCGCCGCCGATCGACAAAAGATTCTGCTGGTCTGCAAAACACCAGCCGATTTCCTACGCCTTGTCGAAGGCGGAGTTCCCGTCACACGTATCAACGTAGGAAATATGCACTACGCCAATGGCAAACAACACATTGCCAAAACGGTTTCTGTAGACGCTGGCGATATTGCGGCGTTTAACGGTCTGAAGGCCGCCGGGGTGGAATGCTTTGTTCAGGGCGTTCCGACAGAACCCGCTTTGGATCTCTTTAAACTACTCTGAGGGATTCATAATGGAAATCAGTCTGTTGCAGGCATCTGCGTTGGGCATTCTGGCCTTTATTGCGGGCCTGGATATGTTCAATGGTTTAACACATATGCACCGTCCGGTGGTGCTCGGCCCGCTGGTTGGCCTGATTCTGGGCGATCTGCATACCGGCATTTTAACCGGCGGTACGCTGGAACTGGTCTGGATGGGGCTGGCCCCGCTGGCCGGTGCTCAGCCGCCAAACGTGATTATCGGTACCATCGTCGGCACCACCTTTGCCATTACCACCGGCGTGAAACCTGACGTTGCCGTCGGTGTCGCCGTGCCCTTCGCCGTCGCAGTACAAATGGGGATCACCTTCCTGTTCTCGGTGATGTCAGGGGTGATGTCTCGCTGCGACCGGATGGCCGCGAATGCTGATACCCGCGGTATTGAACGGGTTAACTATCTGGCGCTGCTGGCTCTGGGGATTTTCTATTTTCTCTGCGCTTTCCTGCCGATCTATTTCGGCGCGGAACATGCGAAAACGGCCATTGATGTCCTGCCTGCGCGCCTGATCGACGGTCTCGGCGTGGCTGGCGGCATTATGCCTGCTATCGGCTTCGCTGTTCTGCTGAAAATCATGATGAAAAACGTCTATATCCCCTATTTTATCATCGGTTTTGTCGCCGCTGCCTGGCTGAAGCTGCCGGTGCTGGCCATTGCCGCCGCGGCGCTGGCAATGGCACTCATAGACCTGCTGCGTAAATCTCCTGAACCGACTGCATCTGCGGCACAGAAAGAGGAATTCGAAGATGGCATCTAATCAAACCACTCTGCCAGGCGTCTCCGCTCCTGAAGAGACGTTGCTTTCCGGCGTGAATGAAAACGTCTACGAAGACCAGAGTCTCGGTGCGGAGCTGACGAAAAAAGACATTAACCGTGTCGCCTGGCGGTCCATGCTTTTACAGGCCTCGTTCAACTATGAGCGTATGCAGGCTTCAGGCTGGCTGTACGGTCTGCTGCCCGCGTTGAAAAAGATCCATACCAATCAACGCGACCTGGCACGCGCCATGAAAGGGCATATGGGATTCTTCAACACCCACCCTTTCCTGGTGACTTTTGTTATCGGCATCATTCTCGCCATGGAACGTTCCAAGCAGGATGTAAACAGCATTCAGAGCACCAAAATTGCCGTGGGTGCCCCGCTCGGCGGGATTGGCGATGCCATGTTCTGGCTGACGCTACTGCCCATCTGCGGCGGGATTGGGGCCAGCCTCGCGTTACAAGGATCTATCCTCGGCGCGGTGGTGTTTATTGTGCTGTTTAACGTGGTACATCTCGGATTGCGTTTTGGTCTTGCACACTACGCGTACCGTATGGGCGTAGCGGCGATCCCGTTGATTAAAGCCAATACCAAAAAAGTCGGACACGCGGCGTCTATTGTTGGCATGACGGTAATTGGCGCGCTGGTGGCCACCTATGTCCGCCTCAGCACCACGCTGGAGATCACCGCGGGTGATGCAGTCGTGAAGCTGCAAACCGATGTCATCGATAAGCTGATGCCAGCGTTTCTTCCACTGGTTTATACCCTGACTATGTTCTGGCTGGTGCGCCGCGGCTGGAGCCCGTTGCGCCTCATCGCGCTCACCGTTGTGCTGGGCGTTGTGGGTAAATTCTGTCACTTCCTGTAAAGACAAAGAGGTATTCGATGTTAGGCATTATTTTAACGGGGCATGGCGGCTTTGCCAGCGGTATGGCAATGGCGATGAAGCAAATTCTGGGTGAACAATCGCAGTTTATTGCCATCGACTTTCCAGAAACCTCAACCACGGCCCTGCTGACTGCGCAGCTTGAGCAGGCCGTCAACGCACTGGATGCTCAGGACGATATCGTTTTTCTGACCGACCTCCTGGGGGGGACCCCCTTTCGCGTAGCCTCGACGCTGGCAATGCAAAAACCCGGGCGCGAGGTGATTACCGGCACTAATTTGCAGCTGCTGCTTGAAATGGTGCTGGAACGCGAAGGGCTGAACAGCGAGGCGTTTCGCCTGCAGGCGCTGGAATGCGGGCATCGCGGGTTAACCAGTCTGGTCGATGAACTGGCGCGCTGTCGCGAAGAGAAACCTGTTGAGGAAGGAATATGACGCAAATTCTGCGTGCCAGACGCTTGCTAACCGAGCAGGGCTGGCTTGCCGATCATCAGCTTCGTATGGAAGCTGGCGTTATCACCGCCATCGAGCCCGTTCCCATTGGCGTCACCGCTCGCGATGCCGATCTGCTTTGCCCGGCCTACATCGATACGCATGTCCACGGCGGCGAGGGTATTGATGTGATGGACGAGGCACCGGAAGCACTCGACAGGCTGGCGATGTATAAAATTCGTGAAGGAGTGGGAGCCTGGCTCCCCACTACCGTCACCGCGCCGTTGCAGACCATCCAGCGTGCGCTGGAACGTATAGCCCGGCGTACGCTTTCCGGCGGCCCCGGCGCCCTGGTATTGGGGAGCTATCTTGAAGGCCCCTATTTCACGCCAGAGAATAAAGGTGCTCATCCGCCTGAGTTGTTCCGCGAACTGGATATCGCCGAGCTGGATACGCTGATTGCTCGCTCCCGGCAAACGCTGCGGGTCGTGGCCCTGGCGCCGGAAAAACCGGATGCCATACGGGCTATTCGCCATCTTAAACAGCAGGGTATCCGCGTCATGCTCGGCCATAGCGCTGCTACCTATGCACAGACCCGAGCGGCCTTTACCGCAGGCGCTGATGGGCTGGTGCATTGCTACAACGGCATGAGCGGATTACATCATCGGGAGCCTGGCATGGTCGGCGCCGGATTAACCACCCGGCAGGCATGGCTGGAACTTATCGCCGATGGCCATCATGTTCATCCTGCCGCCATGCAGCTGTGTTGCAGCTGCGCCAGAGAGAGGCTGGTCCTGATCACCGATGCGATGCAGGCAGCCGGCATGCCGGATGGCCACTATTCGTTGTGCGGCGAAGAGGTAGAAATGCGCAAGGGCATCGTACGCACCGCTTCCGGCGGCCTCGCGGGCAGCACACTCTCTCTTGATGCCGCCGTTCGCAACATGGTTGAACAAGCGGGGGCCACGCCGGAGCAGGCAATTCATATGGCATCGCTCCACCCTGCTCGTCTGTTGGGTATCGACGATCGGCTGGGATCGCTGCGTCCGGGAAAATACGCGAACGTTATTGCACTGGACGACCGCCTGCATCTGCAAAAGATCTGGATTCAGGGACAGGCGCTCCCCCTTTAAATCTTTCGTTATGTATCACATTGGCCTTTGGCGTTGTACCGAAAGGCCTTTTCTTTCCTTTCTGAAATAACGGCAATCTGATAATAAAAACAGATAATCTATTGTTTATCAGTCACATAAAAACATAAAAACTTCAAAGATCACAGTTTTCGTTTTATTTCTAACTTCCTCCATTGAACTTTCGATTTCTTTCCTATAGATTTTATCTAACTGATTACATGAATAAGTGAAACGAAACGAAAGATAGCGACATTTTTGCCAGCGTCTGATGTGGAATTCACACGACTAAGGACTAAGTTATGCCTGAAACCTATACCGCCGCCTTTGCCTCGACCGGCACCTGGACTGAAGCAGAGATTCGTCAACAGCCCTCCTGCTGGCTTCGCTCACTCAACAACATCGACAATCATCGTGCAACGATCGACAGCTTCCTCGCCCCGCTGCTGCGCAAAAACGATCTGCGGATCGTCCTGACTGGCGCAGGCACCTCCGCCTTTATCGGCGAGATCATCGCGCCCTGGCTGTCGCGCCATAGCGGAAAAAATATCAGCGCTATCCCGACGACTGACCTGGTCACCAACCCCATGGACTATTTTAACGCCGCACATCCGCTGCTGCTGGTCTCCTTTGCCCGCTCCGGCAATAGCCCGGAGAGCGTCGCCGCCGTTGAGCTGGCCAATCAGTTCGTAGCGGAATGCTACCACCTGTCGATTACCTGTAATGAAGCCGGCAGCCTGTACCAAAATGCGGTGAGCAGCGATAACGCCTTTGCGCTATTGATGCCGGCAGAAACACATGATCGCGGCTTCGCAATGACCAGCAGTATCACCACCATGATGGCAAGCTGCCTTGCGGTATTCGCGCCGCAGACGATCAACAGCAATACCTTCCGTGACGTAGCGGATCGTTGCCAAAAGATTCTCACGTCGCTGGGTGATTTTAGCGATGGGGTGTTTGGTTATGAGCCGTGGAAACGAATCGTCTATCTTGGCAGCGGTGGATTACAGGGCGCGGCTCGTGAATCGGCCCTCAAGGTCCTGGAGCTGACCGCCGGCAAGCTGGCGGCGTTTTATGACTCTCCAGCCGGCTTCCGCCACGGGCCTAAATCGCTGGTGGATAATGAAACGCTGGTTGTGGTGATGGTGTCCAGCCATCCCTATACCCGCCAGTACGATCTCGATCTACTGGCCGAACTGCGTCGCGACAACCAGGCCATGCGCGTGGTGGCGATAGCGGCCGAAAACGACGCCGCCGTCGAAGCCGGCCCACACATCCTGTTACCGCCGTCTTCCCGCACCTTTAGCGATGTCGAGCAGGCATTCTGCTTCCTGATGTATGCCCAGACGTTTGCGCTCGCACAATCTATCCGCGTTGGTAATACCCCGGATACCCCTTCCGCCAGCGGCACGGTTAACCGCGTGGTGCAAGGTGTTGTCATTCACCCCTGGAATGCTTGAGAGGAACGCATCATGAGTATCATTTCGACGAAATATCTCCTGCTGGATGCCCAGGCAAAAGGCTATGCGGTCCCGGCATTCAACATTCATAACGCCGAGACGATCCAGGCGATCCTCGAAGTCTGCAGCGAAATGCGATCGCCAGTGATCCTTGCAGGAACGCCGGGCACGTTTAAGCACATCGCGCTGGAGGAGATCTATGCGCTATGCAGCGCTTACTCCACCACCTACGACATGCCTCTGGCGCTGCATCTCGATCATCATGAATCGCTGGAAGATATTACCCGTAAAGTGAATGCCGGCGTTCGTAGCGCCATGATCGATGGTAGCCATTTCCCGTTTGCTGAGAATGTCCGGCTGGTGAAATCGGTCGTGGATTTTTGCCATGCCCGTGATTGCAGCGTCGAAGCAGAGCTCGGACGCCTGGGCGGCGTGGAAGATGATATGAGCGTTGATGCTGAAAGCGCTTTTCTGACCGATCCGCAGGAGGCAAAGCGTTTTGTTGAATTGACCGGAGTCGACAGTCTCGCGGTGGCAATCGGCACCGCCCACGGGCTCTATAGCAAAACGCCAAAAATTGACTTCCAGCGTCTGGCGGAAATCCGTGAGGTCGTGGACGTTCCCCTGGTGCTGCACGGCGCAAGCGACGTACCTGACGATTACGTTCGCCGCACCATCGAACTGGGGGTATGTAAAGTCAACGTCGCCACCGAGCTAAAAATCGCCTTTGCCGCGGCGGTCAAAAAATGGTTCGCCGACAACCCGCAGGGTAACGATCCTCGCTACTACATGCGCGTCGGTATGGATGCCATGAAAGAGGTGGTCAGACACAAAATCACCGTCTGCGGCTCAGCCAGCCGTCTGCTGCTCCCCGCTGAAGCCTGATAGCTTTCTCAGGCGGCCCTGCCCCCCAGCGTTATTCACGACAGGATAACGCTGACGACCGCTGATAAAACGAAAATAAAGGACCTCTGCCCCATGAAAAAAGCGCTCAATGTTTCGTTGCTCGCCCTGTTTATGTCACCGGGCGCCTTCGCAGCGAACTATGCACTGAATAACGACAATATGGCTTTCTCATTCGATGATGCCAGCTCGGCTGTTGTCGTTAAAGATACGCATTCCGGCCATCAGTTGTCGCCTCAGGAACCATTCTTTCTGACGCTACCAGATGAGACCGTCATCCATACGGCTGATTTTAAAATCAGCCGCGTTGAGAAAAAAGAGAATACGCTGGTAGTGACGTACATCCATCCCGATTTCAACGTGACCATGACGCTGAATTTGCTGAAAGACAAGTACGCCAGTATCAATTACACCATTGCCGCGGTTGGCAAAGCGCGGAATGTCGCGAAAATCACCTTCTTCCCGACCAAAAAACAGGCACAGGCGCCTTACGTGGATGGCGCTATTAACAGTTCACCGATTATTGCCGATACGTTTTTCATGTTGCCGAATAAACCTGTCGTCAATACTTATGCCTATGAAGGCACCACCAACCTTAACGTTGAACTTAAAACGCCCGTTCAGCCAGAAACGCCGGTGAGCTACACCACCTGGTTTGGCACCGTGGCAGAAACCAGCCAGCTGCGCCGCAGCGTCAACCAGTTTATCGATGCCGTTCGCCCACGGCCTTATAAACCCTACCTCCACTACAATAGCTGGATGGACATCGGCTTCTTTACCACCTACACCGAGCAGGACGTGCTGGGACGTATGGATGAATGGAATAAAGCGTTTATTACCGGCCGCGGCGTACCTCTCGATGCCTTCCTGCTGGATGATGGCTGGGACGATCGTACCGGTAGGTGGCTATTTGGCCCGGCATTCAGTCAGGGTTTCGGTAAGGTCAGGGAGAAAGCGGACAGCCTGCATAGTTCCGTCGGTTTATGGCTCTCACCGTGGGGAGGCTACAATAAACCGCGCGATATTCGCGTCTCTCATGCCAAAGAGTATGGTTTTGAAACGGTCGACGGTAAATTTGCGCTCTCCGGGCCTCGTTATTTCAAGAACTTCAATGAACAGATCGCCAGTCTGATTAAGAACGAACACATCACCTCCTTCAAACTGGACGGCATGGGCAACGCCAACTCACATATTAAGGGTAGCCCGTTTGCTTCCGATTTTGATGCCTCCATCGCCCTGCTACACAACATGCGTAGCGCAAACCCGAACCTGTTTATCAACCTGACGACCGGCACCGATGCCAGCCCGTCATGGCTGTTCTATGCCGATTCGATCTGGCGCCAGGGCGATGATATCAATCTGTACGGTCCCGGAACGCCGGTACAGCAGTGGATGACCTATCGCGACGCGGAAACCTGGCGCTCAATCGTGAGAAAGGGGCCGTTATTCCCACTTAATTCCTTGATGTACCATGGCATTGTCAGTGCAGAAAATGCCTACTACGGACTGGAAAAAGTGCAGACCGACGGCGATTTTGCCGATCAGGTGTGGAGCTATTTCGCGACGGGGACCCAGCTACAAGAGCTGTACATCACGCCGTCCATGTTGAACAAAGCCAAGTGGGACGTTCTGGCAGAGGCCGCTAAATGGTCGCGTGAAAATGCCCACGTGCTGGTGGACACACACTGGGTCGGCGGCGATCCGACGGCGCTTGAGGTATATGGCTGGGCATCCTGGAGCAAAGACAAGGCGATACTGGGACTGCGTAACCCTTCTGATAAACCGCAAAGTTACTACCTGAATCTGACAAAGGACTTTGAAATTCCTCAAGGCGAAGCAACCCGGTTCACCCTGACCGCTCGCTACGGCAGTAACCCAACGGTTCCGGAGCATTATCAGGACGCCGTGGTGATTACGCTACAGCCGCTACAAACGCTGGTTTTTGAAGCCACGCCGATCAAATAAGATCAATGGCCCGGTGTTCCCGGGCCTGTCTCTTATCCCTGCTGCTCCAGCGCATATTTATACAGCGCATTTTTCTTCACGCCGTGAATTTCAGCGGCCAGCGCGGCGGCTTTTTTCAGCGGCAGCTCCGCCTGCAGCAGGGCCAGCGTACGCAGCGCGTCTGCGGGCAGGGCCTCTTCCTGCGCTTTAAATCCTTCGACGATCAGTACCATCTCGCCTTTACGCCGGTTCTCATCCTCTTTCACCCACGCCAGCAGCTCGCCAATTGGCGCACCGTGAATGGATTCCCAGGTTTTGGTCAGCTCGCGCGCCAGCACCACATAGCGGGACTCTCCCAGCACCGTGCAGATATCTTCCAGGCTTTCCAGTAAACGGTGGGTTGATTCGTAAAAGATAATCGTACGCGGCTCTTCTTCCAGCGCCTTCAGCGTATCGCGACGCCCTTTTGATTTTGCCGGCAGGAACCCTTCGTAGCAGAAACGATCGGAAGGCAGGCCTGCCGCGCTGAGCGCAGCAATGGCGGCACAGGGGCCCGGAAGCGGCACCACGCGGATATTTGCCTCGCGACAGGCCCGTACCAGGTGATAGCCCGGATCGTTGATCAGCGGAGTCCCGGCGTCAGACACCAGCGCAATGTTCTGCCCGTCTTTTAATTTCGCCAGAAGTGTTTCAGCTTTTTGCTGTTCATTATGGTCGTGCAGCGCAAATAAACGGGCGTTAATCGCAAAATGCTGGAGCAGCAAACCGGTGTGGCGGGTGTCTTCCGCGGCAACTAAATCAACGGCTTGTAACACTTCCAGGGCACGCTGCGTGATATCAGACAGATTTCCGATCGGAGTGGGCACAATATAGAGCTGCCCCTGAGAATTATCTGCTGATTCGTGTTGTTTCATTGTCTCGTCCGTATTGCCGAATTAATATTGAGCATTGAGCCAAAAAAATATCACTGGATACATATGGTACCGTCAACATTTCTTCGTTCTAAACCCGCGCGTTGTCTGCCCGTACTGCTGGCTGCTTTGATCTTCGCTGGCTGCGGCACCCATACCCCGGATCAAAGCACGGCGTTTTTACAGGGTACGGCACAGGCAGATTCCAGTTACTACCTACAGCAAATGCAGCAAAGCTCGAATGATAGCAAGACCAACTGGCAATTACTCGCCATTCGTGCACTGTTACAGGAAGGCAAAAAGCAGCAGGCCATCGACCTGTTCAACCAGCTGCCGTCTAATCTCAACGGTACCCAGGCCCGCGAGCAATCTCTGCTGGCCGTCGAAGTGAAGCTGGCGCAGAACGATTTCCAGGGCGCTCAGGCGCTGCTGGCGAAGCTCGATCCCGCCAGTTTTGAGCACAATCAGCAGCCGCGATACTGGCAGGCGCAGATTGATGCCAGCCAGGGCCGCCCGTCAATTACGCTGCTGCGTACCCTGATCGCCCAGCAGCCGCTGCTGAGTCAGGCGAAACAACAGCAGCAGAATATCGACGCGACCTGGAAAGCGCTCACCTCAATGACCCAGGATCAGGCTAACGCGCTGATCATCAATGCCGATGAAAACGTCCTGCAGGGATGGCTGGATCTGCAACGCATGTGGTTTGACAACCGTAACGATCCCACCCTACTCAAAGCCGGCGTGAAAGACTGGCAAACCCGCTATCCGCAGAACCCTGGCGCGAAAATGCTGCCAACGGCGCTGGTGAATATGCAAAATTATAAACCGGCTTCAACCAATAAGATCGCGCTCCTGCTGCCGCTCAACGGCCAGGCCGCGGTCTTCGGCCGTACCATCCAGCAAGGCTTTGAAGCGGCGAAAAATGGCGCGCCGACCGTCGCCGGAAGCGCCGTTCCTGCCCAGGTTGCGCAGGCCGCCAATGTCGCCAGTAGCGACGTCGTGAGCCCTTCGCAGGCGGAAGTGGGCGACCTGACCTCAGCCAATACCGCGCCGGTCCCTGTTCAGGCGCCAGCGGCCGATCGGGCTCCGGTGACGGCAGCGGCCGCCACTCAGGCCGCTGCTGCGCCGGAGCAGTCAGCCACCAGCGACGCCGCCGCGACGACCGCACAACCTGCGGTCAGCGCACCGCAGGCCCAGCCGGTTGCCACCACCCCGGCCAATCCTTCGGCTGAACTGAAAATTTACGACACCACCACGCAACCAATGAGTCAGCTGCTCGCGCAGGTACAGCAGGATGGCGCCACCCTCGTCGTCGGCCCGCTGCTCAAAGATAACGTCGAGGAGGTCATCAAGAGCAACACCTCGCTCAACGTGCTGGCGCTGAACCAGCCGGAGAAAGTCGAAAATCGCGCCAATATTTGCTATTTCGCCCTCTCGCCGGAAGATGAAGCCCGTGACGCGGCGCGCCATATTCACGATCAGGGCAAACAAACGCCGCTGCTGCTGGCGCCTCGCGGCGCGCTCGGCGATCGCGTGGTGAACGCCTTTGCCAACGAGTGGTTAAAACTGGGTGGCGGAACCGTTCTGCAGCAGCGCTTTGGTTCAGCTTCTGAGCTGAAATCCAGCGTCAACAGCGGTATCTCTCTGAGCGGAACGCCCGTTTCTACGCTGCCGTCAGCGTCTGACAGCAGCCTCGGCAACCCGGAAGATGTCCCGGTCAGCAGTAGCGGTGGCGTCGACGCCGCCTGGATCCTGGCGACGCCGGAACAGATTGCCTATATCAAACCGATGATCGCCCTGCGCAACGGCAGCCAGAGCAATGTCACCCTGTACGCCAGCTCCCGTAGCGCCCAGGGCACTGCCGGCCCAGATTTCCGCCTGGAGATGGAAGGTTTGCAGTATAGTGAGATCCCGATGCTGGCCGGCAGCAACCCGGCGCTGATGCAGCAGGCGCTCTCCGCCGTGCGCAACGATTATTCACTGGCTCGCCTGTATGCAATGGGCGCGGATGCCTGGTCGCTGGCTAACCATTTCGCCCAGATGCGCCAGACGCCGGGCTTCGAGCTGAACGGTAACACCGGCGATCTGACGGCCACGCAGGACTGCGTGATCAACAGGAAATTGTCATGGCTCAAGTACCAACACGGACAGATCGTCGCAGCCAACTAACCAAACAGACCGGAGATGCCTGGGAAAACCAGGCTCGCCGGTGGCTGGAAAGCCGGGGGCTGCATTTTATCGCCGCCAACGCCCGTGAGCGGGGCGGTGAAATTGACCTCATCATGCGCGATGGCGCGGTAACCGTTTTTGTGGAAGTGCGCTATCGGCGCAGCGCAAGCTACGGGGATGCCGCCTCCAGCGTCACGCAAAAAAAACAACAAAGACTCCTCCAGGCTGCTCGCCTGTGGCTCTCCCGGCAGAATGGGAGCTTTGACACTGTGGATTGCCGTTTCGATGTGGTAGCCTTCACCGGAAACGACATCCAATGGCTGAGAAACGCCTTTGGCGAATAGCGTAAATGAATTAAGGGATCCCGTGCTCGATAGAATTAAAGCCTGCTTTACTGAAAGCATTCAAACCCAAATTGCAGCAGCGGAAGCTCTCCCGGATGCCATCTCCCGTGCGGCCTTGACCCTGGTACAGTCGCTGCTTAATGGCAACAAAATCCTCTGTTGTGGCAATGGCACCTCTGCCGCCAACGCACAGCATTTTGCTGCCAGCATGATTAATCGTTTTGAAACAGAGCGTCCTGGTTTACCCGCCATTGCACTAAATACCGATAATGTGGTCTTAACCGCAATTGCCAACGATCGCCTGCACGACGAAATCTACGCCAAGCAGGTTCGCGCGTTAGGCCATGCAGGTGATGTTCTGCTGGCCATTTCCACGCGCGGCAATAGTCGGGACATCGTGAAAGCCGTTGAAGCTGCCGTCACCCGCGATATGACCATCGTCGCACTCACCGGCTACGACGGCGGTGAGCTGGCTGGCCTGCTGGGCCAGCAGGATGTCGAAATCCGCATTCCGTCTCATCGCAGCGCGCGAATTCAGGAAATGCATATGCTCACCGTTAACTGCCTGTGCGATTTGATTGATAACACGCTTTTTCCACACCAGGACGATTAAGGAGAACACATGAAGGCTCTCTCGCCCCTCGCCATCATTCTTTCTGCGCTACTGCTACAAGGATGCGTTGCCGCAGCGGTAGTCGGAACGGCAGCTGTCGGCACCAAAGCCGCCACGGACCCGCGTACGGTAGGTACTCAGGTTGATGACAGTACGCTGGAACTGCGCGTCAACAGCGCGCTGTCGAAAGACGAGCAAATTAAGAAACAGGCCCGGATTAACGTTACCGCCTATCAGGGCAAAGTCCTGCTGACCGGTCAGTCTCCGGTGGCGGATCTCTCCGCGCGCGCGAAACAAATTGCGATGGGCGTCGAAGGGACAACGGAAGTCTTTAACGAAGTACGTCAGGGCCAGCCGATTGGTTTAGGTACCGCCTCTTCCGATACCTGGATTACCACAAAAGTACGCTCCCAGCTGCTGGGCACCGATCAGGTCAAATCGTCAAACGTCAAAGTAACGACCGAGAATGGCGAAGTGTTCCTGATGGGTCTGGTCACGGACCGTGAAGGCCGTGCGGCGGCAGATATCGCCAGCCGGGTCAGCGGCGTGTCGCGCGTGACCACCGCCTTTACCTATATCAAGTAAGTAGCAAAAATAGTCCCGGCTCGCGCAATGCTGAGCCGGGTGACTAACCGGGCAAGGCGGTAGCCGCAGCCCGGGATTTCATCAAAGTAACGCCAGTCCGCCAACCACCGCACCACATAGCGCCACCAGCCCACCGGTCAGCCACAGCGCTTTCGCCGGAAAAGCCTTACGCAACATAATCAACGACGGCACGCTGACCGCAGGCAACGTGATGAGCAGCGCCAGCGCCGGGGCAAACCCCATTCCCGCCAGCATCATGGTCTGGACGATAGGGATCTCCGCCGCGGTAGGGATGACAAACAGACAGCCGGCTATCGCCATCGCCACCACCCAGAACAGGGTATTCCCCACCACGCCATCGGCATGCGGGAACAGCCAGACGCGCGCCGCCCCCAGCACCAGGACCGCCAGAATATAGACCGGGATAGTATTCCAGAACAGGGTCCAGAGCGCCCTCAGCCAGCGGGATAAAAAAGGTCCCTGCGCGGTATCATCGACAGCCGGAAGATCTGACGGTTGCGTTGCCGCCTCTTTGACCCATTTTTGCACCAGCGTCGCCACGATCAACACCGTTGCCAGCCCGGCAACCAGGCGAATCAACGCAAACTGCCAGCCCAGCACAAACCCCATAAACACCAGCGTTGCCGGATTCAGCAACGGGTTGCCCATCCAGAACGCCAGTGCGCCGCCCATCGATACCTGCTGCTTACGCATTCCCGCCGCAACCGGTGCGGCGCAGCAAGTACACATCATACCGGGCAGAGAAAACAGCACGCCTGAGAGCGTACCGCGAAATCGAGACTGGCCCAACGTACGCAGCAGCCAGTCGCGCGGGATCAGCACCTGAATCAGCGAACCAAGCAGGACGCCCAGCACCGCCGCTTTCCAGACCGCCAGGAAGTAGACCGCCGCGTAGTCCCATGCCGCTTTGAACGGATTGGCATCGGCCTGGGCGAGGATCGATTTACCGATACTGTGCGTTTCTGCGGCCGTAAACGCCTTGCCATAGTAAGGCTGCCATTTGACGAACCACAGGCCAACGATGACAACGAGAAAAAAGAGCGCGGGCTTCCACCATTGAAACGGTGATGCCGCCTGAGATGAAGACTGACCAGCCATAGCATTCCCCAGGAAAGATGTGGTGATGTGAAGCGCAGAATACTACGCTTCGCTGGCCGCAATTTCACGCAGTTTTGCCGATGGCAGAATCGTCACGCCTTCCCGGCCTGGGGTCAGCGCTTCGCTAAGCATCGCCTGCGCCACCTCATGGGCATGGATAGATTTCCAGTTTCCCGGCAGCAGTCGGAACAATGGCGCCAGCACCGCTTCATTGGCCCTTTTTTGCTCTCGATCGCCCAGCAGCATCGACGGTCGCAAAATCGTCAGACGCGTCCACGGCTGCGCGCGCAGCGCCTCTTCCATTTCGCCTTTAACGCGGTTGTAGAAGAACATCGAATGCGGATTGGCCCCCATCGCGCTGACCACCAGCATGTGCTTTGCGCCCAGCCGTAGCCCGGTGAGCGCCGTATCCACCACCAGCCGGTAGTCAGCCTGAATGAAGGCGGCTTTACTGCCCGCGTCTCGCAACGTGGTCCCCAGGCAGCAAAACACGATATCGACGGGGTCAACAACCTGCGCCAGCGCATCACTCAACTGAGGCGCATGAGGATTCAGCACGCCCCCGGCATCCGCCAGCGGGCGGCGGGTCGCTGCGGTTATCGCCGCAATGCCCGGCGCCTGGATCAGCATTCGAAGTAAGTGCCCACCAACTAATCCGGTAGCCCCTGTTATTAGCACCTGGCTCATTATGCCCCCTGAAAAATCAGCCCTTCAGCGGCGGACGCCGCGGTAACAAGAGTATGTGGGAAAGATGGGACTCTGCACGTCCGTTACGGGCTTTCACTCGCTATCGGAATGACGTAGCCAGTGTAACTTGGTGCCGAACCCCAGCGTGTTATCGGTGAACTTGAGCTCATCCGGACGGATTTCCCAGACCGGCGCCCGCAGCATCCTGGCGATCGGAAAGCGGTTGACGTACCGCGCACGCATCACCGCTTCCTCATCACCTGAAAGACGACGAATTTCACCTTTGAACTGGACGCCGCGAATACGGGCAACGGTTTTCGGCTGGCCATTTACGGTGCCGGCGACCTTTGCGCGCTGGCCGGTCATCTGCCCGTGGCGGGTATTGTCATCACTGAGGAGATAGAAGGCGACGTTTTGCGAGTCATACACATAGAACGCATTGGCGCACCACAGCTCTTCCTCGCTGGCAACGCACCAGGTAATCACATGCTGTTTGCCAAGCCAGCGGCTGATAGCAGCGAGCGTATCCATCTTTACTCTCCGGTATGTTATGGTGCATCTACCTTAACATACCGATATTTCTACCGTGCGCTGGTTTCTCTATTTGATACGTACCGCCGATAATCGCCTTTACACCGGGATTACTACCGATGTTGCGCGCCGTTTTTGTCAGCATCAGGATGGCAAGGGAGCAAAAGCATTGCGAGGAAAAGGCGAACTGCAGCTGGCGTTCAGCCAGGAAGTTGGTGAACACTCACTTGCACTACGAGTGGAGTATCGCATCAAGCAGCTAACGAAGCGCCAGAAAGAGCGCCTCGTTGCCGGAGATGGTTCTTTTGAGACTCTGCTGGAGAGCCTCAGAGACGGTTAAAGCGATCGCTGTACTCTACCAGCCCATGCACCCCTTCCAGCGCGTCATCGGCCAACGGGCGCACCTGGAACGCCTCGGCGGTATCCGCCCAGCGGCAACGCAGATCGAAGCGGGCTGCCGGCTCAAAGCCGAGGCGGCCGTAGAAGGCCGGATCGCCCAGTGTCACCACTGCGGCATAGCTAAACTCATTCAATGAATCCAGCCCTTCGTAGACCAGCTGGCTGCCGATTCCCTGGCCGCGATAATTTTCATCTACCGCCAGCGGCGCCAGCCCAACCCACTGCAGTTCTTCGCCTTCAACGGAGACCGGGCTGAAGGCGGCATAGCCAATAACCTGCCCTTCATCATCTGTCGCCACCACGCCCAGCGTGATCAGACCGTCTTCACGTAAATCGTGCACCAGCTGCGCTTCGGCATCGCTGCCAAACGTACGGCGCAATAACGCGTCGATTCCCGGTGCATCAATCCCAATTTCAACTCGAATCAGCATGCCTCACCTACCGATGTCTGTTCAGGTTTCCGCGGGCCGTTCAGCCCCGCTTCAACAAAGTCAGCCAGCTGCAGCAGCATCACGCGCAGCGCTTTTGGCATCTGCTCCAGCTCAATGGCATCCATCAGGTTTTTTACATACAGCCCCAGCTCAGTATCACCTTCGATGACCAGCCGACGCTGGAAGAACAACGTATCCGGATCCTGCTTACGCGCGGCGATCATCAGCAGATCGCTGGCATCGGCGCTGAAGCTCACATCCGCTTCGGCCGTAGAGCTGACCACCAGACGCCCTTCGCTCACCGAGGTATACCACAGCAGACCGATATCACGCACATTAATACTTAACCAGCGGCCTTCGAGAAAATCCAGTTCGCCATCTTCCAGAGCCTGACGAAACTGCCAGCTTAATACCTGCTCCAGCACCTGGCGCTTGAGGGCAAAAGGCGCCAGCTTAACCGGCACGCTCATCAAAGACGGGCCAAAGTGGACCAGCCGGGAACGCAATTTATCCAACACAAGCCTTACTCCATGAAAGCAATAGTTCCGCTATTGTGCCATATCAAATAAACGACATAGCGGCGTAAATCAACAAAATCACAACGACGGATACCTATTATTGGCGCCGTCAATACGCTTTTAACTGCCTCAAATCAAAAATTGTCACCAGAAGGTTAACTAAAATCCCTGCTCATTAACCCTATCAGCGTCCCTACGGGCCGCATTTTTCAGGAAAAATTATGGAGCTGCTCTGCCCAGCCGGCAACCTTCCGGCACTTAAGGCGGCCATCGAAAACGGTGCCGATGCCGTCTATATCGGGCTGAAAGATGACACTAACGCCCGCCACTTTGCCGGCCTTAATTTCACCGAAAAGAAACTGCAGGAAGCCGTTAGCTTTGTGCATCAGCACCGTCGTAAGCTGCATATCGCGATCAATACCTTTGCACATCCTGACGGTTATGCCCGCTGGCAGCGCGCGGTAGACATGGCGGCACAGCTGGGCGCGGATGCCTTAATCCTTGCCGATATCGCCATGCTGGAATACGCCGCGGAGCGTTATCCGCATATTGAACGCCACGTTTCGGTACAGGCGTCGGCAACCAACGAAGAGGCAGTGCGTTTCTATCACCGCAATTTCGATGTCGCCCGCGTTGTGCTACCGCGCGTGCTCTCGATTCATCAGGTAAAACAGCTGGCTCGCACGACGCCGGTTCCGCTGGAGGTCTTCGCCTTCGGTAGCCTGTGCATCATGGCAGAAGGCCGCTGCTACCTCTCTTCCTACCTGACCGGCGAATCGCCGAATACCGTCGGCGCCTGCTCACCTGCGCGCTTTGTCCGCTGGCAACAAACGCCGCAGGGTCTGGAATCACGCCTCAACGAAGTGCTGATCGATCGCTATCAGGATGGCGAAAATGCCGGTTACCCGACGCTGTGCAAGGGCCGCTATCTGGTCGATGGCGAGCGCTATCATGCGCTGGAAGAGCCAACCAGCCTGAATACGCTGGAGCTACTGCCGGAACTGATGGCGGCCAATATTGCGTCGGTGAAAATTGAAGGTCGTCAGCGCAGCCCCGCCTATGTCACCCAGGTGGCGAAAGTCTGGCGCCAGGCGATCGATCGCTGCAAAGCCGATCCGCAAAACTTTATTCCGCAATCCGCATGGATGGAGACGCTCGGTGCCATGTCCGAAGGGACACAAACCACCCTTGGCGCCTACCACCGTAAATGGCAGTGAGAAAAGTAATGAAATATTCATTAGGGCCGGTGCTTTACTACTGGTCGAAAGAGACGCTGGAAGATTTTTACCAGCAGGCCGCACGTTCCAGTGCCGATACTATCTATCTGGGCGAAGCCGTATGCAGCAAACGCCGCGCCACCAAAGTGGGCGACTGGCTGGAGATGGCGAAAGCGCTGGCGGGCAGCGGTAAGCAGGTGGTGCTCTCCACGCTTGCGCTGGTGCAGGCCTCTTCCGAACTCAATGAGCTGAAGCGCTATGTCGATAACGGCGAATTTCTGATCGAAGCCAGCGACCTTGGCGTCGTCAATATGTGCGCAGAGCGCAAACTGCCTTTCGTCGCCGGACATGCGCTCAACTGCTATAACGCCGTCACCCTGCGTCTGCTGCATAAACAAGGAATGATGCGCTGGTGCATGCCGGTTGAGCTGTCTCGCGACTGGCTGGTGAACCTGCTCGCCCAGTGCGAAGAGCTCGGTCTGCGCGATCAGTTCGAAGTGGAAGTCCTGAGCTACGGCCACCTGCCGCTGGCCTACTCTGCCCGCTGCTTTACCGCACGTTCCGAAGATCGCCCGAAAGATGAATGCGAGACCTGCTGCATCAAGTACCCGAACGGGCGCAGCGTGCTGTCCCAGGAAAATCAGCAGGTGTTTGTCCTGAACGGTATTCAGACCATGAGCGGCTATGTCTATAACCTCGGCAACGAACTGGCGTCGATGCAGGGGCTGGTCGATATGGTGCGCCTGTCACCGCTGGGCAACGATACCTTTGCTATGCTCGATGCTTTCCGCGCCAATGAAAACGGCGCCTCGCCGCTGCCGCTGATCGCCAACAGTGACTGTAACGGTTACTGGAAACGACTGGCCGGGCTGGAACTGCAGTCCTGAAAATAGCTCGCTTTGTTAACAGCATGCTTCGTCTTTTCATGCAGTATGAAAGCTGCAGCTTTTCTGGCTGGCGCTCGCTGAATGCGCCAGGCTGGAAGAAGACCTTCAATCTGATGACGATGCTGTAACAAAGTGAGCCTTTATGACTGACAAATCTATTCCGTTCTCGGTGCTCGATCTGGCACCGATCCCCGAGGGTTCTTGCGCCAAAACGGCCTTCTCGCACTCTCTGGATCTCGCTAGCCTGGCTGAAAAACGCGGCTATCACCGCTATTGGCTGGCGGAACATCACAACATGGTTGGCATTGCCAGCGCCGCAACATCGGTGCTTATCGGTTATCTGGCAGCGAATACCACGACGCTGCATCTGGGATCCGGTGGCGTGATGTTACCCAACCATTCACCGCTGGTGATCGCCGAACAGTTCGGTACGCTCAATACCTTATATCCCGGGCGTATCGACCTGGGGCTTGGCCGTGCGCCGGGCAGCGACCAGCGTACGATGATGGCGCTCCGCCGTCATATGGGCGGGGATGTTGATAACTTCCCGCGCGATGTCGCCGAACTGGTGGACTGGTTTGATGCCCGCGATCCCAATCCGCACGTGCGCCCGGTTCCCGGTTACGGAGAGAAAATCCCGGTGTGGCTGTTAGGCTCCAGTCTGTACAGCGCGCAGCTGGCGGCGCAGCTTGGCCTGCCCTTTGCCTTCGCTTCGCACTTCGCGCCGGATATGTTATTCCAGGCGCTGCATCTCTACCGCACCCAGTTCAAACCGTCCGAACGCTTAGCGAAACCGTACGCCATGGTATGTATTAATATCATCGCCGCCGATAGCAACCGTGATGCCGAATTCCTGTTCACCTCGATGCAACAGGCATTCGTGAAACTGCGTCGCGGCGAAACCGGTCAGCTGCCGCCGCCGGTGGAAAATATGCATCAACTGTGGTCTGCCTCAGAACAGTATGGAGTCCAGCAGGCGCTCAGCATGTCGCTGGTTGGGGATAAAGCCAAAGTCCGCCACGGGCTGGAATCCATTTTGCGGGAAACCCAGGCCGATGAGCTGATGGTGAACGGCCAGATCTTCGATCATCAGGCGCGCTTGCATTCGTTTGATTTAGCGATGCAGGTGAAAGAGGAGTTGCTGGGGTAGTTTTTTGCCGGATGACGGCGGCGCCTTATCCGGCCTGCTCATCCCCTGCAAGCCCGGTCAGCCTTGCGCCACCGGACATTGTGGCTTCGAGTTGGCGGGGGCGTTTTTGCCGGATGACGGCGGCGCCTTATCCGCCCTGCTCATTCCCTGTAGGCCCGGTCAGCCTTGCGCCACCGGGCATTGTGGCTTCGAGTTGGCGGGGGCGCTTTTGTCGGATGACGGCGGCGCCTTATCCGCCCTGCTCATTCCCTATAGGCCCGGTCAGTTTCGCGCCACCGGGCATGCTGTTTACTGGTAAACAGGCAACAGATTAAAGCTCGATAAGAAATGCACGATAATGTTACCGGCGCCAAACAGCAGAATCAGCACAATCATCGGCGTTCCACCCCAGACACGAAACTGTGGGCTGCCGAAGCGCTTGCGCGATGCGCGGGCCAGCAGCGCCGGGACAATCGCCGCCCAGATGGTTGCGGCCAGACCGGCATAGCCGATGGCATACAGGAAACCATTGGGCTGCAGCAGGCCGCCGATGATCGGTGGAACAAAGGTCAGGAGCGCGGTCTTAAAACGGCCGAGAGCAGAATCATCAAAACCAAACAGGTCCGCCAGGTAGTCAAACAGGCCCAGGGTTACCCCAAGGAAAGAGCTGGCAACGGCGAAGTTCGAGAACACCACCAGTAACAGATCCAGACTACGGCTGTTGAGCACCCCGCTCAATGCCTGTACCAGCACATCAATATTGCCGCCCTTCTGCGCGATACCGATAAACTCAGGGCGTGGAATGTTGCCCATCGTCACCAGTAACCAGACGACATACAGCCCCAGAGCCAGCAGCGTGCCGTAAACCAGGCAACGGGTTATGGTCCGGGGATCTTTGCCATAATACTTCATCAGACTCGGTACGTTACCGTGATAGCCAAAGGAGGCCAGGCAAAACGGGAGGGTCATCAACAGGTACGGCGTGTAGGATGCATTCTTTTCGGCGACGTTAAACAGTGTCGTCGGCTCAACGTGACCCAGCAGACTTCCGAAGGTCAGGAAGAAGGTAATAACCTTGGCTCCCAGTACGATTGCCGTCATTCGGCTCACCGCTTTGGTACTCAACCAGACGATAAAAGCCACCAGCAGCGCAAAGCCAAAGCCCGCTGCCCGCGCCGGCACATGCAATGAAAGCTCTGAGAAGGTATGGTGCAGTATGGAGCCGCTGGCCGAGATATAGGCGTAGGTCAGAATATAGAGCACAAAAGCGATCGACAGACCGTTGACCAGATTCCAGCCTTTCCCCAGCAGATCTTTGGTGATGGTGTCGAAGCTGGAGCCAATACGGTAGTTCAGGTTCGCTTCCAGAATCATCAGTCCGGAATGGAGCATGCAAAACCAGGTAAAGATCAGCGCAGCCAGCGACCAGAAGAACCACGCACCGGACATGACCACCGGCAGCGAAAACATGCCTGCGCCAATGATGGTCCCGCCGATTATCACCACGCCGCCAAATAAGGACGGTCGGGTTGCCGTAGTGGTAAGTGTCGCCATTTGCCGAAATCTCCAGTCATTCATGCTTTTCGTTGTTAACGCGCAGCACTGTACCAGTACACGAGTACAAAAGAAATAAAAAAAGCCCCAATCATCACGATCGGGGCTGTATTATTTACTTTACGCTAGCGGAGTGCGCTAATTACGCATCGCCACCGAAACGACGACGACCAGCGGAATCATCACGGCGCGGAGCCGCAGCTGCATCATCACGACGCGGAGCACGAGCACCGTCACGACGTTCGCCGCTGAAACGACGACCATCACCACGGCCGCCTTCACGACGCTCACCACCACCGAAGTTGCGGCCGCCTTCACGACGTTCGCCACCGAATGCGCGACCGCCTTCACGGCGCTCACCACCGCCACGACGCTCGCCGCCACGGTCCGGACGCGGCTGAGCATCGCCCAGCAGCTGCATGTTCATCGGCTTGTTCAGGATGCGAGTACGAGTGAAGTGCTGCAGAACTTCGCCCGGCATGCCTTTCGGCAGTTCGATCGTGGAGTGGGTACCGAACAGCTTGATGTTACCGATGTAACGGCTGCTGATGTCGCCTTCGTTAGCGATAGCGCCAACGATATGACGAACTTCAACGCCATCATCGCGGCCCACTTCAATGCGATACAGTTCCATATCGCCCACGTCGCGACGTTCGCGCTTAGGACGATCTTCACCGCTACGCTCCGGACGGTCGCCACGCGGACCACGGTCGTTGCGGTCGCCACGGCGCTCGAAACGATCGTCACGGTCGCGGAATTCACGCTTAGGACGCATCGGTGCATCCGGCGGCAGAATCAGCGGACGTTCGCCCTGAGCCATTTTCAGCAGGGCTGCGGCCAGGGTTTCGATATCCAGCTCTTCACCTTCAGCAGACGGCTGGATTTTCGCCAGCAGCGCACGGTACTGATCCAGATCGCTGCTTTCCAGCTGCTGCTGAACTTTGGCGGCAAATTTTTCCAGACGGCGTTTGCCCAGCAGTTCTGCGTTCGGCAGTTCGACTTCCGGGATCGTCAGCTTCATGGTGCGTTCGATGTTACGCAGCAGGCGGCGTTCACGGTTCTCAACGAACAGCAGCGCGCGGCCAGCACGACCCGCACGACCGGTACGGCCGATACGGTGAACGTAAGACTCGGAGTCCATCGGGATATCATAGTTAACAACCAGGCTGATACGCTCAACGTCAAGGCCACGAGCCGCAACGTCGGTCGCAATCAGGATATCCAGACGACCATCTTTCAGACGCTCCAGAGTCTGCTCACGCAGCGCCTGGTTCATGTCGCCGTTCAGCGCGGCGCTGTTGTAGCCGCTACGCTCCAGCGCTTCAGCCACTTCGAGGGTCGCGTTTTTGGTACGAACGAAGATAATCGCCGCATCAAAATCTTCCGCTTCCAGGAAACGCACCAGCGCTTCATTTTTACGCATACCGTAAGCAGTCCAGTAGCTCTGGCTGATGTCCGGGCGAGTCGTGACGCTGGACTGGATGCGCACTTCCTGCGGCTCTTTCATAAAGCGGCGGGTAATGCGACGGATCGCTTCCGGCATGGTGGCAGAGAACAGAGCGGTCTGATGACCTTCCGGGATCTGCGCCATAATCGTTTCTACGTCTTCGATGAAGCCCATACGCAACATTTCGTCAGCTTCATCCAGTACCAGACCGCTCAGTTTAGAGAGATCAAGAGTACCGCGCTTCAGGTGGTCCAGCAGACGACCTGGGGTACCCACAACGATTTGTGGTCCCTGGCGCAGAGCACGCAGCTGCACGTCATAACGCTGGCCGCCGTAAAGGGCTACCACGTTTACGCCGCGCATATGTTTAGAGAAGTCCGTCATTGCTTCAGCAACCTGTACCGCCAGTTCGCGGGTCGGCGCCAGCACCAGAATTTGCGGTGCTTTCAGCTCAGGATCAAGATTGTTCAGCAGCGGTAAAGAGAACGCTGCGGTTTTACCGCTACCCGTCTGGGCCATACCCAGAACGTCGCGGCCGCCCAGAAGATGCGGAATGCACTCAGCCTGGATCGGAGATGGTTTTTCGTAACCCAGATCGTTAAGCGCTTCAAGGATGGGAGCCTTCAGGCCCAGATCTGCAAAAGTGGTTTCGAATTCAGCCATGTAGTACGTGTGCCTCAAAATTAATGGCGGCCAGTCTACATAACTCAACGTGAAAATTTAGAGTAATTTTCATTGAAAAGTGTGAACCGGCTCAAAGTAGGTGTATTAACGAACAACAACGCCCTCACCCGTTAAGGTGATGGCAAACAAAAAAATGGGCTGATGTGTTCGTCAGCTATTGCTGGTCCGATTCTGCCAGGTCATCTTGCTCCTGGCCCAAGAGCGATAATTCCAACAATGCGTATCGGTGCTCAACGTAGTTGTGAACGTTGTTTGCGACCGCCAGTTTGAACAGTGCCGTAGCGCTGTCCTTGTCCCCCAGACTTAGGTAGTACTTACCTAAATAGAAGTTGGTTTCACTGAGATGCTCAGCGAGCGAGGTGTTATCCGTTGCGTCTGCCTTCAAACGGTCCATCAACGTTTTTTCGTTGATGTCGCTAAGGTAGAACTCGACAATGTTCCATCCCCATTGTTCTTTATCCGATTTGTCGAAGCGCTGTTTCAGTGCTTCAAGCGCCTGCTTCTCGTCGAGTTTACGCTCAGCGAGGTAAAGCCACAGGCTACGGAAAGGATCATTGGGATCGTCTTGATAAAACGCCAGCAGATCATCTTGCGCTAACTTAGCGCGACCGCCGTAATACAGGGCGATACCGCGATTCAAGTGCGCGTAGTTGTAAGTTGGATCAAGCTCAAGTACAGAATCAAACGCTTCATAGGCAGCATCAAAATTGCCTGCCTGCGTTAAATAAATGCCTAAGTAATTGAATACTTCAGGCATATCAGGTCGGATTGCCAACGCTTGTGAAAAATCATTTCGCGCTAATGCCCTCAGACCGAGACTATCATACAACACTCCGCGCTCATATAAAAGCTGTGCGCGTTCGTCATCGGTTAAAGCCCGACTGGCAAGAATTTGTTCCATGCGCGCCAGAATCACTTCTTGCTGCAAAGTCGGTTGCAATGGCACCGCGAGGACTGCGTCCTTACGCCAGGCAGAGTTGCTGCATCCTGCCAGCGTGAGAGCTGTCGCCACGAAACACCAGCGCAAAAAAGGCTTCATTTCCCACTCCCGAAGACAACGATTGGATGAACGTCCAGTTCCCCGGCTGCAAACAGGGCGTCCTGCCCGTAATACGCCCTCCGCCAACGCGGAGGGCAAACGGCAACCTTACTCGCCTTGCTCAGCAACCGGAGCTTCCGGTGCAGCGGCAGGCTGTGTCTGTTCAGCTGCTTCTTTAATGCTCAGACGAACGCGGCCCTGACGGTCAACTTCCAGAACTTTAACCGGCACTTCCTGACCCATCTGCAGGTAATCGGTCACTTTCTCTACGCGCTTGTCAGCGATCTGAGAAATGTGGACCAGACCTTCTTTACCGCCGCCGATGGCAACAAATGCGCCAAAGTCAACGATACGGGTCACTTTACCATTGTAAACACGGCCAACTTCGATCTCAGCGGTGATCTCTTCGATACGACGGATAGCGTGTTGCGCTTTGTCGCCATCGGTTGCTGCGATCTTCACGGTACCGTCATCTTCGATTTCGATGGTAGTACCGGTCTCTTCAGTCAGCGCACGAATCACGGAGCCGCCTTTACCGATCACGTCTTTGATCTTGTCCGGGCTGATCTTGATGGTGTGGATACGCGGTGCGAATTCGGAGATATCGCCGCGCGGCGCGTTAATCGCCTGCTCCATTACGCCCAGGATGTGCAGACGAGCACCTTTCGCCTGGTTCAGTGCAACCTGCATGATCTCTTTGGTGATGCCTTCAATTTTGATATCCATCTGCAGCGCAGAGATACCGTCGCGGGAACCCGCCACTTTGAAGTCCATATCACCCAGGTGGTCTTCGTCACCCAGAATGTCAGACAGAACGACGTAGTTGTCGCCTTCTTTCACCAGACCCATTGCGATACCCGCAACGGCAGCTTTCACCGGCACACCAGCATCCATCAGCGCCAGAGAAGCACCGCACACGGAAGCCATGGAGGAAGAACCGTTAGATTCGGTGATTTCAGATACCACGCGAACGGTGTACGGGAATTCTTCCGTGGTCGGCATAACGGCCAGTACGCCGCGCTTAGCCAGACGACCGTGACCGATTTCACGACGCTTCGGTGAACCCACCATGCCAGTCTCGCCGACAGAGTACGGAGGGAAGTTGTAGTGGAACAGGAAGGAGTCAGTACGCTCGCCCATCAGTTCGTCAATGTTCTGCGCATCACGTGCGGTACCCAGAGTGGCAGTCACCAGCGCCTGAGTTTCGCCACGGGTGAACAGTGCGGAACCGTGAGTACGCGGCAGTACGCCAGTACGAACATCCAGACCACGAATCATATCTTTTTCACGGCCATCGATACGCGGCTCGCCTGCCAGTACGCGGCTACGCACGGCATTTTTCTCGATAGCGTGCAGGATTTCACCCAGTTCGTTAGCGTCCAGGGTTTCGTCTTCAGCAATCAGCGTCGCGATGGTTTCCGCTTTGATCACGTCAATCTGAGCGTAACGCTCTTGTTTATCAGTGATACGGTAAGCATCGCTCAGACGCGCTTCGGCCAGGGCAGCAACGCGCGCATTCAGCGCTTCGTTGACGGCTTCCGGCTGCCAGTCCCAGTGCGGTTTACCCGCTTCTTTAACCAGGTCGTTGATGTTCTGAATAACAATCTGCTGCTGCTCGTGGCCAAAGACCACCGCACCCAGCATCTGGTCTTCGCTCAGCAGTTCAGCTTCAGATTCCACCATCAGGACTGCCGCTTCGGTACCGGCAACAACCAGATCCAGCTTACTTTCTTTCAGCTCATCCTGAGTCGGGTTCAGAACGTACTGGTCATTGATATAACCAACGCGAGCAGAACCGATAGGACCGTTGAACGGAATACCTGACAGGGACAGCGCTGCGGAAGCACCAATCATCGCCACGATATCCGGGTTAACCTGTGGGTTAACGGAAACAACGGTAGCGATAACCTGAACTTCGTTGACGAAGCCTTCCGGGAACAGCGGACGAACCGGGCGGTCAATCAGACGCGCGATCAGGGTTTCGCCTTCGCTTGGACGACCTTCACGACGGAAGAAACCACCCGGGATTTTACCTGCTGCGTAAGTACGCTCTTGATAGTTAACGGTCAGCGGGAAGAAGTCCTGACCTGGCTTCGCTTTTTTCTGACCAACAACGGTAACGAATACCGCAGTGTCATCCATGCTAACCATGACAGCAGCAGTGGCCTGACGAGCCATCATGCCGGTTTCCAGCGTTACGGTATGTTGGCCGTACTGGAATTTACGAACGATCGGATTTAGCAAAATTCTATCCTTTATATCAATAGGTGACGCGATATCCACGACATAGCGTCAGTTGACCCGATCTCCTGCATCCTCGCGACTAATGACAACCTTTACCCGCCCCTGCGGATCAAGCCTCTCATTAGCCGCGCGAACCTCTGCACGAAGATCATTAATAGCAACAATACATGAGTTTTTAGTGAATTGCTGCCGCCTGGTCGAAAAAAGGGGCCCTGAGGCCCCTTTTTCTGAAACTCGCAGAATTAGCGACGCAGACCCAGACGCTCGATCAGCGAAGAGTAACGTGCAACATCTTTACGTTTCAGGTAGTCGAGCAGTTTACGACGCTGGGAAACCATGCGCAGCAGACCACGACGGCTGTGGTGATCTTTTTTATGCTCGGAGAAGTGACCCTGCAGATGGTTAATCTGTGCAGTCAGCAGTGCAACCTGAACTTCGGTAGAACCGCTGTCGTTTTCGCCACGACCAAACTCAGAAACGATTTTTGCTTTAGCTTCAACGCTTAGAGACATTTTAAAACTCCAGATTTAAAAGAAAGAAAGGGTGCCGATCTCTAATTCAGCGACCCCTGATGCAACGCCCGAAAATGTTAAAACACTTTTGCGGACGTTAAGCGGCGATATTCTACCCGCAGCCGGCTTTTATCGCAAGAACAGCACTCAAGCCGGGTATTCGACAACCAGACGACGCGGCGCCACGCGGCCTTCATCGTCAATCTCACCCATACCGAGAAACTTACCGTCTTCACCTTCAGTGACCCGCACCAGGCCCTGTAGCGGGGCTCCTGTTGTACGGACCGGATTGCCATTCTTAAAGTAAACCGCCGATGTTTCGGGAATATTAACCAGCGGATAATCTGACGCCGGGCTGTCCATAGGCATCAGCAGCGGATCGAGCAGCTGCGCGGCGGGAATATCCTGTGCCGCCGCCTGTTCAACCAGCGCCTGTAGCTGCTCCAGCGTCACCATCCGCTCAACCGGATATTTGCTGACGGCCAGACGGCGCAGATAAATAACGTGGGCGCCACAGCCCAGTTTCTCACCCAGATCGTCGATAATCGTCCGGATATAGGTGCCTTTGGAGCAATGAATTTCCAGCTCCAGCTCATCCCCTTCGTGGCGGATAAACAGCAGCTCATAGACGTTAATCGGCCGGGCTTCACGCGGAACGTCAATCCCCTGACGGGCATATTCGTAGAGCTTTTTCCCCTGGTATTTCAGCGCCGAATACATCGACGGTACCTGTTGGGTTTCGCCGCGGAAACTGTCCAGCGCCGCCGCCAGCTGTTCGTCGCGGAAGGTCAGCGGGCGCTCTTCCACCACCTGGCCATCGGCATCAGAGGTGTCGGTACGCTGTCCGAGCTTCGCAATCACACGATAACGCTTATCGGAATCCAGCAGATACTGGGAAAACTTGGTGGCTTCCCCGAGGCAAATCGGCAGCATGCCGGTTGCCAGCGGATCCAGCGCCCCGGTGTGCCCTGCGCGGTTCGCATTATAGATACGTTTGACTTTCTGCAGTACATCGTTGCTGGACGCGCCCTGAGGTTTATCCAGCAACAGCACGCCATGCACATCGCGACCGCGACGACGAGGACGACTCATCAGTCCTCCTTGCTGTCGTCCGGGTTCACACGACGCTCATCGTCATGCTTCACCACGCTGGTCACCAGGTTAGACATACGCATCCCTTCAACCAACGAGTTGTCGTAGAAGAAGGTCAGTTCCGGCACGATACGCAGCCGCATTGCTTTCCCCAGCAGGGAACGGATAAAGCCGGATGCTTCCTGCAATGCTTTGATGCCGGCTTTCACCGCGGCTTCGTCTTTGTCGTTCAGAAAGGTCACGAAGACTTTGGCATAAGCCAGATCGCGAGACATTTCAACGCCAGAAACGGTGGTCATCATGCCCAGACGCGGGTCTTTAATTTCGCGTTGCAGGATGATAGCAATCTCTTTTTGCATCTCCTGAGCCACGCGCTGCGGGCGACCAAATTCTTTCGCCATAATAAATTCTCCAGATAAAGACAAAAAAGGGGCCATAAGCCCCTTTTTAGAATTATTGCCGGGTGGCGCTATGCTAACCCGGCCAACGCTAGTCAATCGTCTAAGGATTTGGGGGCAACACAGGCGGCAGGCTCATCAATCCCCGGGAGCATAGATAACGATGCGACCGGGGTGAACGAGCGCAGCCAACGCAGTGGCGGCCCAAAAGTCGACGAAGATTACGCGATGGTACGCTGAATCTCGATGATCTCGAACACTTCGATCATATCGCCAACGCGAACGTCGTTGTAGTTCTTCACGCCGATACCACATTCCATGCCGTTACGGACTTCGTTAACGTCATCTTTGAAGCGGCGCAGGGATTCCAGCTCGCCTTCATAGATAACCACGTTGTCGCGCAGTACGCGGATTGGGTTATGACGTTTAATCGTCCCTTCGGTAACCATACAGCCCGCGATAGCGCCGAATTTCGGCGATTTAAAGACATCGCGCACTTCAGCCAGACCGATGATCTGCTGTTTCAGTTCCGGAGAGAGCATACCGCTCATCGCCGCTTTCACTTCGTCGATCAGGTTATAGATGACGGAGTAGTAGCGCAGATCCAGGCTTTCCGCTTCGATAACTTTACGCGCTGATGCATCGGCACGTACGTTGAAGCCTACCAGGATAGCGTTGGATGCCGCAGCCAGGGTCGCGTCGGTTTCGGTGATCCCACCTACGCCAGAGCCGATGATCTTCACTTTGACTTCGTCGGTAGACAGTTTCAGTAAAGAGTCGGAGATCGCTTCCACGGAACCCTGAACGTCCGCTTTCAGTACGACGTTCACTTCGTGAACTTCGCCTTCAGTCATGTTAGCGAACATGTTCTCAAGTTTAGATTTCTGCTGACGCGCCAGTTTGACTTCACGGAATTTGCCCTGACGATACAACGCAACTTCACGCGCTTTCTTCTCGTCACGAACCACGGTCACTTCATCACCCGCAGCCGGAACACCGGACAGACCGAGGATTTCCACCGGAATGGACGGACCCGCTTCCAGAACTTCCTGACCCAGTTCGTTACGCATCGCACGAACGCGACCGTATTCGAAGCCGCACAGAACGATGTCGCCCTTGTGCAGAGTACCTTCGCGAACCAGAACGGTTGCCACCGGACCACGACCTTTATCCAGGAAGGATTCGATAACCGCACCGCTGGCCATACCGTTACGTACCGCTTTCAGCTCCAGAACTTCAGCCTGCAGCAGGATAGCATTCAACAGGTCATCAATACCGGTACCCGCTTTCGCAGAAACAGGGATGAACTGAGATTCGCCGCCCCACTCTTCCGGCATAACGCCGTACTGAGACAGTTCGTTTTTAACGCGATCCATATCCGCTTCAGGTTTGTCGATCTTGTTGACCGCAACCACTACCGGCACCTGAGCCGCTTTTGCGTGCTGGATAGCTTCGATAGTCTGTGGCATCACGCCATCGTCGGCAGCGACAACCAGAACAACGATATCCGTTGCCTGCGCACCACGAGCACGCATTGAGGTAAACGCGGCGTGGCCCGGGGTATCCAGGAAGGTGATCATCCCGTTTTCAGTTTCAACGTGGTATGCACCGATGTGCTGGGTAATACCACCCGCTTCGCCGGATGCCACTTTGGTTGAACGAATATAGTCCAGCAGAGAGGTTTTACCGTGGTCAACGTGACCCATGATGGTCACAACCGGTGCACGGGCTTCTGCCGCCGCGCCGGTATCACGGTCGCTCATTACCGCTTCTTCCAGTTCGTTCTCACGACGCAGGATAACTTTGTGGCCCATCTCTTCGGCAACCAGCTGTGCGGTTTCCTGGTCGATGACCTGGTTGATGGTCGCCATCGCGCCCAGCTTCATCATCGCTTTGATGACCTGAGAGCCTTTGACCGCCATCTTGTTAGCCAGCTCGCCAACGGTGATGGTTTCACCGATGATAACGTCACGGTTTACAGCCTGCGCAGGCTTCTGGAAGCCCTGTTGCAGAGAAGAACCTTTACGCTTGCCGCCTTTGCCGCCACGAACGGCTGCACGGGCTTCTTCACGATCGGCTTTGGATTCGGCGTGTTTGTTGCCTTTCTTCGGACGCGCAGCTTTGCTGTTGCGACCGCGGCCACGACCGCCTTCAACTTCGCGATCGTTATCATCTTCAGCCTGACGGGCGTGCTGAGACGTCGTCACGTGATAATCGCTGGTTTCTTCTGGAGCTTCTGGTGTTTCGGTCCAGTTCTTTTCGTTTTCTGCAGCCATACGGCGTGCTTCGTCCGCTACGCGGCGCGCTTCTTCTTCAAGCTTGCGACGTGCTTCTTCTTCCGCTTTACGTTTCAGCTCTGCTGCTTCGTTTTCACGGCGGATCTTTTCAGCCTGGGCGCTTTTTGTCATGTCGTCGGTTTGTTGATTGCTCACTTTGTCTTTTTCCGCAGCTTCACGTTTCGCTTTCTCAGCGACTTCACGTTTAGCTTGTTCTGCGGCCTCACGTTCAGCTTTTAATTGCGCCTCTCGCTTGGCAGCTTCTTCTGCCTCGCGATGGGCTTGCTCTTCCGCTTCACGCTGCGCCTGCTCTTCCGCGGCAAGGCGTTCTGCCTCTTGCGGATCGCGTTTCACAAAGGTGCGCTTCTTGCGGACTTCGATTTGTACCGATTTACTTTTACCACCGGTACCTGGAATATTTAACGTGCTGCGCGTTTTGCGCTGCAGCGTCAGCTTGTCGGGCGCCGAACCGTGTTCACGGTTCAGGTGCGTCAACAAGGTCTGCTTCTCTTGCGCCGTCACAGAATCATCAGCCGATTTGCGAATCCCTGCATCAGCAAATTGCTGTATCAGGCGATCCACAGAGGTCTGAATCTCTGAGGCCAGCGCTTTAATGGTCACATCTGTCATGCTGTTCCTTCCTGCTACAGTTTATTACGCTTCGTCGCCGAACCAACAAATATTACGGGCGGCCATGATGAGCTCTCCGGCTTTTTCGTCGGTCAACCCTTCGATATCAGCCAGATCATCAATGCCCTGCTCGGCGAGATCTTCCAGCGTACAAACACCACGGGCAGCCAGTTTGAAAGCCATCAAACGTTCTAAACCTTCCAGATTTAACAAATCATCGGCAGGTTTAGTATCTCCCAGGCTTTCTTCCTGAGCCAGCGCCAACGTGGTCAGCGCATTTTTCGCACGCTCACGAAGTGCTTCAACGGTGGCTTCATCCAGACCGTCGATTTCCAGCAGTTCTTTCACCGGCACATAGGCCAGTTCTTCCAACGTCGCGAAACCTTCTTCAACCAGCAGCGTGGCGAAATCTTCATCAATATCAAGATATTTCGTGAAGGTATCGATAGCCGCGTGGGCTTCAGCCTGATGCTTCGCCTGCAGGTCGTCAACGGTCATCACGTTGAGTTCCCAGCCGCTCAGCTGTGAGGCCAGACGGACGTTTTGACCGTTACGGCCAATCGCCTGCGCCAGATTGCCCGCTTCAACCGCGATATCCATGGTGTGCTTATCTTCATCCACCACGATAGAGGCGACGTCAGCCGGTGCCATCGCGTTAATCACGAATTGCGCCGGGTTATCATCCCACAGGACGATATCGATACGCTCGCCGCCCAGCTCGGTTGAAACCGCCTGAACGCGTGCGCCACGCATACCTACGCAAGCGCCAACCGGGTCGATACGCTTATCGTTGGTTTTCACCGCAATCTTGGCACGAGAGCCCGGATCGCGAGCGGCGGCTTTGATTTCGAGAACTTCTTCGCCGATTTCCGGTACTTCAATACGGAACAATTCAACCAGCATTTCCGGCTTAGAACGGGTCACGAACAGCTGAGCGCCGCGCGCTTCCGGACGAACCGCATACAGGACACCGCGGATACGGTCACCCGGACGGAAGTTCTCACGCGGCAACATATCTTCACGCAGGATCACGGCTTCAGCATTGCTGCCCAGATCCAGAGTGATGTTGTCGCGGTTTACTTTCTTCACCACGCCGGTGATGATTTCACCTTCGTGCTCGCGGAACTGATCGACAACCATAGCGCGTTCAGCTTCACGCACTTTCTGTACGATAACCTGTTTCGCGGTCTGCGTAGTGATACGGTCGAAGGTGACGGATTCAATCTGGTCCTCAACGTAGTCACCAGGATTCATGCTTTCGTCTTCGTAGCGCGCCGCTTCCAGCGTAATTTCGCGCGTCGGCTGGGTCACTTCTTCAACGACCAGCCAACGACGGAAGGTGTCGAAATCACCGCTTTTACGGTCGATTTCTACGCGAACGTCGATCTCTTGTTCATATTTTTTCTTGGTTGCCGTTGCCAGAGCACTTTCCAGCGCTTCGAAAATCTTTTCGCGCGGCAGCGCCTTTTCGTTGGAAACGGCTTCAACAACAGCCAAAATTTCTTTGTTCATCGGGGCCTTTCACCTCAATCCAGACTGTTAAAAGTGGGGAACCAGGTTCGCCTTCTGGATGTTACTCAGCGCGAACACTTCATCTTTGCCTTCGACGGTTACCGTGATCATTTCACCGTCTACCGCTTTGATAATGCCCTGCCATTTGCGACGGTTCTGTACCGCCATACGCAATACCAGCGCGACTTCCTCACCGGAAAAACGCTCATAGTGTTCGGCGGTAAACATCGGGCGATCGAGACCAGGTGAAGATACTTCCAGGTTGTAAGCTACGGTGATTGGATCTTCGACATCCATGACAGCGCTGACCTGGTGGCTCACATCAGCACAATCATCAACATTGATGCCATCATCACTATCAATATAGATGCGCAGTGTGGATGTGCGACCGCGAATGAATTCGATGCCGACCAGCTCAAAGCCAAGCGCTTCAACCGGCGCCGTGAGCATCTCTGTTAATTTTTGCTCTAATGTGGACAAACCCACCCCCAAGACATAAAAAAAGGGCGTATAGCCCAGTTATTCTGAAGTCAGATAACAAAAAACCCCGATAAATCGGGGTTTTAGATAACTGAACCCTGCGATCGCAACTGCGATCTGGAACACCTTCCAGGAGAATTCTTTCAAATTCGGATACGAAGGACCAGGTCCTCACAGTATATTTGAAAAAGTACTCAATGGGAAAGTGGTTGCGGGGGCCGGATTTGAACCGACGACCTTCGGGTTATGAGCCCGACGAGCTACCAGGCTGCTCCACCCCGCGCCTGAAACGTGGCATATTTTACTCTTATTGAGCAAAAGACGCAAATACTGCTGGGATTTGGTACCGAGGACGGGACATAAAATCGTGGTAAAGTTTATTGATAAACTCTATATTTTGTCAACCTGTATTTCGTCTCTCCCTGTTCTCGTTTGTGCTGTCATCTCGCTATTTTTTAGCAAAAAAGCAATGAAGCACTTCCTGTCATCCGCAAAAGATGATTAAATGAAAACTCACAATTAATGCATAAACATGCAATAAGAACTTGTTCCATTTGACGCCATTGCTACCGTATATTTGGGTACGGGAAGCGCGCAGTCGCCAGAGCAGCGTCAAAGCTCGTGAAGATTATGCACTTTGTCCGCAGAAAAAACGGCAGGCAGAATAGTCAAATGGGACAGGTTCTACGACTTGATAAACCGAACTCACAACAGTCTATCTAGCAGGGTTTTATTTTATGACGACGATTCTTAAGCATCTCCCGGTTGGTCAACGTATTGGTATCGCTTTCTCTGGTGGTCTGGATACCAGCGCCGCACTGCTGTGGATGCGCAAAAAAGGCGCAGTTCCTTATGCCTATACTGCAAACCTGGGCCAGCCTGACGAAGAAGATTACGATGCAATCCCTCGTCGCGCCAAAGAGTACGGTGCAGAAGGCGCTCGTCTGATCGACTGCCGTAAACAGCTGGTCGCAGAAGGTATCGCCGCGATTCAGTGCGGTGCTTTCCACAATACTACTGGCGGTCTGACCTACTTTAACACCACCCCGCTGGGCCGCGCGGTGACCGGCACCATGCTGGTTGCAGCGATGAAAGAAGATGGCGTAAACATCTGGGGCGACGGCAGCACTTACAAAGGCAACGATATCGAGCGTTTCTACCGCTATGGTCTGCTGACCAATGCCGAGCTGAAAATTTACAAACCGTGGCTGGATAGCGACTTTATCGATGAGCTGGGCGGCCGTCAGGAAATGTCCGAATTCATGATTTCCTGCGGCTTTGACTACAAAATGTCCGTTGAAAAAGCCTACTCCACCGACTCCAATATGCTGGGCGCAACGCACGAAGCGAAAGATCTGGAATTCCTCAACTCCAGCATGAAAATCGTTAACCCGATCATGGGCGTCAAGTTCTGGGACGAAAGCGTCAAAATCCCGGCCGAGGAAGTGACTATCCGTTTTGAGCAGGGTCATCCGGTGGCGTTGAACGGTAAAACCTTCAGCGATGACGTCGAGCTGATGCTGGAAGCGAACCGCATCGGCGGCCGTCATGGTCTGGGCATGAGCGATCAGATCGAGAACCGTATCATCGAAGCGAAGAGCCGCGGTATTTATGAAGCCCCGGGGATGGCGCTGCTGCATATTGCTTATGAGCGTCTGCTGACCGGTATTCACAACGAAGATACCATCGAGCAGTACCATGCCCATGGTCGCCAGCTGGGCCGCCTGCTGTATCAGGGCCGTTGGTTTGATTCCCAGGCTCTGATGCTGCGCGATGCGCTGCAGCGTTGGGTGGCCAGCGCCATTACCGGCGAGGTGACGCTGGAGCTCCGTCGCGGCAACGACTACTCCATCCTGAACACCGTCTCCGATAATCTGACCTACAAAGCCGAACGTCTGACGATGGAAAAAGGCGACTCCATGTTCTCGGCGGAGGACCGTATTGGTCAACTGACCATGCGTAATCTGGATATTACCGATACCCGTGACAAGCTGTTTGGTTACGCGCAATCGGGCCTGCTGAGCGCCTCTTCGGCTACCGGCCTGCCGCAGGTAGAAAACCTGGAAAACAGAGAAAAATAATCTGTTTTCAACTACGCTTTCAGCCGACGTTAATCCGTCGGCTTTTTTTTGGTCAACACTCAACGCCAGAAAAATCTTAGCCTGTTAATTTTACCTGTCGCAATTTCTTATAATTACTGTCTATAATCACCCGAATACATTTATCCTTGACCCCGTGAGGATCGCGATGAATATTAATCCCCCGGTCAGGCCAAACCAGGCGATCAACCGCCTTCTGGAAACGCTCGAACCGTATGCTACACCAATGAATGTCGTTGCCAGAAAAAGGCTGACGCCGAACTATAAAGGTAAAGCGCAGCTCTATCTTTTAAAAAAAGGTGAGCTGTCCATCATTCGTTCATCTGATAAATTATTGATCGTTACCGTCTATGAACCTCATCTGTTTGGCGTCGCCGAGATACTTCAGCCAAGCCATAGCCACGCTCTGCGTGCTGAGGTCGCCTCCGAGGTTCTGCGTATCGACAGCGAGCATGCCATCAAACTGTTCCGCGAGCATAACCTGTGGGAAGAGGTGACCCGCCTGCTGGCATACCATACTTCCTATCTGGTGTACCGGGACGATCTGGTGTTGCAGCAACGTACCTACTCGGTGATTCGCAATCATCTGCTGGAGATGCTGCTGTTGCCGCAAGAGACGCGCCTGCGGGTCTCCATCCTCGAATATATTCAGGACCGCACCCATCTTTCACGCAGCAGTATTCTCAATGTGCTGTCGGCGTTAAAAAAAGGGGGATATATTGAGTTCGCCCGCGGCGGTTATTTACAAAGCGTAAGCTCACTTCCTGAAAAATTCTAATCATCCATCGTACTATTTATCGCTTATCTATTGTTGTCGGCGCCGGGTCGACTGAAGAATTTAAATTTAAACAAACAAATGATAACGACAAGCGATAAATAATTTTATTCTGGGCTCCTGTATTTATCACACTGATTGTGTGTTGAAAACTGAACAACAAGCTCAGGAATGAAGATGGTTCTCCTTATGCCGTTCACCGTCAATGCCTGCTTCGTGCGCAGGTTGGTCTCCTTGTGTCCCGGTGCACGGTACGACAATACCTGTTTCTGCAGCTGGCACTATGACTCTCTTCTTTGACCGCAATTAATCAGCCTGGTGGCCGATGCGTTGGGAAGAGATGTCTGATGTGAGGATTAACCCTCATCTGGCTGCAGGCGTTTATGCCCCTTCAGGCACGAGGATGGGGGGAAATCAGGTGTTTCAGCTGTCCCTGAAACGCCTGATGGATGGGCCGTCCGTCAGCAGAGGGGGGCTATCCGTATGTCACACCAGACTGGGCTGGTCGTGCGATGTTTTAGCACGCCAGCAACGCTGCCAATAATCAGCAAAGCGTAAGTGTCGATACCTCTACCGCAATCGTGGCAATGGTTTCGCGCTTCAGTAAATAACGATTAAACCCAAAAACCCGTTAAATTTTTGCCCGAACGCCCGTATCGGGCATTTTTTTACCTGAAGGAATTCAACAATGAGCATGATCACTCCGAAATCAGTTCTGTTAGTTGCCGCTCTCGGTGCCAGCAGCGCCGCCTGCGCATCGGTAAACTTACACGGAGAGGCGGGGGAAGAGTTCACTAACCTTTCCGCCAGCTTCGGTGCAGAAGAACCGGGTATGACCTTTAACGGCAACTGGGCACACAGCGATAATGACGGCGACGTCGCCGGGTTAGGCATGGGCTATAACTTTAACCTCGGTCCGTTTCTCCTGACGCTGGGAGGCAAAGCGCTCTATCTGAATCCGCAAGATAGCGATGAGGGTTACGCCGTCGCACTGGGCGGCGGTGCACAGCTCCCACTGGGCCAATACTTTACGCTTTTCGGTGAAACCTATTATTCTCCGGACTCCATGTCCAGCGGCGTCGATGACTACGTGGAAGCTAACGCCGGCGTGCGGATTAACGTGATTAAATCGCTGAATATTGAAGCCGGATATCGCTATATTGATATGGCGGGGAAAGACGCCCATCATGACAACACGTTGGCTGATGGCGCTTATGCAGGTTTCAACTTCCGTTTCTGATGCAAAAGGGGATTGCCGCCGGCAATCCCTCATTCATTTATGCCGCCACAGGAACGCCTTTCAGCAAGCGGTTGATCACCTGTAGTCCTGCAATGTTGTTCTCTTTACGATAAACCTCATTCATCGCTGACATCTGTTCCAGTTTGGTCAGAGCGCTGTAGACGTGGAACGCCTCGCTGTCTTTATCAAATATATCTTTTTTAGAGACATCCTGCAGGTAGTTGTCTTTTAACGACCGGCTCAGGTTGCCGATAATCGCGCTATTATCCTGGAAACAACTGACCACCGCCTGAGCACTCTGCCCTGAAGGCTGCGCGCCACTCTGCAATACCGGCACCGTTAAGGTATTAATGGTGTCAACGGTATCCCCCGACGGCGTAGCACTGCATCCGGACAAACACAGGGCGCCGGCAATGATAAACGACCTGATTTTTTTCATGGCGTCACTTCACCTCTTCTGAATAGATGAGCGCGACTTTAGCGATTGCGGTGGGTTCAAGACCAGTGAAGAGTTATTTATAAATAAATAAGCGCCTGTCGAAGGCAAAAAAAAAGACGCTTTTCAGCGTCTTTTTTTCGGAATATTGGTACCGAGGACGGGACTTGAACCCGTAAGCCCAATCGGGCACTACCACCTCAAGGTAGCGTGTCTACCAATTCCACCACCTCGGCACGGATATAACTATTAGTGCGGGATATCGCTGCTCGGCTGTGCAGGAGCTGTTGGCTGAGTCTGCTCGGTTTTCGGCGCGCTCAGATTATCCCACTCACTTCCTTTATTGGTCTTGTTGCTGTTGATATTGCCCAGCACCAGACTGATGATGAAGAACAACGCTGCCAGAATACCAGTCATGCGGGTCATGAAGTTACCAGAACCGCTGGATCCAAACAACGTGCCGGAAGCGCCTGCTCCGAAGGAGGCTCCCATATCAGCGCCTTTACCTTGCTGCAGCATGATCAGACCAACGAGGCCAATCGCTACAATAAGGAAAACAACTAAAAGAGCTTCTTGCATAATCAACCTGTTCCTTGCGGATTCGCCGCATACCAATTGCTTCAACCAATAAAGCGGGAGGTTTTAATGTTTCCCACTGAAGCGGGTGTGAATACTAACCAAAGCGAATGACCTTCGCAAGGGCAATTTCGGTGCATTGTATCAACTGCGGAAAAAAACAGCAAAAAACGATTTTTTGGCGAAGAAAAAGGCGGCAAGCGCCGCCTTTTTAAACACTTAGCACCCTGTCAGCCCGCATGATTATTTCACATTGCCTGGCGCTGACGGCAGCACTGCGCAGACGAGAAAATAAATAACCGGCTTAATCAGGCGTTTTTCACCGCATCGGCGATACGATGCGCGAACTCATGTACCTGCTCTTCATGCTCGCCTTCGACCATGACGCGAATAAGTGGCTCAGTACCCGATTTGCGCAGCAGCACACGACCACGATTGCCCAATGCCGCTTCCACTTCAGCCATCACCGCTTTCACGTTTTCATGTTCCAGCGGGTTACCACTGCCTTCAGTGAAACGGACGTTGACCAGAATTTGTGGGAACATTTTCATGCCGCTACACAGGTCATGCAGACTCATGTGGTTACGCACCATCGCTGCCACAACCTGCAGGCTGGCGACGATACCGTCACCGGTGGTGGTTTTATCCAGCAGGATAACGTGGCCGGAGTTTTCCGCCCCGATACGCCAGCCTTTCTCCTGTAGCTTCTCGAGGACATAGCGGTCACCCACTTTAGCCCGGGCAAACGGAATGCCCAGCTGCTTGAGCGCCAGCTCCAGCCCCATGTTACTCATTAACGTTCCCACCGCGCCGCCGCGCAGCTGGCCCTGCCGCAGACCTTCCCGGGCGATGATATACAGAATCTGATCGCCATCGACCTTATTACCTTCATGGTCGACCATAATGACGCGGTCGCCATCGCCATCATAGGCGATACCCAGATCGGCTTTTTCGGCCAGCACGCGCGCCTGCAGGGCGCGTACGTCGGTTGCCCCGACCTCTTCGTTGATGTTGAGCCCGTTCGGCTCACAACCCATCGCGATCACCTGAGCACCCAACTCGCGGAACACATTCGGGGCGATGTGATAGGTCGCGCCATGGGCGCAGTCGACAACCACTTTGAGCGCATTCAGGCTCAGTTCGTTCGGGAAGGTGCCTTTGCAGAATTCAATATAACGCCCCGCGGCATCCACGATGCGGCTGGCTTTCCCCAGCTCAGCAGAATCAACGCAGGTGAGCTCTTTTTCCATTTCCGCTTCAATCGCCTCTTCTACGTTATCCGGCAGCTTGGTGCCTTCAATAGAGAAGAATTTGATCCCGTTGTCATAAAACGGGTTATGCGAAGCTGAAATGACAATCCCGGCCTCAGCACGGAAGGCTCGCGTCAGGTAAGCCACCGCCGGAGTGGGCATCGGGCCGGTAAAAGAAGCGGAAAGCCCCGCAGCAGCCAGTCCTGCCTCCAGCGCCGATTCCAGCATATAGCCAGAGATACGGGTATCTTTACCAATAATGATTTTGCGTGAACCGTGACGCGCCAGCACCTTGCCCGCGGCCCAGCCCAGTTTGAGCACGAATTCCGGGGTGATGGGCGCATCGCCTACGCGGCCACGGATACCATCGGTGCCAAAATATTTGCGGTTACTCATAACGTTTATTTTCCTTTGTGCTCAGGGTGGCTTCCACCACGCGTAGCGCTTCTACCGTTTCTTTGACGTCATGGACGCGAATAATCTGCGCGCCCTGCATCGCTGCAATCACTGCACACGCCAGGCTACCGCTGAGGCGTTCCGCCGGCCCGACGTTAAGCAGTTGGCCAACCATCGACTTACGCGACATGCCGACCAGCAGCGGGAGACCGAACTGGTGGAACTCGCCGAGTCGGGCAAGTAGCTCATAATTATGGGCAAGATTTTTACCGAAACCGAATCCCGGGTCGAGCAACAATTTCTCTTTTGCGATACCGGCCTGCTCACAGCGCACGATATGCTCGGTGAAAAAGCGCGCGACGTCGGCAAAAACATCATCGTACTTCGGCGCTTCCTGCATCGTTTTTGGCTGTCCCTGCATATGCATCAGACACACCGGTAGCCCGGTTTGCGCCGCGGCTTCCAGCGCCCCAGGCTCGGTCAGCGAACGGATATCGTTAATAATATGTGCGCCTGCCCGTGCGGACTCACGGATCACTTCTGGCTTCGACGTGTCTACCGAAATCCAGACTTCAAAACGCTGGGCAACCGCCTCCACAACCGGAATCACGCGCGCCAGCTCTTCCTCGACGCTCACATCCAACGCTCCCGGACGGGTCGATTCGCCGCCGATATCGATGATAGTCGCTCCCGCGTTTATCATCAGATTGGCATGCTTAACCGCCTCCACGAGCGAGTTATGTGTGCCGCCATCAGAGAATGAATCTGGCGTCACGTTAAGGATACCCATTACGTGAGGATGGGAGAGGTCGAGGGTTGAGCCCTGGGCTACGAGTTTCATCGCGAAATCCATGAATCCGGAAGGTTAATAAAAAGAAAAACCCCGGAGCGGCTGGCGCCCCGGGGTTTCAATAGACATAACAACATCAATAGCGGCTAACTTATTTGTCGCCCAGTTGCTCTGACATGGTGTTACCCGGGTTCGGCGTACGCGGTTCATCGACCGGACGCGGCGCACTCGGGGTGCCATTGTTGCCAGAATTATTGGTGCCGTTCGGATCTTCCCATCCCGCAGGTGGGCGAACTTCGCGACGAGCCATCAGGTCATCAATCTGCGGTGCGTCAATGGTCTCATATTTCATGAGCGCATCTTTCATCGAATGCAGGATGTCCATGTTGTCATTCAGAATCTGACGAGCACGGTTGTAGTTGCGTTCAACCAGCGATTTCACTTCCTGGTCGATGATACGTGCTGTCTCATCGGACATATGTTTCGCTTTCGCGACGCTACGACCGAGGAACACTTCGCCCTCTTCCTCTGCATACAGCAGCGGACCGAGTTTGTCAGAGAAGCCCCACTGCGTCACCATGTTACGCGCCAGGTTGGTCGCGACTTTAATGTCGTTCGACGCCCCGGTAGAAACATGTTCTACGCCGTAGATAATCTCTTCCGCCAGACGACCGCCGTACAGGGTCGAAATCTGACTTTCCAGCTTCTGACGGCTGGCGCTGATAGCATCGCCTTCCGGCAGGAAGAAGGTCACACCCAACGCACGACCGCGCGGAATAATCGTCACTTTATGCACCGGATCGTGCTCCGGTACCAGGCGGCCGATAATCGCGTGGCCCGCTTCGTGGTAAGCGGTGGATTCTTTCTGCGCTTCGGTCATCACCATGGAGCGACGTTCCGCACCCATCATGATTTTGTCTTTCGCTTTTTCGAACTCGACCATCGATACCACGCGTTTGTTGCCACGGGCAGCAAACAGAGCGGCTTCGTTGACCAGGTTCGCCAGGTCAGCACCCGAGAAGCCCGGGGTACCACGCGCAATGATTGCCGCGTCGATATCCGGCGACAGCGGTACGCGACGCATATGAACTTTCAGAATCTGTTCACGACCGCGGACATCCGGCAGCCCCACGACAACCTGACGGTCGAAACGGCCTGGACGCAGCAGCGCCGGGTCAAGTACGTCCGGACGGTTGGTCGCCGCGATAACGATAATGCCTTCGTTACCTTCGAAGCCATCCATCTCAACCAGCATCTGGTTAAGCGTCTGTTCACGTTCATCGTGACCACCGCCCAGACCAGCGCCACGCTGGCGACCGACGGCGTCGATTTCATCGATGAAGATAATGCACGGTGCCGCTTTCTTGGCCTGTTCGAACATGTCACGCACGCGAGATGCGCCCACGCCAACGAACATTTCTACGAAGTCAGAACCGGAAATGGTGAAGAACGGTACTTTCGCTTCGCCGGCGATAGCTTTTGCCAGCAGCGTTTTACCGGTACCCGGAGGGCCGACCATCAGGACGCCTTTCGGGATTTTACCGCCCAGCTTCTGGAAGCGGCTCGGTTCACGCAGGTATTCAACCAGTTCACCCACTTCCTCTTTCGCCTCGTCGCAACCGGCAACATCAGCAAAAGTGGTTTTGATCTGGTCTTCCGTCAGCATACGGGCTTTGCTTTTGCCGAAGGACATCGCGCCCTTTCCGCCGCCGCCCTGCATTTGACGCATGAAGAAGATCCAGACACCGATCAGCAAGAGCATCGGGAACCAGGAAATAAAGATGGAAGCCAGCAGGCTAGGTTCTTCCGGCGGTTCGCCAACCACTTTGACGTTTTTCGTCAACAGGTTATCGAGCAGCTTCGGATCGTTGACCGGAATGTAAGTCGTGTAACGGTTACTATCTTTCTTGGTAACGTTGATCTCACGTCCGTTGATACGCGCTTCGCGAACCTGGTCCTGGTTGACCTCTTGCAGGAAGGTTGAATAATCCACCTTACGGCCATTAGACTCGCTGGGCCCAAAGCTCTGGAATACTGACATCAGCACAACGGCAATGACCAGCCAGAGTATTAGGTTTTTCGCCATGTCACTCAAGGGATTAACCTCTTATTACAACTGTGTTAAAAACAGCGTCAGGATACTCTATATCCAGCGTCTTTCAAACTTTCGTTTGAAATCTACCGGTTATGGTTTACGCCCGGTCGCTACAATGTACACTTCACGCGAACGTGCGCGAGAAGAGTCCGGCTTACGAACTTTGACCTTCGTAAACAGGGAGCGAATTTCTCTTAGATACTCATCGAAGCCTTCGCCCTGGAACACCTTCACTACAAAACTACCACCCGGCGCTAATACATCACGAGCCATTCCAAGCGCCAGCTCCACCAAATACATGGCCCGGGGAATATCCACCGCCGGTGTTCCACACATGTTTGGTGCCATATCGGACATGACAACCTGCACTTTACTGTCACCTACGCGTTCAAGTAACGCTTTCAGAACTAATTCATCACGAAAGTCGCCCTGAAGGAAGTCCACACCAACGATTGGATCCATAGGTAAAAGATCGCAAGCGATGATGCGGCCGCTGTTTCCGATCTGCGTAACCGCATATTGCGACCAGCCACCGGGTGCAGCGCCGAGGTCAACAATGGTCATCCCCGGTTTAAAAATCTTGTCACTTTGCTGTATTTCATCAAGTTTAAACCAGGCACGGGAACGTAACCCCTTTTTCTGTGCCTGTTGAACATATTTATCGCTAAAGTGTTCCTGAAGCCAGCGGCTTGAGCTGGCAGAACGCTTTTTACCTGTCATTTAACATTCCCGTTTCGGGTTCATCATACTTTGCGACGTAAAAATCGACACGGTAGTTTGGCGATATATGGGAGATGGCGGTAGAATGAACCGTTTTCAATCCCAACGTAAGCAAAAAAATACGATGAATCTGAGTACTAAACAAAAACAGCACCTGAAAGGTCTGGCACATCCGCTCAAGCCGGTAGTTATGCTTGGCAACAATGGTTTGACCGAAGGGGTACTGGCCGAGATCGAACAAGCGTTAGAGCACCATGAGCTCATCAAGGTGAAAATCGCATCGGAAGACCGCGAAACTAAAACCTTGATCGTGGAAGCTATCGTGCGCGAAACCGGCGCCTGTAACGTACAGGTCATCGGTAAAACGCTGGTCCTGTATCGCCCAACTAAAGAGCGTAAAATCTCGCTGCCACGCTAAGAATATCCTGAATCTCGACACAACTTTGTGTAAAACGAGGGATTTCTACGGGTAGACGAGCAAAATGCCATGCTCCGGACGTTGATAAAAGGCCGCTATGCGGCCTTTTTCCTTTCTTTACAATCCATCAACATGGTAGCGGGAAATACGGATTAAAGGTACTCGACCTTGATAATTTCGTATTCTACTTCACCGCCTGGTGTGCGGATTGTCACTACATCGTCCTGTTCTTTACCGATCAAACCACGGGCAATCGGTGAATTCACAGAGATCAGATTTTGCTTAAAATCAGCTTCATCATCACCCACGATGCGGTAAGTCTGTTCTTCATCGGTATCGAGGTTCAGGACCTTTACGGTTGCACCAAAAATCACCCGCCCGTTGTTCGGCATTTTGGTGATATCGATAACCTGTGCATTGGACAGCTTAGCTTCAATATCCTTAATGCGGCCTTCGCAGAAACCTTGCTGCTCGCGGGCTGCGTGGTACTCAGCGTTCTCTTTCAGATCGCCATGTTCGCGCGCATCGGCAATAGCAGCGATGATTTCAGGACGACGAACGGACTTCAGAAAATCCAGTTCTTCGCGAAGTTTTTCAGCACCACGTAAGGTCATCGGAATAGCTTGCATTTGTTATACCTCTTTATCATTCCTTCATAGAACGGACGCCGCCGTTCCGCCACCAGTCAGGCATTGAGCAGGACAGGAGCAAAAAGAAAACCGACCCGGAAAACATTCCCCAGGTCAGCAGCAATTTTCAATTTGATACGTATTTTACCCTGAAGTTCACTATGGGTCATCGTTTACTTTACAGGGTGTTGCACCGTAGTATGACGACCTGGTTTCAGGTTGTTAGCGCGAGATTATGCGATTTCCCAGATTTATCATCGGATTGACCGCCGGTATAGCGTTTAGCGCTCAGGCGGCGAACATTGACGAATATATCACCCAGCTGCCTGCGGGTGCTAACCTCGCCTTCATGGCGCAGAAGGTTGGCTCCCCGACGCCGGAGATAGATTTCCACAGCCAGCAGATGGCACTCCCCGCCAGTACCCAGAAGGTGATCACTGCGCTGGCCGCTCTGCTGCAGCTCGGGCCGAACTTTCGTTTTACCACCACGCTGGAAACCAAAGGCAGCCTTGATGGCGGCGTGCTAAAAGGCGACCTGATTGCCCGTTTTGGCGGCGATCCCACGCTGAAACGTCAGGATATTCGCAATATGGTGGCGACGCTAAAAAAAGCGGGCGTCCAGCGGATCGAGGGGAACGTCTTGATTGATACCTCGGTCTTCGCCAGCCACGACAAAGCGCCGGGCTGGCCGTGGAACGACATGACCCAATGCTTTAGCGCCCCGCCTGCGGCCGCTATCGTCGATCGTAACTGTTTTTCTGTCTCACTTTATAGCGCGCAAAAACCTGGCGATCTGGCCTTTATTCGCGTCGCGTCGTACTACCCGGTGACGATGTTTAGCCAGGTGAGAACGCTGGCCCGCGGCTCCGCGGAGGCCCAGTACTGCGAACTCGACGTGGTGACCGGCGACCTGAACCGCTATACCCTGACGGGTTGCCTGCCACAGCGTAGTGAGCCCTTACCGCTGGCTTTCGCCATTCAGGATGGCGCAAGCTATGCTGGCGTGATCCTGAAGTCCGAACTGACCCAGGCAGGGATTACCTATAGCGGTACGCTGCTGCGCCAGACTCTGGCGAACGATCCGGGAACCGTGCTGGCTACGACGCAATCAGCTCCGCTGCACGACCTCCTGCGGATCATGTTAAAAAAATCAGACAACATGATCGCGGACACCGTCTTTCGCACCATTGGTCACGCTCGTCTTGGGGTACCAGGTACCTGGCGTGCCGGTTCGGATGCGGTGCGCCAGATCCTGCGTCAACAGGCCGGCATTGATCTCGGTAATACGATTATTGCCGACGGTTCCGGTCTGTCGCGGCATAACCTGATTGCTCCGGCAACCATGATGCAGGTGCTGCAATATATCGCCCAGCACGATAATGAACTCAACTTCATCTCCATGCTGCCGCTGGCTGGCCACGATGGCTCGCTGCAGTATCGTGCAGGCCTGAATCAGGCAGGGGTCGATGGTAAAGTGTCGGCCAAAACGGGTTCTCTGCAGGGCGTTTACAACCTCGCAGGTTTCATCACCGCCGCCAGCGGGCAAAAAATCGCCTTCGTACAATACTTATCAGGCTATGCGGTACCGCCTGCGGATCAGCGCAACCGCCGGATCCCGCTGGTACGCTTCGAGAGTCGATTGTATAAGGATTTGTACCAGAACAACTAATACAAAGGGCCGCATCAAATGCGGCCCTTTTTAGTGCGTTCTGCACCGCTTTCCGGCATATCCGGGCAGCAGTCCTGCCGTCGCCCCGATCGGCAATGTACCGGGGCGCTCCAGCAACTTAACGCTTATAGATGAACTCGACGCCTTCTTCGTCGTCTTCGTCCCAGTCGTCATCCCAGTCTTCGTCGTCTTCAACTTCAACTTCGGCTTCTTCAAGCTGCTGACGGTGGTAGTCGTCCCACATAAACTCGACTTTTTCAGGCGCTTTCTCTTCCTGTGCATGAACGATTGGGTTCTCGATGATAAAGGTCATCACGTCCCAGCACAGATCTTTCACGCCCTGCTGGCTTGCCGCGGAGATCAGGTAGAACTTATCTTCCCAGCCCAGCGCATCGGCAATGGCTTTCGCCTTCGCTTCAGCTTCCGCTTTATCCATCAGGTCAATCTTATTGAAGACCAACCAACGTGGTTTTTCAGCCAGCTTCTCGCTGTATTTTTCCAGTTCACCGATGATAATGCGCGCATTCTCAACCGGATCGGAACCGTCGATCGGCTCGATATCGATGAGGTGCAGCAGCACGCGGCAGCGTTCAAGGTGTTTCAGGAAGCGAATACCCAGACCTGCACCTTCCGCGGCGCCTTCGATAAGCCCAGGAATATCCGCAACAACGAAGCTCTTCTCGTTATCCATACGCACAACGCCAAGGCTCGGCACCAGCGTGGTAAACGGATAATCAGCCACTTTCGGCTTCGCCGCAGAAACGGCGCGGATGAAGGTGGATTTACCGGCATTCGGCATACCCAGCATCCCGACGTCTGCCAGCAGCATCAGCTCCAGCTGCAGATCGCGCTTGTCACCCGGCGTCCCCATCGTTTTCTGACGCGGAGTACGGTTGACGGACGATTTGAAACGGGTGTTGCCCAGACCGTGCCAGCCGCCTTTAGCGACCATCAGACGCTGACCATGCTTAGTCATATCGCCCATGACTTCGCCGGTCCCTTGATCGATAACGCGGGTCCCTACAGGCACTTTGACCGACACGTCTTTACCACGTTTACCGGTACAGTCGCGACTCTGGCCATTCTGTCCACGCTCAGCGCGGAAGGATTTTTCAAAACGGTAATCGATCAGGGTGTTCAGGTTTTCGTCCGCTTCCAGCCAGACATCACCACCATCACCACCGTCGCCGCCGTCCGGGCCGCCTCTCGGGATATATTTTTCACGGCGGAAGCTAACGCAACCATTGCCGCCATCACCTGCTACGACCAGGATTGTTGCTTCATCAACAAACTTCATTTTACTCTCCGAAAATCATTCGCCTGAGCGGGGCAGCGGTACAACCGCTTCACGCTTACGTAAGCCACCCCAAAGACGGTGGCCTATGGCGGAATACATCGCGCCCGCAACCACGACAAACGCACCGAGATAACCTAACAGGTTTAACATCGGTCTGGCGAAAACATCGGGCCAGGCCAGTGATAATAAATCTGAAAAAAGCAGCGTAAACAATGGCGTTAAGGTAATCAACGCGCTCACCTGAGCTGCCTGCCAGCGCGCCATGGCTTCCGCCAGCGCACCGTAGCCTACCAGGGTATTTAACCCGCAGAAAATCAGGCACGCCAGTTGCCAGTTGCTTAACGCCAGAACTTGTGAGAGCGTCGCCAACGGCAGCAACGCTATCGTACATAAAGTGTACAGCAAAAAGAGGATTTGCTGTGACGCCAGGCGGCGTAATAACACCTTTTGCGCGACGCCGTAGCTGACCCAAACCGCAGCCGCTGCAACGCCAAAAATTACCCCCCACGTGTAATCCGTCAGGCGGGTAAAAATCTCAATCAGGCTGGTGTTAAAGAACATCACCAGCCCGCAAATCAACATCAGTGCTCCCACGACCTGGGTACCACGCATTTTCTCCTTAAGGATCAATACGCTGGCCACCATCATACCGACCGGAGATAGCTGTCCGATCACCTGAGAAGCCGTGGGACTAAGATATTGCAGGGAAGAGCTGAACAGAATGAAGTTACCAAACAGGCCGCCCGTCGCAATGGCCAGTAGAACCAGCCAGCGCGGTTTGCGAAAGAGGCGCAGCGGCGGCAGTTTACCTCTGATAGCGAGGATTGTGCCAAGGCCGATACTTGCCATCAAAAAGCGATAAAACACCACCGTCGGCGGCGCCATCACTTCAAGAACCTGCTTCATGGCAATGGGCAACGCTCCCCAGCACATCGCGGTGGTGAGGGCCAAAAGAATGCCAATGCCGGCCTGCTGCTTCATACCCGTTTTCCCTGCAGAAAAATATCCGGGATTCTAATGTAAAAAGCCCCGCAACACGTTGCGGGGCTTTAATCCGTTACCGGACCACGAAAAACTTACTCAGCAACGATGCTGATGTATTTACGGTTGTTCGGGCCTTTAACTTCAAATTTCACTTTACCGTCTGCTTTAGCAAACAGAGTGTGGTCACGACCGCAACCTACGTTGGTGCCTGCGTGGAATTTGGTGCCACGCTGACGAACGATGATGCTACCCGCCAGAACGGATTCGCCACCGAAACGCTTAACGCCCAGGCGTTTAGCTTCTGAGTCGCGACCGTTACGAGTTGAGCCGCCAGCCTTTTTATGTGCCATTTAAATCTCTCCTCAGGTCTTAGGCGCTGATGCCAGTAATTTTCACATCAGTGAACCACTGACGATGGCCCTGCTGCTTACGGTAGTGTTTACGACGACGAAACTTAACGATTTTAACTTTCTCGCCACGACCGTGAGCAACAACTTCAGCTTTGATTACGCCGCCCTCAACGAAAGGAACGCCGATCTTGATTTCTTCACCGTTTGCGATCATCAGCACTTCAGCGAACTCAACAGCTTCGCCAGTTGCGATGTCCAGCTTTTCCAGGCGAATGGTCTGACCTTCGCTTACTCGGTGTTGTTTACCACCACTTTGGAAAACCGCGTACATATAAAACTCCGCTTCCGCGCACCTCTTCGTGTGATTCAGAGTGCGCTATAAATATTCACAATAGGGCGCGAATATTACGCAAAACGCGAGCCTTTGACAAGAGCGATTAGCGATCAACGCAGAAAAAAAACACAACTTTCACGCTAACGTTTATCTATGGCAATTTTTCAGTACAATCATAGCTTCGTTTAATTCTATCTTAATCCTTCTGTGAACCCACCTGGATTCGCGGTAACAGGACATGTGGCCCGGCTTTTGCGATGAATTTAGAAAAAATCAATGAGTTAACCGCGCAGGATATGGCGGGTGTCAATGCGACAATCCTTGAGCAACTTGACTCAGATGTTCAGCTTATCAATCAATTAGGCTATTACATCGTTAGCGGAGGCGGTAAACGTATTCGTCCGATGATTGCGGTTCTTGCCGCCCGGGCAGTGGGTTACCAGGGCGACGCGCATGTCACTATTGCCGCACTGATCGAATTTATTCATACCGCCACCTTGTTGCATGATGATGTCGTTGATGAATCCGATATGCGCCGCGGCAAGGCGACGGCAAACGCCGCTTTTGGCAACGCAGCCAGCGTGCTGGTTGGTGATTTTATCTATACCCGCTCTTTCCAGATGATGACCAGCCTCGGCTCGTTAAAAGTGCTGGAAGTGATGTCTAAAGCCGTTAACGTCATTGCTGAAGGCGAAGTGCTGCAGTTGATGAACGTCAACGACCCGGACATCACTGAAGAAAACTATATGCGGGTAATTTACAGCAAAACAGCCCGTCTGTTTGAAGCCGCCGCACAGTGTTCCGGCATCCTGGCCGGTTGTACCGCAGAACAGGAGCAAGCGCTTCAGGACTATGGTCGTTATCTCGGCACGGCATTCCAGCTGATCGACGATTTACTGGACTACAGCTCTGATGGTGAGCGTCTCGGCAAAAACGTGGGTGATGACCTGAACGAAGGCAAACCGACGTTACCGTTATTGCATGCCATGCGTCATGGCACTCCAGAGCAGTCAGCGATGATTCGCGGAGCGATTGAGCAAGGCAACGGGCGTCACCTTCTCGACGCGGTTCTCGAGACGATGGCGACCTGCGGCTCACTGGAGTGGACCCGTAAACGCGCGGAAGAGGAAGCGGACAAAGCCATTGCGGTGCTTCAGGTCTTACCGGATTCCCCATGGCGTGAAGCGCTTATCGGTCTTGCCCATATTGCGGTACAACGCGACCACTGATTCCCCCTCCCCTGTTCCCGCGACGGCGCGGGAACAGGCCATAAAGTTCCAGTAAAATTCATGCCTCGCCTTATTTCCTGGTATATTCCGAATATCAAGACACCTTACAAGAACTTGTTAGAACTTAATTAAACCTGGGAGTATAGTCATTCCGTTGCTCATATATCAGGCAAGCGGGATCATCACCACCAGGAGAATTTATGGAAAAGTTCATCGACTGGCATCCGGCAGATATCATTGCTGGATTGCGCAAAAAAGGGACGTCGCTGGCAGCGGAGTCGCGGCGTAACGGCTTGAGTTCTTCAACGCTGGCGAATGCATTGACCCGGCCATGGCCAAAAGGCGAGCTGATTATTGCTCATGCGCTGGATACCAAGCCGTGGATTATCTGGCCCTCACGCTATCATGACCCGGTAACGCATCAGTTTATCGACAGAACGCAAATGATACGCCAGAAGAAAGAGAGCGAATGAAAGCGGTTCGCTGAGTGCAACAGGACGGAATAAAAAACAGCCCCCGGACACACGTCAAGGGGCTGTTATCACTACAGAGTTACTCGCCTTTTACGCGTTCGATATTTGCGCCCAGCGCCTGCAGTTTATCTTCGATGCGCTCGTATCCACGATCGATGTGGTAGATACGATCGACAATCGTGGTGCCTTCCGCGATACAGCCGGCCAGGACCAGGCTTGCTGACGCTCGCAGGTCAGTCGCCATCACCTGTGCACCGGAGAGCTGCGCCACGCCGTGGCATATCGCCGTATTGCTTTCGATCTCCGCGTGTGCACCCATACGGATCAGTTCCGGAATGTGCATGAAACGGTTTTCAAAGATCGTTTCGGTAATCACGCCGGTCCCTTCCGCAACCAGGTTCAGCAGCGTGAACTGCGCCTGCATGTCGGTCGGGAACCCCGGGTGTGGCGCGGTGCGTACATTGACGGCTTTCGGACGATTGCCGTGCATATCCAGGCTAATCCAGTCTTCGCCGGTTTCGATATCAGCGCCCGCATCGCGCAGCTTGGCCAGTACGGCATCCAGGGTATCAGGCTGTGCGTTGCGGCAAACAATTTTACCGCCGGAGATTGCCGCAGCGACCAGGAAAGTACCGGTTTCGATACGGTCAGGCAGAACGCGGTATACGCCGCCACCCAGACGCGCTACGCCTTCGATGGTGATGCGGTCAGTCCCCTGACCTTTAATTTTCGCGCCCAGCGTGTTGAGGAAGTTCGCCGTATCGACGATTTCCGGCTCGCGAGCGGCGTTTTCAATAACGGTGGTGCCCTCCGCCAGCGTCGCGGCACTCATAATGGTCACGGTCGCGCCGACGCTGACCTTATCCATCACAATATGCGCGCCTTTAAGACGTCCGTTAACCGACGCCTTCACATAACCTTCTTCCAGTTTGATCTCTGCGCCCAGCTGCTCAAGGCCGATAATATGCAAATCGACCGGACGCGCACCGATAGCACAACCGCCCGGCAGTGAAACCTGTCCCTGACCAAAGCGCGCCACCAGCGGGCCCAGCGCCCAGATAGAAGCACGCATTGTTTTGACCAGATCGTACGGCGCGCAGAAGACGTCGACCGGACCCGCATCGATCCAGACTGACCCATTGCGTTTCACTTTGGCGCCGAGCTGGCTCAGCAGTTTCATCGTGGTATCGATGTCTTTCAGTTTTGGTACGTTCTGGATCTCAATCGGCTCATCTGCCAGCAGTGCAGCAAAGAGGATCGGCAGGGCGGCATTTTTTGCACCGGAGATGGTGACTTCCCCCTGGAGGCGTGTCGGCCCCTGAACACGGAATTTATCCATTGATTCTGTTCTCTGTTAAGAATTCACATACGCTGCGGGGAACATCCCTGCAGCTTAAAAGCCGTTGAGTTTGCGGTCCCGGGCCCATTCTTGCGGGGTAAATGCTTTGATCGACAGAGCATGAATGCGGTTGTCGGCAATGTATTCCATCAGCGGAGCGTAGACTGCCTGCTGTTTTTTTACCCGGCTCATGCCGTCAAACATCTCACCCACAGCAATAACCTGAAAGTGACTGCCATCGCCAGAGACGTGGACTTCCTGAAGGGAGAGTGCGTTCATCAGCACGGTCTGAATTTCATGATTTTCCATGGGTTCAAATTTTATCTGGTAGTGAAAATAGCCCAACATCTTAGAGGAAAGTGGCGCGGTCTTAAATAAGCAAAAAGCCCCATCGAAGATATTGATGGGGCTTTCAGGATAACCTCAGCAGTAACGCACTGAAAAACTATGGGATCATATCGGCGGGAAGGTTGTAAAGACTGACTAAAGTTTGCAGGTTGTCGCTCTTGCCAATCAGTTTCGCTTCCCGGCCCTGGTGGCGAATTAACGCCACAAAGTGCATCAGCAGCGCCAGGCCGGCGGTATCCACCCGGGTCAGCGCGCTCAGGTCGATAGTCGATACGCCATCGGTCGCTTGTGCACGGGCTTCCCAGAGCGGGACCAGCAGATCCTGGTCCAGCTCCCCGTGCAGCGCCAGTCGCTCGCCGTCGCGAGTCCAGCTCAGCTGCCCGGTCATTATTTTTTCTGTTCCAGAGTGATCGGCTGCGCGGAGATCGCTTTCAGTTGCGCGGTCAGGCCATCAACGCCTTTGGTGCGCAGCAGGTCGCTCCACTCGTTTTGTTTGGTGGTGATCATGCTCACCCCTTCGGCAATCATATCGTAAGCCTGCCAGTTACCGGTCTGGGTGTTTTTACGCCACTGGAAATCCAGGCGCACCGGAGGGCGGCCATTGGGATCGATGATCGTCACGCGAATAGGGATGATAGTTGCATCGCCCAGCGGTTGTTCCGGAGCAATTTGATAGGTTTGACCATGGTACATAGCCAGCGCCTGGCCGTAGGCCTGCTTCAGGTATTCACGGAAGGCGACAAAGTAGGCTTCGCGCTGCGCCGGGGTCGCATCTTTGTAATACCGGCCCAGAACCAGCGCGCCGGCATACTTCACCTGGACATACGGCATCAGCTCCTGGTCAACGATATCACGCAGATAGTTTGGGTTAGCCTGAATCTTCGACTGTTCATTTTTAAGACGATCGAAGGTCTTCTGCGCCGCTTCGTTCATCAGCTTATAGGGATTGGACTGATCCGCCGCCGTAGCAGCCGTCAAGGGAGCAATCACCAGCATGGCGATCATCATTAAACGTTTAAACATAGGGTGTCTCTCCTGAAATTAATGCGTCGTGGCGGCCGGTGGCGTCGCGCTAGTATGACTATCTGTCGCTGCCGAATCATCGCCAGAATTCTTATTGTCACTGCCCTTACTGCTATAAAGGAACTGACCAATCAGGTCTTCCAGAACCATGGCAGACTTGGTGTCCTGAATAGTGCTGCCATCTTTAAGGATAGACGTCCCCAGTTCCGGATCGTCGAAACCGATATTCAGCGCCAGATACTGTTCTCCCAGCAGACCTGAGGTACGAATAGCCAGCGAGCTGGAATCAGGAATATGGTTGTAGCTCTCATCAATATCGAGCGCGACCCGCGGCAGGTAGGTTTTCGGGTCAAGAGTAATATCCGCCACCCGGCCCACGACCACGCCGCCAATGCGGACCGGAGAACGCGCCTTCAGCCCACCAATATTGTCAAAGGTGGCATAGATACGATACGTCGGCTCGGTACGTAAAGAGGTTACGTTGGCGGCTTTGAGACAGACAAACAGCGCAGCCAGCAACGCAACCAGTAAGAACACACCTACCCAGATTTCACTTTTTTTCGTTTGCATGAACTCAATTCCCAAACATCAGCGCAGTCAGCACAAAATCCAGCCCCAGAACCGCCAGCGACGAATGCACCACGGTACGCGTCGTTGCCCGGCTAATCCCGGCGGAAGTGGGGATAGCGTCATAACCATTAAATAACGCAACCCATGTCACCGTAATGGCAAACACCAGACTCTTAATCAGGCAGTTAACCAGGTCCATTCGCCAGTCAACGGCATTTTGCATCGCGGTCCAGAAGAAGCCACTGTCGATACCCTTCCAGCTTACGCCCACCAGCGAACCGCCCCAGATACCCACGGCGACAAAAATAATGGTCAACAGCGGTAGCGAGATAACCCCGGCCCAGAAGCGAGGTGAAATCACGCGACGCAGCGGATCGACCGCCATCATTTCCATGCTGGAGAGCTGTTCGGTCGCGCGCATCAGGCCAATTTCCGCGGTCAGCGCTGAACCCGCACGCCCGGCAAACAGCAGCGCAGCGACCACCGGACCCAGTTCGCGCAGCAGGGATAGCGCCACCAGCATGCCTAAACTGGTTTCCGCACTATAGGTGGTGAGCACCAGATAGCCCTGCAGCCCCAGAACCATGCCGATAAACAGCCCCGACACGATGATAATCAGCATCGATAGCACGCCAACGTTGTAGAGCTGGCGAACCAGCAGCGGCGCATGCTTACGAAATTCCGGCTTGCCCACCACCGCATTGAAAAGCATTAATCCGGCACGCCCGAAAGCCGCGGTCGTTTTAATTCCCCGGTGTCCGAGTGATGCCAGCACGTTTAGCAGCATCAGTTGCTCGCTCCCTTGCCTAATAAATCATGCTGATAGTCACCGGCCGGATAGCGGAACGGTACCGGACCATCGGCAATACCATCAATGAACTGGCGAACCCGAGGGTCGCCGTTTTCACGCAGCGACTGCGCGCTGCCGTGAGCCACGATTTTTTTGTCCGCCACGATATACGCGTAATCAGCAATGCTCAGCACTTCTGGCACGTCGTGTGACACCACGATACAGGTCACGCCCAGCGTGCTGTTGAGTTCTGAAATCAGCTTGACCAGCACCCCCATGGTAATGGGATCCTGTCCGACAAACGGTTCGTCGAACATAATCAGGTCCGGCTCCAGCGCGATGGCTCTGGCCAGGGCGGCGCGACGCGCCATCCCGCCTGAGAGTTCAGAGGGCATCAATTTCGCCGCTCCGCGCAGCCCGACCGCTTCAAGCTTCATCATGACGGTCGTATGCAGTAGCGCCTCCGGCAAACGCGTATGTTCACGTAGCGGATAGGCTACGTTATTGAACACGTTCATATCGGTGAACAGGGCTCCGGACTGGAACAGCATGCTCATCCGCTTACGCACGGTATACAGGCGCGAGCGTGACATCTGCGGCACGTTTTCACCATCGAACAGAATCTCACCTTTATCCGGCGGGATCTGCCCGCCGATCAGGCGCAGCAGCGTCGTTTTACCGATCCCCGATGGTCCCATAATCGCCGTGATCTTACCGCGCGGCACTGACAGCGAGATATCGTCAAAGATGACGCGATCGCCGCGAGAGAAGCGGATACCGCGTACTTCGACCAAATTCGCCAGAGTTTGGCTCATAAAATCATCCTTACTAAACATCCCTCGGGCTAAGCATGGCGCGTACCTTCGCCACAAACCCAACATTTTTACAGAATCTTACCTGCCTGGGTTAGCGAAAGCTGGCATTTGTTTTACTTTTGACAAACATAAAGTCAAAATTAAGAATTCGTTACGCTGCAGATGGACCGGTACAGCGAATCGACGATTATACCTGAAGAAAGGACTTTAGATGCTCTTAGCGACGGCTCTGTTAATAATTGGTTTACTGCTGGTAGTCTACAGCGCCGATCGTCTGGTCTACGCCGCTTCAATACTTTGCCGCATGATAGGGATCCCCCCGCTCATTATCGGGATGACGGTGGTCAGTATCGGCACCAGCCTGCCGGAGATCATCGTTTCCGCCGCCGCGTCTCTGCACGGACAGACCGATCTGGCGATCGGCACGGCGCTCGGATCCAATATTACCAATATATTATTAATACTCGGCCTCGCTGCCTTGTTGCGTCCATTTACCGTGCATTCTGATATCCTGCGCCGCGAGTTACCGCTAATGTTGCTGGTCAGTTTGCTGGCAAGCTTTGTGCTGTACGATGGGCAGCTGTCCCGAATGGACGGTCTTTTCTTACTGGCGCTCGCCCTGCTGTGGCTGCTGTTTACGATTAAAATCGCCCGGCTGGCGGAACGTCAGGGCAGCGATAGCCTGACCCGGGAACAGATGGCAGAGCTTCCACGAGAAGGTTCGCTTCCCGTGGCCCTGCTCTGGCTGGGCGTAGCCATGATTGTGATGCCTATGGCAACCAGAATGGTCGTGGATAATGCTACCGTACTGGCAAACTACTTCGCTATCAGCGAGCTCACCGTCGGCTTAACGGTGGTGGCGATCGGCACCAGCCTGCCGGAACTGGCAACGACGATTGCCGGGGCACGAAAAGGGGAAGACGATATCGCTATCGGGAATATTATAGGCGCCAATATCCTGAATATCGCCCTGGTTCTCGGATTACCCGCACTGATCGCCCCGGGAGCGTTCGCACCGGAGGCCTTTACGCGCGACTACACCGTGATGCTGTTCGTCAGCGTGATATTCGCCCTGCTATGCTGGCGTCGCAAATGGCAACCCGGTCGCCTGGTCGGTGCGCTGCTGGTCGGCGGTTTTGTGGTTTGGTTGGCGATGCTGTACTGGGCAGCACCGCTCTTCGTTGAATGAATCGGGATAACACTATGTCGCAAATAGATTTGCCAACGGATTTTGACTTTCAACGGGTAGGACGCGAGGTCCTGGAAATTGAACGTGAAGGTCTGGCTCAACTCGATCAGTACATTAATGAAGATTTCACCCATGCCTGCGAGAAGATCTTCCGCTGCGCGGGTAAAGTCGTGGTGATGGGGATGGGCAAATCCGGCCATATCGGGCGTAAAATGGCGGCGACGTTTGCCAGCACCGGTACACCGTCATTTTTCGTTCACCCTGGCGAAGCGGCCCACGGCGATTTAGGCATGGTGACGCCGAAAGATGTGGTTATCGCGCTCTCGAACTCCGGCGAGTCGAACGAGATCCTGGCGCTGATTCCGGTGCTCAAACGCCAGCAGGTTCCCCTTATCTGCATCACCAGCCGCCCGGAAAGCAGCATGGCGCGCGCGGCGGACATCCACCTTTGCGTGAAGGTACTGAAAGAAGCCTGCCCGTTAGGGCTGGCGCCCACCTCCAGCACCACCGCCGCGCTGGTGATGGGCGATGCGCTGGCGGTTGCTCTGCTGGAAGCGCGCGGCTTTACCGCTGAAGATTTTGCGCTGTCGCACCCTGGCGGCGCACTGGGCCGTAAGCTGTTGCTGCGGGTCAATGATATTATGCATACCGGTGATGAAATCCCGCACGTCAATGTGCAGGCCACCTTGCGTGATGCGCTGCTGGAAATCACGCGTAAAAATTTAGGCATGACGGCTATCTGTGATGATGACATGAACATCATCGGTATTTTCACCGATGGCGACCTGCGCCGGGTATTTGATACCGGTGTCGATATGCGTAATGCCCGTATCGCTGACGTCATGACGCCGGGCGGCATTCGCATTCGCCCCGGTATTCTTGCCGTCGATGCGCTGAACCTGATGCAATCTCGCCATATCACCTGTGTGTTAGTTGCCGATGGCGACCGCCTGTTGGGTGTGGTACATATGCACGATCTCCTGCGCGCAGGCGTAGTGTAAGTAAGGATAAAATAATGAATAATGCTGATGCTCTGCAGGAAACCTGCTACGGGCCAGTAAGCCCTGAGTTTATCGATCGGGCGGCGAAGATCCGTTTATTGATTCTCGACGTAGACGGCGTGCTGTCCGACGGTCTTATCTACATGGGCAACAGCGGTGAAGAGCTGAAGGCGTTTAATGTTCGCGACGGTTACGGGATTCGCTGCGCGCTGACCTCAGGTATTGAAGTCGCGATTATTACCGGACGAAAAGCTAAACTGGTAGAAGATCGTTGTCAGACGCTGGGCATTACGCACCTGTATCAGGGGCAGTCCGATAAACTGCTGGCATTTCGCGAATTATTGAGCAAGCTGGCCGTTCGTCCGGACGAAGTGGCCTACATCGGCGATGATCTTATCGACTGGCCGGTGATGGCCGAGGTCGGCTTAAGCGTGGCAGTGGCGGATGCGCACCCGCTACTGATACCGCGAGCGGATTATGTTACCCGCATCGACGGTGGACGCGGGGCGGTACGCGAAGTCTGCGATTTGTTACTATTGGCGCAGGGCAAGCTGGATGAGGCCAAAGGGCAATCAATATGAGTAAAACCAGACGTTGGGTTATCATTTTACTATCGCTGGTCGCGCTTATTCTGATCGGCCTGAATCTGGCGGGTACGGACGATACCATTCAGCAAGAGATCGGTCCTGATGACCCGACCTATACCAGTGAACATACCGACACCGTTGTTTACAGCCCGGAAGGGGCGCTTAACTACCGCTTAATCGCCGAGCATGTGGAGTATTTTTCCGCCCAGGAAGTATCGTGGTTCACCAAACCGGTGATGACCACGTTTGATACCAACAAGGTACCCACCTGGTCTATCAAAGCGGATAAAGCCAAACTGACTAAAGATCGCATGCTGTATCTTTACGGAAACGTCGAGGTGGACGCGCTGAGCGCGGACTCTCAATTGCGCAAAATTACGACGGATAACGCCCAGATAAACCTGGTGACGCAAGATGTTACCTCTGATGACATGGTGACGTTGTACGGGACGACATTTAATTCCAGCGGCCTGAAAATGCGCGGAAATTTACGCAGCAAAACTGCCGAGCTGATTGAAAAGGTTAGAACCTCTTATGAAATTCAGAACAAACAAACTCAGCCTTAAGGTTGCGCTCGCCAGCGCCTTACTGGCCGCCAGCCTGCCGGCACTGGCAAAAACCGGCGATACCGATCAACCGATTCACATCGAATCCGATCAGCAGTCACTGGATATGCAGGGTAATGTCGTTACCTTCACCGGTAATGTCGTCGTCACCCAGGGAACCATTAAAATCAACGCCGATAAGGTGGTGGTGACCCGTCCTGGCGGTGAAAAAGGTAAAGAAGTGATCGACGGTTACGGTAATCCGGCAACCTTCTACCAGATGCAGGACAACGGCAAGCCGGTGAAAGGCCGCGCGCAGAAAATGCACTATGAATTGCAGAATGATTTTGTGGTGCTGACCGGCAACGCGCACCTGGATCAGCTCGACAGTAACATCCAGGGCGACAAAATCACCTATCTGGTGAAAGAGCAGAAAATGCAGGCGTTCAGCAATAAAGGCGGACGCGTGACGACGGTTCTGGTTCCTTCGCAGCTGCAAGACAAAAGCACCAACCAGCAAAAGAAGGGTAACTAATTCGTTATGGCAACATTAACCGCAAAGAATCTCGCCAAGGCGTATAAAGGCCGCCGCGTGGTGGAAGATGTCAGTCTGACCGTCAACTCTGGCGAGATCGTTGGCCTCCTCGGGCCGAACGGCGCCGGTAAAACCACGACCTTCTACATGGTGGTCGGCATTGTACCGCGCGACGCTGGCAACATTATCATCGACGATGAAGATATCAGCCTGCTGCCGCTGCATGCCCGCGCGCGTCGGGGTATCGGCTATCTGCCGCAGGAAGCCTCCATTTTCCGCCGCCTGAGCGTGTACGATAATTTAATGGCGGTGTTGCAGATTCGTGACGATCTCAGCAGCGAGCAGCGTGAAGACCGCGCGAAAGAGCTGATGGAAGAATTTCACATCGAGCATCTGCGCGACAGCCTCGGTCAGGCGCTGTCCGGCGGTGAACGCCGCCGCGTTGAAATCGCCCGCGCGCTGGCCGCTAATCCGAAATTCATTCTGCTGGATGAGCCTTTTGCCGGGGTTGACCCCATTTCCGTTATTGATATCAAACGCATTATCGAGCATCTGCGCGACAGTGGTCTTGGCGTGCTGATCACCGACCATAACGTCAGGGAGACGCTGGCCGTCTGCGAACGCGCCTATATCGTCAGCCAGGGTCATCTGATCGCCCACGGCACCCCGCAGCAAATCCTTGAAGACGAGCAGGTTAAGCGCGTGTATCTTGGGGAAGACTTCAGACTCTGATAGGGTAGAGGTTACAGACGTTTTAGCCGGAGATATTAGCCCTGAATATGAAGCAAGGTTTGCAATTAAGGCTAAGCCAACAGCTTGCCATGACGCCACAACTGCAACAGGCTATTCGCTTGCTGCAGCTGTCCACGTTAGAACTCCAGCAAGAACTCCAGCAGGCGCTGGAGAGTAATCCGCTGCTTGAGCAAACCGATCTTCACGAAGAGGTAGAAACCAAAGAGGTCGAGGACCGCGAATCGCTGGACACCGTCGACGCTCTTGAACAAAAAGATATGCCGGAAGAGCTGCCGCTCGACGCCAGCTGGGATGAAATCTACACCGCTGGCACTCCGTCCGGAAACGGCGTTGACTACCAGGACGACGAACTGCCTGTCTATCAAGGCGAAACGACCCAAAGCCTGCAGGATTACCTGATGTGGCAGGTTGAACTGACGCCGTTTACCGACACCGACCGCGCCATCGCCACGTCGATTGTCGATGCCGTTGATGACACCGGCTATCTCACCATTCGGCTGGAAGATATTGTCGAGAGTATCGACGATGACGAAATTGGTCTCGAAGAAGTTGAAGCGGTGCTAAAGCGTATTCAGCGCTTTGACCCGGTCGGCGTCGCGGCAAAAGATCTGCGCGACTGTCTGCTGGTTCAGCTTTCCCAATATGCCAAAGAGACGCCGTGGCTGGAAGAAGCCCGACTGATCATCAGCGATCATCTCGATCTGCTCGCCAACCATGATTTCCGCTCCCTGATGCGCGTCACCCGACTGAAAGAAGAGGTGCTGAAAGAAGCCGTTAATCTCATCCAGTCCCTCGATCCGCGCCCCGGTCAGTCGATCCAGACCAGCGAACCGGAATACGTCATTCCCGACGTACTGGTACGTAAGGTCAGCGGTCGCTGGGTAGTGGAGCTTAACTCCGACAGCATCCCACGCCTGAAGATTAATCAGCATTACGCGGCCATGGGCAACAGCGCGCGCAATGATGCAGACAGCCAGTTTATCCGCAGCAACCTGCAGGAAGCTCGCTGGCTGATCAAGAGTCTGGAAAGCCGCAATGATACGCTGCTGCGCGTCAGCCGCTGCATCGTCGAACAGCAGCAGGCCTTCTTCGATCAGGGTGAAGAGTTCATGAAACCGATGGTGCTGGCGGATATTGCTCAGGCCGTCGAAATGCATGAATCCACCATTTCACGCGTTACCACCCAAAAATATCTGCACAGTCCGCGCGGTATTTTTGAGCTGAAATATTTCTTTTCCAGCCACGTGAATACGGAAGGCGGCGGCGAGGCATCGTCGACGGCCATTCGTGCGCTGGTGAAGAAGTTAATCGCCGCGGAGAATCCCGCGAAGCCGTTGAGTGACAGTAAGCTGACCACCATCCTGTCCGAACAGGGTATCATGGTGGCACGTCGTACCGTCGCTAAGTACCGAGAGTCTTTATCCATTCCGCCATCTAACCAGCGTAAACAACTGGTTTGATACAACCGATAAGGAAGACACTATGCAGCTCAACATTACAGGACACAACGTCGAGATCACCCCTGCACTGCGTGAATTCGTTAATGCGAAGTTCAGCAAGCTGGAGCAGTTTTTCGACAGGATCAATCAGGTCTATATTGTGTTAAAAGTAGAGAAGGTGACGCAAATTGCGGATGCCAATCTGCATGTCAACGGTGGCGAAATCCATGCCAGTGCGGAAGGGCAGGTTATGTATGCCGCTATCGATGGACTCATCGATAAGCTGGCAAGACAGTTAACAAAACATAAAGATAAACTAAAACAACACTAATTGTCCGGGCGCCGCCCTTGCCTGCTGCCGGCTTTCATCGGCGGCAGGCGAGGGGCGCGCTCAGGTGAAATTATGATGAACAACGATTCGGCTCTACAACTGAGCAACGTCCTTAACCAGGAATGTACCCGTAGCCAGGTTCACTGCCAGAGCAAAAAGCGCGCGCTGGAAATCATCAGTGAACTGGCAGCAAAACAGTTAGGTTTGCCACCGCAGGTGGTGTTTGAGGCGATCCTTACCCGCGAGAAAATGGGCAGTACCGGGATTGGCAACGGGATTGCCATTCCGCACGGCAAACTCGAAGAGGATACGCTGCGCGCCGTCGGCGTGTTTGTCCAGCTGGAGACTCCGATCGCCTTTGATGCCATCGACAACCAGCCGGTCGATCTGCTGTTTGCGCTTCTGGTCCCGGCTGACCAGACCAAAACCCATCTGCATACGCTGTCGCTGGTCGCAAAACGACTGGCGGATAAAACGATTTGCCGCCGCCTGCGTGCGGCGCAAAGCGATGAAGAGCTGTATGAGATCATCACCGAAGCAGGAAGCAACGATGACGTATAACGGCCGTCGCCCCCTACCCTTTATCGTACTGAGGAGAAACGGTACATGGTACTGATGATCGTCAGCGGCCGCTCAGGCTCGGGGAAATCCGTCGCTCTGCGGGCGCTGGAAGATATGGGCTTCTACTGCGTAGATAACCTGCCGGTAGTGCTGTTGCCTGAGCTGGCGAGATCGCTGGCCGACAGAAACATCTCTGCCGCCGTCAGCATTGACGTGCGTAACATGCCGGAATCGCCAGAGATCTTTGAACAGGCGATGAAAAATCTGCCTGAGGCATTTTCCCCTCAGCTGCTGTTCCTTGATGCTGACCGCAATACGCTGATCCGCCGCTACAGCGACACCCGTCGTCTGCATCCGCTATCAAGCAAAAATCTGTCGCTGGAAAGCGCGATTGACGAAGAGAGCGCCCTGCTGGAGCCGCTGCGTTCCCGCGCCGACCTGATCGTCGATACTTCAGAGATGTCGGTACATGAGCTGGCGGAAATGCTCCGTACCCGTCTGCTCGGCAAGCGCGAACGTGAGCTGACCATGGTCTTTGAATCCTTTGGCTTTAAGCACGGTATTCCGATTGATGCCGATTACGTCTTTGACGTACGCTTCCTGCCAAACCCGCACTGGGATCCGAAACTGCGTCCAATGACCGGTCTGGATAAACCGGTGGCCGCCTTCCTTGACCGGCACACGGAAGTTCACAATTTTATTTACCAGACCCGCAGCTATCTTGAGCTATGGTTACCGATGCTGGAAACCAATAATCGCAGCTATCTGACGGTGGCGATTGGTTGTACCGGCGGTAAACACCGTTCGGTCTACATTGCCGAACAGCTGGCTGATTACTTCCGCTCACGCGGTAAGAACGTGCAGTCTCGCCATCGGACGCTGGAAAAACGCAAATCATGACCGTAAAGCAGATCGTTGAAATCACCAATAAGCTGGGGATGCATGCCCGCCCGGCGATGAAGTTGTTTGAGCTGATGCAGAATTATGATGCGGAAGTCCTGCTGCGCAACGACGAGGGGACGGAAGCGGAAGCCAATAGCGTCATTGCCCTGCTGATGCTCGACTCAGCCAAAGGTCGGCAAATCGAGATTGAAGCCAACGGTCCGCAGGAAGTCGAGGCGCTGGCAGCGGTTATCGCGCTGTTCAACGCCGGTTTTGACGAAGACTAAGCATTCCCGCCTCTTCCCCGGCTGTACAACGCTGACCGGGGCTATTGTTTCTGTCGTGACCTCACTTCAGCTTGTTCGCCTGCATAAATCCTTCTCCGCCTAACTGACGCATCTGACGCAGGATCCACGCCTGCCGACTGCGGACATAGCCGGACGGCGCATCGGCGCGAAAGCGAATCGGGTTGGGCAATACTGCGGCCAGGAGCGCCGCTTCAGAAGCGGTTAACTTGCTCGCAGGCTTGTGAAAGTAGCGTCGGGATGCCGCTTCGACACCGAACGTCCCTTCCCCAAATTCCGCGATATTCAGGTAGACGGTCAGAATCCGTTTTTTACTCCATACCGTCTCAATCCCTACCGTTAACCCTGCCTCCAGCCCTTTGCGCAACCAGCTGCGGCCATCCCACAAGAACAGGTTCTTCGCCGTTTGCTGCGAGAGCGTGGAGGCGCCGCGCACGCGGTTTTCCTGACGTTCATTGTGCGCCAGCGCTTTCTCTATCGCTGATACATCAAAACCCCAGTGTTCGGGGAATTTTTGATCCTCCGCAGCGATTGCCGCCAGCCCCATCCACGGCGAGATCTCGTCCATCCCGACCCAGTCGGAATGGGCGACATAATGAAAATCACCGCTCAGCCATGCGCCGATTTGTCGCTCGAGCATAACGGCTGAAAACGGCACCGGCAGTATGCTAAACAGCGCGATGCCGCCTCCCCAAAAGGCTGTCGCAATCAGCAGAATGCGCAATAAAAAGCGTTTAATCATTCGCAACGGGGCCGAACGCACGCTCATTCAGTCAGAACCAGCACGCGAGCCACCAGCTTCTCAATCCCGCTTGCCGCTTCCGCAATGTTCTGCGCCAGCATCCAGGCCGGGGTCGTCACCACCTTATGCTCTTCATCGACGACGATATCATCGACCGGGCAAGGAACGTGTTCTGCCCCCATCTCTTCCACCACCTCAGCGGTATCAAGATCGGTGCCGATGGTTATCCGCAGCGGGATCGGGAAAATTTTTGGCAGCAGCGCCGGGGCGATACACATAAAGCCCAGGGGCTTGCCCGCTTCATGCATCGCCAGCGTCAACGCCTTCAGGTCGCTATCGATCAGGCATTCGGCCCCTTGCGAGGCAAAATTGCTGAGGTTCTTCGCCGCGCCAAATCCGCCAGGGACAATCAGCGCATCCAGATCTTCCGCCCGGGCCGCCGCCAGAGGCTGAATATCGCCACGGGCAATACGCGCGGCCTCAACCAGAACGTTGCGGCTTTCGGCCATCGGCTCACCGGTCAGGTGGTTGATCACGTCCGTTTGCGCTTTATCCGGGGCGAAACAGAGGGCCTGTGCGCCGCTACGGGCGATCGCCAACAGGGTAATGACCGCTTCATGGATCTCCGTTCCGTCATAGACGCCACAGCCGCTCAATACCACGCCAATCTTTTTCATACTGCCAGCTCCTTAGTGCAACTTGCTGAAACCAGTCAAAAATTTTGATTTACACGCATTGCTTCACATATTTTACTGATTCACGTAACAAATTATTTAAGGTTTGCTATCTTAATGAGCGAGCAAACCAAATCCTCAGGTTGCGCTACGTAAAAATATCTCTAAAAATTCTGGCGCAACGACCAGTTCCCTGGTGTTGGCGCAGTATTCGCGCACCCCGGTTTATCCGGGGTCATTTTTTATGTGCCGCAACCCATGCCTTCAGCACGGCCACATCGTTCTGCCACTCGGATTTCATCTCTTCCACCCATTCACCAACGTTATCCGACCACGCCGGCAAGTCCGGAGTCTGAATCTGCTGTCCAAGCTGTTGAATATGCCGCAGGCCAATAGACCCCGCCGCGCCTTTAATTTTATGCCCTTCATCGACGATCCCTTTCTGGTCGCGAGCGGTCAGATTAGACTCCAGTACCGCCATATAGCCCGGCATCATCTTCTCAAAAACCGCAAGGCCATCGTTGATAAGCTTTGGCCCCACCAGCTCGATATACTGCTCAAGCATTGGGATATCCAGCACGGATGCCGATTTACTCACATCCACGGTCGGCATTTCGCACTCATCCTCTTCCGGCGAATCCCAGAATTTTTTAATCATAGCCGTAAGCGCCGGCACCGATAGCGGTTTACTCAGGACGTCGTCCATGCCGGCATCGAGATACTCTTTTTTATTTTTCAGGACGTTGGCGGTCAGGGCAACCAGAGGCGGTAGCTCGTCGGCGGCAAAGTGCTGCTTAAGATGACGAGAAATATCCAGACCCGTCATATCCGGCAGCTGGATATCCAGCAGCACCAGGTCGTACTCGCCCGGTTCAAACATCTCCAGCGCGGCCTTACCGGTCATCGCCACATCGACGCTGTTGCCCAGCTTCTCCAGCACCGAGCGCGCCACAATCACGTTGAGCTCGATATCCTCGACCAGCAGCACGTTCAGCGCCGGCAGGGGCATCTCATCTTCAGTCAGCATATCTTCCACTTCTTCCGCCACCGCCGGCGCATGCACGGTCAGCGTAAACGTGGCCCCCTGGCCCGGCTGGCTGGAGACGTTAATGTCGCCGCCCATATTGCGAGCCAGACGACGCGATACGGCAAGACCGATCCCGGTGCCTGTCGCAGGCTTGCCACCGTGGCTGTCTTTCACCTGATAATACATCGCGAAGATCTTATCCTGCTCGGCTTCGGGAATGCCGATGCCGGAATCTTCCACTTCAAAATGCAGGATATCGCCTTCATCGTAACGAACGCGAACGGTGACGTTGCCACCTTGCGGGGTGAATTTCACGGCGTTACTGATGAGGTTCCACAGAATCTGCCGCAGACGCGTCCCGTCGGTCACCACTTTATGCGGCAGCGGCAGCGTCGGATCCAGGACAAAGCGCAGCCCTTTCTGTTGCGCCTGCAGGCCGGAGAGGTTTTCCAGATCGGCCAGGAAACCGGTGAAATCGACCTGCTGATTATCCAACTGGACTTTGCGCCGTTCCATTTTATCCATGTCGATAATATCGTTGAAAATATTCCCCAACGTGACGGCGGAAACATGGATAGTTTTGAGGTATTTTTCCTGCTCACCGGTCAGCTCGGTATCCAGCAGGATACGACTCAGCCCGACGATGCCGTTAAGCGGCGTGCGCAGTTCGTGGCTGATCGTTGAGATAAAGGTGGTCTTATCGCGGCTGGCGCGCTCCAGCGCATCCTGGTAGCGCTTACGTTCGGTAATATCGCGGCCAAAGCCCATCAGTCCACGGCGCTTGCCGACGCGGTCATAGTAAGGAACCTTGCGGATTTCAAAGCAGGCTTTACGCCCGTCCGGATAATCCAGCCACTGCTCGTAGGTCAGCGACACATTATGGCGGAAGACTTTTTCGTCAGTCTCCAGCACTTTAACCGCCGCCTCTTCGTTATAGACATCCTGAGGTTTCAGGTGGATAAGCTGCTTTTCACTTTTCCCGGTCAGTAGTTCCATCGCCCGGTTACAGCCAGAAAACTCTTTGTCTTCATTGCGATAGAATACCAGGTCCGGTGAGGCATCAAGGAAAGAACGGAGGAAGGAGGATTGCTGTTCCAGCTGAATTTGCGTCTCTTCACGCTCTTTCATCTCAATCTTCAGCTGTTCCAGCGTCGTCTCGCGTTCGGCTTCCGCCTTTTCACGCTCGCCAATCTCCTGATTGAGCTGCGCGATATTATCTTTGAGCTGCACGTTAAGCTGCAGGTCGCGCTCGCGCATCTCCTCCAGTTTTTCCACCAGCCGGGAGAGACGCTGCCGCGACTCTTCCAGTTGCTCCACCACCACCGACAAAAAGTAGACTGCCCAGGGGGTTATCAGCAGACCAAAGAAGATAGAGCGGATAACGTCGATGCTCTCAACCTGGCCATGCAGAACCATCGTGACGGCCATCTGTACCACAATCGCCAGCACCACCAGGGCAAGGGCCAACAGCATGGAAAAACGCACCAGACCCAGCTTCATCATCAGGTCGACATAGTACTGCGCCAGCATACGGATTTGCTTCATAAGGGATTCCTTCGCGACAACTCCGCACAATAATACCCAATTCTGAGCAATACGCTGTAAGTTGTGCAAAAAATGCGGGCGCCCTTACTCTAAAGCTGCGCGCGGCACCCAGGCTTGTCCCAGCGCCGAGCCCTGCACGCCATGTTGGTTGAGATAGCGGTCGAGTTCAACCATCCCGGTCCAGCGATTCTCACACCACAGGGGGGCCAGCAGCGTCGGCCGCCGGGCGCTGGCGGAAATGCGGTGATAGATAACCTCAGGTGGCGTGTGGCGAATCATCTCCCCGGCAATTATCGTATACTCATCCAGCGCAATCGCCTGCAACCGCCCCGCCTGCCAGGCTTTGGCCATCGTACTGCCGGTGACGATATGCAGCGGATGCAGTTTGATACCATCCACGCCGGTATCCACAACCTGTTCCAGCGTTTGCAGGCAATGGCTCTGCGCCTCGCCCGGGAGCCCGACTATCAAATGCGCGCAGACCTTCAGCCCGCGCTCACGCGCCAGCCGGGTCGTACGCTGATAACAGGCAAAATCATGCCCACGATTAATCCGCTGCAGCGTTTTGTCATGCGCCGTCTGTAAGCCTAGCTCCAGCCACACTTCGTAACCCTGTTCCCGATAGCCGCTGAGCAGATCCAGTACCGCCTCCGGGACGCAGTCAGGACGAGTGCCCACGCACAGTCCAACGATATTGGCCTGACTCACCGCCTGCTGATACATCGAGCGCAGTACCTGAACTTCGGCAAAGGTGCTGGTGTAAGCCTGAAAATAAGCGAGATAGCGCTTTGCGCGATTAACCCTCTGCGCCTGATGTGCCAGCTGTTCAGCAATAGAGTGGTGCTGCTGCTCTTCGTCAGCAAAAGAGGCAACGTTGCAGAACGTGCAGCCTCCGCGGCCGATGGTGCCATCGCGATTCGGGCAGCTAAACCCGCCATGCAGCGTCAGTTTATGAACCTTTTCGCCATAGCGCCGCGAAAGATCCCCACCAAACATATTGACTAATTTCTGTAACTGCATAATCTGATAGACCGGCCTGAAGAAAGGGGCCAAGCCTGCCATTTTTAGCCACCGACGGCGATGACCTGGATCAATCGTCAGCGCGGCCGCTCAGCTCATTGCATAAACACTCAAGATAACTGCAATTTCATTCACTCACTCTGTGATGACTTTTCCTTATACTTAACCTCAGGTTTGCCATTATCTTCATCAGGGCAAAAAACAGTGTTATTTACCGCCTTCAAGGTAACAGGCAGATAAATACTCTGCGATAAATAGGCAGTTCAGCACAGATCGATAATGTTACGCTATCGATATAGTGAGACAGATCACACTAGATTATGCTTTCCGCTACGTTTCAGCGCCGCTTAAAACACAACTATTATCTTAATTATCATAATGTTAAACCCTGTATAGCACATTTTTGTATAAATAAGATTGCCATTTGACGTAAGTGCGGATTCCCGATAAGTTGGGAATCCGCTGGAAGCTTTCTGGATGAGCACTCTGCTCATCATATTTATGCAGTAATTGAGATTCCCTCTTACAGCAAGTCCTCAAACTTGCGTACCGATGCGAAAAGGATTTAAAGAGGGCGAATGCGAGGTGCAAACCCCGTCGCCATGCTCTTTCTGTGCCCGTGCGCAATCGGTATCGGAGGGTGTCCCGTAGAGCCTGGGGAGGTTCACTGATATGTTGTACGATAAATCCCTTGAGAGGGATAACTGTGGTTTCGGCCTGATCGCCCACATAGAAGGCGAACCTAGCCACAAGGTAGTGCGTACCGCTATACACGCACTGGCCCGAATGCAGCACCGCGGCGCGATCCTTGCCGATGGTAAAACCGGCGACGGTTGTGGCTTGCTGCTGCAAAAACCTGACCGTTTCTTCCGTATCGTTGCGGAAGAGCGCGGCTGGCGTTTAGCCAAAAATTACGCCGTCGGGATGTTGTTCCTTAATAAAGATCCTGAACTGGCGGCTACGGCACGCCGCATCGTTGAAGAAGAACTACAACGTGAAACCCTGTCCATCGTCGGCTGGCGCGAAGTGCCGACCAACGAAGGGGTTCTCGGTGAAATCGCCCTCTCCTCGCTGCCCCGTATTGAACAAATTTTTGTTAACGCCCCGGCAGGCTGGCGCCCGCGCGATATGGAACGTCGTTTGTTCATCGCCCGTCGCCGCATTGAAAAGCGTCTGCAGGAAGATAAAGATTTCTACGTTTGCAGCCTGTCGAATCTGGTGAACATTTACAAAGGTCTGTGTATGCCGGCTGACCTGCCGCGCTTCTACCTGGACCTCGCGGACCTGCGTCTGGAGTCGGCAATCTGCCTGTTCCACCAGCGCTTCTCCACCAACACCGTACCGCGCTGGCCGCTGGCACAGCCGTTCCGCTACCTGGCGCACAACGGCGAAATCAACACTATCACCGGCAACCGCCAGTGGGCGCGCGCGCGTACCTACAAGTTCCAGACGCCATTAATTCCGGACCTGCACGATGCGGCACCGTTCGTGAACGAAACCGGCTCCGACTCCAGCTCCATGGATAACATGCTTGAGCTGCTGCTGGCCGGCGGGATGGATATCGTGCGCGCCATGCGTCTGCTCGTACCGCCAGCCTGGCAGAACAACCCGGATATGGATCCGGAGCTGCGCGCCTTCTTTGATTTTAACTCCATGCATATGGAGCCGTGGGATGGCCCGGCGGGCATCGTGATGTCCGACGGCCGCTATGCCGCCTGTAACCTCGATCGTAACGGCCTGCGCCCGGCGCGCTACGTCATCACCAAAGACAAGCTGATCACCTGCGCTTCAGAAGTCGGGATTTGGGATTACCAGCCTGACGAAGTCGTCGAAAAAGGCCGCGTTGGCCCGGGCGAACTGATGGTTATCGATACCCGCGGCGGACGTATTCTGCACTCTGCGGAAACCGATGATGACCTGAAAAGCCGCCACCCTTACAAAGAGTGGATGGAGAAAAACGTCCGTCGCCTGGTGCCGTTCGAAGATCTGCCTGACGAAGAGGTTGGCAGCCGTCAGCTGGATGATGACACCCTCGCCAGCTTCCAGAAACAGTTTAACTACAGCGCAGAAGAGCTGGACTCCGTCCTGCGCGTTCTGGGCGAAAACGGCCAGGAAGCGGTCGGTTCAATGGGCGATGATACCCCGTTTGCCGTGCTCTCCAGCCAGCCGCGTATCATTTACGACTACTTCCGTCAGCAGTTCGCGCAGGTTACCAACCCGCCGATCGACCCGCTGCGTGAAGCCCACGTGATGTCGCTGGCCACCAGCATCGGCCGTGAAATGAACGTCTTCTGCGAAGCGGAAGGCCAGGCGCACCGCCTGAGCTTCAAATCGCCGATCCTGCTGTACTCCGATTTCAAACAGCTCACCACCATGGAAGAGGAACACTATCGCGCCGATACGCTGGATATCACCTTTAACGCCGCGGAAACCTCGCTGGCCGACACGGTGAAGGCGCTGTGTGATAAAGCCGAACAGATGGTGCGTAACGGTACCGTTCTGCTGGTGCTCTCCGATCGTAATATCGCCAAAGATCGTCTGCCGGTTCCGGCGCCGATGGCGGTAGGCGCGATTCAAACCCGCCTGGTGGATAAGAGCCTGCGCTGCGATGCCAACATTATCGTTGAAACCGCCAGCGCCCGTGACCCGCACCACTTCGCGGTGCTGCTGGGCTTCGGCGCCACGGCTATCTATCCGTACCTGGCCTATGAAACGCTGGCGAAGCTGGTCGATAACAAGGCCATTGAGAAAGACTACCGTACAGTGATGCTGAACTACCGTAACGGCATCAACAAAGGCCTGTACAAGATCATGTCTAAGATGGGCATCTCGACCATCGCCTCCTACCGCTGCTCGAAGCTGTTCGAAGCGGTTGGCCTGCATCGTGAGGTTTCCGACCTGTGCTTCCTCGGCGTTGTCAGCCGCATCGGCGGCGCGGGCTTTGATGACTTCCAGCAGGATCTGCTGAATCTGTCTAAACGCGCCTGGCTGGTCCGTAAGCCGTTGGATCAGGGCGGTCTGCTGAAATATGTTCACGGCGGTGAATATCACGCCTACAACCCGGACGTAGTCCGCACGCTGCAGCAGGCGGTTCAGAGCGGTGAATACCACGACTATCAGCAATATGCGAACCTGGTAAATGAACGCCCGGCCGCAACGCTGCGCGATCTGCTGGCGCTGAATCCTGGCGATGACGCCATCAGCATCGACCACGTTGAATCGGCCAAAGAGCTGTTCAAACGCTTCGATACCGCCGCCATGTCTATCGGTGCGTTAAGCCCGGAAGCTCATGAATCGCTGGCGGAAGCGATGAACAGCATCGGCGGCTTCTCTAACTCCGGCGAAGGCGGCGAAGACCCGGCGCGCTATGGCACCAACAAAGTGTCGCGTATTAAACAGGTCGCTTCCGGTCGCTTCGGCGTCACTCCGGCTTACCTGGTCAACGCCGACGTTATCCAGATTAAAGTTGCTCAGGGCGCGAAGCCGGGCGAAGGCGGGCAGCTGCCGGGTGACAAAGTCACGCCGTACATTGCCAAACTGCGCTATTCGGTCCCGGGCGTGACCCTGATTTCACCGCCGCCGCACCACGATATTTACTCTATCGAGGATCTGGCGCAGCTGATTTTCGACCTGAAACAGGTCAACCCGAAAGCGATGATCTCCGTGAAGCTGGTTTCCGAACCGGGCGTCGGCACCATCGCCACCGGCGTGGCCAAAGCCTATGCCGATCTTATCACCATCGCCGGTTACGACGGTGGTACGGGGGCCAGCCCGCTCTCCTCCGTGAAATACGCCGGTTGTCCGTGGGAACTGGGTCTGGTGGAAACCCAACAGGCGCTGGTGGCTAACGGTCTGCGTCACAAGATCCGTCTGCAGGTGGATGGCGGCCTGAAAACCGGCCTCGACATCATCAAGGCGGCGATTCTTGGCGCAGAAAGCTTCGGCTTCGGCACGGGCCCGATGGTCGCGCTCGGCTGTAAATATCTGCGTATCTGCCACCTGAACAACTGCGCAACCGGTGTAGCCACTCAGGATGACAAACTGCGTAAGAACCACTATCACGGCCTGCCGTTCAAAGTGACCAACTACTTTGAATTCATCGCCCGCGAAACCCGCGAGCTGATGGCTGAGCTTGGCGTGAAGCGTCTGGTGGATCTGATTGGCCGTACCGACCTGCTGAAAGTGCTGGATGGCTTTACCGCGAAGCAGCAGAAGCTGGATCTGAGCAAACTGCTGGAAACCGCCGAGCCGCATCCGGGGAAAGCGCTGTACTGCACCGAAAGCAACCCGCCGTTTGATAACGGCGTGCTGAACGCGCAGCTGCTGCAGCAGGCAAAACCATTCGTGGACAGCAAGCAGAGCAAAACCTTCTGGTTCGATATCCGTAATACCGATCGTTCCGTTGGCGCGTCGTTGTCCGGCTATATCGCCCAGACCCACGGCGATCAGGGGCTGGCGGCAGACCCGATTACCGCGCACTTCAGCGGTACCGCAGGCCAGAGCTTCGGCGTGTGGAACGCCGGCGGCGTAGAACTGCATCTGACCGGTGACGCGAACGACTACGTGGGTAAAGGGATGGCAGGCGGTCTGCTGTCAATCCGTCCTCCGGTGGGCTCCGCCTTCCGCAGTCACGAAGCGAGCATCATCGGTAACACCTGTCTGTACGGCGCGACCGGCGGTCGTCTGTACGCAGCAGGCCGCGCAGGCGAACGTTTTGCGGTGCGTAACTCCGGTGCCATTACCGTGGTAGAAGGCATCGGTGATAACGGCTGCGAATACATGACCGGCGGCATCGTCTGCGTACTGGGTAAAACCGGCGTCAACTTTGGCGCAGGGATGACCGGCGGCTTTGCTTACGTCCTGGATGAAGACGGCGATTTCCGTAAACGTGTGAACCCGGAACTGGTGGAAGTGTTGGGCGTTGACTCTCTCGCTATCCATGAAGAGCACCTGCGTGGTCTGATTACCGAACACGTGCAGCTTACCGGTTCGTCTCGTGGCGAAGAGATCCTGGCCAACTGGCCGGCTTTTGCCGCGAAATTCGCGCTGGTTAAACCAAAGTCCAGCGATGTTAAAGCACTGTTGGGTCACCGTAGTCGTAGCGCAGCAGAGCTGCGTGTGCAGGCGCAGTAAGGAATTCAGATGAGCCAGAACGTATACCAGTTTATCGACTTACAGCGCGTTGATCCGCCAAAGAAACCGCTGAAGATCCGTAAAATTGAATTTGTAGAAATTTACGAGCCGTTTTCAGAAGGCCAGGCCAAAGCCCAGGCAGACCGCTGCCTGTCCTGCGGCAACCCGTACTGCGAATGGAAATGTCCGGTCCATAACTACATCCCGAACTGGCTGAAGCTGGCCAATGAGGGGCGTATTTTTGAAGCGGCAGAACTGTCGCATCAGACCAACACCCTGCCGGAAGTCTGCGGGCGCGTCTGCCCGCAGGACCGTCTGTGCGAAGGCTCCTGTACGCTGAACGACGAGTTCGGCGCGGTGACTATCGGCAACATCGAACGCTATATCAACGATAAAGCGTTCGAGATGGGCTGGCGCCCGGACCTCTCCGGCGTGAAACCAACCGGTAAAACGGTGGCGATCGTCGGTGCTGGTCCGGCAGGACTGGCCTGCGCAGACGTCCTGACCCGCAACGGCGTCAAAGCCGTGGTATTCGATCGCCATCCGGAAATCGGAGGCCTGCTGACCTTCGGTATCCCGGCGTTTAAGCTGGAAAAAGAGGTGATGACCCGCCGCCGTGAAATTTTCACCGGCATGGGGATTGAGTTCAAACTCAATATCGAAGTGGGCCGTGACGTTCAGCTTGACGATCTGCTGAAAGATTACGACGCCGTGTTCCTCGGCGTGGGGACCTATCAGTCCATGCGTGGCGGGCTGGAAAACGAAGACGCGAATGGTGTCTTTGATGCGCTGCCGTTCCTGATTGCCAACACCAAGCAGACCATGGGCTTTGGCGAAACGGCAAGCGAGCCTTACGTCAATATGGAAGGCAAACGCGTGGTGGTTCTCGGCGGTGGCGACACCGCGATGGACTGCGTGCGTACTTCCGTACGTCAGGGCGCGACTCACGTTATTTGCGCCTACCGTCGCGACGAAGAAAACATGCCGGGCTCCAAACGCGAAGTGAAAAACGCGCGTGAAGAGGGCGTCGAGTTCCAGTTCAACGTTCAGCCTCTGGGCGTAGAAGTGAATGCTAACGGCAAAGTGTGCGGCGTGAAAATGGCGCGTACCGAGATGGGCCAGCCGGATGCCAAGGGGCGTCGTCGTGCGGAGATCGTCGCAGGCTCCGAGCACGTGGTCCCGGCAGATGCGGTGGTGATGGCGTTTGGTTTCCGCCCGCACAGCATGGAGTGGCTGGCGAAGCACGACGTTGAGCTGGATTCTCAGGGCCGTATTATTGCGCCGGAAGGCCATGAAAACGCATTCCAGACCAGTAACCCGAAAATCTTTGCCGGCGGCGATATCGTGCGCGGTTCCGATCTGGTGGTGACGGCGATTGCCGAAGGTCGTAAAGCGGCTGACGGGATTCTGAACTACCTGGAAGTGTAATCAATAAACCCGGATAAACTGTCTGTCCGGGTCTCTGACAGAGCCCGCTGGCGCAAGCCCGCGGGCTTTTTTATCATGCCAGCAGAGCGGCTCGGACCTTAATGACCACTTTTTTAATCCCGGCGCTGTCCCCGACCTGGCAACCGGGTTTGTGTGGTTCATCGGGCATGAAAACCGCAAACATATCCGGATGCAATGTCAGTACCTGTTCCCCGCGTATCCGACGACAAAGCTGATAATCCTCGTCAGGATGCGCTTCTTCGCACTCACAGGCCGACCCCGCCACGCCATAAAAGATCCGTTCTTCCCCCGCCAGTAAAATCTGGATATCGATAAACTGGCTATGCAGTTCGGCTTTTTTCTCTTCCGGCACACCGCTATGAAACTGCATGACGTTCATCAATACATTGTCGCCCTGCAGCTCATAGCGCCCGGGGGCGATAGTGTGCAGATCGTGGGCCTGCGCCAGGGCGATAGCCCGGACCAGAACCGCCGGAAGACCGGCATGCGAAGGCTGCCGTAGATGACCCAGAATCATATCTTTCCTCCCTGTGCCCATAATGCCGCCCCTAACAGGCCCGCATCATGCCGATAGTAAGCTTCCCGCAGTGGAACATGATAGACCGCAGGTTCTTGTGACAAGTACTTCTCAACCCGCGGCAGGTAGCCGCCTGCAAGACCGATACTGCCGCCGATCACAACGCAGGCGCAGTCCGTAACGGCCTTCAGGTCAGCAATCAGTCGGGCCAGCGTACGTGCCGATCGCTGAATCAATATCTCCGCCTGCGGGTGTCCCTCGCTCGCCAGAGCAAATATCGCTTTTGCATCCAGCCCGCTGAGCTCACCGCCGGCCGCCGCCGCGATGCCGCGCCCGGAAGCGATAGCCTCGACACAGCCTTTCCGGCCGCAGCCGCAGAGTGGTCCATCAGGATCCGCCAGCGTATGGCCACAATGACCGGCCAGACCTCCGCGACCGGTCAGCAGCCTGCCCTGGCTGACGATCCCCCCGCCAACGCCGGTTGAAACGGTCAAAAAGAGCATCTCGCTGACTTTCTCCGGCAGCGCATGATATTCCGCCCATGCTGCGGCCTGAGCATCATTGAGGGCAATACCGGGCAACGCCGTGAGGTCGGATAAACACGCCTGCAGGGGAAAATGCGCCAGTCCTCCCAGATTTTCTGGATTGATGGCCGTCAGAATGCCGTCCCGAATGATGCCGGTGGAGGCGATAGCAAAACGATCCGCGCGCGCCGAGAGAGGGGCCACCAGCGCCGCCAGCGCGGCAGCTAATGCCGCCGGCGTCTGACTGGCTGGCGTGGGGACTTCACGTCGCTCCAGGAGGGTCAATCGGCTGTCTATCAGTGCGGCGGCTAGCTTGGTGCCGCCAATATCAATCGCCAGCGTCGTCATTGCACCGCCTTTTTCAGCGCCGTATTGTACCACTCGCAAATGTGTTCCAGCCGCGTAATGGCGGAGCCTACGGTCACCGCCCAGGCGCCGTGACGCATGGCCTCTGCCGCCTGCGCTGGCGTGTTGTAGCGCCCTTCGGCAATCACCCGACAGCCCGCTGCGTGTAGCGCCTGTACCAGCGCCAAATCAGGCTCTTCCGGCGTGTGCGCCGTGGTATACCCCGACAGGGTGGTGCCGATAATTTCCGTACCGAGCTGCTGACAGAACACCCCATCTGCCACGGATGAACAGTCGGCCATTGCCAGCTTGTGCTGCTGATGGATACGGGCCAGCAGGGCTTCCACCGCCACCGGGCGCGGCCGACGGGTACCATCGAAAGCAATAATATCCGCCCCCGCCTGCGCCAGAGCATCAACATCCTCTAAAAATGGGGTAATGCGTACCGGCGAATCATCGAGGTCACGTTTGAGAATACCGATAATGGGTACGGTCACCCTTGCGCGGGTCGCACGCAGATTCTCAACGCCTTCGATACGCAATGCCACCGCCCCGGCCTGTTCGGCCGCCAGCGCCATCGCCGCGACAATCGCCGGCGTATCCAGCGGGCTACCGGGGACCGGCTGACAGGAGACAATTAACCCGCCGCTGGCGTGGATGCGGTTATCCAGTTGTTCAAGCAAAGACATAATAACTCCCTGAGTATGCTCAATGCCCGGCCCGAGGGCCGGGCGCAGATTACCTGGTTTTCATTAATTCACTTTTACCGGCACCGAACGGCACTGCGCCGCTCAGGGGCCTGCCATCAATCGCATCGTGAGTTCGCACCGCTTCCGGGCGGATCCAGCGCTGAACACGCGAGGGCATATCCAGTCCGATAAGCAGGATCACCACAAAGGTCAGGCCGAAAGAGAGCGATCCCAGCGTCGTGCCCAGATCCATCCGCTGCGCGATCAGCGCACCGAGAATCGGCGCGATCGCCCCACCTAAGGCCCCGACGTTATAGGTAAAACCCAGGCCCGCAGCACGCTGATCGGTATCGAAATAGCCGCCGATCAATTTAGGCAAGATCCCGGAGATCCCCTGCCCAAGCATCTGCTGGAAGAACAGTAACAGTCCCAACACCCACACGTTGGTGCCGCCGATAGCAAAGACGGGAATAATCAACAGCTGGGAAGCCAGCAGGCTACAGACATAGGCTTTGCGCGTTCCCAGCCAGTCACCGAGAAAACCGCCGACGCAACAGCCGACCGCCGCACCAAAACCGCTGAAGAACAGCACCTTCGCCACGGTCGTATGATCGTAAGCGAGCTCCGTTTTAAGATAGGTGGGCAAAAGCGCCTGGATAGGCCATGAATAGAGAAAGGCGAACAGGACGACTACCATCAGCGTCACGCCCGTTGGCCAGCGTTTACCGCTGCTTTGCACCATAAAGCTGATAAAGATCGTGGTGCAGAGCAGCCCCAGTGCGACCACGATTCCGGCATTGTTGAGCTCGCCGGCGAAACAGAACCACAGCGCCGTCGCCGCCACAATGGTCAGGAAAATATTGATCGCCCGGTGTTTACCGCAGTAGAGGATATCCACCATGGTCCGCACCGGCGCCTTACCCTGATGCTTCTCTTTCCAGTCTTCGGCTTCCGGGATGTTTTTCCGCAGCCACAGCGCAAAAATAATCGGCACGATGCCAATGAAAAAGAGCGCACGCCATCCCCAGACCGGTACCACCAGGCTGTAGATTTGCGCGGCAATCACCGCCCCAACGGAAAAGCCGGAGATCAGAAAACCACTGGCCTTGTTACGCAGCTGCTTTGGCCAGCTTTCAATGACATAGGTCGCACTGGATCCATATTCCCCCGCCATCCCCATGCCAATCACCAGACGGGCGATAAACAGGGTGGTAAAACCAGTGGCAAAGCCGCAGGCCAGCGTGCCGACGGAAAAGAGAATAATACTGGTGACCATGGCCAGCCGCCGTCCGTAACGATCGCCCATTGCGCCCAGCATCAGGCCGCCAAACCAGCGAGAAATGAAGGCGGCTGAGATCAGACTCGCCGCCTCTACGGTTGTCAGACCAAAGTCAGCCTGGATTTCTGTCAACACCAGGGCAATCAGGACAAAATCAAAACCATCAAGCAAATATCCCAGCCAGGCGGCGGAGAAAGCCCGCCACTGCGCCCGGTTGAGATGGCGATACCACGGGATGTTCTCGGTCGTTGCGATCATTTTACTCTCCCGCGATGGGTCAGACCCACGCTTGGTTTGCCATACCAGATGTCGCTATCACCGCACCCGATATAGACCGTGTTGTGACCCGGACCGGGCGCATAGCGCCTCCATCCGGGAATATCCCCGCTCGCACAATGCGGCGGGGAAACCGCTAACCTCAAGCCAGCCGCGCTTTCTCCTGCTGCAGCTGTTGCGCCAGCGCTTTCAGCTCCGGCAAGAACTGCTCAGCAACCGGAGCGAACGGTTTGCGACATAGCGGTTCAGCGACCACATCCATGTAGTGCAGCACGGTTTTCAGCCCCCGGAATACGCCGGTTTTAATCAGCAGATCGATCGCCTTGTTGCATTCACACTGCAGCCTTTGCGCTTCCGCTATATCGCCCGCCCGCAGCGCTTTCACGATCCCCTGATAGCGCCAGCCCATAATGTTATAGGTGCTACCGATCCCGCCATCGGCGCCGGCCAGCAAGCCAGAAGCAAAAATCTCGTCATAGCCGTTGTAAAGCACCAGATCCGGATGCGCCCGGCGGATCTGCTCCATCTGGTAAAGATCGCCTGAGGTCTGCTTCAATGCCCCCACGCCCGGCAGCCTCACCAGCGTATTGATCTGATCCAGGGAGAGCTTCACGCCGCTCAGTGCCGGGATGTTGTAGACCACCATCGGTAAGCCATTGGCTGAATCAATAATGGCCTGGTAGTGGGCGCAGTGCTCTTCAAAGCTGAAGGGATAGTAGAACGGCGTGACGGCGGACACGGCATCATAGCCATAGCTCTCCGCAGCTTCAGCCAGTCGCTGGCTCTCCAGCGTGCTGACGCAGCCAACATGGGCAATCAGCGTCATTTTTCCCTTCGCTTCTTCCGCTACGATCTCCAGCACTTGCTGACGTTCTGCACTACTTTGCACAAAAGCTTCACCGGTCGAACCGCCAACGTACAACCCGTCGATTCCCTGACTCAAATTGAAACGTACCAGCCGGCGCAGACTCTCTTTATCCAGCTTTTGTTCCCCGTCAAACGGCGTAAGCAGCGCTGCCATGACTCCACGTAAATTAACCGCCATATCTCACCTCGTATGCTATTTGTTATGATTAACTGTGTACCTTTATACCTGTTATACCAGACGAATTGCGCGACGACCTCATAGGGAACGCTTATTATGCGATCGGCTTCACTAAACGAGGATCCAGACGATCGGTCTTGTTACTTACGTGATTGTTTTTTCTGGCCGAAGGCGTGCCAGGTGGCGGAAACGCTATTGAGGTGGGTCTGCAGGGCGCGATCGGCCTCATCAGGATCATGGCGGCGGATCGCATCAACGATGTCGATATGTTGTTGATAGCTTACGTTATTATGTTCGTGAAGCTCGTGCTCCGGGACGGTAGGGCGTGCGGCGATGAGCCAGTCCAGCAGGGCGACATGGATAGCCAGGAAGATAGGATTACCGGGAATTTCCGCCAGCACGCGGTGAAATTCAACGTCTGAACGGATAAACAGCGCGTTATCATCCAGCGACTGGCTGTTGATCTTCAGCGCCTGCTCCAGCTTTGCAACCTGCTCGTCGCTGGCGTGCTCCGCTGCATAGCGGACCAGGCTGGACTCGAAAAACAGACGCAGCTGTTCAAAATGCGCGATCCCACCGGGGTGAGAGAGAAAATCCTTCGCCATCCCCGAAAGTTCGCCAATGATGGTGTCGGCAGAAGGCCGGGAGACGCGGGCGCGTTCACCGTTGTTAATCTGCACCAGTCCTTTACGCTTTAACGCGGCCAGAGCTTCGCGCACAGAAGGTCGCCCGACGTTGAAAAAAGTCATCAGCTCACGTTCAGAAGGTAGCTGCTCGCCTTCGGCAAACTCACGGCGGCGAATCATATTCTCGAGCTCTTCTTCTACCATCTCCGACAGCTTTTTGCGCGCCAGAGGGCGGCGGTGCAGGCTGTTACCGATGGGGGTGGATGCTTCTTCTGTCTGAGGATCAAATGCGCTCATAGGGACCATGTGTGATGTGTGACAGCAAGTGACGACCGAACCATCTTAACACAAGAATGCCATGCTGGCGGCGTAGATAACAGAACAGGCCCCGAAGGGCCTGCAATATGAAATCCACGACCTGCTGGATTATTTCACGACGCGCAGCGCCGGACGCCCACCGCGCGGCGGCGGCGGCGTATCATCCGGGTCATCATCATGATGATCCGGCTTATCGCCGTCGATCACCGACATGACCGTCTCGCTTTCATTGCTTACCGATGCATCGTCATCATTCAGAGTGCTGACCTCTTCATCGTAAGCCGCTTCAGGCTCGAACATGGTACCCGCGCCGTTTTCACGAGCATAGATAGCCAGTACGGCAGCCATAGGCACGGAAACGTTACGCGGGACACCGCCGAAGCGCGCGTTGAAGCGTACTTCGTCATTAGCCAGTTCCAGATTACCCACGGCGCGCGGAGCAATATTCAGAACGATTTGCCCGTCGCGCGCATACTCCATCGGAACCTGTACGTTTGGCAGTGTCACATCCACAACCAGGTGTGGAGTCAGCTGGTTATCCAGCAGCCACTCATAGAACGCCCGCAGTAGGTACGGGCGACGCGGCGTTAGCTGCGATACATCCATCGGTTAGCCCCGACCGAGACGCATTTCACGCTCGGCTTCAGTTAAAGAAGCGAGGAAGGAATCACGTTCAAAGACGCGAGTCATATAGCCCTTGAGCTCTTTCGCGCCGGCACCAATAACTTCAACACCGAGAACCGGCAAACGCCACAGCAGCGGCGCCAGATAGCAATCAACCAGGCTGAACTCATCGCTCAGGAAGTAAGGTTTCTGAGTGAAGACAGGCGCGATCGCCTGCAGCTCTTCACGCAGCTGTTTACGTGCGGTATCCGCTTGCGCGGCGGTACCGGTCTGAATGGTGTTCATCAACGAATACCAGTCTTTCTCGATACGCTGCATGTACAGACGACTTTCTCCACGCGCTACCGGATAGACCGGCATTAACGGTGGATGCGGGAAACGCTCATCCAGATATTCCATAATGATGCGGGATTCCCACAGAGTGAGCTCACGATCCACCAGCGTAGGTACGCTTTGATTCGGGTTGAGGTCAATCAGATCCTGAGGTGGGTTGTCCTTCTCCACGTGCTCTATCTCAAAACTAACACCTTTTTCTGCCAGCACGATGCGGACTTGGTGGCTATAGATGTCAGTAGGACCAGAAAACAGCGTCATTACCGAACGTTTGTTGGCAGCGACAGCCATGAAAACCTCCAGGTATATTCAGAATTTTTGTACTGCTACCAGCCACGCGTGGCCAGCCAGATGTAAAAACCCCATTCGCGTGAAGCCATTATTGTTTATGCCTAAAAAACAAAAAATGAACAATCACCAGCATTTGGGCAGAAAATTGGATGATAGTTTACCAGATCTTGAAGGCATTGTGGTGAGGGGATTCTGGAAATGCTGAAAAAGTGGTAAGAACAGGCGATTTCCTTGTGGATAACCGCAGGTTTATGCATAAAAAAACCCGCCGAAGCGGGTTTTTTCGCAAATTGTTCTGCATAAGCAGAAAACAATTAACGTTTGGAGAACTGAGGACGACGACGTGCTTTACGCAGACCGACTTTCTTACGTTCAACCTGACGAGCATCACGGGTAACGAAGCCAGCTTTACGCAGTTCGCCACGCAGGGACTCATCATACTCCATCAGAGCGCGGGTGATACCGTGACGGATCGCACCAGCCTGACCAGAGATACCACCACCTTTAACGGTGATGTACAGATCCAGTTTCTCAACCATATCGACCAGTTCCAGCGGCTGACGAACTACCATGCGGGCAGTTTCACGACCGAAGTACTGTTCCAGAGAACGCTGGTTGATAACGATTTTGCCGCTGCCTGGTTTGATGAAAACGCGAGCTGCGGAACTTTTGCGGCGACCAGTGCCGTAATATTGATTTTCAGCCATTGCCTATAATCCCGATTAGATGTCAAGAACTTGCGGTTGCTGTGCCGCGTGGTTGTGCTCGTTACCCGCGTAAACTTTCAGTTTACGGTACATAGCACGACCCAGCGGGCCTTTTGGCAACATGCCTTTAACCGCGATTTCAATCACACGCTCAGGACGGCGAGCAATCATCTCTTCAAAGGTCGCTTCTTTGATACCACCGATGTGGCCGGTGTGATGGTAATACATTTTGTCTTCGCGCTTGTTGCCGGTTACAGCAACTTTTTCTGCGTTCAGAACGATGATGTAATCACCAGTATCGACGTGCGGAGTGTATTCCGCTTTGTGCTTACCGCGCAGGCGACGAGCCAGTTCAGAAGCCAGACGGCCCAGAGTTTTACCGGTCGCGTCAACAACATACCAGTCGCGCTTTACGGTTTCTGGTTTAGCTGTAAAAGTTTTCATTAAAAGCTTACCCAAATAATAAGTTACACGTTGGTGAACACCCAAACGTTTAGTCAGTTGAGGTTCACACGACATTGTCCAGCAAACCTACCCCTTCGAATAGCCTATGCCGGCACTATAGAAAGTTTTGGGAAAAAAACCTTCTTGTAACGTGGGGTCGCAAGATTATAGAGAAGTCGGGGCCAAAGATCGACCCCTTTATGTGATTTGCACCTGCTTTTTTCGGCGGCGCGTTGCCGTGCGATATCCTTGCGTCCTGGCAACAGGATGCGCGGGGGAAAGCCCGCCAGTTAAGGCATATGCGGGCGTTTCAAATACTCTTCGCTTTGCATTTCCTGCAGGCGCGATAAGCAGCGCTGAAACTCAAACTTCAGTCGCTCTCCCTGATAAATGTCATACAGCGGCACCGCGGCGCTGACAACCAGCTTAACGTGCCGCTCGTAGAACTCGTCCACCAGGGCGATAAACCGCCGGGCTTCGCTCTCCAGCTGCGTCGTCATCACCGGTACATCAAATAACATGACGGTATGGAACAGGCGCGAAAGCGCGATGTAATCGTGCTGGCTGCGCGCGTCCACGCACAATGTGGCAAACGAGGCCGCCAGCGTCTGGTTTTCGACGCCTAATGTCGGGAGCGGTCGATGGTTAATTTCCAGCGTCGGCGTCTGCTCGCGTTTCGCACCCGCTAATGCCAGCCATAGTTTATCCATCTGCTGCTGTGTCTGCGCATCGAGCGGCGACAGCCAAAGGTGGGCCTGCGTCAGCGTGCGCAGGCGGTAATCAATGCCCGCGTCCACATTCATAATGTCGCAATGCTGTTTAATCGCATCGATCGCGGGCAGGAAGCGGGCGCGCTGCAGGCCGTTGCGATAGAGCTCATCTGGCGGGATGTTCGAGGTGGCCACCAGCGTGATGCCACGTGCGAACAGGGCTTTCATCAGGCCGCCCAGCAGCATGGCGTCAGTAATATCGGAGACAAAAAACTCATCGAAACAGAGAACGTCGGTTTCCGCCTTGAAGCGGTCGGCGAGGATTTCCAGCGGGTCGCTGTGCCCCTGCAGGGCCACCAGCTCTTCATGGACGCGCAGCATGAAGCGATGGAAGTGCAGGCGCTGCTTACGATCGCCAGGCAGGCTATGATAAAAAAGGTCCATCAGCCAGGTTTTCCCTCGCCCGACGCCCCCCCACATATAGAGGCCACGTACGGCAGCCGTCTCGACGGCAGGTTCACGCTTACCCAGCAGCTTGCCGAATTTTGCCCGCAGGCCGCTGCTTTGCGGCGCCGGAACGGGTTTATTCTGCAGTTCATGATAGATAGTATCGAGGCGGCTTACCGCTTCTTGCTGGACGTCGTCAGGTTGATGGCTGCCCTCTTTGAGAGCTAAAAGGTAACGCGATGTTGGGGACAGGCTTTGCATGATCTAATTGTTATTCCTTGAAAACCGTAATGCTGAAGCTCACGATTGACGAAAAAAAGGCCGTTCTACACTACGCGATGATACGCCAGGATTCCACTTCTGTGGAATTAGCGGTTATAGTGGCACTATCGGGCGCAGGCGGAGAGCCTTACAGCCACCCTACGGAACCACAAAACAACGGGAGATGTACATGACCTGGGAATATGCGCTAATTGGGCTAGTTGTCGGTATCATCATCGGTGCCGTCGCCATGCGTTTTGGCAACCGCAAATTACGTCAACAACAGGCGCTGCAGTTCGAACTGGAAAAGAATAAAACAGAGCTTGAAGAGTATCGTGAAGAGCTGGTCAGTCATTTTGCCCGCAGCGCTGAACTGCTGGATAACATGGCCGATGATTATCGCCAGCTGTATCAGCACATGGCAAAAAGCTCCAGCAGTCTGCTGCCGGATACCATGGCGGACGCAAACCCGTTCCGCAATCGTCTGGCGGAATCAGAAGCCGGCAACGATCAGGCACCGGTCCAGATGCCGCGCGATTATTCTGAAGGCGCATCCGGCCTGCTGCGCGGTGGTGCAAAACGCGACTGATTTATCCCTGCCAGCAAAAATATTATCCGGGCGCACTCCCTGCGCCCGCCTCAACCCCACATCCCAGCTATTATTTAATCATTGACCGCATTGTTAGCCGGTTGAAAATTCAATAACATCAGGCCATTCGGGACGTTTTTCCATACACCTCAGGTTACGAGAGCCAGCAACTAATGAAGAAACAGACTTTGCTGTTGAGTGCGTTAGCGTTAAGCATCGGGTTATCGTTGTCGGTTTTACCTACGGCGACGGCATCGTTACCCACGCAGGTACCCGGTCAGGGGGCTTTGCCAAGCCTTGCGCCGATGCTGGAAAAAGTGCTGCCCGCGGTCGTGAGCGTCCAGGTTGAAGGGACCGCCGCCCCCACGCAAAACATGCCGGAAGAGTTGAAAAAGTTCTTTGGCGACAATGCGCCGCAGGAGCAGGCTCAGCCTTTTGAAGGCCTGGGCTCCGGGGTAATCATCGATGCCGCCAAAGGCTATGTATTAACTAATAATCACGTGATCAGCCAGGCACAGAAAATCAGTGTTCAGCTCAACGATGGGCGCGAATTTGATGCGAAGCTGGTCGGCAGCGACGATCAGAGCGATATCGCCCTGCTGCAATTACAAAACCCCAGCCATCTGACGCAAATCGCGATCGCCGATTCCGATAAACTTCGCGTTGGCGATTTCGCCGTGGCCGTCGGTAATCCATTTGGCCTCGGGCAGACCGCCACATCCGGCATTATTTCCGCACTCGGTCGCAGCGGTCTGAACCTTGAAGGGCTGGAGAACTTTATCCAGACCGATGCCTCTATTAACCGAGGTAATTCCGGCGGCGCGCTGCTGAACCTGAACGGCGAGTTGATTGGTATCAACACCGCGATTCTGGCGCCAGGCGGCGGCAGCGTCGGCATTGGCTTTGCCATTCCGAGTAATATGGCGCAAACCCTCGCTCAACAGCTGATCCAGTTTGGCGAAATCAAACGCGGCCTGCTGGGAATTAAGGGCATGGAAATGAGCGCGGATATTGCTAAAGCGATGAATATCGACGCTCAGCGCGGGGCCTTCGTCAGCGAAGTCTTACCGAATTCAGGTTCGGCGAAAGCCGGGATTAAGTCCGGCGACGTGATTGTCAGCATGAACGGTAAACCGCTGAGCAGCTTTGCCGAGCTGCGTTCGCGAATTGCCACGACCGAGCCGGGCACCAAAGTGAAGCTGGGCCTGCTGCGCGACGGGAAACCGCTGGATGTCGAAGTCACTCTGGATAAGAGCACCTCGTCTACCGCCAGCGCCGATCTCATCATCCCTGCGCTTCAGGGGGCATCGCTGAGCGACGGTCAGATGAAAGACGGCACTAAAGGCGTCGCCGTCGACAACGTCGATAAAGGAAGCCCGGCGGCGCAGGTTGGCCTGCACAAGGACGATATTATTATCGGCCTGAACCGCGAGCGCGTGCGCTCTATTGCCGAACTACGTAAAGTGCTGGAGAGCAAGCCGGCGGTCATCGCCCTGAACGTCATTCGCGGTAACGAAAGCATCTATCTGCTGCTGCGATAACACGCATTTCCGGACATCGCCCGCAGTGCGATGTCCGGATAACTCGTGTTATGCTGCGCATGTCCATCCATCAACGATACCGGTATCATGCCTGGAAAGTTTTTACGTTCTGTACTCATTGGTTTGATCGTCGGAGGCCTGCTTCTGGCCGTAATGCCTTCGCTGCGTCAATGGCATCTGTCGACAACAACCCAGTACGATAGCGCGGACGAGTCGCCCGCCAGCTATAATTCTGCCGTTCGCCGCGCTGCCCCTGCGGTGGTCAACGTCTATAATCGCGCGCTGAACGGTACCAGCCATAATCAGCTGACTCTGGGCTCCGGCGTTATCATGGACCAGCGTGGTTACATCCTGACCAACAAACACGTCATTAATGATGCGGATCAGATTATTGTCGCCCTGCAGGATGGTCGTGTTTTTGAAGCGTTACTGGTTGGCTCTGACACCCTGACTGACCTGGCGGTATTAAAAATTAACGCCAATGCCGGCCTGCCGGTCATCCCTATCAACCCGAAACGAGTGCCGCATATCGGCGATGTCGTCCTTGCGATTGGTAACCCTTACAACCTCGGTCAGACGATTACTCAAGGGATTATCAGCGCTACCGGTCGTATCGGCCTGAACCCTACCGGACGGCAAAATTTCCTGCAAACCGATGCATCAATCAACCACGGCAACTCCGGTGGCGCGCTGGTGAACTCGCTGGGCGAACTGATGGGTATCAACACGCTGTCATTTGATAAAAGTAATGATGGTGAAACGCCGGAAGGGATCGGCTTTGCGATTCCCTTCCAGCTGGCAACCAAGATCATGGATAAGCTGATCCGCGATGGCCGCGTGATCCGCGGTTATATCGGTATTAGCGGCCGCGAGATTGCGCCGCTGCATGCTCAGGGCGGCGGCATCGATCAGCTGCAGGGGATTGTGGTTAATGACGTTGCTCCGGATGGTCCGGCGGCTCAGGCCGGTATCCGCGCCAACGACGTGATCATTTCGGTGAATGACAAACCGGCGGTTTCCGCCCTCGAAACCATGGACCAGGTCGCGGAAATCCGCCCAGGCTCCGAAATTCCGGTGGTTATCATGCGCGATGACAAAAAAATCACTCTGCATATCGCCGTTCAGGAATATCCGGCGACCAACTGACCGACATAAAAAAACCGGAGCCGCGGCTCCGGTTTTTTTATCGCATCGCCATTTTATTTATTGACGAAATCTTCGCCCAGGGCGATATCTTTCTTCAGCGTATCGAGCATGCCTTCCAGCGCCTGTTGCTCAAAGGCGCTGAGCTTACCGAACGACTGACGCTCTTCGATGCCGTTTTTGCCCAGCAGTAACGGCTGTGAGAAGAAACGCGCGTACTGGCCATCGCCTTCAACATAAGCGCATTCGACCACGCCTTTCTCGCCCTGCATCGCACGCACTAAGGAAAGACCAAAGCGGGCGGCCGCTTGCCCCATAGAAAGCGTGGCAGAACCACCACCGGCTTTGGCTTCAACGACTTCGGTGCCGGCGTTCTGGATGCGTTTAGTCAGATCGGCAACTTCTTGCTCACTGAAGCTCTCGCCAGCAATCTGCGACAATAACGGCAGGATGGTCACGCCGGAGTGGCCGCCAATAACCGGCACTTCAACGTCGGATGCGGATTTACCTTTCAGCTCAGCCACAAAGGTATTTGAACGGATGATGTCCAGCGTGGTAACGCCAAACAGTTTGTTCTTATCGTACACGCCCGCTTTTTTCAGCACCTCTGCCGCAATAGCCACCGTCGTGTTCACCGGGTTAGTAATGATACCGATGCAGGCTTGCGGGCAGGTTTTCGCTATCTGCTGTACCAGGTTCTTCACGATACCAGCGTTAACGTTAAATAAATCGGAGCGATCCATGCCTGGCTTACGGGCTACGCCAGCGGAAATCAGCACCACATCAGCCCCAACAAGCGCCGGAGTTGCGTCTTCACCGGAGAAACCTTTGATTTTTACATCGGTAGGGATATGGCTAAGATCAACCGCCACGCCCGGCGTGACCGGAGCAATGTCGTACAACGAGAGTTCTGAACCTGAAGGCAGTTGGGTCTTAAGTAGTAGGGCAAGCGCCTGGCCGATTCCACCAGCGGCGCCGAGGACTGCAACTTTCATCCTAAACTCCTTATTATGGTTAATATAGTCTTTCGTTACTCCGTCGCCTGGACCTTAATTCACAAGATGAACAATTACAATAAGTATGGTTGAAGAATGCGTTCTGGTGCGCAGCGATGCATCCGCTTCGCATTTTCATCCCTGAGACTGACCATCCAGCAAAACGTAGTACCGGATCGACTGTTGGTTACAATACACCCAGCTCACTCGGCAAAACAACATCATTCTCATAACATTTAGTTTACTTTTACAGCGATTTACGCGCTGTGATGAAGGCATGTTCCTTAGCAGGGTTATTTGCTAAAATATGCCCCCTTCATAACATTATTTACTTTATCCCCCTGCGGATTATTTGCATAAAAATTCATTACTATGCATAATGATGTTGTTTTTACCACCATAATTTGGGTGACTTATGCGAAGTTCGGCAAAACAAGAAGAACTGGTTAAAGCGTTTAAACTGCTGCTTAAAGAAGAAAAGTTCAGCTCTCAAGGTGAAATCGTCCAGGCGCTGCAGGAAGAAGGTTTCGATAATATCAACCAATCGAAAGTCTCCCGCATGTTGACAAAATTTGGCGCGGTTCGTACCCGTAACGCCAAAATGGAGATGGTCTATTGCCTGCCTGCCGAGCTTGGCGTTCCGACGACCTCCAGCCCGCTGAAAAATCTCGTGTTGGATATCGACTATAACGATGCCGTCGTGGTTATCCATACCAGCCCGGGCGCAGCGCAGCTGATTGCTCGCCTGCTGGACTCTCTCGGCAAAGCGGAAGGGATTCTCGGCAGCATTGCCGGCGATGACACCATCTTTACGACCCCGGCCAGAGGCTTCACCGTCAAAGATCTGTACGACGCCATTCTCGTTCTGTTTGAACAGGAACTCTGAGAGCCTCCCCTCTGGTTCCCACCAGAGGGTCTTTTCAAAAATATTGCATTTCTTTAACATTTAGTGTGGTTTTCGGCCTCTATACATACTTTTACCGAATGAACTCGCCGGAAGCGCACAAAATATCAAAACACCCTATCTATATGATTTTAATCGCTATATCAAACCTGAATGGCGAGTAAATGACATTTCTAATTCTTATATGTTATAAAAACGACAATTCTTTGTAATTATTTACTCATACAACCATTAGCAGGGTATTAATATTTTTGGTGATTAGTGTATACTTGATTTTGTGATGAGGGTCACGAAACGAAGAGCCCTCAATAATAAGATTCGACGAGGTGAACATCATGAAAATCAAAACAACTGTCGCTGCACTAAGCATCCTGTCTGTTCTGTCATTTGGCGCTTTCGCCGCTGACTCTATCAACAGCGATCAGGCACAAGGCCGTCAGTCAATCGGTACCATTTCCGTCGGCGCGGTGAGTTCTTCCCCGATGGATATGCATGAAATGCTGAACAAAAAAGCTCAGGAAGAAGGTGCATCTTCTTATCGCATCATCGAAGCCCGTACCGGTGACCACTGGCACGCTACGGCAGAGCTTTATAAATAAGACGTAATGATTGTCGGTTACGAACTCAATACGAATAATTTCCAGCGGCCCAGGCCCATATAAAGCCTCCCGCCGCTGCAACAAATGGTTGGAGTAAAGATTATGAAACGTTCAATGATCATCGCATCCCTGGGCCTGGCTTCCGTTCTCTCCTTCGGCGCGAGTGCCGCCGTACATCAGGTCAACGCGGAACAAGCTCAAAACCTGCAGTCGATGGGCACCATCTCTGTTTCTCAGGTAGGCAGCGCCCCGATGGATATGCGCCATGAACTGGCGGCTAAAGCCGAAAAAGAAGGCGCCAGCAGCTACCGTATTATTGAAGCCCGTACCGGCGATAGCTGGCACGCTACAGCTGAGTTGTACAAATAAACCCTCGTCGTCTTGTCCGACGACTTGCCCCCGCCCGTCGGGGGCTTTTTTATGCCTGCCTGGCGTTAAACCGTAGCTCCCCTTCCAGCTCTTCTTCCGCTTCATCAAACAGCAATATCAAGGCGCCAAAGCGCCGACGCTGCTTATCGCTTAAGTGAATAAACTCAATCTCCAGCGGCAGCGGCAGCAGACCGCCGGTTACGGCTTCCCACAGTGAGTCCAGATTGTTCACCTGCTCGCGGTTGAGCGAGAAGCTCTGTGAAAACTCACGATAGAAATCCTGCTGATCGGCTATATCATCAAAATCAAATGTATAGATAGTCATCGCCCACACCCTGTCAACATCGCGCTATTGCCACCCGCCAATACTGCCCATACTTGCACGCGCCGGGGTTCTTTCCCTGCTTCCCTGAACGAAACGCGAATATCCCCGACGATTAAGTATAGTGATAAAAAAACCGACGCTTCAGCGTCGGTTTCAGGGAGTTAGTGATTGGTGAAGGCGTACTGGTATTTTCGCAACATCTCCACCAGCCGCCGGACCGGTTCGGTCACCTGCGGCGATGCCTCCCAGGCCTGCAGTTTTTCCTGATAAACGTCCAGCTCTTCAAGCAGACGGGCGAAATAGCGACGCCGCTTATCATCGTTGCTGGCGGATATCATATGGTCCGCGGTGCGTCGCAGCTGGCGATGGAATGCCGAGAGATCTTCGTTGACCGGTACCGGAGCGTCCCGCAAACGTTGATGGGCAATAATCAGCGTCAATGCGAGGCGGAAACGGGCAATGTCATCGGGAAACTTATTCAACAGTAAGAACAGCTGCTGATAAAGCGCGGGAAGATGGTTCTCTTTGCGACGAGCGGTGTTGGTGGTCAGCGATGAGACCGCCGCCGAAACAAACTGATTCAGCAGCACGCGCCCGGTACGCTCCCGAGAGTTATCCCGCACCAGCAGAATCACCATCAGCGCCAGGAAACAGCCGACGATTTGTCCCAGCGCACTATCGAGAAACTGGCTGAACTGAAACTGCATTGGGTTGTCCAGCACCAGAATATTGATGGTGCCTGCCAACGCCCCCATCGATCCCAGCCGGCGCTTCTGGACTTCAATCCCAATGAAGAATGCCATCACCGCCAGGCTGATGCACAGCAACAGCATGCTTTGCTGCGTCGCGGGCATAATCACGAGGAAAAACAGCGCCCCCAGCGGCAGGGCTACCAGCATCCCGTAGAGGAAATCGAGCGCCACCATCCGCGGGTTCGGTAGGCGCATCGCCAGCGCGGTCACCACGGCGATCATCACCATCGCCCCGCTGCCGGAGGTCCAGCCGGTCCACAGCCAGAACAACGTACCGAGGATGCAGGAGATGGAGGTGCGCCAGAAGTTGACCATCGCATGATGACGCTCGGCGGACCCCGCTTTGATCACCACTTCATCCTGCAGCACTTCATCTTCAATCCGGCTGATTTTGGTATTGCCGACCACGCCGCGTTTCAACAGCAGATAGCGCGTCGCCGCCCCCACCCAGCTGTAGATCGTCACCGGCGTGTTGTGCTCCCCTTTCCAGGTCAGAAAGCGGCGCATTCTCTTCAGCTGTCGGTGGACGTCCTGTACGGTGTCAACCGGCTCGGCAAACAGCTCGCGATAATCATCGGTCACCATTTCCGGGCGTGAATTCTGGATTAAATAGGTTTCACAGGCCTGAGTAATCAGCGTCAGGGAGATGGTGTTAATGGCCTTCAGGCGGCGGTTAACCTTTGCCCACCGCGACGACTCCATAATCAGGTTGCCGCGCATGCCTTCCAGGGCGTTAGTCCGGCGTACCAGCGCCCCCCATGCTTTGTCGACCACCTCGCTGTCGCCATGCGCCACACAAAGTTGCATCAGGCGGTACTGTTCTACCAGCAGGTTATCCAGCTCAAGATCGATCTCTTTCTTAATCGAGCGCGGGGAAAATAGCAGATCCGCCATGATGGCGCTGACAATCCCCACCACAATCTCGCTGCAACGCTCAACGGCAAACTGCGGCGCCAGCATCGGATCGGTATGAATGGTGATAATAATGATCAGCGCCGTATAGCCTGCCAGCCCCCACGCGTAGGAGTTTTCGACGCGAACCAGCGAGGAGATCCAGGTGCAGAAACCCGCCCACAGACAGCACACCAGCATCATCAGCAGCGGCGCGCGAATCATCAGAATGATTATCGCCAGCGCGGCAATACAGCCGATAAACGTCCCGACGATACGCAGCATCCCGCGATAGCGGATGGCGCCAGAATAGGGTTCTCCCCCGGCGGCGAATGCCGGACCGGCGGCAACAATAGCCGCCGTCAGCACCGCCCAGCGCGGGGTTTCCAGTTGAAAGTGGAAGCCGACGAATAACGCCAGCACCACCGCACACGCTAATTTAATGGCGAAGCGGAGGTGCCGGGGAGCAATGGTGAAGATCCCCATGGCGATTAACCAAACTCACGCAGGCGCATCGCCAGTTTCTGGAAGAAGTTCACCTGGGTCGTATCGCGGTCTTCTTTACCGGTAATCACCACCGTCGCGGTTGTCCCCGCTGGCCACAGATTGCCCTGCTGCTTATCGAGTCGAATACGGACCGGCACACGCTGCGCCAGGCGAACCCACTCAAGGTTAGAATCCACGGAAGCCATCCCTTTAGCGTCGCTGCTGCTGCTGGCGTTGGTCACCCCGGCGGCAATGCTGTCCACCGTACCTTTAATCGAGCGGCTGCTTCCCAGCGGGGTGATTTCCGCACGGTAGCCCTGACGAACCCCTTCCAGTTTGGTCTCTTCGAGGTAGGCCACCACGTAAAAGGTGTCTTGCTTAACCAGCGCCACGGCTGTGGAGCCACGGGTAATAAATTCGCCGCTGTATACGTTGAGGTTGGTCACCCAGCCATCGGCCGGCGCGCGGATAACCGTGCGTTCAAGATCGAGCTTCGCCAGATCGCGGGTTGCCATCGCTTTTGCCAGCTGATGCTCCACCGTTTGTAAGACGTTGTTGGCCTGGTCTATTTCCTCACGGGACATCGCCTGTATGCCAAGCCGGTTACGACGCCCGGCCTCGGTACGCTTTTCCTGCGCCAGGGTCTGGTAGTAAGCGACATCGGCCTGAGCCTCTTCGAGGGCTTTCTGATAACGCGGCTGATCGATCACGAACAAAACCTGGTCTTTCTTAACCAGCTGGTTATCCTTGACGTTGACCTGCGTAATCAGTCCTGACACATCCGGCGCGATCGCCACGATATCGGCGCTAAAGCGTGCGTCACGCGTCCAGGGCGATGCGGTGTAATAGACCCATGCGCGAAAAATCGCGACAAATGCGAGGATAACCAGTATCACAGTGATTGCGGTACGGAAGATATTTCTTGTTAGTGTTTTCACATCGACCTCAAACGAACAAACGCGATATCAGATAAAAAAGGCAGCAATATAACGCGGTATTAAACAGTGCAGGGTGCCAGACAAAATCATAGATGCCGGTGGGAACCAGCAGCCGATGTACCAACCAGAAAATGGCCAGCGATATTAGCAACTCAAAGAAGATCGGCGGAAATGACAAGCCGAAAATCACGATGACAGGAAACAGACTCATGATGACCTTGATAAGAAGCGTACAGGTGATATGCGTGAAGCGTTTATTATGTAGCTAACAATATAGTAACGTAACAATTGCAGCATGATCTATATTATGTGATCTAAATCACTTTTAAGTCAGAGTGAACAATGGAACGATTAAAACGCATGTCCGTTTTTGCCAAAGTGGTTGAACTGGGTTCATTTACCGCCACGGCACACCAGCTCCAGATGAGCGTTTCATCCATCAGCCAGACTGTCTCCAGACTGGAAGATGAACTCCAGGTGAAACTGCTTAACCGCAGCACCCGCAGCCTTGGCTTAACGGAAGCCGGCAAGATCTATTACCAGGGCTGCCGACGAATGCTGTTCGAAGCGCAGGACGTCCATGAGCAACTGTACGCGTTTAACAATACGCCCATCGGTACGCTGCGCGTCGGCTGCTCTTCAACTATGGCACAAAATGTCCTCGCCCACATAACCGCTGGAATGCTGAAAGAGTACCCGGGTTTATCCGTCAACCTGGTCACCGGAATTCCGGCGCCGGATCTGATTGCTGACGGGCTGGATGTGGTGATCCGCGTCGGGGCATTGCAGGATTCCAGCCTCTTTTCACGCCGGCTTGGCTCGATGCCGATGGTGCTCTGCGCAGCAAAAAGCTACCTGCAGCAGGCGGGGATCCCGGAAAAACCGGCCGATCTCGCCAGCCATTCGTGGCTGGAGTACAGTGTGCGCCCTGATAATGAATTTGAAATTATCGCCCCGGAAGGGATCTCAACCAAACTGATCCCCCAGGGCCGCTTTCTCACCAACGATCCCATGACGCTGGTCCGCTGGCTGACCGCAGGGGTCGGGGTGGCTTACGTTCCGCTGATGTGGGCGATCGAAGAGATCAACCGCGGTGAGCTGGAGATCCTGCTGCCAAGCTACCAGTCAGATCCGCGTCCGGTGTACGCGCTGTATACCGAAAAAGACAAGCTACCGCTGAAGGTTCAGGTCTGTATTAATTCACTGACGGAGTATTTCGTCGAGGTGGCAAAAATTTACCAGGGGATGCACGGCCGGGGAATTGCCCGCTAGCGACGCGACACAAACGGCAGCGATGTCCGGTGCAGGCTGCGCCTCCGCAAAATGCGGAAGCGCATTCAGAATACTCAGGCGGTTCCGCCAACGGTAAGGTTATCGACTTTCAGCGTCGGTTGGCCAACGCCTACCGGCACGCTCTGGCCCTCTTTACCGCACACGCCGACACCGCTATCAAGCTTCAGATCGTTACCGACCATGGAAATCTGCTGCATCGCTTCAATACCGGAACCGATCAGGGTCGCCCCCTTCACTGCTTTCGTGACCTTCCCTTTTTCGATCAGGTAGGCTTCTGAAGTGGAGAACACAAACTTACCTGAGGTGATATCGACCTGACCACCGCCGAAGTTAGGGGCATAGATACCGTAATCAACCGATTCGATAATCTCCTGCGGCGTCGATTTACCTGCCAGCATGTAGGTGTTGGTCATCCGCGGCATCGGCAGATGGGCGTATGACTCACGACGGCCGTTACCGGTCGGCGCAACGCCCATCAAACGCGCATTGAGTTTGTCCTGCATATAACCTTTCAGGATACCGTTCTCAATCAGCACGTTGTATTGGCCCGGCGTCCCTTCGTCATCAACGGCCAGCGAGCCGCGGCGATTGGCAATGGTGCCATCATCCACCACGGTGCACAGTTCGGAAGCCACCAGTTCCCCCATATGGCCGCTGAACACCGAGGTACCGCGACGGTTGAAATCGCCTTCCAGACCGTGTCCTACCGCTTCATGCAGCAATACCCCAGGCCAACCGGCCCCCAGCACCACCGGCAGCATGCCCGCCGGGGCGGCAACGGCAGATAAATTCACCAGCGCCATCCGCACCGCTTCTTTCGCCCAGGCATCGGCACGGACTTCACCGTCTTCGGCAGCCAGGAAATAGTCATAGCCAAAACGACCGCCGCCGCCGCTGGAGCCGCGTTCGCGTTTACCGTCGTCTTCCACCAGCACGCTGACCGACAGACGCACCAGCGGACGAACGTCCGCCGCTAACGTCCCATCGGTCGCCGCGACCAGAATCAATTCATACACGCCGCTCAGGCTGGCGGACACTTCCTGCACGCGTTTATCAGCGGCGCGAGCCGCTTTATCGACGCGGCGCAGGATATCCAGTTTCTCTTCGCGGCTCATACTTTGCAGCGGATCGATGCTGGTATACAGCGCGCTGTATTCTACCGCCCCCAGGGTACGCACTTTGCCGTCGCCGCTGTCGCGCACGATGGTACGAGCCGCCTGCGCGCTCTGCTCCAGCGCCAGTCGACTGATTTGGTCGGCATAAGCAAAACCCGTTTTCTCGCCGCTGACCGCACGAACGCCGACGCCCTGGTCAATATTGTACGAACCATCTTTAATGATGCTGTCTTCCAGAACCCAGGATTCGTGATAGCTCGACTGAAAATAGAGATCGCCGTAATCCAGACGGCGCTCGGCCAACTGGCCAAGAATGGCAAAAAGATCCTGATGATTCAGGCCATTTGCTAACAGTAATTGTTCACTTACCAGGTTCAGACTCATCGTTATGCTACTCGTTTGTTGCCGCCGGTCAGGCGGAAATAAAAAACGCTATCCATTGAGAGTGCGGTAATTCCCCGCAATCGTCAAATCATTGCTTTTTGTCACTGCGCGCCTGGCGCAGGACTTCATTGATCTGCGGCTGATCGATAGGGCCAGTGATGCGATAACGCAGGATAGATACTTTGTTCCACAGCGGCCCCAGCACTTTACTGGCGGCAAACACCGCGGCGCCGACTATCGGGTTTATCACAAACGCTGTCGCAACGCCGACGGTCGCCGAAATTTCCGGGGCCACGACGGCCTGCATATCCAGCCGGCGGCGTACCAGGTCGACCGAGCCTTTCATCGCGATATCCGCCTCGAGGCCATCCACCAGCGTATCATCCGTATTCAGCACGCCATCTTTAATCCATGCCGTGCTGTTGATCGAATCAAAATAGAAGCCTTCGCTGAAGGTATCGCTAAAGTCGAAACGCAGCTTTCGCAGCAGCGCATCGACGCTCAGCAGACGCAACAGCTGCCCGGCATGACCGGTGCTGATGTCGGTAAATTCGCCTTTCCCGAGATGGCTTTTCAGCACCCCATTGAGCGATGCCACGTCCGGCTGCCACGGCGGTGCACGCCAGTGCAAATCGTAATCGACATCGAACGACGACCCTTTCACCGGCGTCGAAATACCGAAAAAGCTGGCGAAGGCATCCGTTTTATTCCCATGGAGTTTACCTTTCAGCGACGTCCGCACGCCGCCCGGGGCATTGACCCATACGCCGTCGGAAGTCAGACGGCCAAAACCGGTATCCACCAGCCCGTTAGCCAGCGTCAGGGTATCGCCTTTAATTGAGAAATCACCGTCGATGCGCCCGTATTTTTGCCCCCATAGCCAGCACTCTGCGCAGCGCAGCTGGAGATCCGGCCAACCGCGAAAATCAAGGCGGTTACTGGCAAGCGGGTTCGTCCCGCTGGACGCCTCACCACTCTTCTGAGCGGCAGCCGGGTTGTAATACAGGTAGCGAATGGCGGCCTGCCAGGGGGCATTTTGCCGCATTGTCAAAGAGGCGTTAATTTCGCGCCCCTGGGCTTCAACCTTCGAGCCACCGGCATTCGGTTGACTCACCAGGCTCACGTTGTTCCAGCTTTGGCCAGCAAACGTCAGCGACGGCGTGCGCAACGTGATACGTTCCGGGAAGAGAATATTGCTGCTGACTTCATTGACTGCGCCGCCCTGGAAAAGCGCCAGCCACTCCGCGCCATCCATCGCCGGCATATTCAGCTCAACGCCGGCCTGATCCGGCAGCGGAGAAATGGCTTTGCTATCAGAGGTTAAAATCGCCCGATCCAGCGTCAGCTTACGGTTCAACAGCCAGCGGCTGTTTAAATGATTTTTCGCACCAATAGCGCCGGTCAACTCGAAGCTGTTTAACCCGCCTTCAACATTAATTTTCACCGGCAGCGGCTCACCCGCTGTTTTATCGACCGGAGAAGGTAAGTCACTGCTTACATTTTTCAGATCGCCGTTAATATCAACCTTATAGCTCGCATTCCCATGGTACGGCAGCTCAATTGCCACCTTACCGTCCCACGGCACGCTACCGCTAACGGCATCATTGACCGCTTTTGGCAGGAGACCGGTACGCGATGGCTGCCAGCTGGCGTTCATGCCAACGTTGACCAGGAAGGCCTTAGGTCCCTCGGTGGTGGAAAAATCGAGATTCAACGGCTGATTAAACCAGCTGGCTTTCAGGGTCTCGCTTTTCAGATCGCCATTTGTAAAGCTGAACTTACCGGTCAGATCCTTCAGCGTTGTATCAATCGGTTTGATAAACAGGCTGTTATTCACCAGATTGACATCGCCTTTGGCGGTGGTCAGCTCGCCATCCAGCGGAATATCAAGATGTAAGCGAGCGCTCACATTCCCATCCAGTTGTAGTTCATCCAGTGCCGAACCCAGCGTCTCTTTCAGCGGCGTCTCGTTAAAATAGGGTCCGACATCTTTCCCTGGACCGTTGATATCGGCATCAATAAGCAGTTTTTCCCGCGAATAATCCGGGATAACCGCATCAAGGTTACTGGCGGTGACGTTCCCCAACATGACCTTATCGGCCTTCATCCACAAACCGTTATTGATAAAATCGAGGTTGATATCCAGCCCGGTTAATGCCGGCCAGTCGGGTTGAAAGGCAAAGGTGGCGTTGGTTAATGGCACCGAAACCTGGAACTGGCCTTCGTTATGCAGATACGGGAACAGGTGCGGGTTACCGCCGTAAACCAGGGTGGCGTTGGTTGCCTGCCCGCCTTTTATCGCGCCGCTGAGATAATCCACCAGCTCTTTGCCCATCAGGTTTTCTGGAAAATAGCGCCATGCCTGACCACCGTCATTGGTGCTGATCCCCGCCAGAATCCCCAGCCACGGCTCATCACCCTGCGGCTGTAAATAGCGGAACCCTCCCCGCGCACGTACTCCGGTTGCCTGCACGTCAATGTTGCGCCCGTCAAGCATAAAGCCTTTGTCATTCTTCACCCAACTGAGGGTGGCATCACCTTTGGCAATTTCCAGCGGGGCGCGGAAGACCGTGGCATAAGGCATTTTGGCTTCGCTCATACTGGCGTGCAGCGAGCCGTTCTCCACGCTTCCGGCAGCGCTACCGGAGAAATGTTCGGCCCCCGGCAGCAGCTTCCACTGTTTCCAGGAGAGATCGCTCCAGCTTGCCTGAAAACGGGATTTTTCCGCTGCCTGCAGCGGGATATCCAGCGCCAGCAGATCGATTTTGCCGGCAGGTTGCGTGGTACGCCAGACCTCGCCCAGCTCAGGGGCCAGCTTATCGGCAATCGGTTGCAGCCCGGTCAGGCCATTGAGATCGAGGTGACTGGCGCGGACACGCAGCTCATCGCTGCGCGAGTGGTTATCACCGCCGACATCCTGGGCCGGGATCCACGCCATCGCCAGCGCGCCGCGCGGCCAGGCTTTGCCGTCGATCGAGATCCGGGTATCCGGGATGTCGAAGCCCCAGCCCTGCTTCTCGCGGAAGATATGGGCCGTCAGATTATCCACCGTCAATCGATGGGGCTGACCATCACCCTGCCAGCTGGCGCCGCCCTTCTTCAACCAGACGTCACCGCTGGCGATATCGCCTTTGTCGATAGTCATCCAGCCTTCGAGGCTAAAGCGCGCTGTTTGCAACGCAATATTGTCCTGCATCCAGCGGCCCAGCCACGGCTTCACGTCAATATCATCCGCCTGCAGCCATACGCGCCCTTTGTTCAGCAGGCCATTTTCATCACGCAGATCCATACGTACCTGCATCACCCCATGCTGGCCGTTCAGACTGGAGAGACTCAGTTGCCCTTCTGCACGATGGCGGTTATTCGTATTCAGCCAGGTGAGCTGCGGAACAGCTAATTCCGCACGTTGCCCGGAAATGGTCACGAAACTCAAATGGCTATCGCGCAGAATAAAGTGGTCGAACTGGCGCAGGAAGAGATCGCCAATATGGTCGGTTTTCAGACTCTCGCCGCCATCATTGGTCTGGATTGGCGAATTGGTATGGATTTTCAACTGCCAGAAGGTGAGGTCGCGGAATTGCCAGCGCATGTGCAGCAGACTTTGCCAGACATCCAGCGCCAGAGTGACCCGTTTAACCGAGAGCTGGCCGCCGTCTTTCAGACCCGCGGAGACATCGCGCACGTCGAGCGTCGGGCCAAAGTTTTCCCAGCGGGCCGTTAGCTGTGAAGCATTGACCGGCGAGCCTGAAAGCGCAGAGATTTTTTCCAGCAGCTGCGGGCGCCATGCGTCCAGCTGCGGCAGAACGAGACGCAGGCCGCTCACCAGCAGTGCGACGACAACTGTCAATGTTGCCGCGGTGAGCAGTAATATCCCGGGCAGTCGCCTCACGCCTCTCTCCTTGTCAGACTTTTACACGTCATCCGTCTATTTGCCTCCGCGTCGGCGGCGTTGACTTCCGGGATAAGCCGTCGTTCGGCCATACTCCCGGGTGCCAGAGCAGAAGCAAACCAGATGATTACATCATAACGACATCGAACTGCTCTTGATTATAGAGCGGTTCAATTTGTACTTTGACCTGTTTGCCGACAAAGATTTCGACTTCCGCCAGCGCGTGCGACTCTTCCCCTTTCAGGGTTTCCGCAACCGCAGGAGAAGCATAGACCAGGAAACGATCGGAATCGTAGGCATGATGCACACGCACAATCTCACGCATGATTTCATAGCACACCGTTTCCACCGATTTCACCGTACCGCGTCCGTGGCAGGTAGGGCAATCCTTACACAACACGTGCTCAACGCTTTCACGAGTCCGCTTACGGGTCATCTCTACCAGACCAAGCTGGGAGAAGCCGTTAATACTGGTTTTGACCCGATCTTTACTCAGCGCCTGTTCCAGTGAATGCAACACCCGGCGGCGGTGATCTTCATTATTCATATCAATGAAATCAATAATGATAATCCCGCCCAGATTGCGCAGACGCAGCTGGCGGGCAATCGCCTGAGTCGCCTCAATATTGGTATTAAAAATCGTATCGTCGAGATTGCGATGACCGACAAATGCCCCGGTATTGATATCAACGGTGGTCATCGCTTCGGTTTGATCGATAACCAGATAGCCGCCGGATTTCAGCTCCACCTTACGCTCCAGCGCGCGCTGAATTTCGTTCTCCACGTCAAAGAGATCGAAAATCGGCTGACGGCCGCTGTAATGCTCCAGCTTGCTGGTCATTTCCGGCATATATTCGGCGGTAAACTCCACCAGCGATTCATACGTCAGGCGGGAATCGACGCGTATACGGTCCAGATGCTCATCGGCAAAATCACGCAGCACGCGCTGAGCCAGCGCCAGTTCACCGTACAGCTGATAACGGGTCTGCTGACGTTTTTTGCGCTCCATGACCTTCGTCCATACGCGCTTGAGGTAAGCCGCATCGGCGGCTAACTCCTGTTCATGCACCCCTTCCGCGGCGGTACGGATGATAAAACCGCCCTGCTCATCGCAGTAGTCGGCCACCACCTTCTTTAACCGCTCGCGTTCAGCTTCACTCTCGATACGCTGTGACACGCCGACGTGAGAAGCCCCCGGCATAAAGACCAGATAGCGGGAAGGCAGCGTAATGTCCGTCGTCAGGCGGGCGCCTTTGGTGCCGAGCGGATCTTTCACCACCTGAACCATCAGGTCCTGGCCCTGACGAACCAGTTCGGAAATATCGCGCACCGTAAACTGCTTTTGTTCTTCCCCGGCAACGCATTCGGTATGCGGCATAATATCTGACGCGTGCAGAAATGCGGCCTTATCCAGGCCAATATCTACAAAAGCCGCCTGCATCCCCGGCAGTACACGACTGACACGACCTTTGTAGATATTGCCTACGATTCCGCGCCGCGCTTCACGCTCAATATGAATTTCCTGCAGAATACCGCCATCAATGTACGCAACGCGCGTCTCCGATGGCGTTACGTTAACTAACAATTCAGCCGTCATCTTTATCCCTTTTCTTCACGCAGTGAGTTAAAGTTACTCAGCAACTCATACGTTTCTACCAGCGGTAAGCCGACCACGGCGTGATAGCTGCCATTAATCTTCCTGACGAAACAGCCACCCAACCCTTGAATACCGTATGCACCTGCTTTGTCCAGAGGTTCGCCGCTGGCCACATAGCTGGCAATATCCTGATCTGAAAGCAGGCGGAAGGTGACTTCCGTCACCACCAGGCAATCCAGCGTCAGCTGCTTATCCGCCAGCGCCACGGCCGTCATGACCTGATGCGTCTTACCGGAGAGCATGCGCAGCATCTCGGCGGCGTGCGCGGCATCGCGCGGTTTTTCCAGCACTTCGCCGTTCAGGATAACAATGGTATCGGCCCCCAGCACCGGCAGATCGCGCGGGGCCAGTGCGACCCCCGCCTGCGCTTTTTCACGCGCCAGACGCGCAACATAATGCCCGGCGCTCTCCTGTGGCAGGCGTCGTTCTTCAATACCGGGAACCAGACGTTCAAAAGATAACCCCAGTTGCGTCAGCAGTTCTTGTCGACGCGGAGAGCCTGAAGCGAGATACAGAGTCGTCATATCAACCTTATTGCACCGCAAATTGCTGACGGACTTTCCGCATCAGCAGGAATAACCATGGCCAGAGCACACCGTTTACTACACTACTCCAGAACACTTCCGGACGGAAAGAGACGTTGATCACTAAAAACTCTGCCCAGAAAACAACGATATCCACAGCAAGGGATAACATCATCACCACCAGCGCCTGCTGCCAGAGCGCCAGATTGCGAAACAGCTGATATTTCAGCGCCACCAGATAAGCGATGATACTTAACGATAGCGCGCGAACGCCGAGTGTCGACCCGCTGATCAGATCAAGGATCGCCCCCATGACGAAACCGGTGCCTACGTTCACCCGATGCGGTAAGGCGAGGATCCAGTAAAGCAGGATCAGGAATACCCAGTTTGGCCGGAAGACGGTCAGGTCCGCCGGCCAGGGCATGACCTGCAGCAATAGCGCGATAAGAAACGAGAGCCAGATAACCCAGCGTCCCTGGCTTCGATAACTTGCCACTATTGCCCCCCTGCAGGCAGAGGTTGCGAAGGCGGCGTCATGCCGGTTGCCGGCGCAGGCATTTGCGGCCCCATGGCATCTGGTGCCGGCAGAACCTGCGGCATCATCTGCATCAGACGTTCATTGGCAACGCGGTGCACCTCTTCCGGCGTCATCGGGTTGGCCCCGTTACGATCGGCTCCCCACAGCAGCAGGAGATAGCGCAGACGCTGCAGACCCGCCGTTGGGCGCGCCTGAATGACCGTATACGCACGCTGCGTGTCGAGCTTCACCGAGGAAACCACGCCGACCGGATAGCCTTCAGGGAAGCGGCCACCGAGACCGGAGGTCACCAGCACATCGCCGACGCGAATATCGGTGTTCGCCGGCAGGTGCTCCAGCTGCAAATCGTCAGTGCACCCGTTACCCGCCGCAATCACGCGAATATCATTGCGCAGAACCTGAATCGGCAACGCATGCGTCGCGTCGCAGATGAGCAGCACGCGGCTGGTTAACTTCGCCACCGCAACGACCTGACCAACCACGCCTTTGTCGCTGATCACCGGCTGGCCTTCGTATACGCCGTTAACGCTGCCCTTATCGATAACAACCTGATCGCTATAAGGATCGTTAACCGTAGAGATGACCTGAGTCACCATTTTTTGCTCATCCTGGCGCAGCGGCGAGCCCAGCAGCTCGCGCAGACGCGCGTTCTCCTGTTTATACTGACCCAGCATCAGCAAATCGCTGTTCTTCAGCAGCAGTTCCTGACGCAGCGCGCGGTTTTCCAGTTCGAGCTGATCGCGGGTTGCCAGCGTTTGCGATACGCTGTCCAGCAATTCCCGGGGACCATTTGAGATAAAGTAGAAAGGGCTGACGGCAGTGTCCATGTACGTTCTAATCTGACTGAACGTACCCAGGCGGCTGTCGGCGATAATCACGCCAAGCGCCACCAAAACCGCCAGGATAAGGCGAATCTGTAGCGACGGGCCACGGCTAAAAATTGGCTTCATAGGCTATGCGTATTCTCGTGTCAGTTAAGACCAAGGGTAGCTTTTGAGGCTACCCTGGACCTTCGGCTGACTACTCTTCGCTGAACAAGTCGCCGCCGTGCATGTCGATCATTTCCAGCGCTTTACCGCCGCCACGTGCGACGCAAGTCAGTGGATCTTCTGCAACTACGACAGGAATACCTGTCTCTTCCATCAACAGACGGTCGAGGTTGCGCAGCAGGGCGCCACCGCCAGTCAGAACCATACCACGCTCGGAGATATCGGAAGCCAGCTCCGGCGGACACTGTTCCAGCGCGACCATGACCGCGCTGACGATACCGGTCAGCGGTTCCTGCAGCGCTTCGAGAATTTCGTTCGAGTTCAGGGTAAAGCCGCGTGGCACGCCTTCTGCCAGGTTACGGCCGCGAACTTCGATTTCACGCACTTCATCGCCCGGATACGCCGAACCGATTTCATGCTTAATACGTTCAGCCGTCGCTTCACCGATCAGGGATCCGTAGTTACGACGCACATAATTAATCACGGCTTCATCGAAACGGTCACCACCGATACGAACGGAAGAGGAGTAAACCACGCCGTTCAGGGAGATAACCGCCACTTCGGTAGTACCGCCACCAATATCCACCACCATAGAACCGGTCGCTTCGGAAACCGGTAAGCCCGCGCCAATCGCAGCCGCCATCGGCTCTTCAATCAGGAAGACTTCACGAGCGCCAGCGCCCTGAGCAGATTCACGAATCGCACGACGCTCAACCTGGGTTGCACCGACCGGTACGCACACCAGAACACGCGGGCTTGGACGCATGAAGCTATTGCTATGCACCTGTTTAATAAAGTGTTGGAGCATTTTTTCGGTGACGAAGAAGTCGGCGATAACGCCGTCTTTCATCGGGCGAATCGCCGCGATATTGCCCGGTGTACGCCCGAGCATCTGCTTCGCTTCATGACCAACAGCAGCGACGCTTTTCGGCGAGCCGGCACGATCCTGACGAATGGCCACAACGGAAGGCTCATTCAATACGATGCCTTGTCCTTTTACATAAATCAGGGTATTCGCGGTACCCAGGTCAATGGACAGGTCATTGGAAAACATGCCACGAAATTTTTTTAACATACTAAGGGATAATCCTGAAAGCTGGGGCGGAAAACAAAATCCGCTTACTTTACCAACCACACGCAGCAGCGACAAGGCGCAAAAATCATCTGCTACGGTGAAAATTAGTGCAGCGCATTTCCTTCGTTACAAATTTACCGGGTCCATTCAGTGGCGAAATCGTCAACAGCGCTCCGCGCCTGAATCTGTAACCCGTCAAAGGTCATTTACTGGCATTTACATTGCGATAATCCGGCAGGTAGACAAGCACACCCCCTTCACTATGGCGCGCGTTATTCTACGTGAAATCACGCTAAACGGCAGATCAAACCGAGTATCTTTGCGAATATTTTTTCACATTTGTGTCAAGTGGCTGTGAGGCGGCAAAAAATTCCCCCTGACCACCCGTGACACCGCACTGAGACAGCACCTGCCATTCACTGCGACTGCGGACGCCGGTTGCAAAAACCTGGACCGGCATGCCCTTACAGGCCTCCACCAGGCTTTGAACCAGCAGCTGGTTCTCACTGCGCTTTTCGATATTGCGCGACAGTCCCTGGTGCAGCTTAATCACTTCGACATCCAACTGCTTGATCCAACTGGTTCCAACCAGCGTTAATCCGGCCTGCACGACGGCAACGCGAATACCCAGGGCATTGACCAGGCGCATTACCGGTTGTAAGCGGCCGATATATTGACAAACATCTGCCTCTGCAAGTTCAAAAATAATCCGTCGACGTTGCGATTTTTCACTCTGCATCAAAGTATCACGCAGCCAGCGCTGAAATCTCGGGCGGATCAATGATTCCACCGTCACCTGCAGCGCGAGGTTTTCCTCCGGCCAAAAACTTAAAAATGGCAGTAAGCGCGTGATCTGCAGGCGGTCGTACTCTTCCGCCAGACCAAACTGTTGCACCATTGGCATATATTCTGCCGCGCTCACCTCTTCCTTACCGTCGTACAACCGCGACATCAGTTCACGATGATGGACGCGTCCATCGCGGGTAACGGCCGGCTTCTGGTACAGTCGCGGCCCGCCGCGGCTGAGCATTTGTTCAATCAGCGTACGCCAGCGGACGTTACCGCGCCCTTTCTCCGGTAACGAGTCATCGTAGACTGCCCAGCTATTGCTGCCCTGTAGCACCGCATTGCGCGTCGCAGCCTCGGCGCGTTCCATCACCTGGGCGGTCGTCTGCCCACTGCGGAAAGCGCAAAGACCGATATGCATCATGTCATCGCGGTCAAGAATCCGCGTCGGCGGCAGTGCATCCACCGCTTTTAACAGCAACCCGGCGATGCTATCGGCCTCTTTTAAGGTACGGTGAGGAAGGAGTACGGCAAAATCACTGCGGTGGTAGCGCGCCAGCAGCGCCCCGGGATAGCGCATAATAAAAGTCGACAGCAGGTTGATGAGCGTGAAGTAGTGTTCTTCGGCGGCGGCTCGTCCCCAGTTATCACGTAACAGATCGAACTCCGGCAGGCGGATCATCATCACGATACCGTGCGAACCCACTTTTTCCTGATCTTCCAGCAAAGTTGCCAGCTGATTATCAAAGAACAGACGATTATTCAGCCCGGTTTTCGAGTCTTGCGCCGCATAAGAACGAATCAACGTATCCATACGACTACGCTGATCGCTGGCAAACTGCAGCTCGGAAAGCAGCATATCCAGCGCGCTGCTGGTGCTTGCCGGCCACTCATGTACCGACCCACGTACCTGCGGCCCGCGTTCGCCGTTGAGGATCCGCGCAGCACGTACCTCCAGCAGCTCCTGGCCTGCAAGCTGACGGCGAATCCAGCGCACGGAGAAAAAGATAACCAGAACCATAAGGCCGATAGCTGTCGATAAGGGTCCGGTGATGTGTAGCGAGCGGAAATAATTCACCATCGGGTCGAGGTAGACCACGTGAATCGTCATACCGGGGTGTTTTAACGACGGTACCGTTATTTCACGATACTGATTCTTACTCCCCGGCGGACGATAGCTGTCGCTACGCGAGTGACCGTACACCGGCTTGCCGTTAAGCAGAAAATCGACCTGCACAATCTCCACCGGCGTCATCAACTCATCCATTTGCGGTTCGAGCTTATCGAACGAGGATGAGATCAGGCGGTTATCCAGCATCGTCGCCACAGCCTGGACGCGATTCTCCATCTTCAGCTGGATACCGTTATAAAAACTCAGCGAAGCACCTATAAGCGTGACAAAGATGGTCAGGCTGGTGAGCAGCGTGACAAATGCTGAGAACTTCGTCGTTAATCGCATCCCTGTGTTAACTCCGCGAGTGAATGACCGCCCGATAGATTTTCAGGCACGTGTACTAGCGCTTTACCTAAAGTAAGCGCTAACTTTCTAAAGCGCGAGGCATACTATCAAAGCTGGCGTTTCTGGCAATTTATTGCGTTATATCGGCGTAATAATGTCGATAGCGAGTATAGTCTGCAGAAAATTTTTTCCAATCTTTGTACAAATAAGGACCCGCATATGCAGGCTTTAATATTAGAACAGCAGGATGGTAAAACAATCTCCTCGGTGCAAACCATCGACGCCGACCAGCTGCCGCCGGGCGATGTCACCGTCGATATTCACTGGTCCAGCCTTAACTATAAAGATGCGCTGGCGATCACCGGCAAGGGAAAAATCATCCGCAACTTTCCGATGATTCCTGGCATCGATTTCGCCGGTACCGTTCATTCAAGCGAAGATCCGCGCTTCCACAGCGGCCAGAAAGTGCTGCTGACCGGCTGGGGCGTCGGTGAAAACCACTGGGGCGGTCTGGCCGAACGTGCGCGGGTGAAAGGCGACTGGCTGGTCGCGATGCCGGAAGGTCTTGATGGCCGTAAAGCGATGGCGATCGGTACCGCCGGCTTCACCGCTATGCTGTGCGTCATGGCGTTGGAGGATGCCGGCATCCGTCCGCAGGATGGTGAAATCATTGTCACCGGCGCCAGCGGCGGCGTCGGCAGTACTGCCATTGCGCTGCTACATCAGCTCGGCTATTCGGTCGTCGCAGTCTCTGGCCGCGAAAGTACCCATGAATATCTGAAAAGCCTCGGCGCACAGCGCATTCTCGGTCGCGAAGAGTTTGCCGAAACCCGTCCGCTGGAAAAACAGCTGTGGGCTGGCGCGATTGATACCGTCGGGGACAAGGTGCTGGCGAAGGTGCTGGCGCAGATGAACTATGGCGGCTGCGTCGCCGCCTGTGGTCTGGCCGGGGGCTTCGCGCTGCCAACGACGGTGATGCCGTTTATTCTGCGCAATGTTCGCCTGCAGGGCGTCGATTCCGTCATGACGCCGCCCGCGCGTCGCGCTGAAGCCTGGCAACGTCTGGTGCGTGATCTGCCGGAATCCTTCTATTCTGCGAGCGCCACGGAAATTACGCTCGCAGAGGCCCCGGCATTCGCCGCTAAGATCATGAACAATCAGATCCAGGGGCGGACGCTGGTGAAGATCGCCTAATCTGCAATTTTTCGTGACATATTCGCGATAAATCGCCGCCTCCGTCATGCTTAGGAAAAAGCATGCCGGAGGATGTCATGAAAGCCAAAAAACTCACGGAAGCCGATGTAACGGCAGAGTCCGTATTTATGCTACAGCGCCGCCAGGTTCTGAAGTCACTCGGGATCACCGCAACGGCCCTTTCTCTTTCCCCCACGGCGCGGGCCGATCTCCTGGACTGGTTTAAAGGTCACGACCGCCCGCCGGCCCCGGCAGGTAAAGCGCTGACGTTTAATAAACCCGCGGAGTGGCAAAGCTCGCTCGCCCTGACGCCGGAAGATAAAGTCACCGGCTATAACAACTTCTATGAATTTGGTCTTGATAAAGCTGACCCCGCGGCCAATGCCGGCAGCCTGCGTACCGATCCCTGGACCCTCACGATTGGCGGAGAAGTGGCCAAACCGCTGACGCTCGATCATGACGACCTGACCCGGCGCTTTCCGCTGGAAGAGCGTATTTACCGGATGCGCTGCGTGGAGGCCTGGTCAATGGTGGTGCCCTGGGTCGGCTTCCCGCTACATAAACTGCTGGCGCTGGTTGAACCCACCAGCAACGCCCGTTTTGTCGCCTTTAAAACTCTGTATGCACCGGACCAGATGCCGGGGCAAAAAGATCGCTTTATCGGCGGGGGGCTGGCTTATCCTTATGTAGAAGGTCTGCGGCTGGATGAAGCCATGCACCCTCTGACGCTGCTGAGCGTCGGCGTTTACGGTAAAGCGCTGCCGCCGCAAAATGGTGCCCCTGTCCGGCTGACCGTCCCATGGAAATACGGTTTTAAAGGTATCAAGTCCATCGTCAGTATCGAGCTGACGCGCGAGCAGCCCCCCACCACCTGGAATCTCGCCGGGCCGGAAGAGTATGGCTTCTACGCTAACGTCAATCCGCACGTCGATCATCCGCGCTGGTCGCAGGCCACAGAGCGTGTTATTGGCTCTGGCGGCGTGCTTGATGTTAAACGCCAGCCGACGCTGCTGTTTAACGGCTATGCTGACGAGGTGGCATCGCTCTATCGGGGACTGAATCTGCGGGAGTATTACTAGTGCGTCTGAACGTAAAACAGATTACCTGGCTGAAGGGGGTACTCCATCTGGCCGGCTTCTTACCCTTTATCTGGCTCTTCTGGGCCGGACAACAGGGCTACTTTAGCGCCGACCCGGCAAAAGATATCCAGCATTTTACCGGTAGGATGGCTCTTAAATTTTTGCTTGCGACCTTGCTCGTCTCACCGCTCGCGCGCTACGCTAAACAACCTTTGTTGATTCGTACCCGGCGTTTACTCGGGTTGTGGTGCTTTGCCTGGGCAACGCTGCATCTCACCAGCTACACGCTGCTGGAGTTAGGTATCAACAATCTGGCGCTGCTGGGCTCGGAGTTAGTCAGCAGACCTTACCTGACTTTGGGTTTTATCAGCTGGTTGATTTTGCTGGCGCTGGCCGCCACCTCAACACAAGCGCTGCAGAGAAAACTGGGTCGCCGATGGCAAACTTTGCACAACTTCGTCTATCTGGTGGCAATCCTTGCCCCCATTCACTACCTGTGGTCGGTGAAGATTTTATCTCCGCAGCCGGTGATTTATGCCGTGCTGGCCGCATTGCTTTTAGCATGGCGTTACAAGAAGTTCCGTCAGTGGTGGCGATAATCATCGGATATGTGCAGTTTCCCGCAGATCTTTTATCAACCGCGACGCTTTGAACGATAGCGGTTGATAATCTTCCCTGATAAGACCAGTATTTAGCTGCCAAATGCTACGAAATCGTTATAATGTGCGACTTTGGTTTTCCTGACGGGGTTTTCGGGCCCTGAAAAGGTGACAAGCGCGCTTCGAAGGTATATTTTGTTTTTTACCCGAGAATGGCAGGAGATAGCCACACAATGGCTGACAAGTTTCGCATTTTGCTTTTAAACGGACCCAACCTTAACATGCTCGGCACTCGTGAGCCTGAGAAGTATGGCACCCTTAAGCTTTCTGAGATTGTTAACCGTCTGGAATCAGAAGCTTCGGCTCTGAACGTGGCGCTGGATCACCTGCAGTCCAATGCGGAGTTCGCGCTAATCGACCGAATTCATCAGGCTAAAGACACTGTGGACTATATCCTGATTAATCCGGCCGCGTTTACGCACACCAGCGTGGCTATCCGCGATGCATTACTTGCGGTCAGTATCCCGTTTATCGAGATTCACCTGAGCAACGTACATGCACGCGAACCGTTCCGTCACCACTCCTATCTATCGGATATCGCCTCGGGCGTCATCTGCGGACTCGGTGCGGACGGCTATTCATACGCTTTACAGACGGCGGTAAAACGCCTGTCACAATCACACTAAACAAAGAGTACGGAACCCACTCATGGATATTCGTAAGATTAAAAAGCTGATCGAGCTGGTTGAAGAATCAGGCATCTCCGAACTGGAAATTTCTGAAGGCGAAGAGTCTGTACGCATCAGCCGTGCCGCGCCAAATGCGGGCTACCCGGTCATGCAGCAGGCTTATGCCGCGCCGATGATGCAGGCTCAGGCACCGGTTGCAGCAGCACCGGCCGCCGCTCAGGCAGACGCGCCGGCGAAAGCTGAAATCAGCGGTCACATCGTACGTTCCCCGATGGTCGGTACTTTCTACCGCACCCCGAGCCCGGACGCCAAAGCGTTCGTGGAAGTCGGTCAGAAAGTTAACGTGGGCGACACCCTGTGCATCGTAGAAGCGATGAAAATGATGAACCAGATCGAAGCCGATAAATCCGGCGTGGTGAAAGCCATTCTGATCGAAAGCGGCCAACCGGTAGAATTTGATGAGCCGCTGGTAGTCATCGAGTAACGAGGCGAACATGCTGGATAAAATTGTTATCGCCAACCGAGGCGAGATTGCACTGCGTATCCTGCGTGCCTGTAAAGAACTGGGCATCAAGACCGTCGCTGTGCATTCCACTGCGGATCGCGATTTAAAACACGTACTGTTAGCGGATGAGACGGTCTGTATTGGCCCGGCTCCGTCCGTAAAAAGCTATCTGAATATCCCGGCAATCATCAGCGCAGCGGAAATTACCGGCGCGGTGGCCATCCATCCGGGTTATGGCTTCCTGTCCGAAAACGCCAACTTTGCTGAGCAGGTTGAACGTTCAGGCTTCATCTTCATCGGCCCGAAAGCCGACACCATTCGTCTGATGGGCGATAAAGTGTCCGCGATCACCGCGATGAAGAAAGCGGGCGTACCAACCGTTCCGGGTTCTGACGGCCCGCTGGGCGACGATATGGATGCTAACCGCGCTCATGCAAAACGCATCGGCTATCCGGTTATCATCAAAGCCTCCGGCGGCGGCGGCGGACGCGGTATGCGCGTGGTACGCAGCGATGCTGAACTGGCCCAGTCCATCTCCATGACCAAAGCTGAAGCCAAAGCTGCATTCAGCAACGACATGGTATACATGGAAAAATACCTGGAAAATCCGCGTCACATCGAGATCCAGGTACTGGCTGACGGCCAGGGCAACGCTATCTATCTGGCGGAACGCGACTGCTCCATGCAGCGTCGTCACCAGAAAGTGGTCGAAGAAGCGCCGGCGCCGGGCATTACCCCGGAACTGCGTCGCTACATCGGCGAACGCTGCTCTAAAGCGTGTGTCGACATCGGCTATCGCGGCGCAGGCACCTTTGAGTTCCTGTTTGAAAACGGTGAGTTCTACTTCATTGAAATGAACACCCGTATTCAGGTTGAGCATCCGGTAACCGAAATGATTACCGGCGTTGACCTGATCAAAGAACAGCTGCGTATCGCTGCTGGCCAGCCGCTCTCCATCAAGCAAGAAGAAGTCCAGGTTCGTGGCCATGCGGTGGAATGCCGTATCAACGCCGAAGACCCGAACACCTTCCTGCCGAGCCCGGGTAAAATTACCCGCTTCCACGCGCCAGGCGGTTTCGGCGTACGCTGGGAGTCTCATATCTACGCAGGCTACACCGTACCTCCGTACTATGACTCAATGATTGGTAAGCTGATTTGTTACGGCGAAAACCGTGATGTCGCGATTTCACGCATGAAAAATGCGCTGCAGGAGCTGATCATCGACGGCATCAAAACCAACGTCGATCTGCAGATTCGCATTATGAATGACGAGCATTTCCAGCATGGTGGAACCAACATCCACTATCTGGAGAAAAAACTCGGTTTACAGGAAAAATAATCCTGTATTCGCAGCAAAAGGCCGGATTATCCGGCCTTTTTTCTTTTTCTCTCCCCTTGCCAGCCCCTTAAGGTACAATCCCCGCTTTAAATTGACCCCGGGAGCCTTATGGACGCGCGTTTTGTTCAGGCCCACAAAGAAGCCCGCTGGGCGTTGTGGCTTACCCTCCTCTATCTTGCAGCATGGTTAGCAAGTGCTTACATTCCTGGTTCTCAGCAGGGCTTTACCGGCCTGCCGCGCTGGTTTGAAATGGCTTGTCTGTTGATCCCGCTGATTTTCATTCTGCTGTGCTGGGCGATGGTGAAGTTTATCTACCGCGATATTCCGCTGGAGGATGATGATGCAGCCTGAAGTGATCCTGCCGCTTATTGCCTACCTGCTGGTGGTGTTTGGCCTGTCGATTTATGCGATGCGCAAGCGCTCGACCGGGGCATTCCTTAACGAGTATTTTCTCGGCAGCCGTTCTATGGGCGGCTTCGTGCTGGCCATGACCCTGACGGCCACCTACATCAGCGCCAGTTCGTTCATAGGCGGCCCGGGTGCGGCATATAAATACGGGCTCGGATGGGTACTGCTGGCGATGATCCAGCTGCCTGCCGTGTGGCTGTCGCTAGGGGTACTGGGGAAAAAATTCGCTATTCTGGCCCGCCGGTATAACGCGGTAACGCTCAACGATATGCTGTTCGCCCGCTATCAGAGCCGTCTGCTGGTATGGCTGGCGAGCCTCAGCCTGCTGGTTGCGTTTATCGGTGCGATGACCGTGCAGTTTATCGGCGGCGCGCGACTGCTGGAAACCGCCGCAGGCATCCCTTACGAAACCGGTTTGCTGATTTTCGGTATCAGTATCGCGCTCTACACCGCTTTCGGCGGCTTCCGCGCCAGCGTGTTGAATGATGCGATGCAGGGTCTGGTGATGCTGATAGGCACCATCGTGCTGCTCGTCGGTATCGTTCATGCTGCGGGTGGCCTGAGCATGGCGGTGCAGACCCTGGAGCATATCGATCCGAAGCTGGTTTCTCCCCAGGGAGCGGACGATATTCTGTCACCGACTTTTATGACCTCTTTCTGGGTCCTGGTCTGCTTTGGCGTTATCGGTCTACCGCATACGGCGGTGCGCTGTATCTCCTATAAAGACAGTAAGGCGGTGCACCGCGGGATTATTCTCGGCACCATCGTGGTCGCTATCCTGATGTTTGGCATGCATCTCGCCGGAGCGCTGGGTCGCGCGGTGATCCCGGATCTGACCATCCCGGATCTGGTCATCCCGACGCTGATGGTGAAAGTACTGCCGCCGTTTGCCGCCGGGATCTTCCTTGCCGCGCCAATGGCGGCGATCATGTCGACGATCAATGCGCAGTTATTGCAGAGTTCCGCTACGATCATTAAGGATTTATACCTGAACCTGCACCCGGAACAGCTGGATAACGAGAAACGCCTGAAGCGGATGTCGGCGATGATCACGCTGATCCTCGGCGCGCTGCTGTTGCTGGCCGCATGGCGTCCGCCAGAGATGATCATCTGGCTGAACCTGCTCGCCTTTGGCGGGCTGGAAGCGGTCTTCCTGTGGCCACTGGTTCTGGGCCTGTACTGGGAGCGCGCCAACGCGGCGGGAGCCCTGAGCGCGATGATCGTCGGCGGCGTGCTGTATGCCGTGCTCGCCACCCTGAAAATTCAGTACCTGGGCTTTCATCCTATCGTGCCCTCGCTGCTGCTAAGTTTGCTGGCTTTTGTGGTGGGCAACCGTTTTGGTCAGCCCGTTCCACCAGCCCCTGTTATGACTACTGACAAATAAAGAGTTTTGCTATGCCATGGATCCAATTGAAACTGAATACCACCGGCGCACATGCTGAAGACCTCAGCGACGCGCTAATGGAGGCCGGCGCGGTCTCCATCACTTTCCAGGATACCCACGATACGCCGGTATTCGAGCCGCTGCCGGGTGAAACTCGCCTGTGGGGAGACACCGATGTTATCGGCCTGTTCGATGCTGAAAGCGATATGCATGACGTGGTGGCTATCCTAGAGCAGCATCCGCTGCTGGGCGCCGGTTTCACCCATAAAATCGAGCAGCTGGAAGATAAAGACTGGGAACGTGAATGGATGGACAATTTCCACCCAATGCGTTTCGGCGAACGGCTGTGGATTTGCCCAAGCTGGCGCGAAGTACCGGATGCAAACGCAGTCAACGTGATGCTCGACCCGGGCCTGGCGTTTGGTACCGGCACGCACCCGACCACCTCGCTCTGTCTGCAATGGCTGGACGGACTGGATCTGACGGGTAAAACGATTATCGATTTCGGCTGCGGTTCGGGCATTCTGGCGATTGCGGCGCTGAAGCTGGGTGCCGCAAAAGCTGTCGGTATTGATATCGACCCGCAGGCAATTCAGGCCAGCCGTGATAATGCCGAGCGTAACGGTGTCTCCGATCGTCTGGAGCTCTATTTACCGCAGGATCAGCCAGAAGCGCTCAGCGCCGATGTGGTGGTCGCCAACATCCTGGCAGGGCCATTACGTGAGCTGGCCCCGTTAATCAGCGTGCTGCCCGTTTCAGGCGGTTTGCTGGGCCTTTCCGGTATTCTCGCCAGCCAGGCGGAAAGCGTCTGCGAAGCCTATGCCGATCGCTTTGCCCTCGACCCGGTGGTGGAGAAAGAAGAGTGGTGTCGGATCACCGGCCGCAGAAAGTAACTCTGGAATGCGGCCTGCGGGCCGCTTTTTTGTTTCCAGTAACCGCTGAATGACGTCAAGAAATGGGAGCCAGATCGCATTACGATGCGCTTTTTTGACTACAAAAACAGCGTTTTATGCCGTTAACAGTGCCCTTTTTCTAAGAAAAATCGAGAAGTTTTGCGATTTTATAAATGGACACAAATTATCCACCACCGATTAAGGTGATGATTAATATGATAATTTATCCATCTCTTTTCTATCGATGTGGGATTCATTGATCTGTGACAGAGGATTGCTCAAAGTTTGGCCTTTCATCTCGTGCAAAAAATGCGTAATATACGCCGCCTTGCAGTCACAGTATGGTCATTTCTTAACTCATGCGCATCGGACACTATCAGCTCAGAAATCGCCTGATCGCAGCGCCTATGGCTGGCATTACTGACAGACCATTCAGGACGCTGTGCTACGAGATGGGAGCAGGTTTAACCGTTTCCGAGATGATGTCCTCCAACCCGCAGGTTTGGGAGAGCGACAAATCCCGTTTACGGATGGTGCACGTGGATGAGCCCGGTATTCGTACCGTGCAAATCGCCGGTAGCGTACCGGAAGAGATGGCCGCAGCCGCCCGTATTAACGTGGAAAGCGGTGCCCAGATTATTGATATTAATATGGGGTGCCCGGCGAAAAAGGTGAATCGCAAGCTCGCAGGTTCAGCCCTCTTGCAGTATCCCGATCAGGTGAAGTTAATCCTGACGGCGGTCGTCAAGGCAGTGGACGTTCCCGTGACACTCAAGATTCGCACCGGTTGGGAGCCGGAACACCGTAACTGTGTAGAAATTGCCCAACTGGCTGAAGAGTGTGGCATTCAGGCTCTGACTATTCACGGACGCACCCGCGCCTGTTTGTTTAACGGAGACGCTGAATACGACAGTATTCGGGCAGTTAAGCAGAAAGTTTCCATTCCGGTTATCGCGAATGGTGACATTACTGACCCGCTTAAAGCCAGAGCTGTGCTCGACTATACGGGGGCTGATGCCCTTATGATAGGCCGCGCAGCTCAGGGAAGACCCTGGATCTTTCGGGAAATCCAGCATTATCTGGACACTGGGGAGCTGCTGCCCCCGCTGCCATTGGCAGAGGTTAAGCGTTTGCTTTGCGCGCATGTTCGGGAATTGCATGACTTTTATGGCCAGGCAAAAGGGTACCGAATTGCACGTAAACACGTCTCCTGGTATCTACAGGAGCACGCCCCAAATGACCAGTTTCGGCGCACATTCAACGCCATAGAGGATGCCAGCGATCAGCTGGAGGCGTTGGAGGCATACTTCGAAAATTTTGCGTAAACAGAAATAAAGAGCTGACAGAACTATGTTCGAACAACGCGTAAATTCTGACGTACTGACCGTTTCTACCGTTAACTCTCAGGATCAGGTAACTCAAAAACCCCTGCGTGACTCGGTTAAACAGGCACTGAAGAACTATTTTGCTCAACTGAATGGTCAGGATGTGAATGACCTGTATGAGCTAGTACTGGCTGAAGTTGAACAGCCCCTGTTGGACATGGTGATGCAATACACCCGTGGTAACCAGACCCGTGCGGCCCTGATGATGGGCATCAACCGCGGTACTCTGCGTAAGAAACTGAAAAAATACGGCATGAACTGATACTAATCAGTTAATTGCTTGTTATAAAAGGCGCTCTTCGGCATGGGGAAGCGCCTTTTTATTATCTGACATATCGAATTTCTCCGGCTGCCAGGGCGGATATCGGTATTTCGCATCGCTGAAGTGCAGATCACTGCGCAGCAGCATGACTCTGCAATGCCACTTTGCCAAAGAGAGTAATCTCAAATCCGGGCAGCCGTTTTATCAAATCACACCTGCCAGACCGTATACCCGAACGTAATAGAAAATAAAGCGAAAGCAAAGTCGCTGCGTATCTCTCTCCTGTCTGCGCGTTAAGCACTATCGCAACTTAATATATCAGCCGCGGGGGAATGAGACTCCTGTGCCTGCCTCCTGGCCATTATTGAACTCGCCAGGGCTACCAGTTTTAACTTTAAGCTTATCAATCGGGTGACCAGACTCATAGCGTACTGACACAGTACCTGCAATCAAATCCGGACCCGCCACCGCCAGTGCGCATACGATCAAACGGGCTTGAGAACACACCCCATCTCCGGTTCGATATGCACCTGGAAAAGACCTTGCTCTCAGATTGCGACAAAACCCTCTCTGATGCACCAGGAGCGCATTGATGGCCTGCCTCAATGGAGATTTCATCTGGGCCCTGGCATCCTGTTGTAGTGGCTTCTGTGGCTGCATACCTGGGGCGGCATTTGGCCCTGATGTTAAGCCACGACCAATAAGCGGGATAGAAAATACCGCCAACATAAGTAAGCACTTCGTTTACACGCAGGTTTCGCTTCACACTTTTTCGCCCGGCAACCAATATACGGATATGTTAGAAATCAATTTGTTATATTATCGGCCGACTAATAATATGGCTCTTACTTCTCTTTCGTTATTTTATTCTGCATATTTTCCTCATAATCCCAGTGCGATCTCCACGATATTTACCCTGAACATAAATTGATATTATTTCGGCCGCTGACCTTGATATTGTCGATGGTAAAATAGGCTATTCCGTCATATATCGACAGCGGTACAACCCGACGGATTATTCAGAGGCCTACCATGAACAAATTTATTTTAGTGACGCTGCTGACGACGCTGCTCGCCGGCTGTGCCCACGACTCCCCCTGCGTACCGGTCTATGATTCTCAGGGGCGATTAGTCCATACTAATACCTGTATGAAAGGGACCACTCAGGATAACTGGGAGACAGCAGGCGCCATTGCAGGAGGTGCCGCAGCCGTTGCAGGCCTGACACTGGGTATTGTGGCCCTGACCCGCTAATTTTTATCCTGGAAGCATGCAGAAACTGCAGCTAAAACAAAGGGCCCAGTCGAAGACTGAGCCCTTTTTAGTTTAATTGCCGTTCGTTTATCAGAATATTTGTGGCGACTATACTGGCCTGGCCGGGAGATATCTCGCTACTGTACAGTATCTCCGCGTGGTGCTGAAAATCAGAAAAGCAAAAAGGCCCAGTCTTTCGACTGAGCCTTCTGCTTTATTTGATGCCTGGCAATTCCCTACTCTCACATGGGGAGACCCCACACTACCATCGGCGCTACGGCGTTTCACTTCTGAGTTCGGCATGGGGTCAGGTGGGACCACCGCGCTCTCGTCGCCAGGCAAATTCTTTCTAAGTGCCGAACTTTAACCTAAAAACTGGTGCTGATACCCAGAGTCGAACTGGGGACCTCACCCTTACCAAGGGTGCGCTCTACCAACTGAGCCATATCAGCACGCTA